>DASUFT010000122.1:0-35377 GCA_036274395.1 Candidatus Polarisedimenticolaceae bacterium | reverse complement strand
CTCACCCTGCGCGAGATCGGCCCCGCCGTGACGTCAGGGCGGATCGTGGATCTCGCCGTCGATCCCACGCACCGTGCCACCTGGTACGTGGCCGCGGCCTCGGGCGGGGTCTGGAAGACCGAGAACGCAGGCGCGACCTGGGCACCTCTCTTCGACAAGGAAGGGTCGTTCTCCATCGGCTGTCTGGCCCTCGATCCCAAGGACCCGCGCGTGGTCTGGGTGGGAAGCGGGGAGAACAACAGCCAGCGCAGCGTCTCGTACGGCGACGGCGTCTACAAGTCCGTGGACGGAGGCAAGACCTGGAAGAACCTGGGGCTGAAGGAGTCGATGCACATCGGGCGCATCGCCATCGATCCGCGCGACTCCGACGTCGTGTACGTGGCGGCCTTCGGCCCCCTGTGGTCCTCCGGCGGGGACCGCGGCCTCTACAAGACCACGGACGGGGGACAGACGTGGACGCCGGTCCTCACCATCTCTCCCGACACCGGCGTCTCCGAGGTCCTGATCGATCCCTTCGACCCCGACACGCTGTGGGCCACCGCCTACCAGCGGCGCAGGCACGTCTGGACGCTGATCAACGGGGGCCCGGAGGCGGGCATCCACAAGTCCACCGACGCGGGGAAGACCTGGCGCAAGGTGAGCGCGGGTCTGCCCACCGCCGACCTGGGCCGCGTCGGGCTGGCCGCCTCCCCCACCCGGCGCGGGCTCGTCTACGCGGTGGTGGAGGCGGCCGGGAAGGCGGGCGGCTTCTTCCGCTCCACGGACGGCGGCGAGAACTGGGAGAAGCGCGGCGACTACGTCTCGGGCTCCGGCCAGTACTACCAGGAGATCTTCGTCGATCCCGGCGATCCCGAGCGCATCTTCTCCATGGACACCTACCTCCAGGTCAGCGAGGACGCGGGCAAGAGCTTCCACAAGCTGGGTGAGAAGGACAAGCACGTGGACAACCACGCGCTCTGGATCGATCCCGAGGACCACCAGCACCTGCTGGTGGGGTGCGACGGCGGGCTGTACGAGACCTGGGACCGCGGCCAGACCTGGGCCTTCTTCGCCAATCTCCCCATCACCCAGTTCTACAAGATCGCCGTGGACCGGGCGGAGCCGTTCTACCACGTGTACGGCGGCACCCAGGACAACTTCACGCTCGGCGGTCCCGTGCGCACCCCCACGGCGCATGGCATCGTCAACGCGGACTGGTTCGTGACCGTGGGCGGCGACGGCTTCCAGTCCCAGGTGGATCCGGAGGACCCGAACACGGTCTACTCCCAGGCTCAGTACGGCGTCCTCGTCCGGCACGACCGGCAGTCCGGCGAGATCCTGGACATCCAGCCTCAGCCGGGCCCGGGCGAGCCGGCGCTGCGCTGGAACTGGGATTCCCCGCTCCTGATCTCACCGCACCTCCACACCCGGCTCTACTTCGGGGCCAACCGCATCTTCCGGTCGGACGACCGTGGAGGCTCCTGGCGGGCGGTCAGTCCGGATCTCACGCGGCAGATCGACCGCAGCCGTCTCCCCGTCATGGGGCGGGTGTGGAGCGTGGACGCGGTGGCGAGGAACACCTCGACCTCGTTTTACGGGAACATCGTGGCCCTGGCCGAGTCGCCGCTGAAGGAGGGGCTGCTGCTGGCCGGAACCGACGACGGCCTGGTGCAGATCACCGAGGACGGCGGCGCCACCTGGCGGAAGGTGGAGAGCTTCCCGGGTGTTCCCGACCGCACCTACGTGTCGCGGGTCACCCCCTCGCGTCACGACCGGTCGCGCGTCTACGCGGCCTTCGACAATCACAAGACCGGGGACCTGAAGCCGTATCTCCTCACCAGCGACGATCTCGGGAAGAGCTGGCGCTCCGTGGCCGGGGACCTTCCCGAGCGCGGCTCGGTGTACGCCATCCTGGAAGATCCGAAGAAGCCGGAGCTGCTCTACTGCGGAACCGAGTTCGGGGTCTACTTCAGCCCGGACCGGGGCAAGCGGTGGATCCGTCTGGAGGGGAACGTCCCCACCATCGCCGTGCGCGATCTGGTCATCCAGGACCGGGAGGACGCCCTGGTCGTGGGGACGTTCGGCCGGGGCATGTTCGTGCTCGACGAGCTCACGCCGCTGCGCGCGAGCAATGACGCCGTGCTCACGGGCGAGGCCACGCTGTTCCCGGTGCGTGCGGCGTGGATGTACGTCCCCGCCACGCCGCTCGGGCTGCGCGGGAAGTCCTTCCAGGGAGAGGCCTTCTACAGCGCTGCCAATCCCCCTTTCGGCGCCGTGTTCACGTACTACCTGGCGGACGAGATCAAGACGAAGCAGGCGGCCCGCCGGGACGCGGAGAAGAAGGCGGTCGAGGACAAGAAGGAGGTGGAGGTCCCTTCCTGGGATGCGCTGCGCGCCGAGGCGCGCGAGGAGGCGCCGGCGGTGGTGCTCACCGTGCTCGACGCCGACGGCAACGTGGTGCGGCGTCTCACCGGACCGGTGACCGCCGGGTTCCACCGGGTGGCGTGGGACCTGCGCTACCCGCCGGCCAACCCCACGAGCCTGGAGCCTCCCGAGGAAGACCCCTTCTCGGAGCCGGCGCAGGGTCCGCTGGCCGCGCCCGGCCGCTACCGCGTGACGTTTGCCAAGCGGGTGGCGGGTTCGCTGACCCCCATCGGGCAGGAGCAGAGCTTCGAGACCGTGCCGCTCTATGCGGCCTCCATCCCGGCCTCCTCCCGGGCGGAGGTGCTCGCCTTCCAGGAGAAGACCGGCCGGTTGCAGCGCGCCGTGCTGGGCGCGTCGTCCGCGGTGGAGGAGGCCCAGCGACGCCTCGACTTCCTCCAGCGCGCGCTCCTCGACACGCCCGGCGCCGCCGATCGCCTGGGCGCGGACGCGCGTGCCCTGCGGGACCGGCTGAAGGACATCAACGTGGCCCTCAACGGCGACCCCGTGGTGCGCAAGTACCAGGAGCCGGATCCGCCGTCGATCGTGGAGCGGGTCCAGGGTGTCGTGGGCGGGCACTGGTCGACCACCGGCGGTCCCACCCAGACGCACCGGGACGCCTACCGCGCCGCGGCCACGGCCTTCGGGCCGGTGCTGGAGAAGCTGCGCGGCGCGATGGAGGACCTGCGCCGCCTCGAGGACGAAGCCGACGCCGCCGGCGCGCCCTGGACCCCCGGCCGTCTGCCGGCCTGGACGCCGGAGTAGGTTCCGCCGCCGCGATCCTCGACGCCATCCACGCCGGAGCGTAGCGAGACTCGTCGGCGCGAACCGCAAAAGTTGCCGCAAACCGCAACACCAGGGGAAGCGGCGGCAACTTTTGCCGGTCCCGCTGCGCATGCCGGCACGCCACCGTGCCATGCGCTCTGGATGCAATCGAGCAAAGCGCACCACCGGCCACGCGTGGACGAAATCGGTCCGCCTTGACCCCCTCGTCAACCGCAAAAAACGTTGTCCACGGTTCTTTTCTTGCAAATCCGGCCCCCCCACGCTCCGCGCGCCCGCGGAGCCATGACGGCGCTTCCGCCCGACGGAGTCGGGAGGACCGGAGGTAGGACATGGAAGCCTGGCCGAGCGGTACCCGGGGCCTGACGCCCCGCCGCGACACGGAGATCGACCGGCGTGACTTCGTCAAACTGGTCACGATCGCGGCAGCCTCGGTCGGGCTGTCCGGGTCGGTGGCCGCCCAGATGGCCGCGGCGGCGGCCAAGGGCGTCAAGCCCTCGGTGATCTGGCTGCACTTCCAGGAGTGCACCGGCTGCACCGAGTCGCTCCTGCGGACGTCGCACCCCGCGCTGTCGAGCCTGATCCTCGACCTCGTCTCGCTGGACTACCACGAGACGCTGTTCGTGGGAGCGGGCAAGCAGGCGGAGGAGGCCCTGCACGCCTCGATGAAGGCGAACGAGGGCAAGTACATCTGCGTGGTGGAGGGCGCGATCCCCACCAAGGACAAGGGCATCTACTGCAAGGTCGGCGGCCGCACCGCCGTGGACATCCTGGAGGAGGTGGGGAACAAGGCCGGCGCCGTCATCGCCATCGGCTCCTGCGCTTCCTGGGGCGGGATTCCCTCCGCCGCACCGAATCCCACCGGTGCCGTGGGTGCGCCGGAGATCCTGAAGGGGAAGACGGTGGTCACGCTTCCCGGCTGCCCGAGCAACCCCTACAACTTCCTGGGCGTGGCCCTGCAGTTCGCGACCCTGGGCACGCTGCCCGCCCTCGACGACAAGGGACGCCCGCTCTTCGCCTACGGCCGGACGATCCACGAGGACTGCCCGCGCCGGCCGCACTTCGATGCGGGCCGCTTCGCCCAGCAGTTCGGGGACGACGGCCACCGCAACGGCTATTGCCTGTACAAGCTCGGCTGCAAGGGCCCCTCCACCCACGCCAACTGCTCGCTGCAGCGCTTCGGCGACGTGGATGCCTGGCCCATCGGGGTCGGCCATCCCTGCGTGGGCTGCACCGAGCAGGGGATCGGCTTCGGCATGCCGATCCATGCCACGGTGCCCATCGAGCGCGCCACGCCCCCCGACACCTACCCGCCGATCAAGCCGGAGCACGGCGGCGTCTCGGCGACGGCCACGGGAGTTGCGGGCGTGGTGGGCGGCGCGCTGCTGGGCGCCGCCTTCGCGGCCAGCAAGAAGCTCACCCAGGAAGCGGAGAAGGAGTAGCCCATGGACCGGCGAACCTTGCTGAGGGGACTCGCGACGGCCGGTGCCGTGGCGGCGCTCCCCGCCGGCTCCCGCGCCGAGGCCCGCGTGGTGCACACGCCCCCGGAAGAGATGAAGGGGCTGCTCTACGACACCACCCGCTGCATCGGCTGCAAGGCCTGCGTGGCCGCCTGCAAGCGCGAGAACGAGCTGCCCGCCGAGGACAACGGCATCCCCGGCGGCCTCCACGACGCGCCGCTGGACCTGTCCGGGACCACCAAGACCGTGATCAAGCTCTACAAGGGCGAGAACGAGAGCTCGTTCTACAAGGCGCAGTGCCTGCAGTGCATCGACCCCGCCTGCGCCTCCGCCTGCATGCTGGGGGCTTTCCAGAAGAGGGAATACGGCATCGTCACCTGGGACGGCAGCAGGTGCGTGGGCTGCCGCTATTGCCAGGTGGCCTGCCCCTTCAACATCCCCAAGACCGAGTGGCACGCCCTGAACCCGCGCATCGTCAAGTGCGAGCTGTGCCGGCACCGCTTCGCCGAGGGGAAGGGCCCCGCCTGCGCCGAGGTCTGCCCCCGGGGCGCCGTGGTGTTCGGCAAGCGCGACGACCTGCTGCAGGAGGCGAAGGCGCGCATGGCCGCCGAGCCCACGAAATACGTCCCCAAGATCTACGGGGAGACGGACGGGGGCGGCACCCAGTGCCTGGTCCTCTCCCACGTGGACTTCGCCAAGCTGGGCCTGCCGGACATCGGGGACGAGCCCGCGCCCGACCTGGCGCGCACCGTCCAGCACGGGGTCTACAAGGGGTTCATCGCCCCGGTCGCCCTCTACGCCGTGCTGGGGAGCGTGATCTGGCGCAATCGTCGCAAGGAAGAGGCGACGGGAACCCAGGAGGAGCGTCCATGACCGAGCACGTCGCACCCGCTCCGCTGGGAGGACGCCTCCTGACCAAGCCCTACGCCGGGCTCCTCGGGGTGCTAGGCCTGGCCTTCATCCTCATCGTGTGGCGCTTCGCCACCGGCCTCGGCAACACCACCGCCCTCAACGACGGCTACCCCTGGGGGATCTGGATCGCCTTCGACGTGGTCACCGGCACGGCCCTGGCCACGGGCGGCTACGCCATGGCCATCCTGGTCTACATCATGAACAAGGGGAAGTACCACCCGCTGGTGCGCCCCGCCGTGCTGACCTCCGCCCTCGGCTACACGATGGCGGGCGTCTCCCTGGTCGTGGACACCGGCCGGCCCTGGAACTTCTGGAAGGTGCCCCTGTTCTGGGGGCAGTGGAACGTGGACTCGGTCCTGCTCGAGGTGGCGGTCTGCATCATGTCCTACGTGGCCGTGCTCTGGATCGAGCTCATGCCCGCCATCTGCGAGAAGGTGGAGAAGGACGTGAAGCTCCCCTGGCTGCGCGGCCTGGCGGCCAAGGTGGGCAAGTTCCTGGACAAGGCGCTGGTCTTCATCCTGGCCCTGGGCGTCCTGCTCCCCACGATGCACCAGTCGTCCCTGGGCTCGCTCATGCTGGTGGCCGGCCACAAGCTGGACCCCATCTGGCTGACTCCGTTCCTGCCCCTGCTCTTCCTGATCTCCTGCATCGCCATGGGCTACGCCATCGTGGTCTTCGAGTCCTGCCTCTCCGCTTCGGTCTTCGGCCGGAAGGGAGAGGAGCCCATGCTGCGCCAGCTCTCGCGCGCCATGGTGCCCCTGATCCTGACCTTCCTGGCGCTGCGCTTCGGCGACCTGCTCTGGCGCGGGCAGCTCGGCCGCATCTTCAGCACCAGGCTGGCCTTCTTCTTCTGGCTGGAGATCGCGCTCTTCGTGACGGCGCTGGTGCTCATCCTCAAGGCGCCCCTCAAGGTGGACCTGGGGCGCCTGATGCGCATGGGGCTCCTCCTCATGCTGGCCGGTGCCCTGTACCGGTTCGACACGTTCCTGGTGGCCTTCAATCCGGGGAATGGCTGGTCCTACTTCCCGGCGGTCCCCGAGCTGCTCATCACGCTCGGCTTCGTGGCGGCGGAGTTCCTGATCTACCTCGCCGCCGTCAAACGCTTCCCCATTCTGGGCGGCGCGCACGCGACCGCACCGCGGACGTGAGGATCCCGATATGAGCCAGCACATCGTCATCGACCCCATCACACGGATCGAGGGCCACCTGCGCATCGACGTCGAGGTCGACAACGGCAAGGTGCAGCAGGCCTGGGCCTCCGGTCAGATGTGGCGCGGCATCGAGAACATCCTCCTCGGCCGCGACCCCCGGGACGCCTGGCTCTTCACCCAGCGCTTCTGCGGGGTGTGCACGACCGTGCACGCCATGGCCTCGGTGCGCTCGGTGGAGAACGCGCTCAAGCTGCAGATCCCGAACAACGCGGTCTACATCCGCAACCTGATCCTGGCCGCGCACGCCATGCACGACCACATGGTGCACTTCTATCACCTCTCCGCCCTGGACTGGGTGGACGTGGTCTCGGCCCTCAAGGCCGACCCCGCCAAGGCGGCGAAGCTGGCGGAGGGGCTCTCCAACTGGCCGGGGAACGACCGGCTCCAGCTCCAGGCGGTCAAGGACAAGCTGCAGAGCTTCGTGGCCGGCGGCCAGCTCGGCATCTTCACCAACGGCTACTGGGGACACCCGGCGATGAAGCTCTCGCCGGAGGTGAACCTCCTGGCCACCGCGCACTACCTCCAGGCCCTGGACCAGCAGCGGGAGGTGAACAAAGTGGTGGCCATCCTGGGCAGCAAGACGCCCAACATCCAGAACCTGGCCGTGGGCGGCGTGGCCAACGCCATCAACCTCGACAGCTCCTCCACCCTGAACATGGCCTCGCTCTACCGGGTCAAGGAGCTGCTGGACGGCGTCGTGCAGTTCATCCAGCAGGTCTATCTGCCGGACGTCTGCGCGGTGGGCGCCATGTACGCGGACTGGCTCCCCTACGGGGCGGGCGTCACCAACTACCTGGCCTCCCCCGACCTGCCGCTGGACAACACCTACACGTCGTTCGACCTCCCCGGGGGCACCATCTTCGGCGGCGACCTCTCCACCGTGAAGGCCTTCAAGACCTTCGACGATCCCTACTTCACCGAGGGCGTCACCGAGAACACCTCCCACGCCTGGTACGAGGGGAACGGCAGCCTCCACCCCTGGAACGGGGAGACGCTCCCGAACTACACCGACTTCGACAAGGACGGGAAGTACAGCTGGGTGAAGGCGCCCCGCTTCCAGGGGAAGCCCATGCAGGTGGGCCCCCTGGCCCAGGTGCTGGTGGGCTACGCCACGGGACACGAGCTGACCCGCAAGTGGGCGGGCGTCGCCCTGGACACGACCTCCACCCTGGCCGGCACCAAGCTCTCGCCGGCGGTGCTGCACTCCACGCTGGGGCGCCATCTTGCCCGCGCCATCCGCACCGCCATGATCGCGGACGTGGCGCAGAAGCACTGGCAGCTCCTGGTGGAGAACATCGCCAAGGGCGACACCGACATCTTCAACCCGCCGAACTTCCCCAAGGGCGAGGTCCAGGGCGTGGGAGTGCACGAGGCGCCGCGCGGCCTGCTCTCGCACTGGTCGGTGATCCGGGACGGGAAGATCGCCAACTACCAGGCGGTGGTGCCCACCACCTGGAACGCGAGCCCGCGCGACGAGAAGCAGCAGCCCGGGCCCTACGAGGCCTCGCTCCTGAACAACCCCATCGCCGACCCGGAGCGGCCCCTGGAGGTGCTGCGCACGGTGCACTCGTTCGATCCCTGCCTGGCCTGCGCCATCCACACCCTCGACCCCGAGGGGAAGGAGATCGCGCGGGTGAAGGTGCTCTAGACTCCTGCACGGCAAAGGCCGGGCCCTCGTACCCCCCTGGGCCCGGCCTTTGCTTCTTTTTCCGCTCGATGACGGGGAGCAGCCGATGACGGAGCGGGTGGTGGTGCTGGGGATCGGCAACGTGCTCATGGGCGACGACGCCCTGGGGCCGCACGTGATCGAGGCGCTCCTCGCCGGGTACCGCTTCGAGGAGAACGTGCGGGTGCTGGATGCCGGGACTCCCGGGCTCGATCTGGCCCCCTTCGTCATGGAGGCGGACTCCCTGATCCTGGTGGACACCGTCCGCTCGGACGGCGCACCGGGAGCCCTCCGTCTGTACCCGGAAGACCAGATCCTGAAGCACGCGCCCCAGCCGCGCCTGACCCCGCACGACCCGGCGGTGAAGGACGTGCTCCTCTCCTGCACGTTCCGTGGGATGGTTCCCAGGCGCGTGCTGCTGGTGGGCGTGATCCCCAAGGCCACCGCCATGGGCGTGGGGCTGTCCCAGGAAGTCCGGGCGGCGATCCCGGCCGTCGTCGACGAGGTCCTGCGCGAGCTGGAGCGGTTGGGGGTCCCCGCCGCACCGAGGCCGGGAGCCCTCCCGGCCGCTCCCTGGTGGGAGAAACCGGCGGAGATCGCCGGATGACGCTGGACGGCTTCTCCCTGAACCTGCTCGCCGGGACCGCGGCCATCGCGATCACGCATACGCTGCTCGGGCCCGACCACTACCTGCCCTTCGTGATGATGGCGCACGCCGGCAAGTGGAGCCGCACCAGGACTGCCTGGGTGACGGCGGTCTGCGGCCTCGGTCACGTGGCCTCCTCCCTGGTGCTGGGCGCCGTCGGCGTGCTGGCCGGCATGGCCGTCCACCAGGTGCAGGGCTGGGAGGCGGCGCGGGGCGACTGGGCGGCCTGGGGCCTCGTCGGCCTGGGCGTGGCCTACGGCCTCTGGGGCCTCCGGAAGGCGATCCGCGAGAAAGAGGGGCTCGTCCCCCACAGCCACGGTTTCGTGCACGTGCACCGGCACGGCGACCACGACCACGTGCACGCGCACGGGTCCGATCCCAGGCGCGTGCGCTCCATCATGAACTTCTGGGCCCTGTTCGCCCTCTTCGTGCTCGGTCCCTGCGAGCCCCTGATCCCGCTCTTCGTGATGCCCGCCTCCCGCGGCCGCTGGGAGCTGGCGGCCGGCCTGGCGCTGCTGTTCACGGTGCTCACGGTGGCCTGCATGGTGGGAACGGTGCTCGCCCTGCAGAGCGGCCTTCTGCGCGCACCCCTCGGCCGCATGGAGCGCTGGTCCCACGCCATGGCCGGCGGGGTGATCGCTGCCTCGGGGCTGGCCATCGTGTTCCTCGGCTTGTAGGCCACGCCCTCCCCGCTCTCTTCCCCTAGACTGGTGCCGGAGGTGGAGGGAATGACGCCACTGGAGCGCCTCGAGGAGATGCTCCGCAAGCTCTCGCCGGAGGAGCTGGCGGAGCTGCGCGCCTGGCTGTCCATGCAGGACTGGACGGCGGCGCCGGGTGAAGAGGGCACGGGGAAGCCCGTCGAGCGCTAGCGTGTCTGCCTCGGGCGGGCCCGAGGTGGAGAAGATCGGAGAGCACGACGTCGTGCCCTGCGCCGAGGTGCTTGCCGGCGCGTTCCAGGACGATCCCTTCCAGTCCTACGCCATTCCCGATCCACGTGCGCGGCGCGAGATCGCCCGGGCGCAGTTCCAGGCCTACGTGCGCTACGCGCGCGCCAGCGGGCTCGCCCTGACCACACGGGGAGAGCGCCTGGGTGTATCGCTCTGGCTCCGGCCCGGCGAGACGGAACCCGGCCCCGACCATCCGGCCGCCGCCGATTTCGCGGAGCTGACGCAGAGACTGGGACCGGAGGCCACCTCACGCTCCCTGCGCATCGCGCAGTGGCTCGCGCGCATCCGTACCGAGGTCGCCGGCACCTCTTTCTGGTACCTCATGGTGCTCGGCGTGCGCGCGGACCGCCGGCGCCGCGGGATCGGGAGCGCACTGGTGCGCCCGGGACTGGCCCTGGCGGAGGCGGACCGGGTCCCCTGCTACCTGGAGACCGTGAAGCCTGCGAACCGGGCCTTCTACGAGCACCTCGGCTTCCGGCTCGCCCGGGACGCGCGCGACGGAGCGTCCGGCCTGAGGGTGCTCGCGTTCTTGAGGTGACCCCCCTGGTCCGCTCCGCTTTGTGGAGTGATTTCCTCCACCATGCGAGGGGAGTCCCCGGCTGTTGGGTTCGGGAAGCGCCGTCGTTTAGGGAAGACGGGGCGCCTCCATGAATTCGCCGGCAGGGAACAGGCTGACCGCGTCTATGCTCGCGTCGCTGCGCAGAAACGCGGAGGCGACCGTGGGGGCATCCGACCCTCTGGACGGGGTCGAGACCTCGCTCGAGCTGCTCGACCGGGTGCGCGCGGGCGACCGCGGCGCGCTCGAGCGTCTCTGCGCGATCCATCTTCCCGCCATCACCCGCTGGGCCAGCGGGCGCCTGCCACGATGGGCGCGTGACCTGCTGAGCACCGACGATCTGGTCCAGGAGACCGTGTTCAACACCCTCCAGGCGATCGGCCATTTCGAGCCGCGGCGGGAGGGCGCGCTGCAGGCCTATCTCAGACAGGCGGTCTACAACCGCATCCAGGACGAGGTGCGGCGCGTGCACCGCCGCCCGCACCGTTCCCCGCTGGACGAGACCGAGCTCGCCTCCAATCCCTCTCCCCTCGAGGAAGCCGTGGGCCGCGAGACGCTGGAGCGCTACGAGGGAGCGCTTGCTCGCCTGAGGGCCGAGGATCGGGAAGCGATCGTGGCTCGCGTGGAGCTGGGGCTGTCGTACCGGGAAGTGGCCGCCTCGCTGGGGAAGCCGTCCGAGGCCGCGGCCCAGATGGCGGTGAGCCGTGCGCTGATGCGCCTCGCCAAGGAGATGGGTCATGAGCGGTGAGGACGCACGGCTCCTGGAGGTTGCGCGTGCGATCTCGGATGGGGTGGCGGTGAACTGGGACGAGGCGAGCGCCGGGCGCACCGGGTCCGAGCAAAGGGAGCTGCACGAGCTGCGGCGAGTGGAGCAGATCGTGCAGGCACATCGCGCTCAGCATCCAGCGCGGTTGGCCGCGGTCCGCCGCTGGGGCTCACTGGAGATCCTGAGGACCATCGGCCGGGGAGCCTTCGGGGAGGTGCTGCTGGCACGCGATCCCCGTCTCGACCGACAGGTCGCCCTCAAGCTCCTGCATGTCGAGGCCGGCGCAGACGCCGCCGTGGCCGATGCCGTCATCGAGGAAGGGCGCCTCCTGGCGCGGCTCCGCCATCCGAACGTGGTGACGGTGTACGGGGCGGAGGTTCACGACGGCCAGGTCGGCCTCTGGATGGAGAGGATCGAGGGGCAGCCGCTCTCCGACCTGCTGCACGAGGGCGGGACGCTGGGGCCGCGCGAGGCAGGGCTGATCGGACTCGACCTCTGCCGGGCGCTGGCCGCGGTGCACGCCGCCGGGCTCGTCCACCGCGACGTCAAGGCGCAGAACGTGATGCGCGAGCGCGGTGGTCGCATCGTCCTCATGGACTTCAGCGCGGGAACGGACCTGCGTAGCAGCGCTCCCGTCGGGAGTGCCATCTCCGGCACGCCCCTCTACATGCCCCCCGAGGCGTTCGAGGGGAGCCCTCCCGATCACCGCGGCGACATCCACGGCCTGGGCGTGCTTCTGTTCCATCTCGTCACCGGGACGTTCCCCCACGTCGCGAGCACGGTGGACGAGCTGCGCGAGGCCCACCGCCGGGGCACTCCACAGGCGCTCGCCGCCCTGCGTCCGGAGCTGCCCCCCGCCTTCGTGCGTGTGGTGGAGAAGGCGATGTCCCGCGACCCCGCGGCGCGCTTCGAGAGCGCGGCTTCCATGGAGCAGGCGCTGGCGGCGGCGCTCGGCGTGGAGAGCCAGCCCGCCCCTGCGCCGCGCTCCTGGCGACCCGGGACGATCGTTCCCGTGCTCGCCGTGGCCGCGCTCCTCTCGCTGGCCATCGGCGCTCGTTTCCTCCGCCGCCCTGCTGCGCCTCCTCCGTCGCCCGCAGCCGCTTCTCCCGCGCAGCCCGGGCAGACCGCCGGCGCACCGCCCCTCGCCCCCGCGGCGCCAGCACGCTCGCCCCTTCCCGATGCCTACACGGTGGAAGCCACCTTCCTGCGGGGCAGCACCGTACCCGAGCCGCTGAGCCAAGGGGAACGCATTCACGTGGGGGACGTGGTTTCCCTGCACATGAAAGCGTCGCGCCCTCTCTGGGTCTATGTCGTCAACGAGGACGAGCAGGGGGTGTCCGCCCTTCTCTTCCCGCTCTCCGGGGGCGACCTCGTCAATCCCCTTCCTCCCGGCGAGACGCGTCTTCCCGGGACGCTGGATGGTGAAACCAAGTACTGGCAGGTGACGAGCGCCGGCGGCCGCGAGCATTTCCTGGTGGTGGCCAGCCCCGAGCGGCTCGCCGAGCTGGAACGAGAGACTGCCGGTCTGACGCGTCCCACGGAGAAAGGCGCGCCTGCGTACGCGCTCCTGGACACGCAGGCCAAGGATCGCCTGCGCGGGATCACGGGCCTGGTCACGGGTCCGGCTCCGCTCACCGCGACGCCGAACCGGCATCTCTTCGAGCTTGCAAAGAAGCTGGAAACCAGCGCCGACAATGCCAGGGGCCCCTGGATCCGGAGGCTCGATCTCGACAATCCGAGGTAGCCATGCGCACGACCTGGCCAGGTCTTCTCCTCATCGCTGCCGGCTTTCTCGCCGCGACCGTCGCGGACGGGCGCCCGTCTGAACCTGTCCCGCTGTCTCTGGGACAGACCCGCGCCGCTACGGTGCCCATGGAAGACCTTCAGCGAGGAGGTCAGACCTTCCGCTTGAGGGTTTCGCGCAGCGGGGACGTGACCATCGACGTGTCGTCGCTGGACTTCGCACCGCAAGTGACGGTTCGGACCGGGGCGGAAGGAGGTGCCGCCGTCACCGTGCCCCTTCGGCCCTTGCTCTCGATGGGGTCGAACGAGCGCGTGTGGTTCACCGCCAGCGCGGACGTCTATGACATCGAAGTCAGACCTTCTTCCGTGGCCTTTTGTGGTGCTTCGTTCCAGATCTCCGCCATGGAGGGCAACGACGAATCTGTCGATGCCGCCAGGCAGGGCGAGGCCGATCGAGCTTACTGGGAGCAGGTGGAGATGCGGGCGAGGACGAATGGACGTGCTGCCTGCCGCGTGCGCGCGCTCCTCGGTCGCGCCAGGCCGCCAAACCCGCCGGAGACATCGCGCGCGCTGCTCAAGGAGGCGCTGGATACCGCCCAAGCAGAGCTCGGTCCCGATCACCTCCTGGTCGCATTCAGCCTCGAGGCCATGGCCAACGCCCTGCCCGCGGACGATCGGATCGAGAAAGGCCTCCCCATGATCGAGCGCGCCCTGGCCATCCGGGGTCGCGTGTTCGATGGCGATGAAGAGGCCGCGGCGGCGGCGCTCAACGTGGCCGTGAGGTTCTGTCAGCGTGCGGGACGCGCCGATCTGGCGATCCCTTTCGCCGAACGGCGCGCGGAGCTGCTGCGCAGCAGGCTCGGGCCGGAGCATCCGGACACGTTGACCGCGATGGACGACCTTGGCTCGGCCCAGGTCCTGGCCACGCGTTTCCGGGAGGGAGAGGCGACCTTTCATCAGGTGATGGAAACGCGTGCGCGGCTCTTCGGGGAGTCCCACCCGAGCCTGGAAGGCTCGTTCTTCAATCTGGCGGTGATGTACGCCCGCGAGGGGAATCTCGCCGCCTCGCGACCCTACTACGGCAAGCTCATCGCGCTACTGCGGTCCGCGCCTCTACCCAACGCATCCAAGATCGCCATGTTCGAGCACGACCTGGCAACGGTTCTGTCGGAGATGGGAGAGCTAGAGGAGGCCCGTGCCACGCTGCTGCGGCTCCGGAGAGAGGACGCGGAGGCGACCGGTCGGTTCTCCTATCGCTACGCCGATGATCTGATCGGCGTCGAGTGGGATGCCGGGAACACGGCCGAGGCCATCCGCCTCCAGGAGGAGCTGCTCGGCATCAGACGAGAGAGAGGACGCCTGCATGAGAATCTGATTGCCGTCGTCAACTACCTGGGCATGCTGCTCGACACCGGGGACTTCGATCGTGCCAGGACGTTCTACGAGGAGATCCGCACCCTCGTGGAGGAGAACGCTGGCGCAGGTCAGCAGATCGTGGCGTCCATGCTCCTCTCTGCCGCGAACCTCCGGATGATCGACGGAGATCGCGCGGCGGCTCTCGAGCTCGCGAGCGATTCCGTTCACCGGTTCGAGACTTCTCTGGGGCCGGAGTCGCCGAATACCATGGATGCGCTCACGCTGGTTGGAGATCTCGAGAGCGAATCCGGGAACCTCGACGCCGCCCGCGCGGCCTACCAGCGGGTGCTCGCCACGTCCGAAAAGAACCTTGGACCCGATCACCCGAGCACCGCGCGCGCCCGCATGCGTCTCGGGGAACTCGAGATGCGCTCGGGAGATCTCGTCTCCGCCGCCGCCCTCGTGCATCAATCCCTGGAAACCACGCAGGCGTCACTGGGCCCCAGACATCCCCAGGTTGCTGCCGTCCTGGTGACCCTGGCCCGGATCCGGCGAGACATGGGAGATGTGGCCGGTGCACGAGAGCTCGGGGAGCGCGCCGAGACCATCTCTCGCGACCACCTGATCCTGACGGCGCAGTCGCTCTCCGAGCGGCAAGCATTGAACTACGCGTCCATGCGCGCCTCGGCTCTGCCCATGCTGCTCGACCTGGCGGTGCAGGGCCAGGACGCCGATGCTGCCCTCAGGGCGTGGGAGGCTTTGGCCCGCTCGCGGGCACTGGTACTGGACGAGATGGCCGCCCGTCATCGGCGCGGGCCGACGGGAGACCCCGAGACCGCGAAGCTCGAAGCCGAGGCTCGCGGCGCCAATGCGCGGTACGCATCGCTCCTGGTCCGCGGTCCTGGCCAGCAACCGGTCGAGTTCTACCGCAAGCTCCTGAATGACGCGAGCGACTCCAAGGACGCGGCGGAGGCCGCGCTGGCCCGTCGCGGGGTGGCGTTCGGGATGAGGACGGGGACCCTGCCCTTCGACCTCTTGTCCGCGCGCCGGTCCTTGCCTTCGGGAACTGCGCTGGTGGCTTATGCAAGTTACTCTCGGGAAGGAAGTCCCGGGAAGAACAGCCTCCCGACCTACATGGCCTTCGTGCTCGCGCCCGGCTCTGCCGGCCCCGTTGCCGTGCCGCTCTCCTCCGCAGCGAGCGTCGACGAACTGGTGGGGCGGTGGATGCAAGAGGCCGCTCGGCCCGGCAGCGTGCAGGCCTACCGTTCCGCGGGGGAGTCCCTCCGGCGGGTGATCTGGGATCCCTTGCTCCCGCGACTGGGAAAGGCGACGACCGTCCTCGTGGTCCCGGACGGCGCCCTTGCGCTGGTGAACTTCGCGGCGCTGCCCGTCGGTCGATCCAGCTATCTCCTCGAACGTGGGCCACGACTGCACTACCTGTCTGCGGAGCGAGATCTCGTCCGTCCGGCAGACCGGACCGGGGGAGCGAAAGGTGGGCTCCTCGCGGTAGGCGGTCCGGATTTCGATGCCACGAGCGGGTTTGCCGCTCTGCGGGTTGCGCCCGGACCTTCCGCCCCTCTCGTGGCCATGGCGGCGGCAGCGTATCGGGGCCAGCGATCCGGATGCACGCAGTTCGATACCGTACGCTTCGATCCGCTTCCCGGAACGGAAGCGGAGGTTCGAGAGGTCTCTGCCATGTGGGACGCCTCGATGGAGGCGGCTGTTTCCCCCGTGAGCGCGGTGTTTGGACCCGTGGCCACGGAGGCGATCGTGAAGACGGAAGCCGCAGGCCATCGAACCCTCCACCTGGCGACGCACGGCTTCTTCCTGGGCGCCCATTGCCCCTCCGTGACGGGGATCGCCCGTGGCGTCACCGGCCTAGCCGCCGAGCAGATCACAGCATCGGTTCCCACCCACGCCGAAAATCCGCTCCTCCTCTCTGGCCTCGCCTTCGCAGGCGCGAATCACCGCGACTCCGCCGGCCCCGACGAAGACGACGGAATCCTCACCGCCGAGGAAATCGCAGCCCTCGATCTTTCCGGCGTGGAGTGGGCGGTCCTCTCCGCCTGTGACACCGGCCTCGGCGAGATCAAGGCGGGAGAGGGCGTTTTCGGTCTCCGGCGCGCCTTCCAGGTGGCCGGGGCACGGACGCTGATCATGAGTCTCTGGTCCGTCGAGGATGAGTCGGCGCGGGCCTGGATGAAGGCGCTCTACACCGCGCGCCTGAAGGAGCACCTCGACACCGCTGCCTCGGTACGCGCGGCGAGCCTCGCTGTCCTGAACGAGCGGCGGGCGCGCAAACAGTCCACGCACCCCTTCTACTGGGCGGGGTTCGTGGCCGCCGGAGACTGGCGATGACCGAGGCGCCGAAAAGGAAATGGAAGGGTCAGGCACCTTCCTAGCAGATCCTGGGCAGCTGCTCGCCGCTCAGCATGTCCACCACGCGGCGGCCGCCGATGCGGCTCTCCAGCACGACCCGGCCGGGATTGGCGGCCACCACCTCGCCGATGGCGACGGCGCCGGTGCCGAGGGGATGGGCGCGCATGGCCTGCAGGACGTCCTTCGCCTTCTCCGGGCCGACGAAGGCCAGGCACTTCCCCTCGTTGGCGACGTAGAGGGGATCGAAGCCGAGGATGGCGCAGGCGCCGCGCACCTGCTCCCGGAGCGGCAGCGCCGCCTCCTTGAGGAGGATGCCCACCTTCGAAGACGCCGCGATCTCGTTCGTGGCGCTGGCCACACCGCCCCGCGTGGGGTCCCGGAGCACGTGGACGTCCTCGCCTCCGGCGGCGAGGATCGCCTCCACCAGGCCGTTCAGGGCCGCGGAGTCGCTCTGCAGCTCGGTGTCGAACTCGAGCCCTTCCCGGACGGAGAGGATGGCGATGCCGTGGTCGGCAATGGGGCCGTTTACCAGGACCACGTCACCGGGCTGCGCCCGGTCGGGTGCGATGGTGATGCCCTCGGGAATGATCCCCACGCCGCTGGTGGTGACGAAGACGCCGTCTCCCTTCCCCCGGTCCACCACCTTGGTGTCCCCGGTGACGATGGACACGCCGGCGGCTTCCGCCGCCTCCTTCATGGAATCGACGATGCGTTTCAAGTCCGCCATGGGGAAGCCTTCCTCCAGGATGAAGGAGGCCGACAGCGCCAGCGGGCGCGCGCCGCACATGGCGAGGTCGTTCACGGTCCCGTGCACGGCCAGGGAGCCGATGTTCCCGCCGGGGAAGAAGAGCGGGCGCACCACGAAGCCGTCGGTGGAGAACGCGAGGCGGCCACCGAGGACGTTCAGGGTGGCGCCGTCGTGCAGCGGCTCCAGGGCCGGATTCCGGAACGCCTGCAGGAACACGCGCTCGATGAGCTGCTGGGTCATCCGGCCACCGCCGCCGTGGCCGAGCAGGACGTCGCCGTCCACGGTGAGGGGGATCGGACAGGCGAGGCCCTTCACGGCGTCACCTCGTCCCGGGCGTACTGGTGGTAGGCGGAGCAGGCGCCCTCGGTGGACACCATGGGCGCGCCCAGCGGGGTCTCGGGGGTGCAGCGCGTGCCGAAGGCCGGGCACTCATGCGGCTTCTTCCTCCCCTGCAGGATGAGCCCGGCGATGCACTCCGGCGACTCGTCGGCGCGGACGTGCGTGACCGCGAACCTCAGGGCCGCGTCGTGCTCGGCGTAGGCGGGCTTGAGCTGCCATCCGCTCCTGGGAATGGGCCCCACGCCTCGCCACTGGCGGTCGCACACCTCGAACACCTCCTCCAGGACCTTCCGCGCCGCCAGGTTCCCCTCCCGGTGCACGGAGCGCGCGTACTGGTTCTCCACGCCGTGCCGGCCTTCTTCGAGGGCGGCGATCGCCATGTGGATCCCCTGCAGGAGGTCGATGGGCTCGAACCCCGTGACCACGATGGGGATGCGGTAACGCTCGGCGATGGGCTCGTATTCGTCGAACCCCATCACCGTGCAGACGTGGCCCGCGGCCAGGAAGGCCTGCACCACGTTGTCCGGCGAGGAGAGGAGCGCCTCCATGGCCGGCGGCACCAGCACGTGGCTGACCAGCATGGAGAAGTTCTTCAGCCCCTCCCGCTTCGCCTGCCAGACGGCGGCGGCGTTCGCGGGTGCCGTGGTCTCGAAGCCGACCGCGAAGAAGACGACCTCCTTGTCCGGGTTCTTCCTGGCCAGCTCCACCGCGTCCAGCGGGGAGTAGACGATGCGCACATCCCCTCCCCTGGCCTTGACGCGCAGGAGGTCGTCCCTGGAGCCGGGCACGCGGAGCATGTCCCCGAAGGACGTGAAGATCACCTCCGGCCGCGCCGCGATGGTGAGGGCCTGGTCGATCTTCTCGATGGGCGTGACGCAGACCGGGCAGCCCGGCCCGTGCACCAGCGTGATCTCCTCCGGGAGCATGCGATCGATGCCGAACTTGATCAGGGTGTGGGTCTGCCCGCCGCAGATCTCCATGAGCGTCCAGGGCCGGGTCGCCTTTGCACGGATCGCATCCACGTAGCGGCGCGCCAGCGCCTCGTCGCGGTACTCGTCGATGTACTTCATGACTCGGTCCTGGGGGTGCCGAAGCTCTCCAGCTCTCCCATGCGCTCGAGGAAGAGCAGGGTGCCCTCCGCCTCCCCCTCGTCGAGGACGCTGATGGCGAACCCCACGTGCACGAGCACGAAGTCCCCCACCTGCGCCTGCGGCGTGTAGGCCAGGCAGACCTCCTTCACGATCCCCCCGAAGCTGACGCGGCCCATGGTCATGCCCACGCTCGCCTCGTCGATCGACACCACCTTGCCGGGCACCCCGAGACACATCACGCGCCTCCCCTGCGGCCGGCGAGCCGGGCCGCCGCCACCGCCACCTGACCGAGCGCCACCCCGCCGTCCCCTGGAGGAACGCGGCGGTGCAGGAACACCGTGAACCCCGCCGAGGTGAGGCGCGCCGCCGTCCCCTCCAGCAGGCGCTTGTTCTGGAAACAGCCGCCGGAGAGCGCCACCTGCCCGACGCCCACCACACGGGCCACCTGGAGGATCCCGTTGGCCAGCCCTTCGTGGAATCGCGCCGCCATCTCGGCGGTGCCCGTGCCGCGGCGCACGTCGCGCACCAGCGCCTCCACGGCCAGGGACCAGTCGAGCACGCCCACGGTCCCCTCGGGCCCGGAGACCAGGGGCATGGGATAGCCTCCCGCGGGCAAGGACCCCGCGGCGCTCTCCACCTCCATGGCCGCCTGCCCCTCGTAGGCCGAACGCATGCGCAGCCCCAGGAGAGCGGCCACCCCGTCGAACAGGCGGCCCGCGCTCGTGGTGAGCGGTGCCTGCGTCCCCTTGGCCAGCATCGCCGCGAGCAGGCGCAGCTGCTGCCGCGAGAGGCCCTGCAGCGGCGGCAGGTCGTGCGCCGCCAGGCCCCACGCCCCCGAGACGGCATGGAGCAGCGCCAGCGCGGAGCGCCGCGGCTCCCGCGCGGCGGCGTCGCCGCCGGGGAGGCGGAACGGCTTCAGGTGCGCGACGCGCCGGTATCCGGACGCCGATCCCAGCAGGAACTCCCCGCCCCAGATCGTGCCGTCGGTTCCCAGACCGGTGCCGTCCCAGATCACGCCCAGGGCCTCGCCGGAGACGCCGTTCTCGGCCAGGCAGGAGGCGAGGTGGGCATGGTGGTGCTGCACGGCCACGAGCGGCGCGCCGGTGGCCTGGGCCCACTGGGTGGAGGCGTAGTCCGGATGGAGGTCGTGGGCCACCGCCTCCGGGGTCACGCCGTAGAGGCGGACCATGTCCTCGCAGGCGCGCTCGAAGGCGACCAGGGCCTCCGGCGTGTCCAGATCGCCCACGTGCGGCCCCACCAGCACGCGACGGCCGACGGAAAGCGCCACCGCGCTCTTGAGGTGCGCGCCCACCGCCAGGATGGGCGGGACCGGCTCCGCCAGGAGCACGGGGAGGGGCGCGAACCCTCGCGCCCGCCGCGTGATCCGGAACGCCCCCGCCGCCACCATCCCCACGCTGTCGTCGAGGTGGCGGGCGATGGGCCGGTCGTGGACGAGCAGGCCGTCGGCGATCCCGTGCAGGCGCGTGAGCGCCTCCTTCTCGTCCGTGCAGATCGGCTCGTCCGTGAGGTTCCCGGAGGTGGCGACGAGCGGGAAGGAGATCTCCCTCATCAGCAGGTGGTGGAGGGGGCTCGCCGGCAGCATCACGCCCAGACGGGGATTCCGCGGGGCCACGTTGTCGGCGATCCCCGACCCCGCACGGCGGGACAGCAGGACGATGGGGGCCTCGGGCCCGCAGAGGGCCTGCTCGGCCTCCGGGGTCGTGTCCACGACCTGGCGGACCTGCTCCAGCGTCCCCAGCATCAGGGCGAAGGGCTTCTCCTCCCGGCGCTTGCGCGCCCGCAGGCGCGCCACCGCGCGCGCATCCCGCGCATCCACCAGGAGCTGGAAGCCGCCCACTCCCTTGAGCCCGACGATCTGCCCGCCCTGGAGGGCCTGCACGCAGAGGTCCAGGGCGTCCTCTCCATCCGCGAGCTCCGTGCCGTCCGGCATCCAGTAGGCGAGGCGGGGCCCGCACGCCGGACAGGCCACCGGCTGCGCGTGGAAGCGGCGGTCGGCGGGGTTCTCGTACTCCGCCCGGCAGTCCGGACAGAGGGCGAAGCCCGCCATCGTGGTGTGGGGCCGGTCATACGGGAGCGCGCGCACGATGGAGGCGCGGGGGCCGCAGTGCGTGCAGTTCACGAAGGGGTAGCGGTAGCGCCGGTCCGCGGGATCCCTCATCTCCGCCAGGCAGGCGGCGCACGGGGCCACGTCGGCGAGCACGGGGACCGTGCGCTCCCCGGATCCCTCGCTCTCGCGGATCTCGAAGCGCTCCGACCCCTGGGTGGGAAGCCAGGTGGAGGTCACGTCCTGCACCGAGGCCAGGGGAGGAGCCTCGCGGGAAAGCCGCTCCCGGAACTGATCGAGCGGAGCCTTGTCCCCCTCGACCTCGATGTGCACGCCGGCAGCGTCGTTGCGGACCCATCCCGACAGCGCCAGCTCGCCGGCCAGCCGGTAGACGTAGGGGCGGAACCCCACGCCCTGCACCAGGCCGGAAACCTCGAGCCGCAAGCGCGCCGTCACGGGTTCCTCAGTGCGGGTGCAGGTGCGCGCGCGGGCGCGCCTGCACGGCCGCCCGCCGGTCGAGCAGCCACGCCACCCATGCGTCCAGTCCCTCGCCGGTGCGCGCGGAGACGCGCAGGACGTTCGGCTGGGGCATCACGCGGGCCAGGGCGTCCTCCACCGCGGCGAGGTCCACGTCCAGGTGCGGCAGGAGGTCCATCTTGGAGAGGAGCACGAGGTCGGCCCGGCGGAACATGACCGGGTACTTGAGCGGCTTGTCCTCTCCCTCGGCGATGGAGAGCACCACCACGTTGGCGGCCTGGCCGAGATCGTAGACGGCGGGACAGACCAGGTTCCCCACGTTCTCGACGAACAGCACGTCCAGCTCGCGCCAGGGGAGCTTGTGCAACCCCTGGTGCACGAGCTCGGCATCCAGGTGGCAGGCGGAGCCGGTGGTGATGGCGGCGGCGGGGATCCCCGCCCGGGCCAGGCGCTCGGCGTCTCGCTCGGTGGCCAGGTCGGCGCTCATCGCCCCCAGGCGCAGGTGCGTGCGCAGGCGGTGGGCGGTGGCCTCGAGCACCGCGGTCTTCCCCGAGCCCGGAGAGCCCATCAGGTTGAGCGCCAGCACGCCGGCTTCCTGGAAGTGGTCGCGATTGTGGCGGGCTCCGCGGTCGTTGCCGGCCAGGATGCTCTCGTGCACCTCGACGGGCACGATCTCGGGATCGCCGCAGCCGCAGACGTCGCACATCAGGCCACCTCCATCTCGATCCGATCGAGCAGGATCTCGTCGCCTTCGATCAGGCGCGCCGGGAGGCCGCAGGCGCGGCACTGCAGGACTTCGCCCTGGGGAACCTCCCGGCCGCAGCCGGTGCAGGCCCAGCGGGCGCGCACGGGCACCACCTCGAGATCGGTGGCGCCGCACCCGGCGGCCTCGCGGTAGGTGCGGAAGGCCGTGGCCAGCAGCTCGCCGTCCACACCCGCCGCTTCCCCCAGCCGGATGCGAACCCGATGGACGCGCAGCGCCTTGCGGACCTCCGCCTCCTGGTCGACCCGGTCCATCAGCGCCCGGACGATCGCGTACTCGTGCATCGCCGGGCCAAACAGCAAGAAATGGACCCAAGAATTGTCCGGAATCGAAGCGGCGTTTCCGGCACTTCGTGCGCGGGCTCCGGGGGGGCGCCTGGACCCCGGCAGAGTTTGCGCGTCAGTGGGCCGGAACCTGGCCCGAGACGATGGGGACGTGCCAGACGCCGTAGCCGTCCGGGTCGAGCAGGCAGGCGATCATGCCGTCGAAGAGGGCGTGGGCGTCGGTGAAGCGAGTCGCCTCCGCCACCGGCCCTGCGTAGCCGTCCCGCCAGGCCTCGAAGATGGCGGCAAAGGTCTCCCGCGGGACACGGACGGGGTCCACCACGATCCAGTCCACGCGCACGCCCTGGAGGCCGAGCTTCCGCAGGTGCGTGAACGTGCGCCGCCCCACGTGCAGGTCCACCCCCTGCGCCCGGCCGAAGGTTGGCGGGCCCTCGTTCCAGAAGTCCGTCACGTCGGGCCGGGTGGGGTGGAGGTGGATCATCCCGTAGTCCTCGGCGAGCACGTGGAGGAACCCGCCGGGACGGGTCACCCGTGCCAGCTCCGCCAGCGCGCGCGGAGCGTCTGGAATGGCCTGGACCACGTGCCGGCACACGGCCAGATCGAAGGTCTCGTCCTCGAAGGGGAGGGAGAAGGCGTCCGCCTTCAGGAGCGCCATCCGGTCCGCAAGCTGCGGGTACCGCGTGCGGGCCAGGCGCAGGTGCTCCTCGAGCAGGTCCACGCCGGTGACGCGAGCCTGGGGGAACTTCTCCGCCAGCCGGGAGGCGATCTCGCCCGGGCCGCAGCCCACGTCGAGGATGCGGGCGCCGGCGCGCAAGCCGTAGCGGTCGAACAGCGGCGCCTCCTGCGGCCAGATCGCGCGTGCCTGGGCGTCGAGGTTCCGGAGCATCGACGGGTCGGCCATCTGCGCCGCCTGCGGGTTGGGGTCGAAGGTCATGGGCGCGCTCTCCCGGGCGCATGGTAGGCTCGGAGCACCCCACCTCCAAGCACGCGGAGCTCCCCATCGTGCAGCGCACGCCCCTGGCGGCGATCGCCCTGGTTGCCCTGTCGCTTCCCTCCGCAGCTCGCGCCCAGGAAGGCGAGTGCACCGCCTGCCATGCCCGCGTGCTGCGGCCACCGCCCGGCCAGGGCCCGGGACCCGTGCGCTCGAGCCACCTCGCGGCCGGGCTCACCTGCGTGAGCTGTCACGCCGGGCATGCCGGCCTGCAGCCGCTTCCCGGAGCGCGCTGGATCGCCTCCGATCTGGACACGGTGAGCCGCTTCTGCGCGGGCTGCCACAGCGACTACGGGGAGGACGGCGACGCCGGGACCCGGCGCCACCCCGTGGGCGGAAGCGTGAGCTGCCTCACGTGCCACGCGGTCCACGTGTCGGCGAGCGAGCGCCTCTTCCGCTGGAGGCCGGGCGGCATGGCCGCGGCCTGCTGCACCTGTCACGACGTCTGCTGACGCCAGTGCCGCCAGGCGGCGCCGGAGGCGGACAGCAGCGCCACGCCGATCGCCGCGTAGAGCGCGCCCAGCCAGGGCCTGGGAAGGGCGCTGCGGCGGAGCAGGGCTCCCGAGGCCATCATCACGAGCACGAGGCCCCACGCCGACGGTGCGAAGAACCCGAACACGGACGCACGCTCCGCCGACGCCTCGATGCGGCGGGCGTTGGCCGCGGCGCGGGGGGCCAGGATGAGACGGCCCTTCATCCATCCCAGCGCGGCCGCCGCCGCCAGCCCGGCCGCCTCCAGCGCCGGCCGGGCGGAGGAGAGCCACACCGTTCCGGCGGTGAGCAGGCCGGCGCCTACCAGGGTCCAGGCCAGCGCCGCCAGGAGCAGGCGCGTCCGCCGGGAGGCGACCAGGCGCGGGGAAAACACCGCGTGACGATAGCGCACACGGGCCCGTCGCTTGCACTGAATAGGACAGCAGCTAGACTGGGAACAAGTCTTCCAACGCCTCCATCACCTGTCGGAGCTTCCCGTGTCCCTTCAATCCGCCCTGGTCACCGGGGGGGGCGGCTTCACCGGATCGCATCTCGTGCGATCGCTCGTGCGCGATGGTGTTCGCGTCCGCGTGCTCACGCGGAACGGGCTGCGCTCGCGTGAAAAGCTCCCCGCATCCGTCGAGCTCGTGGAGGGCCGCGTCGAGCAGCCCGACGCCGTGGAGCGCGCGGTGCGCGGCTGCGAGGTGGTGTTCCATCTCGCCACCTCCTTCCGCACAGCAAAGATCACCGATGAGGAGCACCGCGCCATCCACGTGGACGGCACGCGCTTCCTGCTCGATGCGTCACGGCGACACGGCGTTCGCCGCTTCGTCCACGTGAGCACGATCGGTGTGACGAGCAGCGTCGAGCATCCGCCGGGGGACGAGACGCTCCCCTATTCGCCCGACGACGTCTACCAGCAGACGAAGGCGGAGGGAGAGCAACTGGCGCTCGCCTCCCATCGCCGTCACGGCGATCCCGTGGTGGTCGTGCGCCCGACGTCCATCTACGGCCCGGGCGACGATCGCCTGCTCAAGCTCTTCCGCCTGGTCGCCAAGGGACGCTTCGTGATGTTCGGCAGCGGCGAGGTCTTCTTCCACATGATCCACGTG
Organism: Candidatus Polarisedimenticolaceae bacterium; assembly: GCA_036274395.1. Lineage (GTDB taxonomy): Bacteria > Acidobacteriota > Polarisedimenticolia > Polarisedimenticolales > DASUFT01 > DASUFT01. The sequence goes on along the minus strand of DASUFT010000122.1, from coordinate 10,211 downwards.
GACGATCTGGTGCGGGGGCTGCGCCTCGCCGCCACCGCGGCCGAGGAAGCGGTGCTGGGGCAGGTGTTCATCCTGGGAGGCGGCGAGTACACCACGCTCAACGACCTGGTCTCCCGGATCGCCCGTGCCACCGGAGGCTCCGAGCCCAGGCTCCATCTACCGGTGAAGCCGCTGCTGGCGGTGGGCTCGGTGGTGGAGCGGCTGTTCCGGCCCCTGCGCATCGAGCCGCCGATCTTCCGCCGCCGTGTGAACTGGTTCGTGAAGAACCGAGCCTTCTCCATCGAGAAGGCCACGCGGGTGCTCGGCTTTCACCCCGAGATCGCCCTGGACCGCGGGCTTCGGCAGACGGTGCGCTGGTACCGGTCGCACGGGCTGCTGCCGGCGGCGGTCCCGGTGAGGCCGGCCGCGCTCCAGCGCTGAGCATCGAGGCCGCTACGGGTGGCCGAGCATCTGCGCCTGAGGGACGAGGTGGCGGTAGGTTGCCTCCGGGATCCCGTCCCCCCAGACGCCCAGCGCCCGCGCGAAGCCGGTCAGGCCGACCAGCAGGACCACCACCGCGGCAGCCACGGCCCAGGCCGGGAGCCGGCGCGGTGCGGGGGCGGCGAGCTCGAGCGCACCGGCGGCCGGACAGGCGGCCACACAGCTCAGGCAGGCGCTGCACTCGGGAGACAGGATCTCGAGCTTCCGGTCCACGGGGAGCCGCGCCGGGCAGGCCCGGGTGCACTTGCCGCAGTCGATGCAGGCGGAGGGCGTGCGCCGGATGCGCACCGGGCTGGCCATGGCCACCAGGCCCAGCAGCGCGCCGTAGGGACAGAGATAGCGGCACCAGGCGTGGTGCACGAAGAACGAGGCCACGACCAGGACGGCGAGGACGACGGCGCTCGTCAGGGACAGCATGCGGAACAGGTTCAGCATCTTGACGTCGGCGACGAGGCCGTACGGGGAGGCCAGGAAGGCGGCGATCGCCTCGGCCCCCATCGATCCCACCGCGTAGAGGAAGAAGGCCAGCAGGACGTACTTCAGCGCGCGCAGGGGGACGTCCACCGCTCTCGGGGGGAGGAACGTCCGGCCGAACATGCCCCGTCCCACCCACGCCAGCCAATCCGACGCCGCCCCCACCGGACAGACCCAGGAGCAGAAGGCCTTGCGCACCAGGAACGCCATGGCCAGAAAGGCCACGAGCAGGAACATCCCCGCCGCGTGCACCTGGGGAAGACGGCCCGTGAGCAGGAAGGACTTGAGCCCCATCAGCCCGGCGATGGGCAGCCAGCCCTCCACCCCCGGAGGCCGGGCCACGGGCGGAGGACCGGGCATCCCGGCCTCGAAGTGCCGCACCCAGAGCCAGAACTGCACACCGATGGCCACGTTCAGCAACGCGAACGCCACCTGCACGGTGTGACGGAGCCGCTGACTGCGATCCCGAGGAGCCCGGCGGAGGAGCTTCTTCCGTTCCATCTGGGGGGCAAGGTACCCCCCGTGGCGCGACCCTGCCGTGATCTAGGTCAAGTCAGTGCTCCCGCGCTTTGCCGCTCCCCCGCTTCACGAGCTTGTTGAAGTTGCTCTTGTCCCCGCTGGCGGTCTCGTCCTGGACCAGCAGCTCGAGGTCGTTGTCGTCGAACTCCTCGAACCACTCCTCCCAGGTGATCGCCTCCAGACTTCCCGCCCCGCTGTAGCCCGGGAAATCGAGCCGGATCATGCCGGTGTCGTCCTTGCCGCGTTCGGTGCCCTTCACACGGGCGGGCTTGGCCCGGCGTGCCTCCGCCCAGCGGCGGATCTGGTCATGGTCGGTCAGGGGATGAGCGCTGGCCATCGTGGATGTCCTCCGGGGATGTTTGCTCTCATCGTAGACTTCCCGCATGGTTCCACGCACCTGCCTCCTCCTGGCGGCCGCGGGGCTGCTGCTGGGCGCCGCCCAGGGCGGCGACCCCGTGCTCGAGCGTCTGCAGGCCCTGGAGCGCGCCCGGGAAGACGAGGGGCACGGGCGCGACCAGCTCGACAAGAAGATCGACGACCTGCTCTGGTACCAGCGGGTGGGGGACGTCGCCGACCTGGACAAGGTCTACTACACGAGCGTCCCCAACCCGCACGAGACCCCCACCTACGGCATCGCCAACGAGCGGCACCCCTTCCGCGTCTGGGGGTATCTCTTCGTCCCCAAGGGCCTGGAGCGCAAGGCCAAGCACCCCCTGCTGCTCTTCGTGCACGGGGGCGTGCACGCCAGCTTCGACACCTACTACGTGCACGAGATCCGGGAGCTGATGGCGCGCGGCTACGTCGTCTTCGCCCCGGAGTACCGGGGCTCCACCGGCTACGGCCGCGAGTACTACGAGGCGATCGACTACGGCGGGCTCGAGGTGGACGACGTGCTGGCCGGCCGCACCTGGGCGCTGCAGAGCCTGCCCTTCGTGGACGGGAAGCGCGTGGGCATCCTGGGCTGGAGCCACGGGGGCATGATCGCGCTCCTGGCCGCGGCCAGGGAGCCGGATGCCTTCCAGGCCGTCTACGCGGGCGTGCCGGTGTCCGACCTCGTGGCCCGCATGGGGTATCAGGACGACGCCTACCGCAAGCTGTTCTCGGCCGAGCACCACGTGGGCAAGACCGCCCACGAGGACGTGGAGGAGTACCGCCGCCGATCGCCCGTGACCCAGGCCACGAAGATCACCGCCCCTCTGCTCCTCCACACGAACACCAACGACCGCGACGTGCACGTGCTGGAGGTGCAGCACCTGATCGACGTGCTCAAGGCCGCGGGTAAGAAGTTCGACTACAAGATCTACGAGGACGCGCCCGGCGGTCACAGCTTCAATCGGACCGACACCCCCCTGGCCCTGGAGTCCCGCAGGGAAATCTGGGCGTTCCTCGACACCCACCTCAAGCGCTGATCGGGGAGCGCGCGCGCCAGATCGTGGGCGATGCGCCACGAGGCCCGGGGACCGTAGTGGGTTCCATCGGCGCCCGCATCGAGGTCCCCGGCGGGAGCGGAGACGAGCGCCGGGGCGAGGTCCACCACCTGGAGACCGCGCGCCCGCAGGTGCTGCACCATCTTCTGCCACCGCGAGCGTGCCCCCTGATCGCGCCGCATGGCCGAGGCCTCGCCGTCAGCCGGGAGGGTCACCGCGTAAAACTTTTTCCCGGCCGCCGCCGCCTCCGCCTGCGCGCGAAGGAGCAGGCGCTCGCAGACCGTGAAGGCCTCGCCGTCCAGATCGTCCATGACCGCGCGACGCTTCACCGCTTTGCGTCGCTCCGCCATCCACACTGCCAGCAGCTTCCAGCTCACCATCCGGCCCACCACCGGGGGGGACTCGAACAGCAGCGGATCGTAGAAACGGTCGTAGCTCTGGAGGTGGTGGCGTAGCGCGGGGCTGGCCTCGGGCCAGTCGTGGACGTAGACGTCGGTTCCCCTGGGATAAGGCCCGGGCACCAGGCGCAGGTCGCCTCCGGCCGGCACGAACCGCGGCATGGGGATGTAGGAGGGCCAGCGGTCTCCCGCCCACCGGCTGACGTTGACGTCGCGCCACAGGTCGTGGCGCGGCACGAAGACGAATACCACGGCGTCCCAGTCCATGCGGGCGCGCACGCGGCGGAAGAGCAGGTAGCTCTGCGCCATCCCGTAGCCGTCCACACCGAAGTTGACGACGTCGAGGTCGGGCCGCAGGTCCTGCAGCCGCGCCGCCCAGGTCTGGGCACCGGGGAGGCGTGTCCCTGCCGCGAAGGAATCGCCGAAGACGAGCACCCGGCGCTTGCCGGGAGGCACGGACGCCGTGGTCTCGGTCTCCGATCGCGCCCCCAGCGCGTTCGCGCGCCACCAGCCATGCCGGGAAACCCGCGACGGCGCCCATGTGTACCCGATCTCCGGGTCCTCGCGAAAAATCCCGCAGAGGTCCCCTTGGCTGAGGGAGGGGGACATGGCGAGGTCGGGGTCGAAGTCGGGGGAGGCTGCCTGGGGGACGAGGCGGAGCGGCGGCAGCTCGCGATCCCCCAGCCTCCCCCAGGCCACCGCCGACGGCCGCACGAAGAGCCGGACCACTCCTTCGAAGAGGAGGAGCGCGGCCAGGGCGGAGCCGAGCACGACCAGAACGGGAAGCAACCGGCGCATGGGAAGGTGGTTGCCTCCAGCTTGCCACGGACGGAGGGCGGGCGCGAACGCGCCGCTCAGGCCTCGACTTCGCGGAACTCCCCGACCATGCGCACGTACCCGAACAGGACCAGCGCCCCCACCACCACGTGGGCGGCCAGGATGTACCAGGTGTACTCGGGGTGGCCCGCGGCGTCGCAGCGGGCGGCGATCGACTGGTACAGCGTCCCGCTGAAGGCGCCAATGGCGGTGGCGAGGAAGTTCGACCCCATGTACAGGCCGGCCTTCTCCTTGGGTGCGAGCCAGGTGATGTACTCCTGGATGCGCGGGGAGGAGGCCATCTCCCCCACGGCGAAGAAGAAGATCCCCGCCATCACCAGGCCCGGGTTCCCCACCCGCGCCAGGCCGATCACCACGAACCCGAAGCCGGAGACGAGCAGCCCGGTGAGGAAGGCGGGCATGGCCCGCCACTTCTCGAAGAAGCGGGACACCAGGAGCTGGAAGAAGAGGATGACGAGGCCGGTGTTGGCCAGGGCATCGCCGCTGATGCGCCCGATGCCGTCCTCCCCCACGCTCCCGAAGATCCAGGCCAGCCCGCTGCCGATCAGCGGTACGCCCGCGATCTGCTGGTACAGGCGCACCCGGTCCAGGCTCTCCTCGATGTAGAGCGCCCCCAGGTTGAAGAAGGACCAGAAGGGGATCCAGAAGAAGATCCCGAGGAGGAGGAGGAACACCACGAACTTGACGTCCACCAGCACGGTGCCCAGATCGGAGAAGGTCTGCTTGAGCGTCTTCCCTTCCAGCTGCCGCGGCGGCTCTTTGTAGAAGAAGATCGTGACCAGCAGCATGAGCGCGATGCAGGACGCGGCCGTGCCGAAGGCCAGGTTCCAGGAGATGACGCGCAGCTTCGCGGCCACGATGGGGCCGAAGGTCCCCCCGATGTTCACCATCAGGTAGAAGATCCCGAAGCCCAGGGTCTTGTTGGTGGCGTCGCTGGCGACGCGCACCGTCCCCGAGATCAGCGGCTTGAACGTCCCTGCCGCCAGGCCGATCAGGATCATCACCAGGGCGATCCCGCTCAGCGTCTTGGTCTGCGTGAGGAGGAGGATGGAGGGCAGGTAGATCAGGTAGGAGGTGATGAGCACCGGCTTGAAGCCGTAGCGGTCGGCGAACGTCCCGGACACGATGGGCAGGCAGTAGGACAGGAGCAGGAACACGGTCTGCACGCGCCCCAGGTCCGAGCGCTGGAACCCGAGCTGGACCATGTAGATGCCGAACGGGATGTAGATGCCGTAGTAGGCGAACCGCTCCAGCACCTCGATGGTGTTGGCGACCCAGAAGACCGGCGGAAACGGGGTGCGGCGCGCCATCGGACCTCCTCTCCGGTGCCGAGCGGGCCGCGGATTCTACCCCGGCGAGATCTACACCGGGGTGAGGAGGTGCAGGCGCACGGGGAGCGGCGCCTCCAGGTGTCGCTTGACCTTGCAGGTCTCGGCGGCGCGGAGGACGGCTCCACGGTAGGCGTCGGGGAACCCGTCGGGGAGCGTCAGCTCGAGCGCGATCTCCCGCACCCGGCCGTTCTGGTCCTTCTCGAAGCGCTGCGTGAGGGCGATGCCCTCGGTGGGAATCCCGCGCTGGCGGCAGAAGCGTGCCACGTAATAGCCGGCACAGGCGCCGATCGAGGCCAGGAACAGCGTGAAGGGGTCGGGGGCGGAGCCGTCCTGGTCGGTCACGATCTCCTGTGTGCCGGCCGTGACCACCACGCGGTCTCCACCGGAAAGGCGGACATCGAACTCCATGGCAACCTCCTGCCTTCAAGGGACACCCTCGCCGGGTCCGGGGCACGTCGGAACGGGGACGGCGCAGGTCCAAATTCCGTAACTCGCGTGTTCTCTTGATTCCCGGGGGGGTGGAGCCCAGATTCAGACGGGGTGGCCCCATGACCGACGCCCAGGGACAACTGCGCCAGGCGGCTCACGAGATCCAGCGCTATCTCTCCGACGAGATCGCGCCGATGATGGCGGTCGACGCCTACGAGGTGCTGGCGGCCCAGCGTCCGGAGGCGACCGCCCAGGTCATCGCGCAGTGGGCGACCGGCCAGCAGCGCGCGCCGCTGAACGCGGTGCGCGTCTCCGACCTCATCTATCACTGCCTCAAGAAGCTCCACCTCCTGGCCGAGTTCGAGCTGGTGGGGAAGGAGGGCATGGCCCGCGTGCTCTGGGAGGCGGCCCGCATCCTCATCGCGCACGTCCCCGTGGGGGAGCGCGAGGGGCTGAAGGTGCGGGTGAGCCGGCTGGGGGACGACGCGGCCTCGGTGATGATGGCGACGCCGGGCCGGCTGTACGGGGGTGGGATGGAGACCCCGGTCCCCGAGACCGGCCCCGCCCCCACACCCAACGAGCCCTCGGACGTCACCTTCGACCGGGGGATGCGGACGCTGTCCGTGCTCCTCCAGCGCCTCCAGCAGTTCGCCCCCGAGATCGCATCCCTGGCCTCGAAGGAGCCGGTGGCGGCCGTCCCCACCGCTCAGTCCCCGGCCGGGCCGGTCCCCGCCTCCACCCTCCCCTCCTATCTCGCGAGCGCGCTCGCCGCCGAGAGCGCCGAGGGCGCGCCGGCCCGCCCCGCCGGGCCCCCGGTGAGCGGCCGGGCGGGCGAGGTGCTGGCGCGCACCTTCACCAACCTCGCCCTCCACGCCAAGAGCGCCGACCAGCTCGACGCCTCATTGGAGCAGGTCCGGCAGCACGGCGTGGACGCCCCCATGGACCAGGTCTTCCGCACGCTGGGCTGGAGCCTCCCCGGCTGGCAGGTGGAGGGGAAGACGGAGGACGGGCAGGACGCGCAGAAGGCCGCGGCCGGCCGCCAGCTCGCGGCCATGGAGAAGATCGTGGGCCTGGGGCGCGACTCGAACGAGCGCGCCAAGCGGTGGGGCGAGATGGTCTATGCGGCCATCGAGCAGTTCAACGAGGGCCGGCTCGCCCAGGCCGCCTGCATCCTCGACGGCGCCCGCCGGCTCATCGAGGAGAAGCGGCCGGACCCGTCCATCGTGGGGCAGGTGCTCTCCCAGGCCCAGGCCGCCCTCTCCGAGAAGGTGCTGAAGCGGCTCTCGGAATCCATGGAGAAGCGGGACCTGCTCAAGCGCATCCTGACGTTCTTCCCCGGCACCCAGCCGGAGGGGCTTCTCTCCAATCTGGAGGGCGAGCCCCGGCGCGACCTCAGGAAGCTGCGCCTGGCGCTCCTGGAGTGCCACGGCCTTCCCGCTCGCCAGCTGGCGCTGGAGCGCCTGCGCGCGTACGCCGAGAACGAGATCCCCGACGAGCACGGCTTCCAGCGCCGGAACCTGGCCTATCTCCTGCGGCGCATCCCGCCGCCCGACCAGTCCGGGCGGGACGAGGAGATCCAGCTCCTGGCCGGGCTGATCACGCGCGGGCAGCCGCCGATGTCGGCCAAGGAGGCGATCGGCGCCCTCGGCCAGCTCGGCACCCCGCGCGCGGAGGCGGCGCTGATCGCGCGCCTGCGCGACCTGGAGAAGGAGGCCGCCCTCCCCAGCATGCGCGACACGTGCTGGGACCTGCTGGACCGCACCTGCGCGGCGCTCGCCCGCCAGGGGAGCCGGGAGGCCATCCGGGAGGTGTGCCGTCACGCCTTCCTGCGCGACGCTTCCCTGGGGGACACGCTGGCCCGCGCCGCGCACCTGGGACGCATCGACCTCTCCATCGACGAGGAGCAGGTGGCGGTCCTGGTGCGCGCCATCCGCGAGCGCATGCCCAAGAAGATGCTGGGCTTCAAGGTGGGGCGCGCCCCGGCCGACCTGGAGGGGCTGGTGGCGGTCGTCTGCTCCACTCCGCTGGAGGAGGTGCGCGCGGTCCTGCGCGACGTGGCGCGCGCGTGGCAGGGCGACCCCATGGGGGACCGCGCCGCGGCCGCGGTGGCCAAGCTCGAGCCCAAGCCGGTGGCCGGGCCGCAGGCGGAGGCGCTGTCGGGGGACCTGGAGCTCTTCGCCCTCCCCAACCTGCTGCAGTCGCTGGCGCAGTCGCAGAGCACGGGGGACCTCGTGCTCTTCGACCGGAAGAAGGAGCGCCGGGCCACGGTGTGGTTCGCGCAGGGCTCAATGGTGCGCTGCGAGAGCGGCAAGCTCACGGGGGCGGAGGCGGTCTACCGCGTGCTGGAGTCGCCGTTCCCGGGGACGTTCGTGTTCAAGGCGGGGACGGCGCCCACGGAGCACCAGGAGCCGCTCGACGTGCTCGAGGTCATGCTGGAGGGGCTGCGCCGGTACGACGAGTACCAGGAAGCGCGCACGCTCGCGCCCGACGGCATCGCCCTCGAAGGCGCCTCCGCTCCCAAGGCGACGCCCACGCCGGAGGACGAGAAGGACCTGGCCTTCGTGCGCGCGGTCTGGAAGCGCGCCGCCGCCGGCACGCCGCCCGAGGTGTGCGAGGCGGACGCGGCCACCGATCCCTTCCGGGTGCGCCGGCTCTACGCGTGGTGGCTGGAGCAGGGGCTGCTGCGGCCCCGCACCGCGCCCTCGATGGCCTGAGGCAAGGGCCAGGCTCGACGGCGTCGGCGGGGGCCGCTCCGACCGAGGTGGGGTCTACCGGGGGGGCGGGAAGCAGATGAAGCAGCCGCCGCACACCGCGTAAGCGGAGGTGGTGCCCCAGGAGACGTAGTTGTTGCAGCAATCGTAGCCGCGCTGTCCGACGACCTTGGTGTGGTTCGCGTTGTTGTAGTACGTGCAGTTGCCCGCGGGAGCGGCATCGGTCGAGGGCGTGGCGAGCACGACGACCGCAACGGCCACGATGGCGAGCAGGGCCACCACCTGAAGGGCGCGACGCACATCACGGAACATGACGATCCCCCTTGTGCTGGAAGCTCTTTCGAGCCTCGGGTGAACTGTGATCTTGAGCGGATCGAGGGCCTGAAGGCAAGCCCTTCCGTGGGCGCCATGTGGTTGCAGCAACTGCTCTTGGCTTTCGTTGACGCTCTCCCATGCCGGTGGTAGATTCCTCCGCGTTTCCAGGCGATCCTGAGTAGCTCAGTCGGTAGAGCAGGTGGCTGTTAACCACCGGGTCGGGGGTTCGAGTCCCTCCTCAGGAGCCAAACCCCAGGTTTCGAAACCTAGCCGAGAGAACCCGCGCCAGAAGCGCCGGAGCGGCGTGCGTGTGGGCGCAGGAGAGCCGAAGGGCGGGTGGTCAGCCCCAGAGAGGCTCTCTTACTCTGAGGCTCTCTGCGGCCGCCATGAGCGGTCCAAGAGCCTACAATCCCTCCGATGTCCGGAGATCGTCTGGCCCACCGCTCCTCGGACCGATGACCGAGTCGCAGCCGAAGTGCGTGCGACACGTGGCGAGGACCGAGCCGGGCTCCTCTCGTTTCATGCTTGCTTCTTGGGAATCTCCACGAGACCTACGACGGGGTGAACCCTGATGTCCGCACGGCGCCGTCGCAAGAAGGCAAAGTCGGGGCAAACAGAAGGTCGCTCTCCTTGGCAAGACAATCTCGCTCCGTTGCTCGAGCTCTTGTCCACGTATCGCAAGCGTGATATGTGCCGGGCGCTTGTTGCCCTATCGGTTTGGGTTCCAAACTGGGGAAGCCACCTACGCCTTTCGTTGATCAACACCGCTGCCGGAGCATGCGCAAGCGGAACACTGGAAATTACCTCCTACGTTGAGCTTTCAGGATTCTGTGAGGGGCTGCGCTCGGCTGCTCCAGAGTTCGGTCCTCTTGAGGACTACGTCCCGCCACCGACGTGGAACGCTGTCCGAGTCTTTGTGCAGGGACGTTCGTATCGAATACCAGGCGGCACTACCTTTGACAGCGTCGGCGATCACATTCGCGCATTCGAGATGGCACTTACCCCAGTGGACTCACTGCTTAGGCAGCGAACTGGGCGCAGCCCACTCTCAGAGCTAGTGTCCACGCTTGCGTATTGGGATGCACTTGCGGCAGCCATCCAACAGCCGCCCGTCGCCCCGGACTCGATCACCCCAGGGGCCATTCACGTCCCCGACGAGCCGCTCTGGAGCGCGACAATTGAGTTCATGAACAGGGCGACTCTCAATCACTTCTTTGACGCTCTTCCCCTTCGCAGAATGGCTGTCTCTTCCGAACACTGCCGCCATCTCCTGAAGGTCAGTCACCGGTT
>DASUFT010000121.1:0-13054 GCA_036274395.1 Candidatus Polarisedimenticolaceae bacterium | reverse complement strand
GGGGGGAGGCTCGGCCTCGTGGGAATCATGGGCCATCTGCGCGCGCACCTGGGGGTGCATGGCCGCGCACAGGATCAGGGCGAGCAGGAACGTCGGGCGCATCGCCTCTCCTTTCGGGGCGTGCCGTCGCGCGTAATGCTTGTGGTGGGGTGCCGCGTCCAGAGTAGTCCAGCGCGGGCCTCGCTACACTGACCCGATGAAGCGCAGGGCCCTTCTCGTCGTCCTGACCCTCGCCGCATGCGCCGCGCCTCCCCCCACGCTCCAGGTCCGGGAGATCCCCTCCCCCGCCGGATCGGGGAGCGCGGAGCCGGAGCTGACGGCAGGCGCCGGCGGGCAGACGATCCTGAGCTGGATCGAGCCGCGAGGCGAGGGCGCGCATACGCTCCGGTACGCGGTCTGGCAGGACGACGGATGGTCGAACCCATTCACCCTCCCCTTCACCAGCGCGAGCCTGCTCGTCAACTGGGCGGACTTTCCGTCCGTCACCGCGCTCGACCACCAGGCGCTTCTCGCGCACTGGCCGACGACCCTGCCGGACGCGCCCGGGGCCTCTGCCGTGCTGCTTTCCCGCTCCATCCACGATGGGGAGGGCTGGAGCGACGCCGCCACGCCCCACGACGCCTCCCCCACCGAGCACGGCTTCGTCTCCACCGTGCCACTGCCCGACGGACGGGCGGCCGTCGTCTGGCTGGACGGGCGCGAGACCGGCGGCCACGAGGGCGAGGGCCGGATGACGCTGCGATCGGCGGTGCTGGGCACGGACGGCCGTGTGCTCCGGGAGGATCTCGTGGACGATCGCGTCTGCGACTGCTGCCAGACCTCCGCCGTGGCACTCCAGGGCGGAGGTCTGCTCGTCGTCTACCGCGACCGCTCCCAGGACGAGATCCGGGACATCTCCGTCGCGACCTTCGACGGGACGCGCTGGTCCGGCCCGCGCCCCGTGCACCTCGACGGGTGGGAGATCCCGGGCTGCCCGGTCAACGGGCCTTCCATCGCCGCGCTCGGAGACAAGGTCGCCGTGGCCTGGTTCACCGGGGCGGGGGGGAAGGGACATGTCCGCGTCGCCCGCTCGCACGACGGGGGCCGCTCGTTCGATGGGCCCACCGAGGTGGATCTCGGAGATCCCCTCGGGCGCGTGGACGTCGTGCTGCTCGATGACGGCACGCCGCTGGTCAGCTGGGTAGAGGTGCAGGATGGCGCCGCCCGGATCCTGGTGCGGCGCGCTCCTGGCGACGACGTGCCGGGCCCGCCCCTCACCGTGGCCACCACGTCGAAGGACCGGCCTTCCGGATTCCCCCGGATGGTGCGCACGGGGACGGACGCTCTCCTCGCCTGGTCCGACACCTCGTGGAAGCGCGTGAGAACGGCTGCGATTCGCCTTCCCTGATTGCCCCCGATCAGGGCTCCACGACGAAGTCGAGCATCATCCCGCCCTCGTGGTGCTCGGCGATGTGGCAATGGGCCATCCACCGGCCCGGGTTGGTCACGTCCAGGAGGATGTCGACCGTTTGCCCGGTCGGGATCAGCACCGTGTCCTTCCAGACCAGGTTGGATTCGACCACGCCGTCGCGGGAGAGGATCAGGAAGCGCCCCGCCCCGTGCACGTGGAAGGGATGGTGCATGGGATGGTCGGAGTCCATCTCGTTGACCAACCGGATCTTCACGCGATCGCCCACGCGAAACCTCCACTGGATGGCGCGCCCCTCGGAGCCGGTCTCCCGGTCCACGAGCTTCCATCGCATGTTGCGGGGCGTGGTCAGGCGGTTCACGTCCACCATGTCGTCTTCCCACTCGATGCCGGCTGGGAGGTCCGCGGCGGTGGCGTGCGCGTGCCCGCCGGCAGGGCTTCCGGCATGCCCGTGTCCATGGTGCCCCTCGCCGTGCGAGGCCTTGCCCGCCACCTCGGCGGACAGGAGCTTCATGCCGCACTTCGGGCAGCGACCCGGCTCCTCGCTCTTCACCTCGGGGTGCATGGGGCAGGTGTAGCTCGCCGGCGCCGCCTCCGTGGCCATCAGCTTCATCCCGCATCTCGGGCATCGACCGGGCACGTCGCTCCCGACGTCCATGTGCATGGGACAGACGTAGGCGACCTTCGAGCCGGACGCCGGTGGGTCCATGTCCATCTCGGCCACGAGAGCCAGGGTCTTGTCCGGCGGGGCCTGAAGGAAGGGGGCGATGCGTGCGCGTTCCGCCGCCATGTCCGAAGGGGCTCGAAGCTCGTGGAACCGCGATGCAAGGAAGGGCTCCACTCCCTCCTCGGCCACGGTGATCGCGGCCAGGGCGTAGGTGCGGGAGGGCGTCCGGTGGTCGAGCACCAGCTTTCCCGCTTGCTCGAACAGCACGTCCACCACGGCACGCTCCGAGGGCGCGATCAGCACGCGCTCCACGAACACCTCCCGCTCGTAGTGGCCGCTGTCCCCGCCCACCAGCTTCAGGCGCGCTCCGGGGATCCCCACGTGGAACACCCGCGTGTTCGCCGTGTTGGTCAGGTAGAGCCGCAGCACCTCTCCCCGCCGGGCGCGCAGGGCGAAGGCGGGGTCCCCATTCACCAGGAGGACGTTTCCGAACCGCCCCATGGCGGTGTACGTGGACTCCGACCGGCTGAACGGCGCGACGCGTCCCTCCTCCAGCAGGACGTCGTCCAGGGTGAGGGCGATCTCCCGATCCGCCGGCGGCCAGTAGCCGGCCTCCGAGGGGACGACCACGATGTTGCCGTAGAGACCCATCTCCTGGCCGTAGTCCTCGCGAATGAGCGGGTGATACCAGTACACACCCGGATCGGGGAATCGGACACGGTAGAGAAATTCACCGCCCACGGGGATGGGACGCTGCGTGTGAGCCGTGCCGTCGTACCGGTTGTCCAGCCGCAGCCCGTGCCAGTGCACGGTCGCCTCGAGATCACCTTCGTTGAGGACCCGGATCGCCACCTCGGCACCTTGTCGAACCCGCAGGGTGGGACCGGGGATGGAGCGGTTGTAGGCCAGCATGCGCACGTGCGCTTCTCCCAGCCGCTTGGCAACCGGGCCGATGCGCAGCTCGAACTGGTCGCCGTGCTCCAGCTCGACCACTTCCGGACCTGTCGCATCCGGCAGACCGGCCGGGTCGGTGGGGAACTGATCCGACGGGTGATCCATGACCGTCCTCCGGTTGGAGCTTTCCATCCTCTCACGCTCTCTTGCCTGCTTCCCGAGCGCACTCGCCGTATATGAGGAGAAAACCAGGAGGATCCACCATGCGCCGGTTTCTGCTCCGTTCCTTGGCCGTGCTCGCCGTGCTCGCCGTGCCCGCCCTCGCCCACGCCGCTCCGCCGAACTACGACCTCCTCTACGTGGAGACGGAGGTCACGTGGCCGACGGCCAATCCAGGGTCGGCGAACGAAGGTGGCTGCTTCGTCCTCAACACCACCCACGGCGACGTGCGCACGCGAATCGAGCTCCAGGTGGAATTCGCCGACGGCAAGGTCGAGCGTCTCACCAACACGGGCGTTCCCATGCTCCTGCACCCGGAAGATGGTTTTATCGTCAACGTGTTCTTCGTCGTTCCCGAGGATGCGCCCCTCGGTCCCGCCCGTTTCATCTGTGCGGTGAGCGGGGTGAGCCTCGCCGGTCACGGGCAGATCGAGCGCGAGGCGCAAAGCTCGAGCTTCGACGTCGTCCCCTGAAGACGAGTCACACCGCTCGCGCGATCAGTGCCGCACGGCGGCGCCGCTGGCCCTGGCCAGGTCTTCCTTCATCTTCGGGTTCACGGGAAACCCCAGCCGCTCCGCGGTGGCCAGCTCCGTCTGGGCGTCGTTGAAGCGTCCCGCCTTCCAGTAGATCACCGCCAGGTTGTTGTGGATCATGGCGAAGCTGGGATTGAGCTGCGCGCTCGTCTCCCAGGCGGCGCGCGCCTCGTCGTACTTCTCCAGCTTGAACTGGGCGTTCCCGATGTAGAACCAGACCTCGGCCGGGGGGTCCGAGCCCGCGTTCTCCTTCGGGGGCTCGATGGCTTCCAGGCGCCGCAGCTCGTCCTGCAGCAAGGTGAGGTTGCGCGTGATCTCCGCCTCGGTGCGGGGATCGGTGCGGGCGTTGGTGGTGCTGCGGCCCAGGCTGCTGATCTGGTCGCGCACCTGTCCCATGCGCCGCTGCGTCTCCCGGTAGTTCTCCTCCCGGAGGCCCTGGAGGATGCCGCCGAAGGAGAGGTAGCCCTGACGCGCCCGCTGGTAGTTCTGGAGCGCGTCGTCGAAGCGGGCCTCGGCCATGGCCAGGTGTCCGAGGCCGAGATGGGCGTCCGGGAAATCGGGGAACACGGCCAGCGCCTTCTCGAAGCTCTCGCTGGCGCGCGCCTTGTCCCCCTGCTGGAGCGCCTTCGCGCCCTTGCGGCAAAGCGCCGAGGCCTGCTGGATGGTGCGGCTGTTCGCCTCGGTGCCGAGTGCCGCCAGGACGGAGTCCGTCACGCCAACGAGGAGGAGAGCGGCAAGGATGTGACGCATGGTGCCTCCGGAGACCCCGATCTTAACCCCGCCCGACCTCCACCCCGCGTTCCTCCGCCTCCTCCTCGGTGTCGATGTCCAGGGCCAGGCTGGGGGCGTCGACGATGGGAAGGCGGAACCGCCCCTCCGGGTGGGCCCGGCGGTAGGCGGGGTCCACGAACAGGGGATCGGTCAGTCGCTCGAGCTCTTCCTGGCGGAGCGTGCCCGAGGCCAGGCCGCGCGCCCCCCACAGGGCGATGCGGAAGAGGGCCGTGGTCAGGGTGGGGACCACCCCCGCGGCAACCGACCGGACCTCGGCCCGCGCCAGCGCGCCCAGGAGGCGGCGGATCATCAGCGTCCGCCGGAGGAGGACCCCGCGGTTGCGCGTGCCGTATCCCTCGTCCAGGAGGCGGTCGAAGAAGTCCAGGCGGATGGCCTCCGGCCGGACCACCACCAGGTGTCCCGGGAGCACCCGCTGGCTGCCGGCTCCCACGCGCACCTGGTACGAGGGCTTCCAGGCGGACGCCCCCAGCCCCCCCGTGCTCTCCCGGATCCGGATCAGCGGGAACCAGACGTCCGCGGGCGCATCCGCCGCGAGCCGCTCCGTGACCAGGACCAGATCGGCGGGATCGGGGACGATGTCGCAGGTGGTGAAGGCGATCCGGGCCCCGGGGTGGGCGGCGCGCATCCGGTCCATCGCCACCTTGACGTTCCGGCCGAAGCTGCCGTCGGTAGGGATGAGCGTCGCCCCCGGCGCCAGGCCCCGGTACACGGGCTCGGGACCGGCGACGTAGACGGGAGAGAAGGTGCCGCTGGCCAGGAACCGCTCCGCCACCACCTCGATGAGCGGACGCCCGCCCAGGCGCACGTCCACGCCCTTGTAGCCGGTCAGCGGATGCTTCCCGGCCGCCGCCTCGGGGAGGGTGGCGGCCCGGCGATCGCTTCCCCCCAGGATCACCAGCGGCAGCGTCACGGGCATGCGCCATGATAGCCGTGCCACACTTCCCGCCATGCGCCTGCGGGTCCTGACCTACAACATCCACCGGGCCATCGGGGTGGATCGGCGGTTCCGGCCCCAGCGCATCGTGGAGATCGTCTCCCACTACGCGCCCGACCTCGTGCTCCTGCAGGAGGTGGACGAGGGGGTCCCCCGCTCCCGCGAGCTGGACCTGGCCCGGGAGCTGTCGTCCCAGCTCGGCTTCCCCCACCGGGCGGTGGGGCACAACGTCTCCCTGCGCAAGGGACGCTACGGCAACGCCACCCTCTCCCGCTGGCCCATCCTGCGGGAGCGCAACATCGACCTCACGGTGGGGCCGCTGAAGCGCCGCGGCTGCCAGCACACCACGCTCGCGGTGGCGGAAGGCGTCGTGCTCGACGTGTTCAACCTCCACCTGGGACTGTCCGCGCGCGAGCGCGCCCGGCAGGTGGGGCTGCTGCTGGGCTCCGACGAGATGCGTGGCCTGCACCGGGCGCACCCCTGCCTGGTGGGGGGAGACTTCAACGACTGGCGTTCGCTGCTGGAGCCGGTGCTGGTGGAGGTGTTCGACTTCCGCTGCGCCACCCGCCCTCCCGGCTTCCGGAGCCGGGCGCTGCGCACCTATCCCTCCTTCTCGCCCAGGGGACCGCTCGACCGCTTCTACTACCGGGGACCGCTGCGCCTGCTCGACTGCCATGCCGGGCGCCTCAGGAGCGCCCGCCTGGCCAGCGATCACCTCCCCGTGGTGGCCGAGTTCGAGCTGAGCGTGCCGCACGCGGCGCGGATGTCGGCCCCTCCCGAGTAGCGCCGCACGAAGGCCAGCCCGTTGCGCCGCAGGGCATCGAGGAAGGCGTTGCGCTCCGCCTCCTCCGGTGCCGCGAAGCGGCCGCTCTCGTCCCGGACGTCGACGAGCGACAGGCGCACCGGCGTTCCGCCGAGCAGGCGGCCGAGCTCCGCCGCCTCCTCCTCCCCCGTGTTGAAGCCGGCGATGAGCACCCAGGCCAGGTGCACGGGCTCACGCCGGCTCCGTGCCCGCGCCAGGAGAGGCTCCAGCAGGTCGGGCACGGCGAAGCGCCGGCCGGTGGGGACGAGCGCCGCCCTTTTCTCTGAGAACGCGGAGTGCAGGGAGAGCACCAGACGGTAGGGGAGGTCGAGCGCGGCAAGCTCCCGCAGCTCCGGAAGCAGGCCCACGGTGGAGAGCGTGATGTTCTCGCCGCGGATGCGCAGGCCCGTGGGACAGCGCAGGCGCTCGGCGGCGCGGAGCACGGCGCCGAGGTTGTGGAGCGGCTCCCCCTGTCCCTGGAAGACCACGCTCGTCACCGGGCGCTCTCTCCCCTCCCGGCGCACGGTGAGCACCTGCTCCAACATTTCCCAGGCCTCCAGGTTGCGGCGCCGGAGCAAGCGGGCGGTGGCGCAGAACGCGCACCCCATGGCGCAGCCGGCCTGGGAGGAGACGCACACGCTCCAGCGGGGCCGATGCAGCGGAATGCGCACGGCCTCGAAGGGGACGCCGTCCGCGCCGCGGAACAGGTACTTCACGAAGCCGTCCTGCGCACGCTGCCGATCCACCACCTCCAGGCGGTCCCCGAGATCCTCGGCGTCCTCCCAGAGGGCCTTCACGCAGAGGCGGCGCGCGGCCGGAAGCGAGATCGCGAGGTCGCGCGCGATCTCCTCCGGCGTGCGCTCCCGCAGGTGAGGCTGCATGCGCCCGTCAGGGTACGTCGGTGAACAGGTTCCCGCAGGTGAGGCAGCGCAGCAGACGCCGCGAGGAGGCCGGAGGCGCTGCCGTCTGCACGTTGAAGGCCAGGAACTCGTCCGCCCCGCCGCCGCAGAGCGGGCAGTGCCCGGGCTCGATCACGTGCGTGTGCGCGGCGCCCGCCCCCGCCTCGGAGGAGCGCAGGCACCGCCCGTCCACGCGCACGCCCGTCTCGCCGCGGAACGGTCCCTCCTCGATCTGACAGGTCGGGCCCGTCTCCGTCCCGGCGCAGCGGAACCCCGGGGGGCAGGTGCCCCCGGCGGCGCTCACGCCGGCGACCACCACGGCCCCGAGCAGGAAGTACGCGAGCCTGCTGTCCATCGGTCGCCTCCTGGTGCTGCTAGCCTTCATGGTTTTGGTGCGAGGGGTGCGTCCATTCTAGTGGCGGTCGTGGGGGCGGGGGCCGCGGGGATCACCGCGGCGATCTTCGCGGCGCGGGCGGGCGCGCGCGTGGTGCTGCTCGAGCGCACCGCCGACGGCGGGCGGAAGATCCTGGCCAGCGGCGGCGGGCGGTGCAACGTCCTCCCCTCCCTCGCCGCCCCCGAGCGCTTCGTCTCCGAGGGCTCCGCCGCCCTGGTGCGCCGCCTCCTCCTCGCCTGGCCGCTCGCGGAGCAGCGGCGCTTCTTCGAGCAGGAGGTGGGGCTCCCCCTGGCGCTCGAGGAAGCGACGGGGAAGCTCTTCCCCCGGAGCGACCGCGCCCGCGACGTGCGCGACGGCCTGCTCGCGCTGGCCCGCCGGGAGGGGGTGGACGTCCGGTTCCTGTGCACGATGCAGAGCCTGCGCCGGGAGGGGGCGGAGTGGGAGGTCGCGCTGGCCGGCGCTCCCGCGGTGCGCGCCGCGCGCGTGGTCCTGGCCACGGGTGGCCTCTCCGTCCCCGCCACCGGGAGCGACGGCACCGGCCTGCGCGCGCTCGCCGCCCTGGGGCACCGGATGCAGCCCACCTATCCCGCGCTGACCCCTCTCCTGTCCGAGGCGGCGCCGCACGCGCACCTGGCGGGCCTCTCCCTCGACGTCGAGCTGCGCGGCCCCAACGGACGGCCCCGCACCGCGGGTGGGTTTCTCTTCACGCACCGGGGGTACAGCGGGCCGGCCGTGCTCGACCTCGCGCACCTGGTGACGCGCGCCCGCCTGCGCGGGGAGGCGATCCCTTCGCTGCGGGTGCGCTGGAGATCGATGGCGGACGGTGCCTGGGAGGACGCGCTCGCCCCTTCGTCCCGGAGCGCGGGCGCGGTGCTGCGCACCCACCTGCCGGCACGTCTGGCCGACCAGCTCCTCGCGGAGGCGGGCGTCCCCGCCGCGCGCCCGCTCGCCCAGCTCCCCCGCCGGGAGCGCATGGCGCTGCTCTCGCGCCTCACCGCCTACCCGCTCCCCTGCACGGGGGACGAGGGGTACAAGAAAGCGGAGGTGACGGGGGGCGGCCTCGATCTGGGAGAGGTGGATGCGCGCTCCCTGGAGAGCCGGCTCCATCCCGGGCTCCACGTGTGCGGCGAGGCCCTGGACGCCTTCGGTCCCATCGGCGGGCACAACTTCCAGTGGGCGTGGTCCACCGGGCGGGGCGCCGGCCTCGGTGCGGGCAGCGTCCGCTAACCTTCCCGTCATGTTCTCGCGCCGCCTGCCGGAGGACCTGACACCGAACGCGCTGGCGCGCCGCCGGGCCGAGCTTTCCGCCGAGCACGACCTGACCGTCTCGAACCCCACGCTGTGCGGCCTTCCCTACCCCGCGGACCTCCTGGCGCCGCTCGCCGATCCCGGCGGGCTCCGCTACGTTCCCGATCCAAGGGGGATGCTCTCCGCCCGGGAGGCGGTGGCGGGGATGGCCGGCGTGCCGCCGGAGCGCATCGTGCTGACCGCCTCCACCAGCGAGGCGTACGCGCTCCTGTTCAAGCTCCTGGCGGACGGCGGGGACGCGGTCGCCCATCCGGTGCCGTCCTACCCGCTGATCGAGCACCTGGCGCGCCTGGAAGGTCTGCGGCCTCTTCCTTACCGCCTCGACCCCGAGGACGGGTGGCGCCCGGAGCCGGCGAGCCTGTCCCCGGGGGTGCGGGCGGTGGTGGCCGTGAGTCCGAACAACCCCACGGGGTCGTATCTCGAGCGCGAGAGCCTGGCCGCGCTCGCCGCGGCCTCTCCGGCGCTGATCGTGGACGAGGTGTTCCGCGCCTTCCCGCTGGAGAGCGCCCCCGGCCCCTCGGCCGTGGACGCGGGGCCGCTCACCTTCACCCTGGGCGGGCTCTCGAAGGAGCTGGGGCTGCCGCAGCTCAAGCTGGCCTGGATCGCGGTGTCGGGGGAGGGGCGTCCGGTCCGGGAGGCGATGGAGCGCCTGGCCTACCTCGCCGACCAGTACCTGTCCGTGGCCACCCCCGTGCAGCGCGCGCTTCCCGCGCTGCTGCGAGGTGCGCGCCCGGTGCGCGAGGCGATCGCCGGACGCTGCCGGGAGAACCTGGCCGCGCTGCGGGAGCTGGCGCGGCACGCGCCGGAGGTCTCCGTGCTGCCGGTGGGCGGCGGCTGGACGGCGGTGCTGCGCGTCCCCGCGCTGCTCGACGAGGAGGCGCTGGCCCTGCGGATCCTCGACGTGCACCGGGTGGCGGTGCAGCCGGGCTACTTCTTCGACTTCCCCCGCGAGGGGTACCTCGTGGTCAGCCTGCTCCCGCCGAGGGCATCCTTCCGCGAGGGCTGCCGCCGCGTGCTGGAGGCCGTGAGCGCGCTGGCGCGCTGATACACTCGCGCCCATGTCCTTCCGCGTGGGCCAGGGGATCGAGGACCACTGCGCCGCCTGCAAGACCGCGCGCCGCCACACCGTGACCGCCGTCGCCGGGGACGTGGTGCGCGTGATCTGCGATTACTGCGGAAGCCAGCACCAGTACCGGGGCGGCCCGCGCGACGAGCGCGCGCGGCCGGAACGGACGACGACCATCCCCGTCGCCGAGCGGAGGGAGGGCCCGATGGACCCGAGCACGGCCGGACCGGAGGATCTCGAGCGGATGCTGCGCCGTGTGGTGCGGGAGGAGCTGGGGCTCTCGCCCACCTCCCTGGGTGGACGGTGGCAAGGGGGCGAGCTGGTGCTCCGTCCCGGCCGGGCCGGCATCCAGGAGAAGTCGTGGCCCATCGACACCTTCTTCCACAAGGTGGTGATGGTCCGGAACCGCCTGCGCGTGCTGGAGCAGCAGATCAACGGCGCCGAGATCCCGGAAGCGCTGAAGGTGCAGCTGCAGGGCTACGTCACGGGGTGCTACGGCACGCTCACCAGCTTCAACGTGCTGTTCGAGGAGGAGGCCGACCGCTTCCGCGGCAGCGGCAAAAGCCAAGACTAGAGCGCGGAGAAGTTGGCGGGCAGCTCCAGCTCGAAGCTGCACTCGAACGCCCGGGGGACCTGGATCTGGAGCGCATCCTTCCGGCCCTGCGGCGCATCCTTCCCGGTACGGGGAACCACCACGAGCACGCGGCGCTCGGCCGTCGTGGGACGGGTGGCGGCGCCGGGAACCGGCGCCGCCGCGGGGGTACTGCGCGGCGGCGCCTCCGGGACGGCGGCGAACGCGGCCAGGGGATGCATCTTCGCGAAGGTGGAGGAAGCCGGCTGGGGTTCGGCAGGACCGATCTTGACCGTGAGGAGGAGCATCGCTCCCATCACCACGGCACCGACGCCACCCAAAGTCTTCATTGGCCCACCTTCCGCCGGGTCCGTTCCCGCGGCCCGCCGTCGCTCCATGAAACGCCCGACCTGCCCTCGCGGTTCCGCGTCGCCGTCCGTTTTTTTACGCCCCGACCCGCAAAAAGTCGGACGCGTGCCACGGATACGCGCGCGTGGTACAAGAACCGCCATGCGCATGGTCACGATTCTTACAATCCTGATGCTGGGAGGGAGCGCCGGAGCCGCCGAGACCGCGGCGTGGCAGAAGGCGGACGCGCAGTGGCGCGAGGCGCGCCTGGCGCGGCTGCGCTCCCCCGAGGGCTGGCTCAGCCTGGTCGGGCTGCACTGGATCGACGCGGCGCCGCGCCGCTTCGGCTCGGCGCCCGACAACGAGATCGTCCTGCCGGACGGACCGGCGCACGCGGGGTCCTTCCACGCGAGCGTCCGCGGCATCACCGTCCAGCCGGAGCCGGGTGCGGTGCTCCTCGCCGGGAAGCCCCTGGCCGGGCCGAGGCTCCTGCGCGGCGACGACCAGGCGGAGCCGGACGTGCTCCAGGTGGGGCGCCTCCGGCTGACGGCGATCAAGCGCGGGATCAAGTGGGGGATCCGGGCCAAGGACCCCGCCAGTGCCGTGCTGCGCGACTTCAAGGGGATCGAGAGCTGGCCCATCGAGGCGTCGTGGAGGATCGAGGCCGCCTGGGACCCCTACCCCGAGCCCCGGCAGCGGATGATCGCCACCGCCCAGGGAACGCACGAGTCCGTGCAGGTCCCGGGCCTGGCCAGGTTCACCCTGGGCGGCGTCCCCGTCACGCTGGAGCCGATCCTGGAGGAGCCGGACGCCACGGAGCTGCTCTTCGTCTTCAAGGACGCGACCAGCGGACGGCAGACGTACGGGGGTGGACGGTTCCTCTACGCCGACCTTCCCAGGGACGGCAAGATCGTCCTCGACTTCAACCGGGCCTACAACCCGCCCTGTGCGTTCACCCCTTACGCCACATGTCCGCTGCCCCCGCCCGGGAACCGGCTGCAGGTGGCGATCGAGGCCGGAGAGAAGAAGTACGGGGGGGCGGATCCGCACGCCGCCCGCGAGTTGACGCCGCCGCCCGCGGCTGGTAGGTAGGAAGCAACGTCCTGCCGCAGCGTTCCCGAGGTTCCCCATGGCTGAGGAGTCGAGCAGCAGCAACAGCACGGCCGTCGTGGCCATCGTCGTCCTGGTCCTGATCGCCCTGGGCGCCGTCTTCTACTTCATGAATCGCGGAGGGGGCGGGCGCGACAGCGTCGTCCCCGACAAGGTCGAGGTGGACGTCGACAAGGGCGGCGGCAACCAGGGATCCGGTACCGGTCAGTGAAGGGGGAGGCCGGGGCGGCGGTCCGCCGCTTCGGCCTCCTTTCCGATACCCACGGCCTGCTCCGCCCGGAAGCGCTCCATGCCCTCCAGGGGGCCGGGCACCTGGTGCACGCCGGTGACGTGGGCTCGCGGGAGGTCCTGGACGCGCTGCGCGCGCGCTTCCCGGTGACCGTGGTGCGGGGGAACGTGGATCGTGGGGGGTGGGCGGAGGCGCTCCCCCTCACAGACACGGTGGAGCTGGCCGGGCTGCTCGTCCACGTCCTCCACGACCTCCATGAGATCGATCTCGACCCCGCCGCCGCCGGCATCCAGGTGGTGGTCAGCGGCCACACCCACCGCCCCCTCATCCGCCGCCAGCGCGGCGTGCTCTACGTCAACCCGGGAAGCTGCGGGCCCAGGCGGTTCGACCTGCCGGTGACCGTCGCCCTCCTTCACGTGAGGCCGGAGGGGGTGGACGCCGAGCTCGTGCCTCTTCGGGTAGAGTCCCAGGACCGATGAACGTCCTGGTCCTGAACTGCGGCTCCTCCACCCTCAAGTTCCAGATCATCGAGACCGATCTCGGAAAGATCGACCGGGACGCCGACGTGCGCCTGGCCCGGGGCGTGGTGGAGCGCATCGGCAGCCTGAGCGTGATCACGCTTCAGGCGGCGGGGAAGGCGCCGGTGGTGGACTCGGCGCCCGTGCGCGACCACCGGGCCGCGATCGACCGCGTGCTGCGCTGGGCGGTGTCGCCGCAGTCCGGGATCGGCGCCGTCCGCTCCCTGGGAGACGTGCACGCGGTGGGACACCGGGTGGTGCACGGGGGGGAACGCTTCCAGCTCTCCGTGCGCATCGACGACGAGGTGGTGCACGGCATCACGGACTGCATCGAGCTGGCGCCCCTGCACAATCCCGCCAAC
>DASUFT010000120.1:0-2326 GCA_036274395.1 Candidatus Polarisedimenticolaceae bacterium | reverse complement strand
CCAGCAAGATTCTCGGCGTGCGCGCCGGCGCGCGCTCCGCCCATCGGTTCATCGGCGTCTGGGCCGTGGTCGTGGAAGGTCGCGTCTTCGCCCGCTCGTACACGCTCGAGGAGGGCGGATGGTATCGGACCTTTCTCGAAGATCCCTTGGGCACCATCACGGTCGGGGAGCGCGCGATCCGCATCCGTGCCGTTCCCGTGACGAGCGAGCGCCTGCGGGACGCCGTGGACGCGGCCTACGCCGAGAAGTACCCGACGCCGGGATCGGTGAAGTACGTGCGTGGCTTCAGGAGTCCCAGGCGCCGCGCCGCCACGCTCGAGTTCGTGCCGAGGTGAGCAGCCATGCGCTACGCCGCACTACTCCGGGCCGTGAACGTCGCTGGCCATCAGAAGGTGAGCATGGCCGCACTGCGCACCTGCTGCGAGGACGCCGGCCTGACCGATGTGCGCACGCTGCTGCAGAGCGGGAACGTGGTCTTCGAGAGCGCGGGCAAGAGACCGGATGCGCTGGAGTCTCTGCTGGAGAAGGCGGTCGCAAAGGAGTTCGGGTTCACCACCGAATTCTTCGTCCGCTCCGGCAAGGACCTGGAGCGCATCCAGGCTGAGAACCCTTTCCCCAAGATGGCCAGGGACGACCCCCGCCGCCTGCTGGTGCTCTTCCTCAAGGACGGGGTGACGGCGGCCAGGGTGGCCGACCTCCAGAAGGCGATCCGCGACCGCGAGCAGGTCCGGGGCAAGGGCCGCGAGATCTACATTGCCTATCCCGACGGTGTCGGCCGCTCCCGCCTCACCATGCCCCTGATCGAGAAGAAGCTCGGCACCCGTGGCACGGGGCGGAACTGGAACACGGTGGGGAAGCTTCGAACCCTCTTGGAGGCGACTTGAGGATTGCATTTGCCTCGCCGCTGTCTCCACCGTATCTCTCCGTGCGCGGGACGAAAGGGAGCGATGAGCATCGTCGGGTTCGTACTCGGCCTTCTGGCCGGCTGGGCTGCCGGGACGGCGCAGGCGCGGAAGCCCGTGCCCGCCCCCGTGCGGCCTCGCCGCCGCTGACGCGGCGGGTGTAACCTCGGCTTGCGCCCGGGGAGGCGCATCGAGGTCCGCCACGTTCGCGCTCGTTCTATCCAGCCTGCTGCTCGCCGGAGGACCGGGCATGGTCCTGCATTCGGAGGCGTTCGCTCCCGGTGCCGAGATTCCTTCCACCTACACCTGTGACGGGTCGGACACGGCTCCGCCGCTGTCCTGGTCCGCGATTCCCGCCGGTGCCAGGAGCCTGGTCCTGATCGTGGATGATCCAGATGCCCCCGGGGGGACCTGGGTGCACTGGATCGTCTACAACCTGCCGCCGGCTGCGAAGAACCTCGCCCCCGGGGGCGCGCTCCCCAAGGGGGCGCTGCAGGGAAGAAACGGCTGGAGAAAGACCGCCTACGGCGGCCCCTGTCCCCCTTCCGGACGCCACCGCTACAGCCACCGGCTCTACGCCCTGGACACGGTCCTCCCCGACCTGCAGGGGCCGAGCAAGGCCACGCTCGAGCAGGCGATGGAGGGACACGTGCTGGCGCAGGCGGAGCTGATCGGAACCTACCAGCGCAAACGCTAGACCGCCGACGGCGGCCCTGCCCCCGGGAACTGGGGCAGGGCATCCGTGATCTCGTCCCAGGGTGCCCGTGAGGCCACGAACGTGTGGTACTGGGGGCGGACGCCGGGATCGCCGTCGAACGCGCCCAGGCGGATCGAGACCTCCTGCCCCTCCGGCCAGCTCCCCCCGAACAGGCTGGAGCCGCAGGTGAGGCAGAACGCCTTGACCGCCGCGCCGTCTGCCGGGCGGTAGACGCGGATCGAGGCCTCGCCGGCGAGCAGGCGAAAATACTCGCGCCGCACGCGAGCCTGGGTGCAGACGGCGGTGCCGGAGTGCTTGCGGCAGCGTGAGCAATGGCAGTGTCCGGCGCGCAGAAAAGGGCCGGTGATCTCGAACCGAACCGCTCCACAGAGGCAGCTTCCAGATGGGTACATCGCGCTTCCCTCCTGAGATCCGGCGCGGTATTTTGAGGGCACTCGGGGGGCCGATGCGCATCACCTTGACTCCCTCGCAAGAGGACTCCTACTACCTCGCCGTTCCCTACGAGGTCCAGTGCGAAGGCTCCTACGGGAAGCGCGGCGACGGATCGGAGCGGCCCGCGAGCCTCTCCGCTTGCCGCCAGCGTGTGATCAACGCCTGCCCGTTCTGATGCGCATCGGCCGGCTTGCTCTGGCGTGCCTGGGACTGGGTCTGGTGGTCGCCGGAATGCAGGCACGCGAGCTGTGGACGCTCTGGTCCACGCCCGAGG
>DASUFT010000119.1:0-2349 GCA_036274395.1 Candidatus Polarisedimenticolaceae bacterium | reverse complement strand
GGGGCGCACCGCCCCCGGAGCCCAGGCCATCTTCCTGGTGGACGTGGACCAGCCGGTCCCGGCGGAGGTGCTGGAAGCGCTGCGGCGGATCCCCGGCGTGGTGCGCGTGCGCGCGCTGACGCTCTAGCTTCAGCGCCCCTGGCGCCCCGTGCGCGGCGCGCATGGGCGCGAGCCCGCCCGCGCACCCGCATAGCTCAGGGCGAGGTTCGCCGCCCGGGGTAGCGCGCCCGGAGGGCCCGCCCCACCGAAGACGGCCATCTCTCCGGGAATGGCCACGGCACCGTGCCCCATGCGCTCGCCCCCCATCCCCGCGGCCGGCAGGGCGCTCCACTCCATCGCCCCGCCCGGCGGGAGCGAGAGCTGCCAGGCATCGTCGTCCTGGAAGGCGTCCCCGTAGACGCTCCCCCACCAGCCACCCTGGACGAGAAGACGCCGCCCCGCAGGATCGTAGACCACGGCCTGGTGCGCGCGCGGCGCGGGGAGCGCACCGGCCGGCTGCAGCTCCACCCAGTCGAGGAGGGGAGCGTCCAGGCGCAGCTCGCTCACGGCGTTCCGGAAGGCGCGCGCCGCGCCGTCCTCCCAGAGGCCGCCGAAGCACAGGAGGCGGTCGCCGCCCGGATCGAGCACCACGGAGCCGCCGCGCTGGATGGGGTGCCCGGGCTGGGGCGGGCTAGGCGTCGTCGCGCTGGTCCACGTGGCGGTCGCGAGATCCAGCACATGCAGCCGCGTGCCGGCGAACGTGCCGACGAGGAGGCGGTCGCGGCGGCTGTCGTAGGCGGCCCAGGTGAAGCCCACGGGGAAGGCGGGCACCTCGCCGGTGCCCACGAGCGTGCTCCAGGTGGGCGTTCCTGCCAGCGCCAGCGCGGAAACGTCGAGCATGGGTGTCGCATCCGAGGCCCACCGCCGCCCTCCGAACAGGAGCACGCGGTCCCGGACCGGGTCGTAGAGGGCGTGCGCCCCCATGCGCGGGGAGGGAGGACTCCCCGAAACCACCGGCCGGCTCCAGGCGCCGCTCCGGTGGTCGTACGCCCAGAGGTCGCCCGCCAGCGGTGCCGGATCCTGGTCGCATCCGGGGCCGCCGCACCCCCCGAACACCAGGGTGCGGTGGCGCACCGGGTCGTACGTCACCGCGGGCTCCGCGCGGCCCCCTCCCGGGAGCGGCGGCAGATCGAGCCAGAGATCGGCGCCCCCGGACTGCGCGGGACAGACCCGGAACGCGAACACGCCACTGCCCCCGTCCCCGCATGCCCCCTGTCCGGCGACGCGCCAGTAGTAGGGAGCGGGGCCGCCGCGCAGGGGCGGGTCCACGCGCAACAGGCTCTCCCACGCGGGCGCGCTCCGCACGACCTCGGTGAACGCCGGATCGAGCGCCACCTCCGCCATGTACTGGGTGGCGCCCGCGACGTCCTGCCAGTCGAGCATCGGCGCCCGCGTGCGCACGGTCGCGCCGTCGGCCGGACGGCTCAGCGCGGCGTCCGGCGTCCGGCAGGTGGTCAGCGATCGCGGCGGGCTCCAGGTTCCTTCGCCACACACGCCGCGCACCCGCACGCGCCAGTAGTACGCCGTCCCCGGGTCCAGCGCGGGATGCACCAGGTTCTCCCGCACCGTGATCTGCTGCACCTCCTCGGTGAAGGCCGGATCCCGCGCCACCTGCACCACGTAGTCGGTGGCCCCGGTCACGTGCGACCACACCAGGTACAGCCCCAGGACCGCGGTGACGGCGCCGTCGTCGGGTCCGAGCAGCGCGGGCGCGGCCAGCGCACAGGTGGTGAAGGCGGCGGACCGGCTCCAGGGGCCGATCCCGCAGGGCGTGGTGGCCCGCGCCATCCAGGAGTAGGTGCTCCCCGCCTGCAGGGGAGCGGCCACCGTCCAGCTGGGCGAGGCCGTCTCCGCCCGCGCCTCGAGCTCGCCCACCGCGGTGAACACGAGGACGTCGTAGGTCACCGCACCGGGCACCTCCCCCCACTGCAGGCCCGGCATCCCCGGCCGGTTGTCGGCGCCGTCGGCGGGAGAGAGGAGGGTCGGGCTCGGCGGGCGCGGAGCGGCGGGGCAGGGATCGCACGCATCTCCCAGCCCGTCGGCGTCGGCATCCGCCTGGTCCGGGTCGAACGCCGACGCGCAGTGGTCCGCCCCCCCTGCGATCCCGTCCGCATCCGCGTCGCCACAGACGTCGGAGACCAGCGGCGTGAGGTCGGTGGCGGAAAGAGGGGCGTGGAACGCGTCGCACTCCTCCCCGCTCAGGAGGTCCGCGGAGAAGATGACCCCGTGCATGACGGCGCGCGTGTCGTCGACGTGCGCGAGGCCGACGTTGTGTCCCCACTCGTGCAGCCACAGGCCCGCCTCGCGGTC
>DASUFT010000118.1:0-5740 GCA_036274395.1 Candidatus Polarisedimenticolaceae bacterium | reverse complement strand
CATCCGCGGGGAGGTCGTGGGGCTCACCGTGCCCGGCCCGGGGAGCGTGAATGCGCTACCCATGGACCTGGTGCTCACCCTCTACCGCGCCCTCCAGATCAAGGAGAGCAGCCGGTCCCCCTGGATCGGGATCTCCGTGCTCGACCTCAGCGCGGCCGTGCGGCGGCGGCTTCCCAGCACGCCCCTGACCGGGGTCTACATCGACGACGTCTTCGAGCCGAGCCCCGCCTCGCGGGCGGGGATCCGGGCCGGCGACGTGCTCACCAAGATGGACGAGCACCGCATCTTCGCCGTGTCCGACTTCCAGCACTGGCTCTACCTGCTGGGGATCGACGCCACCGTGCGCCTGGAGATCTTCCGGGAGGGGAAGACGCTGGTGACGGAGGTGCGGATCGAGCAGCGGCCACCCTCCGCCACCATGCGCTAGTCAGTTCACCTGCTCCTTGCTCAGGCCCAGGTACATCCACGCGGGATCGACAGGGTTGAAGTCGATCACCTTGAGGCCGTGGTACGTGTTGTGGGTCTTGGTGACGGTCCCGGTACGGTCGTCGTAGCGGTAGAGGTCGGCGCCGTAGCCGAAGAACGAGGCGCCGTAGGTGAAGTAGACGACGTCGGCGTTGATGGGGTGGGCCGCCATGGGGTTCTGGTTGATCAGCACCACCTCGGAGCTCGGCGTGACCACGGGGTGGAAGGTGAGCCCGCCGTCCCGCGACAGGTAGATGTGGCGGCCGGGCCCGCCGGCGTCCAGCTCCGCGATGTCCAGCGCCTCGGCGAACACCGTGCCGGGATCCGCGGGCGAGACCACGATCTCGAACACGTTGACCGGCCCCGTCCCCGTGGAGGAGAGACCGGTGGAGGCGGACCAGGTGGCGCCGCCGTCGAAGGTGACGTAGGCGCCTCCCGCGACGCCGACCACCACGTGGTCCAGGCTCGCGGGATCGAAGGCTCCCCGGTAGAAGAGGAAGCTGCTGGTGGGGATGCGGGCACCCACCGGCTTGAAGCTCAGCCCGCCGTCGGTCGACTCCCAGATGGAGCCGCCCCCCACCAGGCGCAGGGTGTCGGCGTCGGAGGCATGGGTGGCCAGGCCGACCACGGAGTCCACCGGTGCGCGCAGGGGTGTGATGGTCTTGGCGTCGATGCGGGCGAGATCGTTGCGGTTCTCCGACCAGGCGAAGGCGCGGTCTCCCCGGGCGGCGGCGAGCCGGATGGGGAACCCGTCCGAGGTGGTGGGCACGTCGCCCAGCGGCATCCAGCGGCAGCCCGCGGTGTCGGAGCGCATGACCGTGCGGTCGAAGGCGAGCAGCATGGTGTTGGGCACGTCGCGGAGGACGGCGATGCCGTAGGAGTAGCTGGTCGGCTGCAGCGGCCGGCCGGAGAGGATCAGGGAGGACCCCTCGTCGGAGGTGATCGCCAGGGACGACGTCCCGGCGATGCGCTGGCACGTGGGCACGGTCCACTGGTCGCCGGGCCGGGCCTCCTGGGCCATGGCGGCGGTGGTGCAGAGCGAGAGCGCGAACACGACGGCGATCCGCTTCATGAAAACCCCTTCCCGATGTTGGTGTGGTGAAACGAGCCGCGGCAGTCTAGGACAGGGTCGAGCGCCTCGCCAGTTTTCCGGTAGAGTGGGCGGCCATGTCACGGATGCCCCGCCAGATCCCCTACATCATCGGCAATGAAGGATGCGAGCGCTTCTCGTTCTACGGGATGCGCAACATCCTCACCCCTTTCCTGGTGGGGTCGCTGCTCCTGTACCTCCCGGAGGGAGAGCGCCCGGGCGCGGCCAAGGACCTCTTCCACACCTTCGTGATCGGCGTCTACTTCTTCCCCCTCCTGGGCGGCTGGCTGGCCGACCGCTTCCTGGGGAAGTACCGGACCGTCCTCTGGCTGTCCCTGGTCTACTGCGCGGGGCACGCGTGTCTCGCCATCTTCGAGGACCACCGCCACGGCTTCTACGCCGGCCTCGCGCTCATCGCCCTGGGCTCGGGCGGGATCAAGCCCTGCGTGGCCTCGTTCGTGGGGGACCAGTTCGACCAGACGAACAAGCACCTGGCCAAGGTCGTCTTCGATGCCTTCTACTGGATCATCAACTTCGGCTCGTTCTTCGCCTCCCTGCTCATGCCCATCTTCCTGAAGAAGTACGGCGGTGCTGTGGCGTTCGGGATCCCTGGCATCCTCATGTTCGTGGCCACGGTGGTGTTCTGGTGGGGGCGCAAGCTGTACGTCATGGTGCCGCCGGCGCCGGCGAGGCCGGACTCGTTCCTGCGCGTCGCCCGCACCGCGCTCGTGTCGATGAAACCTGGAGAGGGGAGGACGGGCCTCACGCTGGCGGTCCTCGGTGTCGTCCTCGCCGCCGCCTCCTTCGCGCTCGTGCCCGTGCTCGGGTTCGTCTCCGCATTCTGTATCGCCCTCGTGCTGGTGCTGGCCTTGGGGGGCGCCGGAACCTGGATGCAGCTCGACCGTGCCGTGCCCGTGCACGGAGAGGAGGCGGTGGAGGGCGTGCGGGCCGTGCTGCGCGTCCTCGTCGTCTTCTCCCTGGTGACGCCGTTCTGGTCCCTCTTCGACCAGAAGGCGTCCACCTGGGTGCTGCAGGCCAACGACATGACCAAGCCCTCCTGGTTCCAGCCTGCGCAGATGCAGGCGCTCAACCCGGCGCTGGTCATGATCCTCATCCCCTTCAACAACCTGGTGCTCTACCCCTTCCTGCGCCGCCTGGGCTGGGAACCGACGGCGCTCCGGCGCATGACGGTGGGGATGGCCTTCACGGGCGTGTCCTGGATCGTGGTGGGGCTGATGCAGCTCGCCCTGGACGGCGGCGACCCGCTCTCCATCGTCTGGCAGATGCTGCCCTACGCCTTCCTCACCTTCGGCGAGGTGCTCGTCTCCGCCACCGGGCTCGAGTTCGCCTACAGCCAGGCCCCTCCCGCCATGAAGGGCGTGATCATGAGCTTCTGGAACCTGACGGTGACCGTGGGGAACCTCTGGGTCCTCCTCGCCAACGCGGCCGTCCGCAACGAGGGAGTGACCGCCTCCGTCCAGTCCACCGGGATCAGCGTCACCGCCTTCCAGATGTTCTTCTTCGCCGCCTTCGCCCTGGCCGCGGCGCTGGCCTTCGGGTTCTACGCCGCGCGGTACCGCGAGAAGGACCACTACCGCCCCGCCTGATCCTGCTGTTGGCTGGATCCGTCCGTAGATTGGCTGCAGAGGCCCTTCCTGCAGGGAGGAACGGGCAGCACAATCAGGGCCGGATCGTTCCGGAGGGCTCCGTGAGCCGCATCCTCGTCCTGCTCTCGCCCCACGTGCACCTGCTGGATCTGGCCGGTCCGGTGCAGACCTTCTACGAGGCGAACCAGTTCGGGGCGCAGTACCGGATCGTCCACTGCGGACCGGCGCCGAAGGTGACCTCCGCGCAGGGGCTCGTCCTCGCCGACCTGGCGCCGCTCCCGGAGCCCCAGGCAGGCGACCTCGTGCTCGTGCCGGGGGTGGACTCGAAAACGCTCGACCATCTCACCCACGTGCCCTCGGCCTGGCTGCGGCGGGCGGTCACGTGCGGCGCGCGCGTGGCTTCCATCTGCAGCGGCGCCTTCCTGCTCGGCCACGCCGGCCTCCTCGACGGACGCGACTGCACCACGCACTGGAAGCTCTGCGACCGGCTCCAGCAGCGGCATCCCCGGGCCAAGGTCCTCGACAACCGCCTCTTCGCCGAGGAGGGACCCGTGCTCACCAGCGCCGGGGAGGCCTCGGGGATCGACCTCGCGCTGGCGCTGCTGGAGCGGGACCACGGGCCGCTGCTCGTCGCTCACGTGGCGCGCGAGATGGTGGTCTACCTCCGCCGCTCCGGCGAGCGCGAGCAGAGCAGCATCTATCTCGACCACCGCACGCACCTCCATCCCGGCGTGCACCGCGTCCAGGACTTCCTGGTGACGCGGCCGGAGGTGAACCCCTCCATCGACGAGCTGGGGAGGGTGGCGGGGATGAGCTCCCGCAATCTCACCCGGGTCTTCCGCCGCCACACCGGCGTCAGCGTGAAGACCTTCGCCCACAAGGTGAAGCTGCAGGTGGCGCGCGACCTCCTGGCCAGCCCGGAGCTGACGGTGGAGGCGGTGGCCTCCCGCTGCGGGTTCAAGGATGCGCGGCAGCTACGGCGCCTGTGGCGGGAGACGTTCGGGACCAATCCCACTTCGTGGCGCGAGCGCCGCGGAGCATGACGGAGGCTCCATGTCCATGTTCAAGCTTGCAGCGGCGGCGCTCTTGCTGACCCTCCCGGCGGCGGCGGCCGATCCCGCCCCCCCTGCCACCTACACGCGCAACGTGGCCATCGTGCTGTACGACGGCGTGGAGATCCTCGACTTCGCCGGCCCGGCCGAGGTCTTCAAGGCTGCGTCCGGGTTCGGGCGCGCGGGCACCACGCCCGCGTTCCGCGTCTACACGGTGGCCGCCTCGCGGGAGCCCCTGCTCAGCCAGGGCTTCGTGAAGATCCTTCCCGAGTTCACCTTCGACGACGCGCCCGCGCCCGACCTGGTGGTCTTCCCCGGAGGGAACTCCGACCACCTGACGGAGAACGCAAAGGCCATGGCCTGGGCGACCAGGGCCATGAGCGCGGCCGAGGTGACGCTGACCGTGTGCACCGGCGCCTTCGTCCCCGCACGGGCCGGCCTGCTGGACGGCCTGGACGTGACCACCTACTACGGCGCCATCGAGGGGCTGAAAAAGGAGGCGCCCAAGGCGCGCGTGCAGGACGGCCGGCGCTTCATCGACAACGGCAAGATCGTCACCACGGCCGGCGTCTCGGCGGGGATCGACGGCTCGCTGCACGTGGTGGCGCGCCTGCTCGGACGTGTGGTGGCCGACCGGACCGCGCGCTACATGGAGTACCGCTGGACACCCGACTCCTACCTGGCGGAGCAGTACGCGCTGCTCAACCCCAGCCTGGATGCGCAGGGCCGGGCCGTGCAGCAGGCGCAGATCCTGGAGGAGGGGAAGGACCTTCGCGGCGCCGAGGAGGCCTGGCGCGTCATCCTGGCCAAGGATCCGGGCAACGCCTTCGCCTGGTACCGCCTCGGCTTCGCGCTGCACGGGCAGGGGAAGCTCGACGAGGCGGTGCAGGCCGCGACCAAGGCCGCGGAGTCGCCGGACATGCGGGGGCGGGCCCTGTTCAACGTGGCCTGCGCGCGCGCCGTGCAGGGACGGAAGGCGGAAGCGCTGGAAGCACTCCGCGGTGCGGTGGACGCGGGGTTCAACGAGAGCTGGTGGTTGAAGAACGAGCCGGACCTGGCGTCGATCCGGTCGGAGCCGGAGTTCACCGCCATCCTGGCCAAGGCAGGAGGAGATCAGGGATGAAATTGGGGACAGGCACCTATTGGAATTTGCGTCCTCGGTTGACCATTCTGGCAGTGGTCGCCGTGCTCGCGATGGTCGCGGGAGCCTCGGCGGCGCCCACCAAGACCTTCGACCGCTTCAAGGCGCTGGCAGGGGACTGGGTGTCCGCCGAGGACACCGAGTACGCGAAGAAGGGGGACCTCATCGCCCGCTACCACCTCACGGGCGGCGGCAGCGCCGTGGTGGAGGACCTCTTCCCGGGCACGCCGCACGTTTGAGTTCGGTCCCGCCCCGGGCCCTAGCCTCCGGCCACGGCCCCGATCACCAGGAACGGCTCCACTCCCCGCGCCACCTCGTCGGGGAGTGGGGCATCGGGCGGCTCGTGCGAGAGGTCCTGGCTGCAGGCGAAAAAGCGGATGAAGGC
>DASUFT010000117.1:0-11612 GCA_036274395.1 Candidatus Polarisedimenticolaceae bacterium | reverse complement strand
CGCATCAAGATGGTGTCAAGATCGCGGGGGAGCGGGTCAGAAGAGGATCAAGACGCGCGTCACGGGCTGCACGCCCCGGTGGCCTGCGGCAAGCACGCGATGGCTGACGGCGGCCGCTCGCCGCTGCTCTCGCGCCCATAGGATCCCTCACGCTCGGTCTGCGTGGGAACCACCAGGAAGTACCTGTTTCCGGGGCCGGGGGTGAACAGCTTGAAGGTGGAACCGCCGGTGGAGCAGAAGCGCGGGGCGTGACTCGCGAAGCTCCCCAGCGTCCCCTCGTACACGGCGTAGTCCGTGTCGTCGGCCTGGCAAGAGGCGCCCCAGCCCAGCCGGAGGTCCCCTCCGATCTTGAGGACGGTGAGCCGGCCGGCGCCGGTCTCCGGGACCGCTCCCGCGGTCAGGCACACCGGCGCGCTCTCGCACTCGTCCGGCACGTGGTTGACATTGCAGTCCACGGCGCCTCCCTGCAGATCGGTGACGTCCGAGACGCCGTTCCCATTGCAGTCCGGGAAGAGGCGGACGTGATAGACGTCCTGCTCGCCGTTGAATGTCGCCGTGTACACCGCGTCCGCGCCGGTCGCGTCGGAGACGATGTGGTTGTAGTCCCCCATCTTCGCCTGCTGCGGGTACCCGACGGAGGTGTCGAAGGCGGGGCTGACGGCGACGTTGGGAGACCAGGTCGCTCCCCCGTCCCAGGAGTAGGCATAGAAGAGCTGCGCGATGTGCGCGAGCCCGCTCCCCCGGGTGTCGTTCCAGATGGCGTCGATGCGCCCGTTCGGCGCCACCGAGGAGGCGGCCATCCACTGCCAGTTCCCGTCCGGGTCGTCGTTGACGCGCACCGGCGCGGACCAGCTCGTCCCTCCGCTGGCGCTGCGGATGGCGCGCACGTCGATGGGATCGGCACCGCCGCTCGCCACGGAGCCCAGGACGTAGACCTCGCCCAGGCGCGGCCCGGGCGTGGCGTTGACCCCGACGTTGGGCTGGCCGAGCAGGCCGGCGGGGTTGGGGCCGGTCCCCACCAGCATGCTTCCCCCGAGGTTCACCTGCCCGCCGGTGAACGTGGGCGTCAGCAGGGGGTTGCCGGCATTGGTGGACTTCGACACCACGAAGTGGTTCACGTCCTGCCCCACCGTGCCGTCGATCCCCGTCGCGTACACCTCGCCGCTCGGCCCCACCGTGATGGTGCCGAAGGTGGGAGAGAGGGCGACCGGCACCGGGGTTTCCCAGGATCCCCCGCCCGTGGTGGAGCGCGTGAACACGTTGGCGCCGCAGCAGGCGCCGCCGAAACGCTGCCAGATGCCGTAGAGGGTGCCGTTGCTGGCGTTGCCGGTGCGGTCCACCGCCAGCCAGTTCTTGTCCCCCCCGAACGACGGCACCGGGCCCGCCCAGCTCACGCCGCCATTGGTGGACCAGAACATCCAGACGCTCAGGTCTCCCCTCAGGCTCTGGTAGTAAAAGGTGCCGCCCGAGGAGACGTCGAGCACGGGGTCGCTGCGAAACACGCCCGGCGTCAGCACGCCGGGGAAGCTCCAGGAGCGGCCGGCGTCGAAGCTGTAGGCCCAGCCCGCCTGCCGGAAATCGGAGGTCATGGTGTCGAACTGCCGCCAGCCCACCACGATGTTCGCCCGGTTCGTGGGGTTGACGGCCAGGGACGGCTCGTTGGCCGCGTCCCCCACGATGTTGTTCCCGTCCGCGTCCACATTGACCTGGACGCTTGCGTAGGAGCCGAGGGCGATGGTCCGGCCGGGGCTGCGGGCGAAGGCGTCCTCGTGCGCGGGCTTGCCGGGGGGGAGGTTCGGGACCTCGTGCTCGAGCTCACGGGGCTCGGTGGCGAGCGCCGGGGCCCACAGCGAGCCGGCGAGGAGCAGGGCGACCGGGATCTTCATGGGCCGGCAGATTCTTACGCCGGATCGGCGCCTTTGGCCGCCGTTCGCAGCCAAACGAGGTCATTCCGCGGCCAGGCGGTAACCCACCCCGGTCTCCGTCAGCAGGTACCGGGGCTGGGCGGGGTCGGCCTCGATCTTGTGCCGGAGCTGCCCCATGTAGACGCGCAGGTAATGGGTCTGGTCCACGGCCCCCGGGCCCCAGACCTCCTTCAGGAGCTGGCGATGGGTCAGCACCTTGCCTGCATGGCGGGCCAGCAGCGCCAGCAGCCGGTACTCGGTGCGGGTGAGCCGCACCTCGCGCCCTCCCACGGTGACCCGCCGCCCGGCGAGATCCACGCGCATGTCCCCCGTGGCCACCACCGGCTCGTCTGCGGCCTCTCCCCGGGTGGCGTGGCGGAGGGCGACCCGCATGCGGGCCAGCAGCTCGCCCGTGCCGAAGGGCTTCGTCAGGTAGTCGTCGGCCCCGGCGTCCAGCGCCCGAATCTTGTCCCGCTCCTGATCGCGGGCGGAGAGCACGAGGATGGGCGCGGCGCTCCACTCCCGGAGACGGCGGGTGACCTCCACGCCGTCGAGATCGGGAAGACCGAGGTCGAGCAACACGAGGTCGGGCGCGCGTGCCGCCGCTTCGCGCAGCGCCTCCTCCCCGGTCGCCGCCTCGATCAACCGGTAGCCCTGCGCGGGCAGGCTCGCGCGCAGGAACCGCCGGAGCTGCGGCTCGTCGTCCACCACCAGCACCAGTGGCTCAGGCGGGCTCATCCACCGCCTCCTCCCCGGGGCCGCTGGGTGCCAGCTCCAGGGGGAGCGTGAAGCGGAAGGCCACGCCCCGGGCCAGGTTCTCGGCCCGGATCCGCCCGCCGTGCGCCTCCACGATGGCCCGAGAGATCGCCAGGCCCAGGCCGAAACCGCCCCCCCGCGCGCGCGGCTCGCGGAAGAACTTCTCGAAGACCCGCTGCTCGTCACCCGGGGTGAGGCCCGGCCCGTCGTCGGCGACCTCGACCTGGACCTCCTCCGCGAAGCGCTCCGCGCTCACGCGCACCGTGGACCCCGGAGGCGTGTACTTGGCGGCGTTCTCCAGGAGGTTGACCAGGACCTGCTCGAGGAGCGAGGCGTCCACCCGCAGGAGCGGCAGGTCGGCGGGGAGATCCGTGGTGACGCGCCGATCCTCCAGGGCGCGGGCCACCCGCCGGAGAGCGGAGCCCACCACCTCCTCCAGCGAGTGCCAGTCCTTGGCGGGACGCACCGCGCCCGAGTCCAGGCGCGTCATGTCGAGGAGGTTCCTGACCCGGCGGTCGAGACGCGCCGCCTCCTCGTGGATCGTCTGGGCGAGGTCGAGGCGCACCTCGGGGTCGAGCGTGGGCTCCCCCATCAGGCTCGACGCCGCCCCCGTGATGGCGGCCAGCGGCGTGCGCAGGTCGTGCGACACCGAGCTGAGCAGCGTGTTGCGCAGGCGCTCCGCCTCCGCGTCCATGGAGAGCCGGCCTCGCTCCAGTGGGGCGGCGATGAGCCGGGCCAGCGTCTCCAGGAGTTCCACCCGGGTGGGGCCCAGGGGCAGCATCGCTTCCTCCGGCCGCACCGCCAGGACTCCCACCGGACGCTCGCTGCCGGGGAGCGGGAGGTAGAGCGCGCCCGCCCCGGAGAGGGTGTCGGTGCCGCGGCCCGCGTTCCTGCCGTGCTGGAACACCCAGTCGGCCACCGCGCGCTCGCGGCGGTCCGCGAAGGGCGCTCCTTCGCTCCCCTCCGGGGCGCGCAGGCCTCCCGTGCCGTCGGGGAGGAGGACCGCCGCCTCGCCGCGCATCACCTCCGCCACCCGCCGCGCCCCCGCGCGTGCGATGGCCGCGGGATCGGACAGCTCCGCCAGCTCGCGGCTGGCGGCGTAGAGGAGCTGGGTGCGCCGGCCCCGCTGGTGGGCGGCCTCCGCCTGCTCCACCGCGCGCGCGGCCAGGCCGCTGATGAGCAGGGCCACCGTGAGCATCACCGCGAAGGTGACGACGTACTGGGTATCGCTGACGGCGAAGGTGAGGTGAGGGGGGACGAAGAAGAAGTCGAAGGCGGCCACCCCCAGCACGGCCGACGTCACCGCCGGCCAGCGCCCGTGGCGCGTGGCCACGAAGACCACGCCCAGCAGGTAGATCATGATGAGGTTGGAGCGGTCGATCTCCTTGCCCAGCAGCCAGCAGACCGCGGTGCACAGCGCCGTCACCGCCATCGCCCACAGGTGACCGGTCCGGGAGCTCCGGCCCCGGGGCCGCGGCCGCCGCACCGATTGCTTCGGCGTTTCCTCGGCCCCCGACACCACGAAGACGTCGATCTCGGCGGCCGCCCGCACCATGGCATCCACCGGAGAGCCGAAGAGACGGTCCCGCCAGCGCGGCCGGGCCGGCTTCCCCACCACGATCTTGCTGACGCTGTGGGCGCGGGCGTAGGCGAGCAGGGCCTCGCTGACGGTCTCGCCCCGCAGCACCGTGGTCTCCGCCCCCAGGTCCTCGGCCAGCTTGAACGCCGAGGCCAGCGTCTGCCGCTCCGCCGGCGAGAGCGCCGGCTGGGCGCGGGTCTCCACGTGCGCCACCACCCAGTCCGCGCGGAGCCGGCCGGCCAGGCGCCTCCCCGCCTGCACCAGGCGAGCGGTCTCCGGGTTGGGGCGAATGCAGACCAGGATCCGCTCCGCCACCGGCCACGCGCGCTCCACCTCGTGCGCGCGGTGATAGTCGCGGACGTCCACCTCGACGCGCTCGGCGGTGCGCCGCAGCGCCAGCTCGCGGAGCGCGATCAGGTTCCCCTTGCGAAAGAAGTTGCGGGCGGCGCGCTGGGCAACGTCGGGGACGTAGACCTTTCCTTCCCGCAGCCGCTCCAGCAGGTCGTCGGGAGGGAGGTCGACGAACTCCACCGTGTCGGCGTCGTCCATCACCGAGTCGGGCACGATCTCCCGCACCGGCGCCTCGGTGACCTGGGTCACCAGGTCCGCCATGCTGGCCAGGTGCTGCACGTTGAGCGTGGACCAGACGTCGATCCCCGCCTCCAGGAGCTCACGCGCGTCCTGCCAGCGCTTCAGGTGTCGCGAGCCCGGAGCGTTGGTGTGCGCCAGCTCGTCGAGAAGGAGCAGGGAGGGGCGGCGTGCCAGGGCACCATCGAGGTCGAAC
Source organism: Candidatus Polarisedimenticolaceae bacterium (assembly GCA_036274395.1). GTDB lineage: Bacteria > Acidobacteriota > Polarisedimenticolia > Polarisedimenticolales > DASUFT01 > DASUFT01. The sequence goes on along the minus strand of DASUFT010000117.1, from coordinate 6,589 downwards.
TCGCGCAGACGGACGCCGCGGTAGTCCACCTCGCGGGGCGGCAGCGTCTCCATGCCTTCCAGGAGGGTGGCGGTCTCGGCCCGGCCGTGGGTCTCCACCCACCCGGCCACGACGTCGAGTCCGGCCCCCTTCTCCCGGCGGGCCGCTTCGAGCATGGCGTAGGTCTTTCCCACGCCGGGTGAGGCCCCGAAGAAGATCCGCAGCCGTCCCCGGCTGCGCTCGCCTTCCTCCTGGCGCACCCGCCGGAGGAGGGCGTCGGGATCGGGCCGCCGTGATGCCATCGCCCGGCGGCTACGCTAGCACGGCGGCCCGATCACCCCTGGACGCTTACTGCACCTCCACCGGTCCGCCCCCCGTGGACACGCAAGGCCCTGGTGCGCAGGCCCGGTAGGCGTAGCAGGAGTTGCTGTAGACGATCCCGTCCGCGCAGAGGACGGGATCCCAGACGTCCAGACACTGGATGTCGCGCGGGCACCCCGTGCCGCCGCCTCCACCGCCTCCGCCCGGCTTCTTGGCCCAGGCGGTGGCCCCCATGACTCCCGTCCCGATCAGCACCAGCACGAACGCCGTCCGCAGGAACGTGCGCATTTCCCCTCCTTTCGTGGGTGGCCCTCCTTCATAGACGAAGCCACGGTTTCCGATCAAGGGGGAAGATGCGACAATTCGAGCACACCTCGTCGCCCCCGCCGATGCTGCAAACGCAAGAGCTCAAGGAGGGCCCATGAACTTCCTCGCACCCTACGTGGAGCCGATCTACGCCGCCTTCCGCATCGTTTTCGGATTCCTGTTCTTCTCGCACGGCGCCCAGAAGGTCTTCGGTCTCTTCGGCGGCCAGCGCATGACCGAGGGCCTGCCCATGATCGCGGGCTGGATCGAGGTGGTCTGCGGCCTGCTGATCCTGCTCGGTTTGTTCACCACCATCGCCGCCTTCGTGGCCAGCGGCGAGATGGCCGTGGCCTTCTTCATGGCGCACGTCCCGAGCGGCTGGCACCCGCTGGTGAACCACGGCGAGCCGGCGGTCCTCTTCTGCTTCGCCTTCCTCTACATGGCGGCGCGGGGGTCGGGACGGTACTCGGTGGACGCGGCGCGCGTGGGGACCGCCCGCCGGGTCTAGGGAGGGGGCCAGGCCGGCCGGGACGGGTCGAGCAGGTCGGCGATCTCCGTGCCGGCCTCCTGCACGCCCTCCCCGGTGAGACCCTCCCGCAGGAGAGCGAGCTTCCCGGCCTGCACCGCCCGGGCCAGCCCGGCCCGCAGCGGCTCCCCGAGATCGGGGCGCGTGAGGAGGCCGGTGAGGCGCAGGAGCGTCTCGGCATCGAGATCGCGGCGCGCGCCCAGGCGCGTCAGCGCCTCCGTGTTCGGCTCCACGCTCTCCGCCTGCAGGACGGCGTCCTTCGCGGCGACGTCGTCCTGATCGAAGCGGAACACCACCGCCTCCCCATCCACCGTCCCCCCCGTGCGCAGCACCCGGCCGGGGAGCGTGACCCGGAACACGAAGCGCGTGCGCGCCCCCAGGCCGTAGGCGCCGAGCAGGGCCCGCTGCACCCCCTCCACCGCCGGCTGCGCCTCCCGCTCCTCCAGGATGCGGGAGAGGACCCCGCTCTCGCCCGCGACGAAGGCGGTGAGCGCCGCCGCGTCGAGGCGGGGATTGGCGCGCACCACCTCGGCCGCGACCCGGTCCATGAGCGCGCGCACGTCGGCCTCGATCGCCTGCTCGGCATCGCCGGAGGCCAGCGGCAGGTCGTGCCTGGCGTGCACCTCCTCGAACGCTTTCGGCCGCTGCGCCCGCTTGCCTGGCGGCTCGGTCTCCCGCAGCGCCGTCAGCAGGTCGAGGAGCACCGCGCGCGCCCCCTGGGTGACGTAGCCTTCGGCCGGTGTGGTGACCACGTCCGGGCCGAACTGGCGCCGCAGCTCCTGGCGCAGCCGCGTGGCCACGTGTGCGAGCAGCGCGGAGAGATGGGAGGCCAGCTCCGGCGCGCCGTAGGGATCCCCCAGCGTCTCCTCGTAGAGGAAGCGGTCCAGGACCACGAGATCGTCCCGGGACACGGTCACCTGACCGCGGTCGGGGCGCTCTCCCTCCTCGTCCCGGTGGCCGAGCAGCGGGGGCACCTTCTCCCCGGCAGCGAAATACCCCTCGGCGCGCAGGGAGGTGGCCCCTGCCTCCACCGTGTCCCACGCCTGCCGGTCGGCGATCACCAGGCCCGGCCCCACGGCCAGCCAGTCGGCGGGATAGGGTTCCGTGCGCGCAGGATCCCGGGCCTCGAGGCGCAGGGTGCGCTGCAGCCCGCCGTCGGGGAAGACGCGGGTGGTGACGCGCACCTCCGCCTCCTCCCCGCAGCCGCTCAGGACGAAGGCGCAGCAGAGGCCGAGGCAGAGAAGTGCCGTTGCGCGCCGCATCGCCGCTACCGCGCTTGTGCCAGCCGCTCGGTCTCGATCTGGTGGAGCATCTTCGGCGTGATGTCCCCGGTGGGGTACTGGCCGGAGAAGCAGGCGGCGCACATGCGATCGACGCTCGAGCCCTCCGTCACCGCCGCCAGCAGGTCGGGCAGGGTCTGGTAGACGACGGCGTCGGCGCCGATCTCGTCCGCCACCTCGGCCGGCGTGCGGTCGCGGGCCACGAACTCGCGGCGCGTGCTCATGTCGATGCCGTAGACGCAGGGGTGCACCAGCGGCGGCGACATGGAGGCGAAGAGCACCTTGCGCGCCCCCGCCGCCCGCGCCAGCTGCACGATCTGGCGGCTGGTGTTGCCGCGCACGATGGAGTCGTCCACGAGCAGCACGTCCTTGCCCCGGAAGACCTCGTCGATGGCGTTCAGCTTGTGGCGGAGCTGGCGCCGGCGCTCACCCTCGCTGGGCATGATGAAGGTGCGCCCAACATAGCGGTTCTTCACCAGCCCCTCGCCGAAGGGGAGATCGAGCGCCTGCGCCATGGCCAGGGCGGCCGTGCGCGCCGAGTCGGGGACGGGCACCACCACGTCCGCCGTGAGGCCGCTCTCCCGGAAGGTCCGGGCCAGCCGCTCCCCCATGCGCAGGCGCGAGGCGTGGACGGAGATCCCCTCCAGCGCCGAGTCGGGGCGGGCGAAGTAGACGTACTCGAAGACGCAGGGATGGGAGCGGGAGGGCACCACCTGCTCCCGGGTGACGTGCCCGGTACCGTCGATGAAGAGGGCCTCGCCGGGAGCGCCCCAGGGGAGCACCTCGTAATCCAGGGTGGTGAGCACGACGCTCTCCGAGGCCACGGCGTAGGCGAACCCACGGGGCGTGCGCCGCCGGCCCACCGCGATGGGCTTGATGCCGAAAGGATCGCGGAAGGCGAAGAGGCCGTGGCCGGCGATCATCCCCACCACGCTGTAGGCGCCGCGCACGCTCCGGAAAACCTCGGCCACCGCCGCCTGGTAGGCGGGCAGCCCGAAGCCCTGGGTGGCGTGGCGGGCCAGGGCGCCGGCGAAGACGTTGAGGATCACCTCCACGTCACAGCCGGAGTAGAGGACGCGGAGGGAGTGGTCCTGCAGCTCGTCCTTGAGATCGTCGTAGTTGGCGACGTTGCCGTTGTGCGCCATGACGATGCCGAAGGGGAAGTTCACGGTGAAGGGCTGGGCGTCCTCTCCCCCGCCCGAGCCCACCGTGGGGTAGCGCACGTGCCCCACGCCCATCCCGCCCTTCAGGCGCGCGAAGTTCTGGGAGGAGAAGATGTCGCGGACCAGGCCCTCCCCCTTCTTGACGTGGAAGCGACCGTCATAGGTGAGGATGCCCGCCGCGTCCTGCCCCCGGTGCTGGATGGCGATCAGGCCGTCATAGATCTCGTGGACCGCGGAATCGCCGCCGATCACGCCGATGAAGCCGCACATCGCGGCCGCATCCTACACCCTGCGGGCCAGGGCCTCCTGCAGCGTGGCGGGGGGCCACTCCACCTTGCGCACGGCGGCGGTGAGCACGTAGATCCGCTCGTTGTTGCTGGCGGGATCGGCGGGGATGACGAAGTACCCCGGCTTCCCCGGGGTGTAGCCGCTGGTGAAGCCGGCCAGGGCCTCGCCGTCGGTGAAGGTGACGAGGACCTTCTTCCCCTGGCCGCGCTCCAGGCGGAAGGTCTGGTGGCCCACGTGGTCCTTGTTGCCGTCGAACGTGCGCACGAAGTAGACCGCCTTGAGCTGATCCACCGGGACCACCACCCCGCGCGAGGGCGCGCCGTGGGCGGGGAAGAGGTGGAAGGTGGGCTTCAGGGGCGCGAAGTCGTGCGTCATGCCCTTGAGCACACGCCCGTCCAGGAAGTGCGCCACGACCCAGGTGCCTTGGGCGGTGGTGGTCATCGTGCCTCCGGTCCTCCCCCGAAGAACAACCTAGGGACCGGCCGAGAGAAAAAAAAGGACAACTCCTGTAAGTGCCGACGGGAGAAAGGGCCGACAACCTGGGAACCTGTCTCGAAATGCTAGGATTCCGCCTCGTGCCCCCCGCCCTCCGCTGCTCCAGCCTGGTCAAGCGCTACGGGTCCCTCGTCGCCGTGGACGGGATCGACCTCGAGGTGCGGGCCGGCGAGTGCTTCGGCCTGCTCGGGCCCAACGGCGCCGGCAAGACCACCACCGTGGAGATCTTCGAGGGGCTGAATCCGGCGGATGCGGGGACGGTGGAGGTTCTGGGCAGCACCTGGGACGAGGATCCTCGGGGGCTGCGACAGCGTATCGGGATCCAGCTGCAGGAGACGCAGCTCCCGGACAAGCTCTCCGTGATGGAGACGCTCACCATGTTCCGGAGCTTCTTCAAGCGCGGGCAGTCCGCGGAAGACGCGATGCGCGCGGTGCAGCTCGAGGAGAAGGCGACCACCTGGAACCGCAAGCTCTCGGGGGGGCAGAAGCAGCGCCTCTCCCTGGCCTGCGCGCTGGTGGGCGATCCCGAGGTGCTCTTCCTGGACGAGCCCACCACCGGCCTGGACCCGCAGTCGCGCCGGCAGGTGTGGGACGTGGTGGGGGCGTTCCGCGGCCGTGGCGGCACGGTCCTCCTGACCACGCACTACATGGAGGAGGCGGCACGCCTGTGCGACCGCGTGGCCATCGTGGACCGGGGCAAGATCATCGCCCTGGACACGCCGGCGGCGCTCATCGCGTCGCTCGGCGCCGAGCACGTGATCGAGATCCAGACGGAAACCCCGTGCGCGGTGGAGCGCCTGCACGACCTTCCCAGCGTGGAGGCGGTGCGGGCCCAGGACGGCGTGATCTCACTCACCGTGCGGGAAGTGCACCGCGCCGTCCCCGCGCTCCTGGAGCGGCTGGACCGGGAGCAGGTCACGCTCTCCCGCCTGACCACGCATCACGCCACGCTGGAGGACGTCTTCGTGGCCATGACCGGCCGCCACCTGCGCGAGGAATGAGGGCGAGGAGGTGAGCCTGCGCGAGAACGCCATCTGGCAGCTCACGCTCGTGAAGGTGCGCGAGTACCTGCGGGAGCCGGAGGCGATCTTCTGGATTTTGATGTTCCCCGTGCTCCTGGCGCTCGCCCTGGGCGTGGCCTTCCGCTCCCGGGGGCCGGAGCCGGTGCTGGCGGGGGTCCCCCAGGGACCGGGTGCGCCGGCGCTGCTGGCGTCGCTTGCGGCGGACCCGGAGATCCGCGCCTCCGCGCTGCCCCCGGACGGCGCGCGCATCGCGCTCGCCAACGGCAAGGTGTCCATCGTGGTGCTGCCCGGCGAGGGCGGCGCCTCTCCCACCTACTGGTTCGATCCCACCCGCGAGGAAAGCCGCGTGGCGCGCCTGGTGGTGGATGCGGCGCTGCAGCGCGCGGCGGGACGCGCCGATCCCCTGAAGCCGGGCACGCGCGAGCTCCGGGAGAAGGGGTCGCGCTACATCGATTTCCTGCTCCCCGGCCTGCTGGGCATGAACCTCATGGGGACCGGGATGTGGGGGATCGGCTTCGCCATCGTGGTGGCGCGCTCCAAGGGGATGCTCAAGCGCCTGGTGGCCTCGCCCATGCGCAGGAGCCACTACCTGCTGGGGCAGATGCTGGGGCGGATCGCCCTTCTGGTCCCGGAAGCGGGCCTGCTCCTGGTCTTCGGGCACTTCGCCTTCGGCGTCCCCATGCGGGGCTCGCTGCTCCTGCTCTCGGGCATGACCGTGCTCGGCGCCCTGACCTTCGCCGGCATGGGCCTCCTGGTGGCGGCGCGCCCGCGGACGATCGAGGGCGTCTCCGGGCTGATGAACGTCGTGATGATGCCGATGTGGCTGCTCTCGGGGACGTTCTTCTCGAACGCCCGCTTCCCCGACGCCCTGCAGCCCTTCGTGCAGGCTCTGCCCCTGACCGCCCTCAACGACGCCCTGCGCGCGGTGATGCTGGAGGGCGCCGGTGCCGGGGCCATCGCCGGCGAGGCCGCCATCGTGGTGGCCTGGGGCGTCGCGGCATTCCTGGCGGCGCTGATGCTGTTCCGCTGGCGGTGAGCTAGGAGCGTTACCCTCCACGGTAACGCTTTTTCCGGTCCTCCACTCAGCCTGCGTACACCGTCCCGTCCGCCACGAAGCAGAGCGGGTTGTTCCAGGGATCCTCGACGTAGAAGGACCGCTCCCCCCAGGGGCGCACCGCGATCTCGCCGGCGGGAGCCCCGTGCACGTCC
>DASUFT010000116.1:0-2719 GCA_036274395.1 Candidatus Polarisedimenticolaceae bacterium | reverse complement strand
TGGGTCTCCGACGGCGTGCTGGAGGGAGAGAGCACCTCCACCGCCAGGTCCGGCGCGCCTTCGAAGGCCTTGCTCCGGTCGCGTTGAAGCGCCACGCGCGTCCCAGCGACGAAGGCGACATCCGGGCCACGCACCGTGTCCGGCGTGCGCGCCAGCACGAATCCCGCGTCCCCCACGATCACTTCCCCCAGTCCGTGGCTTCCCACGTGCGCATCGAGGATCCTGGCGATCACGAACATCACGCGGTCCGTGGCGGTATCCCGGCAGCGGTTCGCTGAGGAGCGTGCCCGCGGCCAGCTCGTACCTCCGGCCGTCGTCCGGCATGGTGTAGAGCGCTTCGACCGTCAGCGGTTCGGCACGACCCGGGGAGCGCATGCTCGAAGGGTACGGCCTGGGTTGACCGGCGGGCAAGGGAACTCGGCCAGCACCGGGTTGTGATCGCTCAGCCGTTTCCAGCGGGAGCCGCGGATCACACGGCAGGTGACGAGGCGCGGCAACCACGCACGGGGCACGAAGATGCCGTCGCAGTGGTAGGGAGCCTTCGGGTTCCCCATCCACCGCAGCGTCTGGGCCAGGGGGCGCTCCGGATGCGCCGCCTGCCAGCAGCTGATCAGGTCGAACTCGCTCCCCAGCCGGTCCAGGAGTTCGCGCTCGCCGCGCAGGAACGTGATCCGGTCGCTGGGCCGCCGGTACCCGACCGCGACGTTGAAGTCCCCGCCCAGCACGAGGTCCGCTCCCTCGCGCAGGGGGGCGACGCGATCGAGGATACGGTGCATGGTGGCGATGTATCCGCGCTCGCCCACCGGCCCGTGAACGCTGAAGACCACGAGAGGACGACCCGACCAGGACGGGCTCCGGATCTCCCCTCCCACCACCCATCCTGCGTAATCGGGGATGGGGATGGGCGTGAGCGAGGCGGAGCGTGCGAGCAACCCGCTTCCCCAGCCTCTGCTCCCCGCGGGCTGCCAGGCGAACGCATCTTGCGCCGCATACCGGAAGCGCTCGCCCGGCGAGCTCTGCGGAGGACGGCACTCCTGGGCCAGGACCAGATCGGGCCGGAGCTGCCGCCACACACGGGACCAGTGACCGCAGCGCTTCAGGCTTCCCGCCCGCAGGAAGTTGTAGGCGACGATGCGCATGACGGGGCCAGTATGGGAGCGACGGAGGGAGCGGGCGAGCCCCCTCCGCTCCCCGCAGGGAAACGGAAGGGGCCCGCTCGTGGAGCGGAATCAGCCCCGCGGAGGCTTCCCCGGCGGGTTCGGCGGGTTGTTCTGCCCGGGGGGCGACTGCGGCGGACGATCGGGAGGTCGGCTCGGACTGGCCAGCGGCGTCTCCGTCTCCGTCTCGATCGACTGGACGGCGAACTCCAGCATGGCCGGGAGGACGGTCGGCGTGGTGCTGGTCGTCCTGTCTCGCGTCTGTGCTCTGGAGGGCTTGCGCGGCTCGTCCGTGGTCGCGGTTGCCGCGTTTACCAACGGGGTGAGCAGCGCGGCCATCCCGAGCACGGCGAGGAGGCGGCGGCTGTTTTTCATGGCGGCGGTGTATACCGCGAGGGGGGAACCCTGGGCAGTGCCTTGATTTCAGGGCGCGCACCACGACAAGCCGAGTTGGCGACGCCGCAACCTAGGCCACGATCCCCGGTGCTTCCCGCCCCGTGCGCTCCACGTATTCCGCGTAGCCGCCGCTGAAGACCAGGGGCTCGCCGTCCAGCTCCAGCACGCGGTTGGAGAGCCCGCGCAAGAAGGTCCGGTCGTGGGAGACGAAGAGCATCGTGCCCGTGTAGGCGGACAGCGCCTCCACCAGCATCTCCTTCGTTTCCAGGTCGAGGTGGTTCGTGGGCTCGTCCAGCACCAGGAAGTTCGGGGGGCGCAGGAGCATGCGCGCCATGGCCAGGCGCGAGCGCTCCCCTCCGGACAGCGCGCGGATGGGCTTGTCCACGTCGCTTCCCGGGAACTGGAAGGCGCCCGCCAGCGAGCGCAGGATCCCTTGCGTCTCTTCCGGGAAGTCCTTCTGGAGCTGCTCCATCACGGTGAGCGCGGGATCGAGCACGTCCAGGGAGTGCTGGGCGAAGTAGCCCAAGCGCAGGGATGCGCCCAGGCGCACGCTTCCCCCGTCCGGCTGGAGCTCGCCTGCCACCATGCGCAGGAGCGTGGTCTTGCCGGCGCCGTTCGCTCCCAGCACGCACCAGCGCTCGCCGCGGCGCACGGTGAGGGAGAGGCCGTCGTGCACGGTGCGCGTGCCGTACCGCTTGACCACCCCGTCCAGCATGGCCACGTCGTCCCCCGAGCGCGGCGGCTGCGGGAAGTCGAAGCGCACCACCTTGCGCCGGCGCGGCAGCTCGATGCGCTCGATCTTGTCCAGCTTCTTGACGCGGCTCTGCACCTGCGCGGCCTTGGCGGCGTGGGTGGCGAAGCGCTCGATGAAGCGCTGCTCCTTGGCCAGCATCGCCTGCTGCCGGGCGTAGGCGGCCTCGGTCTGCGCCTCGCGCAGCGCGCGCTCGCGCGCGTAGAAGGAGTAGTTCCCCGAGTAGGTGACGAGCTCGCCGCCGTCGATCTCCACGATGCGGGTGACCAGGCGGTCCAGGAACTCGCGGTCGTGGCTGGTGAGGAGGATGGTGCCGGGATAGGCGCGCAGGAACCCCTCCAGCCAGACGATCGACTCCAGGTCGAGGTGGTTCGTGGGCTCGTCCATGAGCAGCAGGTCGGGCCGGCCCAGCAGA
>DASUFT010000115.1:0-2255 GCA_036274395.1 Candidatus Polarisedimenticolaceae bacterium | reverse complement strand
CGTGCTGGCCGCCATCGTGCACACGGAGCCGGACTACACGCGGCTGCCTCCAAGAGCGCGCCCTCGCCTGGAGCGTCTGCTCCGGCGCTGCCTGGCCAAGGACGCGCGCGAGCGCGCCAGCGACCTCGGCGACGTCGCCCTGATCCTGCGCGAGATCGAGCGGGACAAGGAGAACGACGTCCAGTCACCGGTGCGTGCGGCGGCACCGCGCCGCCTCCCCTCGGTCGTGGGAGGAGCCGTCCTCCTCGTCGTGGGCGCCGCGCTCGGCTGGCTCGGAGGCAACCTGCTGCGCAAGCCACCGGTGCTGGAGCCGGTCAAGATCACCCCCCTCACCCACTCCGGCCTGGACTGGAGCCCGTCCGCTTCCCCCGACGGGCGGACGCTGGCGTTCGCCTCCAACCGGGACGGCAGGCCCCGCATCTGGCTCCGCGACATGAAGGGCGGCACCGAGATCCCGCTGACCGACGGGAACGACGATTGCCCGCGCTTCTCCCCCGACGGATCGAGCGTGCTCTTCCTCCGTGGCGAGGGGAGCCTCCGCTCCGCCTGGCGCGTCCTCACCGTCGGGGGCCAGCCGCGCAAGATCCTCGACCGTGTGTCGGAGGCGGTCTGGTCGCCGAGCGGGAGCGAGATCGCCTTCCTGCGCCCCTCCGGCGCCACCTCCAGCGTCGAGACCACCGTGGGCCAGGTCGACCTGCAGGGCGGAGAGGAGCGCGTGCTCGCCAAGTACGGCCAGCGGTTCCTCTACGGCCTGTCCTGGTCGCCGGACGGGAAATGGCTGTCGGCCTCCGCGGCCAGCGCCGTGCAGAACACGCCCCACAACTCGCTGATCGTGTTCGATGCGAAGTCGGGGGCGGTGGCGAAGACGGTGGACCGGCCGGCGCGCCTGTCCATGGCGACCTGGGACCGGGCCAGCCGCTCCCTGGTTCTCGCGCAGTCCACCAGCGTGGTGGGGGACGTCTCGAACCCCATCGGCCGCGTGCTCCGCCTCGATCCCTTCACCGGGCGGGAGCGCGCGCTGTTCTGGGTGCAGAGCGTGTACACCGGCGGCACGGACATCGTGCGCTTCGACGCCGTGGGCGACTCCACCCTGGTCTTCGACGATTACGACTGGAGGGGAACCCTGGAGGAGATGGGAGGGACCGGCAACAGCCGGCTGCTCACGCACGGGAACAGCCGCGACCGGCAGCCCGTCTACGCGCGGGAGGGCGACGTGATCCTCTTCTCCTCGAACCGCAGCGGCAACCTCGACCTCTGGACCTTGAACCTCGCCACCGGCGACGTCCGCCAGGTCACCGACGACACCGCCGAGGACTGGGATCCCGCCTTCACCGCCGACGGGCGGGGCATCCTCTGGAGCTCGAGCCGCGGCGGGCACCTGGAGATCTGGACGGCGAACCTGGACGGCACGGGAGCGCGCCAGCTCACCAGGGACGGGCTGGACGCGGAGAATCCCACCCAGACCGCAGACGGCGCCTTCGTGGTCTACGCCAGCGGGAACCCCAGCCGGGCCGGCGTCTGGCGGATGAAGAGCGACGGCAGCGGGGACACGCTGCTGGCCAAGGGGGACTACTTCCTCCCCGAGGTCTCGCCGGACGGCCGCCACGTGGCCTACGTCGCGACCGACCCGGCCAGCAACAGCGGGAAGGTGTTCGCCGCCGAGGTGGCCACGGGACGGGTGGTGTTCACCACCGACGTCCCCTTCCTCGGCTACCAGGCCGTGGTCCAGCCGGGCCGCACGCGCTGGATGCCGGACGGCCGCACGCTCGTGTTCGTGGCCATGGACGCCCAAGGCCGCGGCATCCTCTGCGCCCAGGACTTCCGGCCCGGGGAGGACACGGCCTCCACGCGCCGCGTCCTCGTGCCCACCGATCCCCACACCGACATCGAGTCCTTCGGGATCTCCCCCGACGGGACGCGCGTGGCGGTGAGCAGGATCGAGGAGACGCGGTCCCTCAAGCTCGCCGAGGGCGTGCCCGGCCTCGATTAGCCCGAAAGGCCGTGATCGGGTACCTTACCGGCTCCGAAATCAAAAGAAATCCGAGAGGGGCGGGATGAAGGCGACGGAAATCCGCAAGGGCAACGTGATCAAGATGGACGGGGAGCTGTGGCGCGTCATGACCATGATGCACAAGACGCCCGGTAACTTGCGCGGGATGGTGCAGACCAAGCTCCGCAACCTGAGGATGGGGACCAACCAGGAGGTCCGGTTCCGCTCCGAGGACGACGTGGAGAAGATCTCCCTGGACGCCCGG
>DASUFT010000114.1:0-35551 GCA_036274395.1 Candidatus Polarisedimenticolaceae bacterium | reverse complement strand
CGGCTGGCCGCCGAGGCCGGCGGCGCCGGCGTCTCGGGCGCGATCCCCTCCTCGGGGGCCACCGCCACGCTTTCCTCGACGAGGCGGAGGATGCGCGCCTCGGGCGTCCCCGGAGGCTGCTCCACCACGATGGTTCCCCGGAACGCGCCGCTCTCGTCGAAGATCACGAGCTGGAACGGCGGCGTGGGGAGAGGGGTGAGCGCGAAGCGGCCGTCGGCGTCCGTGCGCACGCCGCCGGGACGCCCGTGCACCACCACGCGGCCGTGGGCGAGCGGGCGGCCCTCCCCGTCCAGCACCGTCCAGTCCTCGGGCGCGGGAGACATCGCCACCAGCAACGGCGCCAGGAACAGCCAGCCGGCGCGGAGCGGCCTCACACCAGCCGGTCGAGGAGCCGCCGCATCCGTGGAAACGCCTCCCGGATCTCCTCCATGGAGACCGCGCCCACCGAGATGCGAAACCAGCCGGTCTCGTCGGGAAGCCCGAAGGCCTGGAAGGGGACCACGGCCACGCCGGCCTCGCTGAGGAGGATCTGGCGAATCGCCTCGTTGCCGTGGAGGGGCTTGCCCTCCAGCGTGCGCCCCACGAGGTCCAGGCGCATGGAGAGGTAGATCGCCCCCTGCGGAGGGACGCAGTCCACGGGATAGCCGGCCCGCTTCAGCTCCATGAAGCCGGTGTGGAGCGCCGTCAGCCGCTCGTGGACACGCGCGCTCATCTCCCGCCGCCAGGCCGCCACCGCCTCGTCGTCCTCGAGGAACCCCGCCGCCGCCACCTGCTCCGCCCGGGGAGCCCACGCCCCCACGTGGCCCAGGTAGTCGCGCATGCGCGCGGCGACCGGGGGCGGCGCCAGCATCCATCCCACGCGCAAGCCCGTCCCCGCGAACTGCTTGGAGACCGCGTCCAGCGCGATCGTGTACGGCGCGGCCTCCGGGCACAGCGCCACCGGGTGCACGTGCCGGGCCTCGCCGAAGACGAGGGCCGCGTACACCTGGTCGAAGAGGAGGAAGAGGTTCCGCCTCCCCTGCCGGTCCCGTCGCCGGTTCTCGTCCACCACCGCCTGCGTGATGGCGCGCAGACGCTCGGGCGCGATCACCGTTCCCGTGGGATTGCTGGGCGAGCAGAGGCAGAGGAGCTGCGCCTGGGAGAGGTGCGGCTGCACCTGCTCCAGCGTGGGGTGGAAGCCCTCCCTCTCCCCCGTGTGCAGCTCGATCTTCTTCGCGGAGGAGAGCCAGGCGTAGTGGTTGTTGTTCCAGGAGGGGACGCCGTACACGACGGCGTCTCCGGGGTTCAGCACGCACTGGTAGGCGGCGTAGAGGATGGGGCGGGCACCGCCGGCGATCACCACGGAGGCCAGCGGGTAGGTGACCCCCCAGTCCTTCGCGAAGCGCTTGGCCACCGCCTGCCGGAGGGCGAGCACGCCGTCCGAGGGAGGGTAGTTGGTCTCCCCCGCCTCCAGGGCGGCCTCGATGCGGGTCTTGAGGCCGGCGGGGATGGGGAAGTACCTGGCGTTGAAGTCGCCGACGGTGAGATTGCACACCGTCCCGCCGGCCCGCACGATCTCCCGGATCTCGGTCGCGATCTTGAGGATCTCGGACCCGAGGAGACCGCGCGCGCAATCGGAGAGGGACCCGTCGAGGCGAGCGGCGTCGCCGAAGTCCAGCGAGGCGAGGGTCTCCTGGGAAGACATGGGCCGGGAATTGTAACAGCACGGGTGCGGTTCTGCGGTATCGTCGCGCCGCATGCCCGCCGGCTATTCGCCCCGAGCCCTGGCCGACAAGCTCGGCATCAAGCCCGGATCGTCGCTCCTGCTGGTGAAGCCCCCGGACGGGTACGCCACCACGCTGGGCGCCCTGCCCCCGGGGGTCCGCCTGGAGGCGCGCCTGCGCCCCGGCCTCGACCTCGTGCACGTGTTCGTGCTCCGGCGGGCGGAGCTGCTCCGGGGCATCGCCGCCTGGAGGGAGGCGATCTTCCCGGCGGGGACGCTCTGGGTCTCCTGGCCGAAAAGGACCTCAAAGGTCCAGAGCGACGTCACCGAGGACGTGGTGCGCGAGTTGGCGCTCCAGAGCGGCCTGGTGGACGTGAAGGTGTGCGCCGTGGATCGGGTCTGGTCGGGATTGAAGCTGGTGATCCCGGTCAAGGACCGCCCTGCCGCTCCCCGCAGGCGCAAGACCCCACCGATCGTGCGCGCGGGGAAGGCGCGCGGGTGAGCGGCTCCGCCTACCTGCACGGCAGCGCGCCGGACGAGCAGCGGCGCCTGGCCAGGATGAACGATCTGATCAACGCGCCCCTCCTGCGCGAGCTGCGCCTGGAAGGAGGAGAACGGATCCTGGACCTCGGCTGCGGCCTGGCCCAGCTCACCCGCGCGATGGCGCGGCAGGCGGGAGCGGCGGGACGGGTGATCGGCATCGAGCGCGACCCCAGGCAGATCGAGGAAGCGAAGCGATTGCAGGAACAGGCCGGCGATCCCACCCGCATCGAGCTTCGCGAGGGAGATGCCCTCGACCTGCCGCTCGAGGACGAGGAATGGGCGTCGTTCGACCTGGTGGTGACCCGCTTCCTGCTCGAGCACCTGCAGGACCCGCTGCGCGCCGTGCGCGGCATGGTGCGCGCGGCACGGCCCGGCGGGCGCATCGTGCTCGCGGACGACGACCACCCGCTGCTCCGGCCCTGGCCGGAGATCCCCGGCTTCGCCCCCCTGTGGTCCGCCTACCAGGAAGCGTTCCGCCGGCTGGGGAACGATCCCGAGATCGGCAGGCGCCTGGTGGCGCTGCTCCACGAGGCGGGCGCGCAGCCGCGCCGCAACACCTGGGGCTTCTTCGGCGCGTGCGCGGGCTCGGACGACTGGGCTGCCATGGTGGAGAACCTGCTCGGCGTCTTGCGCACCGGACGCGTCACCATCGAGGAGCATCGCCTCCTCGCCCCCGAGGCGTTCGATCACGGGATGAGGGAGATCGCGGCCTGGGCGGAGCGGCCGGATGCGGCCCTCTGGTACGCGTTCTCGGTGGCCGAGGGCGTGCGCCCCGGCTGATGTCTAGACCTGCCCCACCCAGCCGGCGTCGCAGGAGCGGAAGCGCGCGCGCATCGCGTCCAATCTCGCCTCCGGAAGCGGTCCTGCGGCCGCGAGTTCCACGGCGCGCGCGAGCCGCTCCAGGCTGCGCGTGCCCACCAGGATCGCCGTGACTCCGGGCGCGTGCGCGGCAAACCGGATCGCCAGCTCGTCCCAGGCGAACGGCGCGGGATCGAGCTTCATCACCTCCAGGCGGTGCCGGTAGGCCCGGGAGGCCTCGTCGCCCGGGCGATCGTCGCGCCAGACGGCGCTGGCCAGCGCGCGCTTGCCGAGCACGCCGATGCCACGCGCCGCCGCCTCGGGCACGAGCCCTTCGAGGCCGCGCTGGTCGCAGAAGTTCACCGACGTCTGCACGACGGCGAAGCGGCCGGAGTCGATGGCGAAGCTCAGCGCCTCGTTCTCGCCTGAGTAGGCGGCGGCACGGATCTTCCCGGCGGCCACCGCGCGCTCCAGCGCTTCGAGGATGTCCTCGCGGCGAAGCACCTCCAGCGGGCAGGAATGGAGGTGAAAGAGGTCGAGCACGTCCGTGCGCAGGCGCCGGAGCGCCTGCTCGATCCCCGCCGAGATGACCTCCCCCGTCCAGTCGGGCACGCCGGCCACCCCGTACCCACCCTTGGTGGAGAGCACCACGTCCTTCCGGCGTGAGCCCAGGATGCGTCCGATCCGCTCCTCGGAGATGCCGTAGGAGGGCGCCGTATCGACGAGGTTCACTCCCAGATCGAGCGCGCCCAGGAGGAGCCGCTCGGCTTCGGCTTCAGAAAAAGCCGGGTCTCCCAGTGTGCCGGCGCCCAGGCCAACCTCGGAGACCCGCAGCGGAGTGCGGCCGAGAGCGCGCATGTCTACGGCGGGACCGTTGCGAGCCAGCGCTCGATGGGCACGCCGTTGATGTCCAGCCCTTCGATCGCCCCCAGCCCGTGCCGCACACGTACCCGTGCCGTGACGTCCATCTGCGGACCTGAACGCGTGATGAAGAATCCCTGCGTTGCTCGCTCCGCTCGCGGCGCCTTCCCTTCTTCCATGTAGTACCGATCGAAGGGCAGCTCGATGCGTCCATCCCAGCTCTGTGCAGCCTTCTTCCTGTCGGCAGGAAGGGACTCGCGCCACATTTCGAAGTACGTGCCGGAGATCCAGTCTCCCCGCAAAGGGGGCTCTCGTTCCAGGCGACCCACGGCGGCGTATCCCTGCTCGTCGACTCGGAGGACGGCGAACACCGGCATTCCCGCTTCCACGTCCTGCTGTTTCTCGCACTCGAGCCGCAGCTGGATGGCCACATACCGCCCGCGGAACGCGTCCACGGGATCGAACGGCTCGGTGTGGAACCGGTACACGGTCCCCTCCCGCAGCGTGCGCTCGTAGCGGTAGGCCATGGCGAGATGGATCGCGAGCTGCACGGCGCAGAGCGCGAGGAAGAGCCCGAGGCGGAGGCGCTTCACGACGCCGCCTCCACCCGTTCACGGCCTCTCCGGATCAGGAGAAGGTTGGTGAGGAGGAATCCCACACCGACCACGATGAAGGCGAGGCCACGGACGACGAAGCTGACGTCCGCGTCGAAGAAGCGGGCGATGGCGAGACCGGCCAGCGCCAGCAGCCCGGCGTTCGCCCGCACCAGCCGGCCGCTCTGCCATCCCTCGGCAAGGCCGGTGATGCCCACGGCCGCGAGCCAGACGTCGAAGAGCAAGCGGGCGCCCGGTGCCAGGTAGGCCAGGGCGAGGACGTAGGCGAGCGCTCCCACCACCCAGGCCAGCGACGTCACGCCGAGGTGGATCTCGCGCAGGCGCAGCAGGTGCACGGCCTGGAGGGTGGCCCAGACTCCAAGGACCAGCGCCACCGCGGCCGTGGCCCACACGCCGGAGTCGGCGGTCGCGGGGAGACCGCTCTCGATCGCGTGCCACGGCCAGTCGAAGGTGAGCATCAGGCCGAGCACGACCAGGCCGATGTAGGCAGGTGCACGCAGCCGTCTCCGCCATCCCTCCCCGGCCCCCGAGGACCCCAGCGCGTGCGCGATGGCGAGCAGCGCCAGGCCGTAGAGCGCCCAGAGGCCGTCCCAGTCCGAGCGCCCGGCGTTGATCGTGCCGCCCACGAAGAGCGCGACGGCGCCGGTCACGATGGTCAGCGCCGTGCGCCAGGAGTCGCCTTCGCGCCGGGCGAGCAGGACGAGAAAGGGCACGCCCGCCGCCGCCAGACCCCACCAGGCGAGCACTTCCGGATCGCCACGCCAGCTCCAGGTGGTGGCCATGCCGACGAGCCCCGCCCAGGTGAGGACGGAGACCGACGCCGCGTCCAGCAGGTAGACGAGGGGAAGCGTGAGCAGCAGCACCGTCCGGTAGTAGCCGACCAGGTCCCCGGGGATCTGATAGGTCTGCGCGACCAGCGCGATGGCCGCGGCCACGGTCCCCACCTGGAGCGCCCCCGCCGATTCTCTCCAGGGAAGGGAAGTCCAGCGCCGGAGGAGGGCGAACCCGGCGAGCCCCTGGGCCGCCACGAGGATCGCCACCAGAAGGCCTGCTCGAGCACCGCGCGACAGCTCGTCCCAGTTGTGGGCAAGGAGGAGGATGATCCCGCCGCCCACGAGCAGCGCGCCCAGCACCGACAGGAGGGCCAGGGCCAGGCGCCGGCCCAGGCCGGTGTCCTCGACCCCGTAGTGGCGCCGCAGCGCCTCCGCCGCTTCCGGCGCGAGCACCCCCGCCGCCACCAGCTTCGGCAGCTCCCCGCGGAGCCACGCCACCGATCCCCTTCCCATGGCGGCCCAAGCCTAGATCAGGTTTCGTGGTAGTGTCCGCGCAGGGGCGGGGGATTCGGAGACCCAGGATCGCGCATGTCATTTTTCCGGCGGGGGTCCGCCGCGCTCTGCCTTCTCCTCTCCGCAGGCTGCGCCACGGCGGCGGCTGGCGCCACGGCGCCCACCGATCGCGACGTGAAGGCGGCATTCCTCTTCAACTTCCCCTCCTACGTGGAGTGGCCTGCGCAGGCCTTCTCCGCCACCGGGGACCCGCTGGTCATCGCCATCGTCGGCCAGGACCCATTCGGCTCCGTCCTGGATGAGCTGATCGCGGGCCGCACCGTGCAGGGCCACCCCCTCACGGTGCGGCGGCTATCCCGCGTCTCGGACGCCGAGACCGCGCACGTCGTCTACCTCGGCTACAGCGATCCCGCGGACATCCAGTTCGCCGCCACCATCCTGCGCGACCGGCCCGTGCTCACCGTGGCCGACGGAGATCGCCTGGCCGAGCACGGCGCCATGATCAATCTCCGTCTGCGCGGCCAGAAGGTCGGCTTCGACATCAACCTCGACGCCGCGGACGCGGCGGGCCTCAAGCTCAGCTCCCAGCTCCTCAAGCTGGCCAGGATCGTGCGCACGCCCAGCGCGGAGGGGCAACCATGAGGCGGCTGCGGGACCTGCCTATCCGGCACAAGCTGCTGGCGCTGGGCATGCTCGGGAGCACGCTGGCGCTGCTGGGGGCGGGGGTCGCCTTCGGCGTCTACGACTGGGTGACCTTCCGGGAAGGGTTGGCCCGATCCCTGGGCGTGCAGGCGCAGATCCTGGCCGCGAACTGCCAGTCCGCCGTGGTCTTCGGCGATGAAGCCTCCGCCGCCTCCACCCTGGCAGCCCTCTCCGTGGAGCCGGACGTGCTCGGTGCGGCCGTCTACACCGCCGAGGGCAGGCGCTTCGCCACCTATGCCATCCCGGGCTTCCAGGAGCTGCCGGCCAGCGGAAGGGAGCTTCCAGCCGGCTTCGGCGTCCGCTTCGGCTCCGACCGGGTGCTGGTGCGCATGCCCATCCAGCGCGACGACGGCGGCCGCATCGGCACGCTCGTCCTCGTCTCGGATCTGGAGGAGGAGAACCGGCGCCTGCGCCGCTACGCGGTGATCGGCCTCGTGGTGCTGCTCCTGTCGCTGGCGCTCGTGTACCTCGTCACCACCCGGGTGCAGCGCCTCATCTCCGACCCCATCCTCTCGCTGGCGCAGACCGCGTCCACGGTCACGCTCTCCCGCGACTTCTCCGTCCGTGCCCCGCCGGGGAACGCCGACGAGGTGGGAACGCTCATCCATGCCTTCAACAGCATGCTGGGGCAGATCCAGCGGCGCGACGACGCCCTCCTCCAGGCGCGCGAGCAGCTCGAGCACCGCGTGCGGGAGCGCACGGAGGAGCTGGCCGGGAAGGTGGACGAGCTGGAGCGCACGGAGGCCGAGCTGCGCCGGCTGGCATCGCGCCTGGAGGCCAGCAACCGCGAGCTGCAGGACTTCGCCTCCGTGGCCTCCCACGATCTCCAGGAGCCGCTGCGCAAGATCCAGGCGTTCGGCGGCCGCCTGGCCTCGCGCCTGGGGGATGTCCTCGACCTCGAGAGCCGCGACTACCTGGACCGCATGCAGAGCGCGACCGCGCGCATGCAGGCGCTGATCGACGACCTGCTGGCGCTGTCGCGGATCTCCACCCAACCCCGGGCGGTGCGGCCGACCTCCCTGGAGGACGTGGTGCGGGGGGTGCTCGCCGACCTGGAGACGCGCATCGAGAGCCGCGGGGCCGAGGTGAGCGTGGGTCCGCTTCCCACGATCGCCGCCGACTCCACGCAGATGCGGCAGCTCTTCCAGAACCTGCTGTCCAATGCGCTCAAGTTCGTGCGCCCGGGGGTGGCCCCGCGCATCCGCATCTCCTGCGAGCCCTCGACCAGCGCCGGGGCCCCGGCCTGGCGCATCGCCGTCCAGGACAACGGGATCGGCTTCGAGGAGAGATACCTCGACCGCATTTTCACGGTTTTCCAGCGCCTGCAGGGACGTGCCGCCTACGAAGGCACTGGCATCGGGCTCGCGATCTGTCGCAGAATCGTGGAGCGGCACGGCGGCTCCATCACGGCACGCAGCCGGCCCGGCGAAGGGTCCACGTTCCTGGTCACGCTTCCCGCAAGACCCCAGCAGGAGGGAGCCGATGTTGGCCGTCAGCCCGAAACCGATCATCATTCTTCTGGCCGATGACGACGAGGACGACCGCCGGCTCACGCGCGACGCCTTCGCGGAGAGCCGGCTGGCCAACGACCTGCGCTGCGTGGAGGACGGCCAGCAGCTGCTGGACTATCTGCGGCGGGAAGGGCAGTTCGGAGATGGCGCGGATGCACCACGACCCGGCCTCATCCTGCTCGACCTGAACATGCCCAAGCTGGACGGCCGGGAGGCTCTCCAGGCCATCAAGGCCGATCCCAGGCTCCGCTCCATTCCCGTGGTCGTGCTCACCACCTCCAAGAGCGAGGAGGACGTGTTCCGCACCTACGACCTGGGAGTCAACTCCTTCATCACCAAGCCGGTGAGCTTCGAGGGGCTGGTGGAGGTGGTACGCATCCTCGGCCACTACTGGTTCGAGATCGTGGAGCTGCCGGCGCGCGCATGAGCGAGGACTCCCGCCCGGTCATCCGCGTGCTGCTGGTGGACGATGACGAGGACGACGCCCTCCTCACCCGCGGCCTGCTGGCGGAGGCCACCCAGGTGGCATTCGAGCTGGAGTGGGCGCGCACCTTCGAGGACGGCCTGGAGCGCCTGCGCCAGGGCGGGTACGACGTGGCCCTGGTGGACTGGCGCCTGGGTACCCACGACGGGATCGATCTCATCCGCCTGGCCGCGGAGTCCGGCTGGCCCGCGCCCATCATCCTGCTCACCGGCCGCGGTGGGCACGCCGTGGATCTGGCGGCCATGGACGCGGGAGCTGCCGACTTCCTGAGCAAGAACCACCTCACCACGGACGTCCTGGACCGCGCCCTCCGCTACGCCGTCCAGCATCGCCGCATGGAGGAGGCGCGGGTGCGTCTGGCCGCGGAGCGGTCGGCGCGCGAGCAGGCGGAGGCCCACAGTGCGCGCCTGCGGGTGAGCGAGGCCCGCCTCAAGGCCACGGTGGCGGAGCTGGCGCGCTCCAACGCCGAGCTCGAGCAGTTCGCCTACGTCTCCTCCCATGACCTGCAGGAGCCACTGCGCACCATCTCCACCTTCACCGAGCTGCTGGGGAGGAAGTTCGACGGCCGCCTGGACGACGAGACCCGGGAGTACCTCGGCTTCGTCCAGGCCGGTGTGCGCCGGATGCACGACCTGATCACGGCATTGCTCACCTACTCCCTGGTCTCCGTGCCCTCGGAGCCGCCGGCGGAGATCGAGCTGGAGGAGGTGTTCGACGCCACGCTGCAGCAGATGCGCGCCGCGGTGGAAGCCGCCGGGGCCACCATCACCCGCGGTCCCCTCCCCCGCCTGGAGGCAGACCCGGTGCAGATCGGCCAGCTCTTCCAGAACCTGCTGGCCAATGCCCTGAAGTTCGCGGGGGGCCGCACCCCGGAGGTGCGGGTGGAGGCCCGGCCCACGGAGCGCGGGCAGTGGCACTTCTCCGTGCAGGACAACGGGATCGGCATCCCGCCCGAGCACCGCCGCCGTATCTTCCTCCTGTTCAAGCGGCTGCATCAGGGCTCGGACTACCCGGGGACCGGCCTGGGCCTGGCGATCTGCAAGAAGATCGTGGAGCGGCACGGCGGACGCATCTGGGTGGAGTCCTCTCCCGGCGGGGGGAGCACGTTCCACTTCGTGCTGCCCGCCACGCAGGGGCGCTCACTCGAGCAGGGCCAGCAGGTCCTCCCGCGTGAGCGCCGCGCCACCCCCCGTCCCCTGGAGCGCCGCGGCGGCTAGCTCCATCTCACCGTATCGAGATCGTCGAGCGTGAGATAGCGGCGCGCTGCATCCTGTCACCAACACGAGCATGGCGCGCAGCCGGTCGGACAGACTCCGGGCGGGCAGGCGCGGCTGGACTGGATCATTCATGGTGGGAAGAGCACTCGGTCGAGCAGGGCGAGCAGGTCCCTCGCGCGTGAGCGTCGCGGCGGCCCAGCGCGCCCACGCGGCTTCCATGTTGCCTTGTCGTCATTTTTCCTGTAAAAGTGACGGCGTGCTAGCCACCTATACGCGCACTCTCCGTCCCCCTTCGGGGAGCTTCTTCCTGTTCGGGATGCGGGGAGTCGGGAAGAGCACCTGGGCGCGGCAGCAGTTCTCGAACGCTCCCCGCATCGACCTGCTGGACGAGGGGGTTTTCCAGTCCTACTTGAGAGATCCCGCGCGGTTTGGACAGGAGGTCAGGCGCCACAAGCGGGGCACCTGGATCGTGGTGGACGAGGTTCAACGTCTGCCTTCGCTCCTCAACGAAGTCCATCGGGGTATCGAGGAGCTGGGCCTGCGTTTCGTGCTGCTCGGATCGAGCGCGCGCAAGCTGAAAGCGGCAGGCACGAATCTGCTGGCCGGCCGAGCGGTTCGCCGCGAGATGCATCCTCTCCAACCCGACGAGATGGGACAGGACTTCGACCTTCGAGAGGTTCTGCGTTATGGCAGCGTGCCCATCATCTGGCAGGCGCCGCACAAGCCGGACCGGCTCGATGCCTACGCCCAGCTGTACCTGCGCGAGGAGATCCAGGCGGAGGCGCTCGTCCGCAACCTCCCGGGCTTTGCCCGTTTCCTGCCCATGGCGGCGCTGTTCCACGGGCAGGTCGTGAACGTCGCGGGACTGGCGCGTGACGCCGGCGTCGCGCGCACGACCGTCAGCGGCTACCTGGAGATCCTGCAGGACACCTACCTCGTGACGCTGCTCTCCCCGTTCGAAGCCAAGCTCCGAGTCAAGGAGCGAAAGCACCCGAAGCTGTACTGGACGGACCCAGGAATCGTGCGCGCCATGAAGCGCCAGCTGCACGAGCCTGCGGCCGAGGAGCGTGGTCCATTGCTGGAGGGTTGGGTATACGGCCTGCTCCGCGCCCGGAACGCCTACGCCGGTTTGTACGACGAGCTGACGTACTGGGCACCCTCCCAAGGCGGCATGGAAGTCGACTTCCTCGTGCGGCGAGGGAAGTCGTTCCTGGCCGTCGAGGTCAAGAGCACGACCAACCCGTCTCCCCCTCACTTCGCGGGCCTTCGAGCGATCGCCGCGTTGCACGGCGTCAAGCGACGGATCCTCGTGCACATGGGCGAGCGAGCGTTCGAGACGGCCGAGGGGATCGAAGCGCTGCCGATCATGGAGTTCGCCCAGGAGGTGGCGGAGGGCAAGCTCTAGGGGCGCGTCCGATTTCTCGCCGAGTACCGGCGGTGTGCGCCAGCCGCGTCGACGGCCATCGGACGCGTCCCACGCTCAGGCGAGCAGGGCCAGGAGGTCCTCGCGCGTGAGCGCCGCCGCCCCCCCCGTCCCCTCGAGGACCGCCGCCGCTAGCGCGCGCTTGCTCTCCTGCAGGGCGAGGATCTTCTCCTCCACCGTGTCCTCCGCCACCAGCCGGTAGAGCAGCACCGGCTGCTCCTGTCCGATGCGGTGGGCCCGCCCCGCCGCCTGGTCCTCCACCGCCGGGTTCCACCAGGGATCGAGGAGGAACACGTGGTCGGCGGCGGTGAGGTTGAGCCCCGTGCCCCCCGCCTTCAGCGACGCCAGCATCACCGGCGGCCCGGCAGGGTCCTGGAACGCCGCCACCACCCCGCCCCGGTCCACGGTCGAGCCATCCAGGCGCACGCGGGCGATGCCTGCCGCCGTCAGGTGGGGCTCGATCCGGTCCAGGAGCGACGTCCACTGCGAGAAGACGAGGGCCTTGTGCCCCTCCGCCAGCACGGTGTCGAGCACCTCCATCAGGCGCTCCACCTTGGAGGACGTGTCCGCGTGCTGCCCGGGCACGAGCCCGGAGTGGCACGCGGCCTGGCGCAGCCGCAGCAGCGCTTCCAGGAGAGTCAGAGCGTTGCCGCCGCTCTGGAGCTTCTCGATCACCTCCGTCCTGGTCGCGGCCCGGACCGCCTCGTAAATGCGCCGCTCCTCCTCCGTGAGCTCGCACCACAGCACCGCCTCCGTGCGGGGCGGCAGCTCGGGGGCGACCTCCTGCTTGAGGCGGCGGAGGACGAAGGGCCGGATCCGCTCCCGCACGCGGAGGGCCACGTCCTCCCTCCCCTCGGCGATGGGGCCCGCCACCCGCTCCGCGAAGTCGCGCCTCCCGCCCAGGAAGCCGGGGTGGAGGAAGTGCATCTGGCTCCAAAGCTCCTCCAGCCTGTTCTCCACCGGTGTGCCCGTGAGCGTGAGACGCCAGCGCGCGCGCAGGGAGAAGGCGGCGGTGGCGACCTGGCTGTCCGGGTTCTTGATCGCCTGCGCCTCGTCGAGCACCACGGTGTCCCACGCCTGCTCCGCCAGCACGTCTTGATCGAGGCGCAGGAGCGCATAGGAGGTGACGGTCACGTCCGCATCGGGTTCGAGCCTGCGGCGGGGGCCGTGGTGGAGCGCGACCGACAGTGCGGGGCGGAAGCGGGCGATCTCCGCCCTCCAGTTTGGAAGCACGCTGGTGGGCGCCACCACCAGCGTGCGGCCGCGCACCGCGCACAGCGCCTGCAGCGTCTTCCCCAGGCCCATGTCGTCGGCCAGCATGGCGCCCAGCTCGGCGTCCCGGAGGAAGGCGAGCCAGTCCACGCCCCGCCTCTGGTAGGGGCGCAGCTCCGCCGCCAGGTCGGCCGGGAGCACCGCGTGGGGAAGCTCGGTGAACCCTTCCGCGAGGGCCCGCAGCCGGGAAAGACCGGGAGGTGGGGGCTGATCGAGCGCCTCCGCCAGGCGCCCCAGGTCGGGGAGCGCGGCCCGCGGCAGCGAGCCTCCCGCAGCCTCCCGCGCGGCCAGCAGGTCGGCCAGGCGGTCGCCGAAGCGGGAGAGCCAGTCCAGGGGCAGGGGTGCCCAGCCACCACCTTCCAGCGGGACGAGCGTCGCCCCCTCCCGCCAGGCGCGCAGGACGTCCCCCGCGGAGGCGCGCTTGGCGCCGGAGACGAAGGCGGCCTCGAGGTCGTCCCCCCGCAGGTGCACCTGGGGGACGAGCGGAGGGAAACGCGTGAACGCCGCCCGCCCCGCCCCGCGCACGGCGAGCGGGGCCTCGTGCTCGAAGGCGGCCAGGCGCTCGACCAGGTCGACCGCCGCCTCGCCCGTCAGGTGCGCGCGCACGCCGGCCGTGAGCCCCAGCTGCAGCGCCACCCGGCGCGCCAGCGCCGCCTCCGCCACCTCGTCCCGCACCGGAAGCGCTCCCTGCAGGTGCACGAGACCGCCGGGGTCCACGCGAGCGTGCGGCGGATCTCCGTACACCAGCGTGGCCAGGGCGGAGACCGCGATCCCCTCCGGCGTGAGGTCCAGGGCCACCCGCAGCGGCAGCCGCTCCACCCCGGGGAGCCCGCCGGTGCGGACCTCCACGGGAAGCCCACGCTTCCGCAGCGAGGGGATCCAGTCGTGGGTGAGCTGCGCCACGTCGTTGCGGGGCACGAACCGGCCGCGGGGCAGCTCGGCGCGCTCCTGCGGCGTGAGGAGCGGGTCCCCCAGGGGCCGCAGCACGCCGTCCGCCACCGCCATGCCGTTCCCGAACACCTGCGCGTCGGCGCGCGGGAGCAGGCGCATCAGGAAGCCGCCCGGCGCGTCCTCCACCACGACGGTGGGAAGGAAGGGCGTGGGATCGGCCCGCACCGGCGTCCCCTCGACGGAGACGCTCTCGGCGCGCCGGAGCGCGGTGAGCATCGGGACCACCAGGCCGCGGGGAAGCGGCCCCCGGCGGTGCGTGCCCAGCGCGCGTTCCACCGCCAGGTCGGCCTGGGTGGACTCGAACGCCGGCATGCCGGCCACCCGTCCCGCCGCCAGGGCGGCGAGCGTCGCCTCGAAGGGGACGGTGCGGTCCCCCGCCTCGATCGCGCGCTGGAGGGCGAGGCCTCCCTGCTCCCGCAGGAAGCGGTAGACGAGGCGTCCTCGCGCCGCCCTGGGCCGGGGAAGCCGGTGCCCCTCCTCGCGCGCCGCCTCGAAAGCGATGGTGGCCGCGGCCACGTGCGCGCAGACCGGGCGCGTGCCGCAGGTGCAGTCCCAGGTGTGATCGTCGAGGAACAGCTCGACGGTGCGGGCGATCAGTCCCCCGCGCTCCACCACCCGCAGCTCCACGCGGTCGCTGGACGCCTCCACCCCGGTGACCGCGTCCGCCCGGGCCAGCTCCACCCCGCGCGACCAGACCCCGGGAAGGCAGGCGCGCTTCACGGCATCGAGCAGGGCGGAGCCCATCAGAACGAGGTGCGCAGCCCGATTTGGAAGCGCCGGCCGAAGCGGCGCACGCCCTCCGCCCGGTTGTCGGTCACCTGCAGGATGCGCAGGGTGTCGTCGTTCAGGGCGTTGAACACCTCGGCGCTGAGCCCCACGGTGCTTCCCTTCACGTTGAACTCCCGGGCCAGCCGGAAGTCCAGGTTCCAGAAGCCGGGGTTGCGCTGGTCGTTGCGCTTGCCGTTCACGTAGCGGTAACGGAGCTGGCTCGCCGGCGGGGCGATCTCGTACCCGGGGATGTGTCCCACGAAGGAGTCGACCGTCTCCACCGTGGAGTAGGGCAGGCCGGACTCGAAGCGCAGCGTTCCCCCCAGACGCCAGGCGGAGCGCAGGTCCACGGCTCCCGTCAGCTTGACCACGTGACGCTGATCGTAGGAGAGATAGGAGCGCTCCTCCTGCACCGCCGAGGGATCGTCCCCCAGGAGCTGGTTGAACGCCTCGGCGTCTCCGAGGGCCCGGGACCAGGTGTAGGACCCGGTCATCTCCCATCCCCGGGCATGACGCCGCACCAGCTCCACCACCGCCGCCGAGTAGTCCGCCGTGTTGGCGTTGGTGATCATCATGATCTGGCCCCAGGCGGGATTGTAGGAGTAGAGGTCGGGGAGCCCGTCGGGGTCGAGCACGAAGGGGGCGAGAATGCCGCCGGGCTGATGGAGGTTGCCGGTGCAGTCGTCCAGGCGGCCGTCTCCCATGCCCGGGTCGGTGTCCGTGTAGTACTGGCCCGTGACCGGGTCCACCAGCACCTGGCCTTCCCCTTCGCTGGGCACCAGGAGGCGGCGGTCGAGCGCGGTGGGCTCGTGACAGGCGCCGTAGTCCCCCGTGGTGCGGTTCAGGTCCACGTCCTGGAGCTGGTCACGGAAGCGCCGCCGCACCCAGGTGACCTTGAACGAGGTCTCCGGCCACAGCTCGCGCTCGGCGGACAGGGTCAGCTCGTCCTGGTAGGGCGTGCGCAGGTTCGGGTCCACCACCGTGACCCGGGCGTTGGGCACCACGCTGTCCGCGCGGGAGACCAGCCATTGACGCCCCGTCCGGTCGGCGACGAAGTGGACGGTGGAGGTCGGTGCCTCCGCCGCCAGCAGGGGCACGGAGAGGAAGATCTTGTCGTAGTAGCGGCCCGCGGTGGCGGCGAGCTTGGTCTTCCCGGTGCCGAAAGGATCCCAGGCCACGGCCACGCGTGGCGAAAGCATCCGGTTGCGCAGCTCGATGTTCTGGAGCTGCCGCTTGCGCCAGTCCCGGGCCTGGTCCACCAGCTGGACCAGGGGGATGGAGGAGGTCTCGCTCGTCCCCAGCAGGGCGGCCAGGTCCGTCGTGAAGTTCGCCGCGTCCTCGAAGCCGGTGAAGACCCGGGCCATGGCATCCGTGATCGCCATGCCCTGGCTGCGCAGCTCGAAGAAGCGCCTGGACTCGGCCGCGGGGTCGATGGGCTCCTTGGCGCGGCCGTCGATGTTCTCGAGGTCCAGGCGCAATCCGGCCGTGACCGTCAGGCGGGGGCCGAACTGCATCTGGTCCTCCGCGAAGAGGCCCACGCTGGTCCCCACCGTGTGGGCGGTGGCGACGTTGGGCACGTGCACCGACGTCTCCACGGGGGCGGGCTGGCTGAGGAAGAGCGGGGTGACGAACTCGATCTCCGCGCCCCGGGTGAGGTTGCGGAAGTACCGCTCGTTCTCGATGCCCAGACCGGCCTTGATCTGATGCCCGGGGCCGCCCCCGGAGCCCACGGAGAGCGTCGTCTGACCGTGCACGGTGAAGCGCTGGCGATGGTCGCGCGAATCGGTCTGGGCGGAGCCGGTGACGAACCCGCTGTCCGTGTTGTGGCACTGCGCGAAGGGGAGGTTGGGGAAGAGCACGGACCGGATGCAGGTGTTGCGGATGCCGGTGGTGGTGGGGATGACCTTCTCCTCGTGATCCTGCCAGGCGGCGAGGCCCTCGAAGAAGAGGCGGGCGGAGTGAGGTGCGGTCCAGGTGGCGGTGGTGGTGGTCCCGCCGCGCTCGAACGTGGTGGCCGAGGCGGGAGGGAGGAACGTGGTGACGCCCTGCCCGTCCACCCGCAGCGGGTCCTGCTGGTACTGCAGGGTCAGCTTGTTCCGGGGAGAGACCTGCCAGGTGACCTGGTCGGAGTGGATCCCCTGCTTGCGCTCGATCACCGCCACCTGGGTGAGGAGGTTGACCGGCTCCTCCTTGTCGATCCACTCGTGGGAGAGGCGGTACCAGAGCCGGTCACGCACGATGGGGCCGGAGAGCTGGAGAAAGGGCTGCACCCAGTCGTAGGGCTGGATCTCGCCGTCGGAGGCGCCGTTCCCATCCAGCAGGCTCGTGTTCCAGAGGATGCCGGCGAGGCCCTCGAAGCTGTTCGTCCCCTGCTTCTGCACGATGTTGGCGAACCCTCCCTGGGCCCGCCCGAACTCGGCCCCCGCCCCCGAGGTCACGATCTCCAGGGCGTCCACGGACTCCAGGTTGATGTAGGAGAGGAAGCCCCCGGTGAGGGGGTCGGTGTTGGCCACGCCGCCCACCTGGGTCTTGAAGTCCGTGACCCGGGAGCCGTGCACGTTGGGGTTCCCGTCCTCGTCCGAGTCGAGCACGCCGGGAGCGAGCGTGAGCAGCGTCTGGTAGAAGCGGCCGCGCACCGGCAGGTCCTCGATGAACTCGCTGGAGAGCGTGGTCTTGGCGGCGGTCTCGTCCAGCGCCACCCCCTCGCGCTTCGCGCTCACCCCCACGGTCTCCTGCAGCTCGGGGAAGAGTCCCACGGGCAGCACGCCGGTCTTCCCCAGCGACACCTTGAGCTCGGGGATGCGCAGGGTGGCGTAGCCCGGGAGGCGCACCTCCACGGCGTAGCCGCCTCCCGCCCGCAGCACGGGGAAGGCGGCCCTGCCGGCGCCGTCCGTGGTGGTGGCGGTGGCCGGGACCTGCTGGGTGGCGCTGGAGAGGAGCACCGTGGCGCCGGGGAGGGGCGCCTTGCTCTGCGCATCCGTGACGACGACCTCGAGGCCGCCGGTCTGGGCCAGGGCGGGGATGGCGAAGACCAGGGCAACCAGGAGCCCCGCGAGCGCTCTCGGGTGATGCATGAGCCCGCGTGTTATCCGCGCGGACGGGAACGGCGTCAAGGGGAGATCAGAAACTCGCGCGCAGGCCGACCTGGAACCGCCGCCCGAAGCGCCGGACGCCGCGGAGGGTCCCCTGCGAGATCTCCACGATGCGCAAGGTGTCGTCGTTCAGCAGGTTGAAGCCTTCGAAGGTGAGACCGAGGTTGGCCTTCTTGCCGAGCCTGAACTGGCGCGCCACCCGGGCGTCCAGGGTCCAGTATCCGGGATTGCGGTGGGTGTTGCGCTTGCCGTTCACGTAGCGGTAGCGGAGCTGGGGCAAGGGGAAGTCGAACCCGTGCTCGGGGTTGTCGGCGTAGTACGACTCCACCGCGACGATCTCCGAGTAGGGAAGCCCCGACTCCCATCGCACCGTCCCCCCCACCTCCCATGCGTGCGGCGCGTGCACGGCCGCCACCACCTTGACCACGTGGCGCTGGTCGTAGGAGAGATAGCTGCGCTCCTCGGTGAGGAGGGTGGGCTCATCCCCCAGGAGCTGGTCGAACGCCTCCGCGTCCCCCACGGCCCGCGACCACGTGTAGGAGCTCTGGAGGCCCCAGCCGTGGGAGTAGCGGCGCGTCAGCTCCAGCAGCACCGCCGAGTAGTCGGCGGTGTTGAGGTTTCCCACCTCCATCACCTGTCCCCAGGCCGGATTGAGCGCGTAGAGGTCCGGCAGCCCGTCGCGCCGGATGGCCTCCGGCTCGAGGATGCCCCCCGGCAGGGCGATCAGCCCCACGCAATCGTCGATCACGCCGTCGCCCAGCCCGGGATCGGTGTCCACGTAGGGGAGGCCGGTGTAGGGATCGAGGAGGGTTTGACCGGAGCCCGGGCTTCCGAGGAGCGCGGGCTCGGACAGGCGGAAGGGAAGGGCGCAGCGGCCGTGGTCCCCCGGGACGTGGTTGAGGTCGACGTCCTGGAGCTGGTCGCGGAAGCGCCGCTTGACCCCGGTGAGCTTGAGCGTCGTCTCGGGCACGAGCTCGCGCTCGACGGAGAGGGTCAGCTCGTCCTGGTAGGGGGTGCGCAGATCGGGGTCCACCACGGTGACGCGGCCGTTCTCCGCTCCGCCCCGGGTGCCGTAGGCGTACCAGTCGCCCTCGGCCTGAAAGACGCGAAACGTCATGAACGTCGTGGGCGGCTCGGTCGCGAGCAGGGGCACGGAGAGGAAGACCTTGTCGTGGTACCGGCCTGCGGTGGCGGCCAGCTTCGTCTTCCCCGTTCCGGTGGGATCCCAGGCCACCGCCAGCCGCGGGGAGAGCGTGGTGTCGCTTATCTCGACGTTGGCCAGGCGGCGCTTGCGGGGCCAGGAGCTGCTGGCCTCGAGCACGCTGGAGAGAGGTGGAAGATAGGAGCCCAGCGCGTCCGACAGCCCGTCCTGGAAGTCCTGGCGGCCGTCGAAGCCGGTGAAGGCCAGCTGAACGGCTTGGCCGGCGTCCATGCCCCGGGCCAGCAGCTCCTCGAACCGGAGTGCCTCCCCCGCCGGGTCCAGGCCCTCCTTCGATTCGCTGGCGATCTCCTCGCGGTCCGCGCGCAGGCCGAGGGTGAGCGTGACGCGGGCGCCGAAGCGGAGCTGATCCTCCAGGAACACCCCGGCACCGGAACCGGCGGCCTCCGACGTGGAGGTGTCGGGGACGTGGATCTCGGTGAAGTAGAGGCCGACCCGGGGCGCCAACAGGCTGCTGCGATACACGTCTCCCTCGATGGCGCGCTGCAGGTTGCGGAAGTACCGCTCGTTCTCCACGGAGAAGCCCGCCTTGAACTGGTGGCCGACCGTGCCCTCGGAGGCTGGAGACACGGTCACCTGCCCGTGCAAAGTGAAGCGGCGGCGCTCGTCGCGGGAGTCGATGGGGTAGGATCCGCTCACCCGTCCGGTAGCGACCTCCGTGCACTGGCTCGAGGAGAGGTGCGTGAACTCGGGGCCGGGGAAGTCCGGGTCCCAGGGGTAGACCAGCCCGCAGTGACTCGGCACTCCCGGTACCTGGGGGTAGATCTCCTCCCCGTGCTCCTGGAGCGCCGCGATCCCCTCCGCGAATACCCGGGCCGAGTAGGGTGCGATCCAGCTCAGGGAGGTGGTGGTGCCGCCGCGCTCGATCGTGTGCGCCGAGTCCGTGGTGACGAAGGTGCCCACGCCCACGTTCTCGAGCTTCAGGGGGTCGCGCTGCACCTGGAGGGCGAGCTTGTTGCGGGGCGTGACCTGCCAGGTGAGCTGGTCGGAGTGGATGCCCTGGGTCTGCTCGGTGACCGCCACCCGGCTCAGCACGTCCACCGGATCCTGGCGCAGGATCCACTCGTGGGAGAGCCGGTACCAGAGGCGGTCGCGCACGATGGCGCCCGAGAACTGCAGGAACGGCTGGTAGCGCTCGAACTCGGGGGCGTCGCCGCCGCCGGCGCCGTTGTCGTCGAGAAGGCTGCCCCCGAAGAGGAGGCCGGCCAGCCCCTCGAAGCTGTTCGTCCCCTGCTTCTGCACGATGTTGGCGAAGCCGCCCTGGGCCCGCCCGAACTCGGCGCCGGCGCCGGCGGGGATGATCTCCAGGGCATCCACGGACTCCAGGTTGATGTAGGAGAGAAACCCGCCGGTCAAGGGGTCGGTGTTGGCCACGCCGCCCACCTGGGTCTTGAAGTCCGTTTCCCGCGCGCCCAGGACGTTGGGGTTCCCGTCCTCGTCGGCGTCCATCACTCCCGGAGCCAGCGTGAGGAGGGACTGGTAGAAGCGGCCGTAGATGGGGAGGGTTTCCGTGAACTCGCTGTGGAAGGTGACGGAGGTCCTGGTCTCGTCCAGGTCGATCCCCTCCCGGTGCGCGGTGACGGAGACCTCTTCCTGCAGCTCCGGCACGAGACCAACGGGCACGACCCTCGCGCTCCCCGCCGGAACCCGCAGGTCCTGCAGTTCGAACGGCGTGTACCCGGCGAGTTGCACGGTCAGGGCGTAGCCACCGGCCGCGCGCAGCACCGGGAACTCGGCCACTCCCCTGGCGCCGGTGCGCGCCGCGGTGGTCGCGACCTGGTGGGTGGCGCTGGAGAGGACGACCTTCGCCCCGGCCAGCAGCGTCCCCGTGCTGGCGTCCGTGACCACGATGCGGAGGCCTCCGGTCTGGGCGGACACCGCTCCCGCCGCGAGCAACACCGCCAAGCAGAGCGCCGGGCGCATGCTCCGAGCCTGGGGCCGTCAAGACTCCGGCGTCAAGGCGGTTCCTGGAGAAGTTCCGGCAGCGTGGCGAACTCCCGGAAGACGACGGCCGCCCCGGCCTCGACCAGGAGGCCGGCGCCGGTCCGGGCGGCGTAGCCGAAGGGAGTCATCCCGGCCGCGCGCGCCGCCTGGATGCCCACGGGTGAATCCTCCACCACCGCCGTGCGGGCGGGCGAGGCGCCCAGGGTCTTGGCGGCGTGCAGGAAGAGGTCGGGGGCGGGCTTGCCATGGGGCACGTCGAGGGCGCTGAACATCCGCCCCTCGAAGCGCACGATCAGACCGGCCAGGGTGAGGGTGGTCCGGATCTTCAGGAGGTCGCCGGAGGACGCCACACAGGTGGGCCAGGGGATCCGGTCGAGCGTCTCCAGCACGCCGGGCACCGGCGCCAGCACGCGCCGGAAGGCGGCGAACGTGCGACGCTGCACGTCGTCCAGGAACCCCTCCGGCGCCGGATGCCCGAGCACGTCCTCGATGATCTGCAGGCACATGGGGAGGGAGCGACCCTGGAAAGCGCGCGCGCTCTCCTCCAGCGTGAGGGGGAGCCCGATGGAGTGCAGGCGCTCGTTCAGGATCTGGTTGGCCAGGGGCTCGGTGTCCACCAGGACCCCGTCGGAGTCGAAGATGACGAGGTCCCACCGGGCAGCCATGCGGCCGGAACTCTACTCCTCTAGCCGGCGGAGAGCACCACCTTCTCACAACCGTCCTCCTTGTTCAGGAACATCGCGTAGCCCCGCGCGGCGACATGCCCGGCGCCGCTCTGGTATTCTCAGCACGATCTACGCCGCGCCGACCACAGAAGTCCGCCTTGCCGGGCAAGAGACCGACCGCCCCCCCGGAGGAAGCCACGACTGACCATGTGGCAGCGCCGCAAGCCGCCGAGCCGCCCGGCCTCACCGTGGCCGGGATCGGCGCCTCCGCGGGCGGCCTGGAGGCTGCGGGCCGGCTGCTGGCCGCCCTCCCCCGCGACCCGGGCATGGCGGTGGTCCTGGTCCAGCATCTGGACCCGAACCAGGACAGCATGCTGCCGGAGATCCTGGCCCGTACCACCAAGATGCCCGTGCTCGAGGCCCGGGACGGCGCGCGCTGGGAGGAGGACCACGTCTACGTCATGCCCGCCAGCGCTCAGATCACGCTGGTGGACGGCATTCTGCGCCTGCGCCCGCGGCCGGCAGGCCCCAACCACCCGGTGGACGAGTTCTTCCAGTCGCTCGCGTCCGAACCCAGCGTCCGTGCCATCGGCATCGTCCTCTCCGGAAACGGCACCGACGGAACCAAGGGGCTGCGCGCCATCAAGTCGTCCGGCGGTCTCACGTTCGCCCAGGACAGCGCATCGGCCAAGTTCGACGGCATGCCCCGCAATGCCGTCCAGTCCGGTTGCGTGGACCTGGTGCTGCCCCCGGAGGAGATCGCAGACGAGCTGATCGAGATCGGCCGGCACCCCTCCTGGTTCCGCCTCCATTCCCCTGCCGGTCCCGAAGAGGTCGCCAGCGCGCTGGACGGCGTGCTGGCCGTTCTCCGCAAGGTCACCGGTGTCGACTTCTCCTTCTACAAGCGGTCGACTCTGGAGCGGCGGATCCTGCGCCGGGTGGTGCTGCACCGGATGGAGGGGGTGGAGCCCTACCTGGAGCTGCTGTCCCGGGACCGGGACGAGGTCCACGCGCTGTTCAACGACGTCCTCATCCACGTCACCAGCTTCTTCCGGGAGCCCTCCCTGAACGAGGCCCTGCGCACCGTCGTGTTCCCGCGCTTGATCGAGCATCGAGCGGCCGACCGTCCTATCCGGATCTGGGTCCCCGGCTGCTCGACCGGAGAGGAAGCCTACTCCCTGGCCATCCTGCTCGACGAGTACCTGCAGGAGCAGCGCTCCGAGGTTGCCGTCCAGATCTTCGCCACCGATCTGAGCGACGTCGCCATCGATCGCGCCCGGGCCGGGATCTATCCCGAGAGCATCTCCGCCGACGTCAGCCCGGAGCGCCTCCACCGTTACTTCGAGAAGGGGGACCACCGCTTCCAGGTGCGTCGCCGGATCCGCGAGCGCTGCGTGTTCGCGCGGCAGGACATCACCAAGGATCCTCCCTTCTCCCACCTCGATCTCATCAGCTGCTGCAACGTCCTCATCTACCTGGGACCGGTCCTGCAGAAGCGCGTCATCCCCCTCTTCCACTACGCCCTGAAGCGGGAGGGCATCCTGGTGCTGGGGCCGTCCGAGTCCACCGGTCCATTCGCCGACCTCTTCGAGCCCCTCGATCGGAAGCACAGGCTCTACCTGCGGCGCGCCGCCAGCGTGCACGCGGTCCTGCCCCTGATGGGCCGCACCGAGCGCGGCCACCTGGGCGGCAAGCCGGAGGGACAGGCCGCCGTCCCCGACCGGGCAGTGCTGGACCTCCACCGCGAGGCCGATCGCCTCCTCCTCACGCACTACGCGCCCGCCGGGGTCCTGGTGGACGAGAACCTGGGGATCCTGCACTTTCGCGGGCGGACCGAGCCCTTCCTGGAGCCCCCATCCGGAGAGGCGCACTTCAACTTGATGGGGATGGTGCGCAAGGGACTGTGGGAGCCGGTGCGCCTCGCCGTGCAGCAGGCCAGGGAGGAGCGGGCCCCCGTCACCCGTGAAGGTCTGCGGGTCCGTGTAGACGGCGAGACACGCGAGATCCGTCTGCGGGTCCTGCCCGTCTCCCTTCCCCCCGACCCGCCACGGGGGCTTCTGGTGCTGTTCGAGACGGTGGGCGTGGACACCATTCGCTCCCCGGAGGGGACCCTCGCCCCCGAGGACCGCGAGGACGAGCTGAAGCGGCTGAACCAGGAGTTGGTCGGCACCCGCCATCAGCTGCAGTCCGCCATCGAGAATCACCAGGCCGCCACCGAGGAGATCCTCTCCGCCAACGAGGAGCTGCAGAGCACCAACGAGGAGATGGAGACGGCCAAGGAGGAGCTGCAGTCGGCCAACGAAGAGCTGATGACCCTGAACGACGAGCTGCGCACGCGCAACCTGGAGCTGTCGGTCGCCTACTCCGACCTGAACAACGTCCTTTCCAGCGCCAACATCCCCTTCCTCATCCTGGGCAAGGACCTGAAGATCCGGCGCATCACCCCCATGGCCGAGAAGGTGCTGAACGTGATCCCTTCCGACGTCGGCCGCTCGCTCACCGACATCCGGCTGAACCTGGAGGTGCACGGCCTGGAGCCGCTCCTCGAGGAGGTGCTCCGGAAACTGGTGTCCCGGGAGCAGGAGGTGAAGGATGCGCGCGGGCACCGCTACCTCCTTCGGGTGAGACCCTACCGCTCCCTGGACGAGCAGGTGGAGGGCCTGGTGATGGCGTTCATGGACATCGAGGAGGCGCGGCTGGGAGCGGAGCGTGCCAGCCTTCTCGCCCACGATGCCGACGTGGAGCGGAGGGCGGGGGAAGCCGGACGCTCCCTCAGCGCCATGATCGACGGCATGAGCGACGCGTTCTACGCCACCGACCGCGCCTGGCGGCTGGTCATCGTCAACCAGGAAGGGGCGCGCCTGCTCTCTCGGACGAAAGAGGAGCTCATCGGCAAGACCCTCTGGGAGATCTGGCCCGAGATGGAGACTCCCGTTCACCAGCGCGAGCTGCGCCGGGTGATGGACAAGCGCGTGAGCGTCAGCCTGGAGCTGAGTGCGCACGAGCGCATCTTCCGGCTCCGCGCCCACCCTCGCGAGGGTGGCCTGTTCCTCTATCTCCTGGACGTCACGGAGAGGCGCGACCTCGATCGGCTGGAGGGTCGCGCCAACGAGCTGGAGAAGTCAAACGTGCAGCTGGAGCGCTTCGCCTACGTGGTGGCGCACGACCTGCAGGAGCCTCTGCGCACGATCGGGAACTACACGCAGTTGCTGGAGAAGCGTTTCGCCAAAGTGCTCGGCGACGACGACCGCGAGTTCCTCGGGTACATCACCGGAGGTGTGGGACGGATGCAGGTCCTCCTGCGAGACCTTCTGGCCTACTCCCGGGTGGACCTCAAGAAGCAGCGCCCGGGGAAGGTGGACTGCCAGAGGGTGGTCAAGGACGTCCTGCTCGACCTGAACGCGGCCATCACGGAGGCCGGAGCCACCATCCAGCACGGGGGGCTGCCCGTCGTGCGAGGCGACGAGTCCCAGCTGGCGCAGGTCTTTCGCAACCTGGTGGGGAACGCGCTGAAGTTCGCTGCGCCCCAGCGTCCACCGCGCGTGGAGATCCACGCCTTGCGGCGCGAGGACCAGTGGGTGTTCGAGGTGCGGGACAACGGGATCGGCATCGCCGCGGAGAGCGTGGACCAGATCTTTCTGCTCTTCAAGCGCCTGCACAGCCAGGACGAGTATCCCGGCACCGGCCTGGGCCTCGCCATCTCGCGCCGGATCGTGGAGCGCCACGGGGGGAAGATCTGGGCAACCTCGATCCCCGGCCAGGGAAGCTCCTTCTTCTTCACGCTGCCGGTTTCCTCCGAGAGCTAGTCAGTCGTTCGTCTGATCTTCCCGGGGACCCGCCGCCAGGGCGGCGACGTCGGGCCCGGAGATCTGGTACCCGTCTTCGAGCATCCGGCGGAGGACGTGGGCCTGCCGGGTCTGGGCCTCCTCCTTCTCCAGGAGACGCTCCCGCCATCCGCCGCCGGCGGAGGCGCCCACCCGGCGCGCCAGCGATGCGCTCTCGTCCAGCGCGCGCACGGCGGCCCAGAGCGCGCGCTCCAGCGACTCCGCCTGCTGCAGCAGGACCGCCTTCTCCGTGAACGCGTGTCCGACGTGGCAACGGAGGAGGCCGAAGCGGCCGATCTTGGTCTCCGTCATCTTGCCTTGACAGAGAGGGCAGACGACCTCGGCGCTGACCCCCAGCTCGTCTCCCTCCAGCTCGGCGATGTCCCGCCGCACTCCCTCGGGGGCCGGGGGAGCGGGGTCGTGGGTCAGCCGGCCCAGGAGCGCGCCCAGGTCGCGCACCGGGACCACGTGGTCCACGTCCACGTAGGACATCGCGCTTCGCGGCATGTCCGGGGCGGCGGCGTCCTCCGGGTCCTGGACGACGCAGATGCCGCGCCGGGCCCGGATGGACATCAGCCCCGCCGTCCCGCAGTCGAGGTGGCCGGAGAGGACCACCCCGATCACCCGGGGACCGTAGGCCTGGGCCGCGCTCCGGAAGAGCGCGTCCACCGAGGGGCGGTGGCCGTTCTCCTTGGGGCCGCGCAGCACCTGCAGGTGCCCGGCCCGCACCGTGAGGTGATTGTCGGGAGGGGCGACGTAGATATGGCCGGGCTCCACGGGGTCGCCGTGCAGCCCGTACACCGCGCGGAGGGGGCCACGCCGGGTGAGGATCTCGGGCAGGAGGCCACCGTAGGTGGGGAGGGTGTGGAGGACGACCAGCACGGCGGCCGGCAGGTCCGCGGGGAGTCCCGTGACCAACTCGGAGAGGGCGTCCACTCCACCGGCGGAGGCGCCGATGACGACGATGTCGCGGTTCTGCGCTGCGCTTGTCATGCAGGATCCTTGTCGGGCCGAAGGTGTGGTCCCAGCATGCGCCTCTCCGGCGACCGCGACAACACACCGTCGTCCGGTCCGCGGAGTGGGACTGCGCTCAGACCCAGCTTCGGCCGTTGAGGCCGGGGAACTCACTCCGGGGCACTCGAGTGTCCCCGCGCTTTCTCTGCCTCGCGCCTGGAAGCCCACAGCGACAGCAGCGCCGACCCCACAATCAGGCCGAAGACGACGGTCAGCGAGGCCAGGGTGGGGATGTGGACGTAGTGGGCGATGAGCATCTTCACGCCCACGAAGACGAGGACGGCCCCCAGGCCGTAGCGCAGGTACTGCAGCCGCCCCACCGCCCGCTCCAGCACGAAGTACATGGAGCGCAGCCCCAGGATGGCGCAGACGTTCGAGCTCCAGACCACGAAGGGGTCGCGCGTCACCGCGAAGATGGCGGGGACCGAGTCCACCGCGAACATGACGTCGGTCAGCTCCACCGCCACCAGCACGAAGAAGAGCGGCGTCGCCAGCAGGCGGTGGTTCTCTCGGACGAAGAGGGCCTGGCCGCGGTAGTCCCGGGTGGAGGGGACGGCGCGGGCGAAGGCCCGGAACCAGCGGCTGCGCTCGATGTGAGGCTCCTCCTCCGACTTCCAGAAGAGCTTGGCTCCCGTGATGACGAGCATGGCGCCGAACACGTAGAGCATCCACTCGAAGCGGGCGAGCGCGGCCGCCCCCACCGCCACGAAGACCCCGCGCAGGACCACCGCCCCCAGCACGCCCCAGAACAGGACACGGTGCTGGTACTGCCGGGGCACCGTGAACGACGTGAAGAGCACGAGCCACACGAACACGTTGTCCACCGACAGCGACCACTCGATCAGGTAGCCGGTAAGGAACTCGAGCCCGATCTGGCGGCCGTAGGACCTCCAGATCAGGGCCCCGAAGGCCAGGGACAGGGAGATCCAGACCAGGCTCCATAGGGTGGCTTCCCGTACCCGCACCTCGTGGGCCTTGCGGTGGAAAACCCCGAGGTCCAGGGCGAGCAGGGCCAGCACCACCACGATGAACGCGGCCCACACGGTGGGACTGGCGACGGTGACCATCGCGGGAACGATCGCACATCCTGCTACCCTTCGCCGCGATGACGCTGCGCGCGCGCCTGGTGCTCGCCCTCGGCTCGGCGGCACTCCTCCCCACGGCGGTCACGGTGGGCGTGCCGCTGCTCCGTGCGGGAGCGCGGGCCGGGGAGCAGGTGGAGGCGCGTCTGGCCGCCTCCTCCCGCCAGGCAGCGCGCGTGCTGGCCCGCGAGCGGGCGGCGCTGGCGGCCGCCGTGGACCGCGCCGCCCTCGACTCCACCCTGGCGGGCGCCGCGATCCCGCCTTCCCCGGTGGAGGACGCGGGCGCCCCCGGCCCCACCGCGTTCGCCAGCTCCGCCCCCCTGCGGGAGCTCGCGGCGCGGCACCGCCTGGACCTGCTCGAAGTGGTGGACGCGCAGGGGCGCGTGCTCGCCACCACCCGCCCCGTGGTGCACCGGGGGGACCGCTCGCCGTTCAACCCCGTGCTCTCCGGGGGTGCCCCCGTGATGGCGGTTCCGAATTTGGCGGGCGCCGCGCCCCTCCCGGCGCTGCTCGCCTGGCACCCGGCGCCCGTGGCGGCACGGCCGGCATCCATCGTCGGCGCGCGTCGCCTGGGGCGCGAGATCCTCTCCGAGCTGGCGGATACCAGCGGGCAGCCGGTGTGGCTCCTGGACGGGGGAACCTTCCTGCTGGGCGTGCCCGACGCTCCGGTCCCCCAGGACTGGCGGGCCCGCGACCT
Organism: Candidatus Polarisedimenticolaceae bacterium; assembly: GCA_036274395.1. Classification (GTDB taxonomy): domain Bacteria; phylum Acidobacteriota; class Polarisedimenticolia; order Polarisedimenticolales; family DASUFT01; genus DASUFT01. The sequence continues at coordinate 7,882 of DASUFT010000114.1, read as the reverse complement.
CGCCATCTCGGACCGGTTCCGGCTGCGGGTCTGGGCGCCGCCGGGGGACGTGGCCCAGGTCCGGCGGGAGCTGCTGGTGGCCTTCGCCGGGGTGGCCCCGCTCGCCCTGGGCTGCGCCCTGCTGGTGGGGGTCCTGCTCGCCGAGGGCGTGGCCCGTCCCATCCGCGCCCTCGCGCACCGGGCCGACGTCATCTCCGCGCAGAAGACGGGACCGACGCCGTTTGCGCGGGCACGGGGGGAAGCGCGGGACGAGGTGACGCGCCTCTCCCGCTCCTTCGAGCGCATGCTGGACGCGCTCTCGGACAGCGAGGAGCGGCGGGTCTCCGCGGAGCGGGTCGCGGCGTGGCAGGAGGTGGCCCGCCGCATCGCCCACGAGGTCAAGAACCCGCTCACCCCCATCCAGCTCGCGGTGGAGAACCTGCGCCGGACGCGCGAGAAGGCGCCCGCCGACCTGGACCGGGCCCTCGACGAGGAGACCGCGGCCATCCTGGAGGAGGTGGGCTCGCTGCGCAGCCTGGTGGACGAGTTCTCCGCCTTCGCCCGCTTGCCGGAGGTGCGGCCGGTGCCGACGGACCTCGCGCCGGTGGTGCGGCAGGCGGTGGGCCTGCTCGCCCCCACGCTGGAGGCGGCAGGGATCCGCGCCGAGGTCCACGATGCCGGCATCCCCCGGGACGTCCTCGCCGACCCGGAGCAGATCGGCCGCGCCGTGAAGAACGTCTTGCTGAACGCGGTGGAGGCCATGGAAGGCGTGGCCAACCCGGCCCTCTCCATCGCCCTCCAGGAGCAGGGCGGCTTCCTGGAGATCGCGGTGCGCGACCGCGGCCCGGGGATCCCGCTCGACGTGCGCACCCACGTGTTCACGCCCTACTTCACGACCCGGGGCGCGCGGGGCGGGACCGGTCTGGGCATGGCGATCGTCCACCGCATCGTGGCCGAGCACGGGGGCGAGGTCCGCCTGGGCGATGCGCCTGGAGGGGGCGCCGAGGTCGTGCTGCGCCTCCCCGTGCGCGGGCCGGCCCAGGCGTAGAGGAGGAGGGCCGGTGCCCAAGGTGCTGCTGGTGGACGACGAGCGGAACCTGCGGAGCACGCTCGCCCGCGCCCTCAAGCTCGAGGGGTACGCGACGTTGGAGGCGGAGGACGGCGAGCAGGCCCTGCAACGCCTGGCGGACGAGCCGGTCGATGCCGTGCTGCTCGACCTGCAGATGCCGGGACGGGACGGCTTCTCGGTGCTGGAGGCGATCCGCGAGCGGGGGATCGCGGTGCCGGTGGTCGTGCTCACCGCCCACGGGACGATCGAGAAGGCGGTGCGCGCCGTGCAGCTCGGGGCCGCGGACTTCGTGGAGAAGCCTCCGTCCACCGAGCGCCTCCTGGTGTCCCTGGAGAACGCGCTCCGCAGGAGGTACCTGGAGGCGGACAATCGCCGCCTGGCCGCAGAAGCCGGGCTGGGAGACGACATCCTGGGCACGAGCGCACCCATGCGCCAGCTCGGGGAGACCATCGGAAAGGTGGCGCCCACGGAGGCGGCGGTGCTGCTCCTGGGAGAGAACGGGTCGGGCAAGGAGCTGGTGGCCCGCGCCCTCCATGCGGGCAGCCCGCGGCGAGGACGGCCGCTCGTGACGGTCAACTGCGCGGCCATCCCCGACACGCTCTTCGAGAGCGAGCTTTTCGGCCACGCCCGGGGCGCCTTCACCGGCGCCACCGAGGCAAGGCGCGGGAAGTTCCAGGAAGCGGACGGCGGCACGCTCTTCCTCGACGAGGTGGGCGAGATCCCGCTCGGCCTGCAGCCCAAGCTGCTGCGGGCGCTGGAGAGCGGCGAGGTGGAGCGGGTGGGCGGCCGCGGCCCGGAGCGCGTGGACGCGCGCATCGTCGCCGCCACCAACCGGGACCTGGAGTCCGAGGTGGCGGCGGGGCGCTTCCGCCAGGACCTGTACTTCCGCCTCCTCGTCGTCCCCGTGCGCGTGCCCCCGCTGCGGGAGCGCAGGGAGGACGTGCCGCTCCTGGCCGCGCACTTCCTGGCCGAGGCCTGCAGGAAGAACCGCATCCGAGCCAAGGTGCTCTCGGAGCCCGCGCTTGGGCGGTTGCGCTCTCACAGCTGGCCGGGAAACGTGCGCGAGCTGCGAAACGCCATGGAGCGGGTGGCCATCCTCGTGGCCGAGCCCCTGATCGAGCCGCGGCATCTCGACTTCCTGCAGACGGGAGCGGCCGCAGCACCTCCGTCCTCCCCCGCGCCGGGGAAGGAGGACCTGGCGAGCTACCTGGAGCGCGTGGAGCGGGAGGCGATCCTCCGGGTCTGCGAGCGGCACCACTGGCGGATGACGAAGGCGGCGGCGGAGCTGGGGCTCGAGCGCAGCCACCTCTACAAGAAGCTCAAGGCCCTGGGAATCGAGCGGCCCGCCGAGGACTGACCCAGTGTCCGCTGGGACACGCGCCGCGTGCGCCGGTCCACGCCGCCGCTCCTCTTCTCCGCGATCTTCCGCGGTTTTTCCATGGCACGTCCCCTGCCCCATCCCCCTCTCGGCGGCCTTCGGTTGCTCGGCCGCCAGGAGGTTCGCCATGGAAGCCCGGAAGATCACGCTCGTCCTCGCCTCCACCTTCGCCGCCGCGGCGCTGGCCGCGTGCACCAGCGACGTGGGGACGGTCTCCTCGCAAAGCGATCCCGCCGCCACGCCCGTGCCCGTCGAACAGACGGAGTCCTCGCCCTCCCCCGTGATGGAGGTCGAGAGCGCCGGCTCCACCTCCAACGGTCCCGCCACGCTGGCGGAGGGGATCGCTCTCCGCGATGCCGGCAAGCTCGAGGAGGCCGAGGCCACCCTCGTGCGCGCCAGCGAGGGCGACCCCAGGTCCTCGCGCATCCTCGTGAACCTCGCCCGGGTGCGCCTGTCCCGGAACGACGCCGCCGGGGCGCTGGAGGCGTCGGACAAGGCGCTCGGCCTCACGCCCAACTCCGCGTCCGCCTTGCACCAGAAGGGGCGCGCCCTGGCCGGGCTGAACCGGGGCGCCGAGGCCATCGAGGTGCTCACCACGGCGCGCGAGATGGCGCCCGAGAACGGCTACATCGCCAACACGCTGGGCTGGCTCATGCTCACCCGTGGCGACGCCGCCGGTGCGGTCCCGCACCTCGAGGCAGCGCGCGACCAGCTCCCCGAGGTGGCTTACGTGCGCAACAACCTCGGCGTGGCCTACGAGCGCAGCGGCCGCACGGAGGACGCGATCTCCGAGTACCGCGCCGCGGTGGCCGCGGGCGACTCGGGCGGCAAGGCGCTCAAGAGCCTGGAGCGCCTGCACGCCGAGCCCGTCGAGGTCGGCGAGGACCAGGGTCCCGCCGACGGCGGCGTCGACCCGACCGTGGTCGCCGGGAAGTGACACGAGGACCGGACGAGTCCCCGCGGTGTCCATCACCGCGGGGACGCCCTCCTCTTCGCTCCTTCCCCGCGTGCCATATTGACTTATGGCATGCACTACGGTAAGTTCGGCGTCATGAAACCGGCGCGCAAGATCACGGTTCACGTCCCCGGAGACCTTCTCGAGCAAGCTCAGAAATCCACCGGGCAGGGAATCACCGAGACGATACGGCGCGGCCTGCAACTCGTCGCTGCCGGAGAGACCTATCGACAGTTGCGCAAGCTGCGCGGAAAGGTGCGCGTCTCGTTCGATCTGAGGGCGCTGAGGGAAGACCGCTAGTGATCGCCCTGGACACGAGTTCGCTGATCGCCTTCTTGAGTGGCGATCGAGGGCGCGACGTCGAGTCGATCGACCAGGCGCTGGAGCTCGGTCAGGCGGCGTTACCGCCCGTCGTCATTACGGAGATGCTGAGTCATCCAGGGCTGAACAAGCAGGTGTCCACGCTGATTCTCGGGCTTCCCGTCCTGGAACCGCATCCGGGCTTCTGGGAGCGCGCGGCGGCGACGCGCGCGGCCGTGCTGGCCCGGAAGCTGCGTGCGCGACTCGCCGACACGTTGATCTCGCAGAGCTGCATCGACCATGGCGTGCCGCTGATCACCCGAGATCGGGATTTCCTACATTTCGCCAAGCACGCGGGGCTCTCCATCATCTGACTGGCCGGCAACGTGTCTACCACCAGGGGCTCGCGCCCGCTGCGAAGTTGACCAAGGCGTACGCGGGGCGCGATCGGAATGCGCTTCGTTCCTCCTACGGCCTGCGAGAGCCACCAGGCTCGACGCGGCCTGGGGAGGGCAGCGGCCTGCGCTTCCACCCTGCGCGCGAAGTCGAACGGTTGCAGCGCAGAGGCCGGGGAGCCGTGTAGGCCGAGCGTGAGGACGAGGGGCAGCACGATCACGCACCACTCCTCGGGGGGATGGTTATCCTACTCCACGATCGTCACCTGCCGGGCCAGGAGCTTCCAGCCACCGTTCACCGGCGCGCCCGCCATGGTGTCTAGAGCCGCGGCCGCAGCCGCTCCACCTCGGAGCGAAACCATGGCGACTGGCACTCCGCCACCATGGCGGCGTACGCCCGGAAGACCTCGGCCGCCTCCTCCGGTCGCCCGAGCGCCAGCAACGTCTCCACGTGGGGCGGACCGGTCCACAGGCGGCTCACGCGGGCGTCGGTGCCGGCGGTGAGCTCCAGCACCTCCTCGAACCGGCGCAGGCCCTCCTCGGGCCGCCCGTCCGCCACCAGCAGCTCCCCCAGGCAGCGGCGGGCCTCGGTCCGCATGTAGGGGAGATGCGAGGCGTCGGCGCGCTCCAGCGCCTCCGTCGCCGTCCGCAAACCCAGGGGCAGGTCTCCGAGGCGGGCCTGGGACACCGCCACGAAGGGCCGCAAGAGAAGGGCGAGGCGACGCTCGCCGATGGCCTCCGCCAGCGCGAGGCCGGTGGTCAGCTCCTCCGCACCCCGCTCCACGCGGCCGAGCAGCAGGTTGCACGTGCCCGTGACGATGTACGTCCAGGCCCGGCGCTCCCGCGAATGGAGCCGGGCCGCGAGTACACGCTCCTTCTCGGCGTACTCCAGGCCGGCTTCCCAGGCCCCCGTGCCCCAGGCGTTCTCGCCCAGGAACTCGTAGCCGACCGCCTGGGCCCAGAGCAGGCTCTGCCGCTCGCCGAAGGTGATCGCCTTCTCCGCCCACCGGTCCGCCTCCTCGAACAATCCTTGATGCTGGTAGGCCGCCGCCGTGTAGGCGTGGACCTGGACGAGGGTGGCCGCGTGCAGGGTGGACAGCGGGGAGCCGTCCGCGGGGGGCGTCGCCAGTCTCGCCGCCCGCTCCAGGAGGTCCGCCGCCTTCCGGTGACGGCCCGAGAGGTGGTGGAAGCGGCCCTCGATGGAGAGCGCGGTGGCGGTCTCCACGGCATGGGCCACCGGGTCGAGCACGGCCAAGGCCTCGTGCACGTAGGCGAGCCCGCGCGGGTCGCCGTTGGTGACGAGGGAGGCCGCGGCCTGCGTCTGCAGCCTGGCTCGGGCGACGGGATCCTCCGTGAGGGCCAGCGCCCGCTCGAAGTGCTCGGCGGCGGCGATGAGGTTCCCGCTCATCATGCTGGTCTTCCCGGCGGCCTCCTCCAGCTCCGCCTGCTCCCCCGTCCGCCCCAGGGCCTGCGCGCAGTCGGCGGCGCGCCGGTAGGCGGTGATCGCCTCGTCGTAGGCCAGCAGCGCCTGGGCGTCCGCGCCCGCACGCCGAGCCCAGTACAGGCCGCGCTCGTGGTCTCCTGCCTCCACGAAGTGGTGGGCCAGCTTCTCCGCAGGGACCGCGCGCTTCTCCGCGAAGGCCTGGAGCCCTTCCGCGGTGCGGCGGTGCAGCCGGCGGCGGCGGATGGGGTTCAGCTCCTCGTAGAGCACCTCCCGGATCTTGTCGTGGGTGAAGGCGAACGAGGTGTCGCGACCGGCCGTCAGCAGCTGGGCCCCCACCGCGGCGTCCACCGCGTCGAGGAGGACGTCCTCCCCGCGCTCGCCCGCCACCGCCAGCAGCTCGTCGAACTCGAAGGTCTTTCCCAGGACGGCGGCCGCGCGCAGGACTTCGCTGCACTCGGGGGAGACACGATCCAGGCGGTGCCCGATAGCGGCCTTCACGCTCTGGGGGATCTCCAGCTCCACCCGCTCGTCCCGCGTCCACTGGCCGCGTTCCCGGCGGATCGACCCCCGCTCGATGAGCGCCTTCAGCACCTCCTCCACGAAGAAGGGGTTCCCCTCCGTCTCACGCTGGACGGCCTCGGCGAAGTCGGGGGACACCGCGCAGCACAGGAGCGTTTCCAGCTGCTCCCGCGTCTGGTCCAGGGCGAAGCGCTTCAAGGCGATGCGCGTGGTCAGACGCTCCCGGTTCCAGTCCACGAGCGCCGCCGACAGCGGGTGGGCGCGGTCCAGTTCGAGCTCCCGGTAGGACGCGGCAAACAGCACGCGCTCCTGCCGGAGCCCGCGCAGGAGATGGCCCAGCATCCAGAGCGTGCTGGCGTCGGCCCAGTGCAGGTCGTCGAAGTAGAACAGCACGCCCCGGCTGCGCGCCGCCGTCCGGAGCATCGAGGCCACGGCATCCACGAAGAGGAGGCGCTCCTCGTGGGGCGGCAGCTCCTGGGTCTCCGGGAACGGGCCCAGCCGGGAGGCGATCTCCGGCGCCAGGCGGGCCAGGCGGGGGGCGGCGTCTCCCAGCGCGGTGCGGAGCGCGGCGTCGTCCCGCTCGTCCGCCACGTAACGGCGGAACGCCTCGGCAAACGGCAGGTAGGGGGTCGCGGCCTCGTACTCGTAGCACGCGCCGGTGAGCACCAGCGCCCCGTCCAGCGCGCCCTGGATCAGGAGCTCGCGGGCCAGGCGCGTCTTCCCCGCTCCCGGCTCGCCGCTGAGCAGCAGGCAGTGCCCCTGCCCGTCGCGCGCGCGCCGCCACAGCTCGCGGGCCTCCGCGAGCTCTCCCGCGCGACCCACGAGCTTTCCCCGGGAGAGCGCCTCCAGCAGCACCGTGGCGGCGGTGGTCTCCTCCGGGAGCACGGTCTCGGGATCGGAGAGGGCGCGCTTCAGGGCTGCGCGGGTCTCGCTGGCGTCCGCGAACCGCTGTCCGGGCTGCTTGGCCAGCAAGCGCACGATGAGGGCGTCCAGTGCCCGTGGCAGGTTGGGCCGGTGCGCGCGCGGAGGGACCACGGGAGCGTGCACGTGCTGGCTCACCACCTCCAGCGGCCGTGCCCCGGTGAAGGGAAGGCGCCCGGTCACGAGCTCGTAGAGCACGACCCCCAGCGCGTAGAGGTCCGCCCGCCCGTCCACCGCCTCTCCCAGCGCCTGCTCGGGCGCCATGTAGGACACCGTGCCCACGATCTCGCCCGAGCTGGTGATGCGGTGAGAGGCGCGGTCGTGCACGGCCACCCCGAGGTCGGCCAGCTTCACCGCCGGCGAGGAGGTGGTCCCGGAGAGCAGGATGTTCTCGGGCTTGAGGTCGCGGTGGACCACGCCGTGGGCGTGGGCGTGCTCCAGCGCGTCGCAGATGGCGACGGCGAGGCGCACGATCTCCGGCAGGTCCCTGGGAGCGCGGTGGTGCAGGTCGGAGCCCGCCACCAGCTCCATCACGAAGAAGGGGATGCCCTCGTGCTCTCCCACGTCGTGCACGGCCACGATGCCGGTGTGATTGAGGGCGGCGGCCGCCCGGGCCTCGCGCAGCAGGCGCACCCGCGATTCCGGGGAGGACGAGGCGTCGGGGAGCACCTTGACCGCGACGTCGCGCCCGAGTTGCTCGTCCCTGGCGCGGAACACCACGCCCATGCCACCCCGCCCCAGCTCTCCGGCCAGGCGGTAGCGTCGGGCGAGGAGCGTCCCGGACGCGAGGCGCGGCAGGACGCGCGTCTCCTGGTCGTCGCGCATGCGCCGAGCCTAGCACCGGGGGGACGACGAACGTGCAGTACGTGGATCAGACCGGAGATGTGGGGCCATCGGCTGCCGAGGCGGGTCCACGTGCAGC
>DASUFT010000113.1:0-5358 GCA_036274395.1 Candidatus Polarisedimenticolaceae bacterium | reverse complement strand
GCCCAGGAGAGGATCTTCTCCGCCCGCCCCTACGCCCGGCAGCTGGATGCGGTGCTGCAGTCCCTGGCCTCGCGGGCCAACCCCGAGTTGCATCCGCTCCTGGAGGTCCGGCCGGAGGGGCGGATCGAGCTGATCGTGATCACCTCCGACCGGGGCCTCTGCGGGTCCTTCAACACCAACATCCTGAAGACGGCGGTCGCCTTCCTGCGCGAGCGGGGGGAGAGGACGCTGGAGCTGCAGGCCGTGGGGCGCAAGGGGCGGGACTTCTTCCGCCGCCGCCCCTGGACCATCCGTCGGGAGTGGGCGGACGTCCTGCGCAACGTGGAGTTCGCGCTGGCCAGCGAGATCGGCACGGAGGTGAGCGCGCGCTACACGGCAGGGGAGGTGGACGCCGTCTACCTCGTCTACAACGAGTTCAAGTCCGCGGTGGCCCAGCGTCCGGTGGTGGAGCGCCTGCTCCCCATCTCGCGCACCGAGGTGGAGGACGGCCCCAGGACCGCGATCGAGGACTACATCTACGAGCCCGACCCCCAGTCCTTGTTCCTGCGTCTGCTCCCGCACCACGTGGACATGCAGATCTATCGCGCGCTCCTGGAATCGCAGGCGGCGGAGCACGCCGCCCGCATGTCGGCCATGAGCGCCGCCACCACCAATGCCGGGGAGCTGATCGATCAGCTCACCCTGAAGATGAACCGCATGCGGCAGGCTTCCATCACGACCGAGATCATCGAGGTCGTCTCGGGGGCCGAGGCCCTGGGCTAGGGAGAGGCGATGGGCAAGATCGGGAAGGTCGTTCAGGTCATCGGGCCCGTGGTGGACGTGGAGTTCGGCGAGGACCACCTCCCCTCGATCCTGAACGCCCTGCGCGTGAAGGACGAGGGGCGCGAGACGGGGATCCCCGTGGACGTCATCGTGGAGGTGGAGCAGCACCTGGGGGAGAATCGGGTGCGCTGCGTTGCCATGGAGCCCACCGAGGGCATGGTGCGCGGCATGGCCGCCGAGGACCTGGGCGAGCCCATCAGCGTGCCCGTGGGGGAGCCCACCCTGGGCCGCGTGCTGAACGTGGTGGGGAAGCCCGTGGATCAGCTGGGGCCGGTGGAGGGGAACGAGCGCTGGCCCATCCACCGCGCGGCGCCCTCCTTCGAGGAGCAGTCCACCTCCATCGAGATGTTCGAGACGGGGATCAAGGTCATCGACCTGCTCGAGCCCTACATGAAGGGCGGGAAGACCGGCCTCTTCGGAGGCGCCGGCGTGGGCAAGACCGTGCTCATCATGGAGCTGATCAACAACGTGGCCATGAAGCACGGCGGCTACTCCGTCTTCGCCGGGGTGGGGGAGCGCACCCGGGAGGGGAACGACCTCTGGCTGGAGTTCCAGGAGTCGGGCGTCATCAACCTCAAGGAACCCAAGAAGTCCAAGGCGGCCCTCATCTACGGGCAGATGACGGAGCCGCCGGGGGCCCGCCTGCGGGTGGCCCTCACCGGCCTCACCGTGGCCGAGTACTTCCGGGACGTGCAGCAGAAGGACGTGCTGCTCTTCATCGACAACATCTTCCGCTTCACCCAGGCCGGCTCCGAGGTCTCGGCGCTCCTGGGCCGCATGCCCTCGGCGGTGGGCTACCAGCCCACCCTGGCCACGGAGATGGGGGAGCTGCAGGAGCGCATCACCTCCACCACCAAGGGATCGATCACCTCGGTGCAGGCCATCTACGTGCCGGCGGACGACTACACGGACCCCGCGCCCGCCACCACATTCGCCCACCTCGATGCCTCCACCAACCTCTCCCGGCAGATCGCAGAGCTGGGCATCTTCCCCGCGGTGGATCCCCTGGCCTCCACCTCGCGCATCCTCGACCCCCGCATCCTGGGAGAGGAGCACTACAAGACGGCCCGTGACGTGCAGGGCGTGCTCCAGCGCTACAAGGACCTGCAGGACATCATCGCCATCCTGGGGATGGACGAGCTGTCGGAGGACGACAAGCTGACGGTGTCCCGCGCCCGCAAGCTGCAGCGCTTCCTCTCCCAGCCCTTCTTCGTGGCCGAGCAGTTCACGGGCACCCCGGGCCGCTACGTGAAGATCGAGGACACCATCAAGGGCTTCCGGGAGATCGTGGACGGCAAGCACGACGAGGTGCCCGAGCAGGCCTTCTACATGATGGGGACGATCGAGGAAGTGCTGGAGAACGCAGAGAAGATCCAGACGGCGGCGTAGAGATGGCGGAAGGCAAGCTGGAGCTGCAAGTCGTCACGCCGGAGCGCCTCGTCCTGGCCGAGCCCGTGGACGAGGTCGTGCTTCCCGGTTCCGAGGGCTACCTCGGCGTCCTCCCTGGGCACGCCCCCCTCCTCACTGCGCTCGGGGTAGGGGAGGTGGAGTACCGGATCGCCGGGAAGAAGCACTTCCTGGCCGTGTCCGGTGGCTTCGCCGAGGTCCTGCGCGACCGCGTGATCATCCTCGCCGAGACCGCAGAGCGTCCGGGGGAGATCGACCTCGAGCGGGCCCGGGAGCAGCGCGCGCGGGCGGAGGCGATCCTGCGGGGCAACCCCGCCGACGTGGAGTTCGAGCAGGCGCAGCAGTCCTTCCGCAAGGCCCTGATCCGCCTGCAGGTGCACGAACGCCGCGAGTGAGCGAGCCCGAGCTCTCGCTCGTCATCCCCGCCTACAACGAGGAGGCGCGCCTGGGCGCCACCCTGCAGCGCGTGCGGCGCTGGCTCGACGCACGGCACCTGGCCGCGGAGATCCTGGTGGTGGACGACGGCTCCACCGACCGCACGGCCGCCCTCGCCGCCGCCGCCCTCGATGGCATCCCCGGCGCCGTCCTGGGTGGGGAGCCGAACCGGGGCAAGGGATACGCGGTGCGCCGCGGACTGCTGGCGGCACGCGGCCGCACGGTGCTGATCACGGACGCCGATCTCTCCACGCCCATCGAGGAGCACGACAGGCTGGCCGACGTCATGCGGCGGCACGAGCTCGACGTGGTGATCGGCTCCCGCGCGCTGTACGGATCCCAGGGGCAGAACCCGCTGCGTCAGTTGATGGGCAAGACGTTCAACCGCATCATGCGAAGCATGACCGGGCTTCCCTTTCAGGACACGCAGTGCGGCTTCAAGCTGCTCGACCGGGCCGCCACACACCCGATCGTGGAGCGCATGGTGGTGGACCGTTTCGCCTTCGACGTGGAGCTTCTGTTCCTCTGCGGGCGCGCCGGCCTGCGGGTGGAGGAAGTTCCGGTGGTGTGGCGCAACGCGCCTGGCTCCAAGGTGAGCCTGTTCGGCGATCCCGTGAACATGCTCTGGGACGTGGCGCGGCTGCGCTGGCGCCACAGGCGTACCCGCGGCGGTCGATGAGCTGACATTCCCATTCGGGAACGAAACCGGCGTAGAGCGCCATTCGACCCTGGCTCCGACCGACGTTGCTCCCGATCGGGAATGTGAGCGTGAGTGCCGATGACGCGGAGGTCCGAGGGGGGAGTCGGAGAATATCTTCCCGATCGAGAATGGAGTCTCGGCAACTTCGTCCGCCATCGTCGCAAGGCCAATCGGATGACCCAGCGCCAGCTCGGCGAGCTCGCCGGTGCCGGGACCCTCTGGCCCTGTCCGTCCAGGGCAAGAAGGACAACCTCGATCGCGTGACGGGGCTCCGCTTCGCAGAGCATTCCAAGGTTGGCAGGAAGAGCAGCCGCGCGCGTGCTCGACGAGATCGTCACGGCGCTCGACCCGGCTCTCGCGCTCTCGGCTGATCGACGTCCGCCCTAGAAACCCTCTGCTTCGATCCTGCAGTCGCGGTCCGCAGAGTGAATCGAAAGGTGGCGCCGCCGCGCGTATTGTTCTCCGCGGACAGCACACCGCCGTGCGCCTCCACGATGACCTTGGAGATCGCCAGGCCGATGCCGAGGCCGGAAGGCTTGGTGGTGAGGAAGGGCTCGAAGAGTCGCGGCAGGAGCTCGGACCTGACGGCGTTCCAGCCCAGGTTGATGGGGAGGGTGGTTCGGATCGCATCCAGTTGCCGGAGGCGCGTGGTGTCCATGCCGGCGGAGCCGGCGTGAACTCCCCAGTGGAGAGAGTTGTCGCCCAGGTAGGCGCGCCCGCCGTCGGGCGCGGTCAGCGTGTGGACATGCCAGTCGTAGGCGTTCTGGGCAGCGGTGGGTGCGCCCAGGTAACAGAAGGTCCGCCCATACGAGTTGGAGTTGATGAAGTCGGGATCGTTGTACTGCCAACGGAAGCCGTTCGACGCCGTCAGGGACTCGCGGCCGAGGTCCAGGGTCTGGGTGGTGAAGGAGCCGAAGCCGGCGTTCTCGAAGCCTTCGGAATAGGTCGAGGGCAAGAACCCACCGCTCACGTTCAGGTCCAGATCGAGGGTCAGGCTCTGGGAGCGCAGGGTGGTGTTGAAGTCGTTCCCCGAGACCACGAAGTCGAGGGTCACCGACAGATCCTGGAAGGGATCGAGACGCGCCGCGTCCGCCAGCCGGAGCACCAGAGGTGCCGTTGACTCCCGGATCTCCCCGGCAAGGAGGGAGCCGAACGAGATGATCGGCGTGGGAATGCACCCCACCTTGGGATCGTTGGTGGCCATACGCACGACGACCCCGTTGCGGTCGCTGCCGCTCCGGTTGCGCAGCGTCACGAAGATGTTGACGGTCTCGTTGGGATCGGCGAACCCGTCGTTGTCCCCGTTGTCCGTGAGGCGGACGCTCGTGACCGCGAGGTTCGCTTGCGTGGCCGCGTAGGGGTCCGGCGACTCGCTGGCCTCCAGCGAAGACCAGAAGCCGAGCAGGACGGCCGTGATCAAGCGGACCCTGGGACGCACCGCCTCACCCCCCGGCGATGGCTCGAAGATGCGCCGCTCCTGCTGAATTCCAATCCGGAGAAATCGCACGAGACACGCGGACGGCGCGTCCGCGGGAGGAGTCATTTCTCATAGGTGCCTGTCCCCACGACGCCTCGCGGACCTCCACCTTGGTCGCAAGGAGGCGCAGCAGGTCCCGCATGGACACGATGCCGACCAGGCGGTCTCCCTCGACGACCATGAGGCGGCCGCGGCTGCTCATTCGTTGCAGCGCGCGGAGGGCCGCCGTCTGGGGCGGATAGGAAGAACAAAGCGCCGTTCCGGTCTCCCGCCGACGTGACCGCGCCCGCTGGGCGCTCTACAACCCGGACGGCGTCTTCGACATCGAGAACAGCCGCCTCGGGCGGGGCACCCGCGCCGAGAGGCTGCCGGGGTCGGGGGTCTGGACCTACGGGATCAGCGGGACCCGACCCCCAGCGGCTCCTGGGACGACGGCTCCACCTGCGCCGTCGCGTCGCTCGCGACGGTGACGACGCGCACGTCGGCCAGATCCGCTCCCGGCGGCGCGCAGGCGCGC
>DASUFT010000112.1:0-121999 GCA_036274395.1 Candidatus Polarisedimenticolaceae bacterium | reverse complement strand
TACCTCTCGAAGAGGATGCGCTCGTGGGCGGCGTGCTGGTCGACGACGAGGAGCCCCTCCCCGTCCTCGGCCACGATGTAGCTCTCCTTGTACTGCGCCAGCGCGCGGACGGCGGGCACCTCCCCGGGGGCGGCCTCCACGGCCAGCGAGGTCGCCGGTGCCGCCACTGCCACCGGCCCGGGAGGGGTGGAAGGGATCCAGTGCGATCCCCCGGCGGGGAGACGCGGCTCCCGGAGCTCCACCGGCGGGGCGGCGCCGCGGCGCAGGTCGGTGTAGGCGGGCACCGCGCGCGTGGCGGGAAGCGCGGAGGCGATGGCGTCGCGCACCAGGTCGTGCACCGGCCGCGCGGCGGAGAAGCGCACCTCCGCCTTCTGCGGGTGCACGTTCACGTCCAGCGTGTCCGGCGGCACATCCAGGAAGAGCACCACCGGGGGGTGGCCGTCCCGCTCCACCGTGTTGCGGTAGGCGTCGCTGATGGCGTGGAGCAGCACGCGGTCGGCCACCACGCGTCCGTTGACGAACAGGTGCTGGGTGCCGCGGGAGGTGGAGGCCTCCGCGGGGCGGCCCGCCCAGCCCCTGGCGGTCATGGCGTCGCGTTCCAGGGAGAACGGAGCCAGGCGCCCCGCCAGCTCTTCCCCCAGCACGCGCGCCACGCGTGCGGGAAGGTCCTCCCCCGCCGGCGCGTCCAGCAGCGCACGGCTGCCGTGCTCGAGGCGGAAGGCCACGTCCGGATGGGCCAGGGCACAGCGCACCACGAAGCGCACCACGTGCGCGAGCTCCGTCGCCTCCGAGCGCAGGAACTTGCGGCGGGCGGGGACGTTGAAGAAGAGGCTCGCCACCGAGACCGACGTCCCCCGTGCGCGGGCCACCTCCCGCACGCCGGCGATGCGCCCGCCGCGCACCTCCACCTCGGTCCCCAGCCCGTCCTCGGCGGCGGTGCGCAGCAGCAGGCGGCTCACGGCGGCGATGCTGGGGAGGGCCTCGCCCCGGAAGCCCAGGGTCCCGATCGACGCCAGGTCCGCCGCCTCGCGGAGCTTGCTCGTGGCGTGGCGCTCCAGGGCGAGGAGGGCGTCGTCGCGGTCCATGCCGCAACCGTCGTCCTCCACCCGGATCGCGTGCTTGCCCCCGGAGAGGACGGCGATCGAGACCGCTCCCGCGCCCGCGTCCAGCGCGTTCTCCACCAGCTCCTTGACCACGGAAGCCGGCCGCTCGACCACCTCGCCGGCCGCGATCCGGTTGATCAGGTGATCGTCCAGGACCCGGATCTTGCCCAGGGTACGCGCCTCCCGGCGAGAGAAAGCGCGGCATTGTAACACCCTGCCCCTTCCGTCCCCCGCGTCATTTCTGCGCTGCGGCGGCGTGCGCGCCTGCCTTTCCGGCATGGGAGCAGGGTGGTCCGGGAACGCGTCCGGACAGGAACGACCGTGGCGCGGCCAGGTTTTGCGCGCACGGTCCCCTGCCGCAGCTGCGGCACATCGCTTGCTTTGTCTGAAGGCCAGAGGGGCTCGCCCGAGGAGGAAACCCGATGATCCTACCGCTACTGCAGCGGGAGCTTTCGATCGACGACTTCGTGGACCGGGATCAGGAGTGCCGCCTGGCCACCCTGCTCGCCGACCCGAACTCCGCGGATCAAGAGCAGAAGTTGTACAGCAAGGAGGTCGCCTCCCTGGTCCACCGGGCTCTGGTGACGCTCGACGAGCGCGAGAGCCTGATCATCCGCAACCGATTCGGCCTGCTCGGGGGGAACGAGCTGACCCTCGAGGAGATTGGCCGCAGCCTGAACCTGAGCCGTGAGCGCGTCCGTCAGCTGGAGCGAGAGGCGAAGAACAAGCTGCGGGCCATGCTCCGGTCCCAGCGCGCGGACCTGAAGTTCTCCCTGGCCTGACGTTTCAGTTTCCCCCCGTCCCTTGGCTTGCCGCCGCCCGGTCCCCCCCCTGGGCGGCGGCGAGCCTCTTCCTCCTCAGAACGCGTTGCCGAAGGCGATGAAGATCTCGCCCGCGCTCTCCCCTTCCTTGCGGTCGAGCTTGTGTCCGTACTCCACGCGCAGGGGACCGATGGGCGTGTCCACGCGGATGCCCGCCCCCAGCACGTGCCGGATCTCCGACCAGCGGAAGTCCGCGGGCTTGAGGAACGCGTTGCCCGCGTCGTAGAAGACGACGCCCTTGAGCTGCCTCCAGATCGGCACCCGCAGCTCCTGGTTGGCCACGATCAGCGCCTCGCCCCCGATGGGCACCCCCTCCGCCTGCGGCCCTGCCTCGTCCCGCTCGAAGCCGCGAAGGGTGGACTCGCCGCCCGCGAAGAAGCGCTCGGGGATGGGCACGTCCTCCGTGCCCGAGTAGGTCCACTCCGTCCCGATGCGAAGAGACGTCGCGAACTGCGTCTGCGACGGGTAGGTCCACACCTTGGCGCCGCGCAGGGACAGCTTGACGAAGTTGGCGTCGGACACCAGCGGCTCGGCGAACACGCGCAGCTCGCCGATGGCCTGGGAGCCCTTGGTGGGGAGGAAGGGATCGTCCCGGGTGTCGCGGACCATGGAGAAGCCGACGTCCCCCAGGCGGGTGTCCTCGGCGATGCGCTGCTCCAGCAGCTCCAGGGGATCCACCACGTCGTACGTGTCGTTGCGCTGGTACGTGTACTTCAGGTAGCGCGTCCAGTGAGGCTTGAACTTCTGCTCCAGCCGCACCGAGGTGGACCAGCGGTCGTTGGAGAAGCCGGTCTGCTCCACGTCCTCCCACTGCACGATGGAGAGCAGGTCCACGTTGCGGGAGAACAGGCGCGGCTCCTCGGCCAGGAGCTGCACGCGCTTCTCCTTGCCGCTCCACCGCGTCTGCAGGCCCAGGCGCCGGTCGTATCCCCCCACGTTCGCGTCGGCCACCGAGAACTGCACGCGGGGCCCTGACTCGGTGTCGTAGCCCGCCCCCACCGTGATGTCCAGCGGCGGCGCCTCCTCCACGCGAACCCGCAGGACGTGCGGCCCGGCAGCGCCCGCGACGGGGATGGTCTCCATGCGCACGCTGGAGAACAGCCCCATGCGGTACAGGCGGTGCTGGGCGCGGAGCATCTCCTCGCGGGAGAGGGGCTGGCCCTCCTTCAGCTCCAGCTCCCGGGTGACGATCTTCCCCTTGGTGCGCCGGTTCCCCGACACCTCCACCCGGGCCAGGGTCTTCTGCTTCCCGGAGGTCACGTCGAAGCGCACGTCCACCACCCCGTCCTTGCGGGTGGGCTGGGGGCGCACCCGCGCGTCCGGATAGCCGAGGCTGTCGATCTGGTTCCGCAGCGCCGTCTGCGCGGACAGGACGCGGGCCGGCGAGAACACGTCCCCCGGGGCCATGGGAGTCCAGGCGCGCAGCTGCTCCTCGGAGAACGGGAGGCCGGGCGAGAAGGCGACCGCGCCCACCTTGTAAGTGATCCCCTCGTGCACGCGGATCGTCACCGTGGCCTCGGACCCATCCGCGGACAGGCTCACCCGGGGCGGCTCCACGGTGGCATCCAGGTGGCCGAGGTCCCGCAGGAGGTTGCGGACCGCCACCAGGTCCTCCTCCAGGACGTCCGCCTTCAGGAGGCCGCGGCTGAACAGGGTGTCGGCACGGGTGAGCACCTGCTTGCGGACGCGGGCCTCGGGAACGGTGGCCAGGCCCTCGATGACGACCTCCCGCACCTTCACCGCCGCGCCCTTGTCGATCTGCAGCGTGATCCCCTGCCCTGCCTCCCGCCGGTCGAGGAGCTGCACGTCGGCGGCGTAGAACCCCCGCTCCTGCAGGAAGCGCCGGGCCAGGTCCACCGAGTCCCGGTAGAGGTCCTCGTTGTACAGGGTGTCCACCCAGTAGTCCTGGAGACGCTGCCGCAGGTTCCGTCTCTCCCGCCTCGAGACGCCCTCGATGTGCAGCGGCACCTCCGGCCCGGGCTTCACGGTGTAGCGGAGGCGCACGCCGCCGGCGACGTCCTCCACGTTCCCCTCCACTTCGGCCTGGATGCGACCCCGCCGCACGTACCAGCGCCGGATCTGCTCCATGCCGTCGAAGAGGTCGGAGCGGCGATAGGGTTTCCCCGCCTCCACGCGCAGGCGCCGCCGGAGCGGCCGCTCGTCCCCCAGCACCTCGCCCTCGATCTCCACCGCCACCACGTTGGCGCCGGCCCCCTCCGCCCCGTCCACCCCGTCCGCGTCCGGCGGGGAGAGCGTCTTCGGCTTTCGCCAGAAGAAGCGGTCGGAATACTGCACGCTGCCGCCGCTGCCGCCGTTCTGCTCGCGCTCCGCCGTGACCCGGTAGTTCCTGGAGGCCTGCCATTCCGCCTGGTAGAAGTCGCGCTCGGTGGCGCCCAGGTCGGTGGAATAGATGAGGAGGAGGTCCTCCGCCACCCTCTTCCCCACGGTCACGCGCGCGGTGGGATCCGCCTGCCCCTGCACGAGCATGGGGTCGACGCGCAGCTTCTCCAGCCCGAAGGCACGCTGGATCTCGCTGGTGAAGCGGCCGGTGAGGGCGCCCGCGAAGTAGTTCGCCGCCATGTCGCTGGTGGCGGCGGTCCCCACGTCCTTCCCCGACTCTCCCAGCTCCGTCAGGGTCTGGCCCGTGAGCAGGAGGGAGACGATGTCCTGCTCGGACAGGGTGGGCGCGCTGGTGAGACGATACTCGAAGTCGTCGAGCGTGCCCTCCAGGTGGAGGGTGATGTCGTAGTCCTCGACGTGGGTCTCGGCCGTGAGCTCGAGGAAGGGATTGATGCGCTCCAGGTCCATGAACTCGAGGCTGCCGCGCCGGATGCGGTAGTCCACGTCCCGGAAGGTCAGCTTGCCGTCCTCGAAGAGCTCGATCCTCCCCGTCAGCTCCGGCTGCACCAGCTCGCCGCCCACGTGGAGATCGAGGCGCGCCTCCACGTGGATCAGGTCGTTGCGCATCCAGACGTTGCCGTCCGACTTCACGTCCACGTCCAGGAAGACGTTGTCGGGGAGCAGCTCGGCGTCGGTGCCCGCGTACTCCCGCGACCCGAAGCCCAGGAGCGAGGCCAGCTCCACGTCCTTCGAATACACGCCCCGCACGAGGCGCACCTCGCCGGAGAGACGCGCCTGCTCGGCCGAGCCCCGGAGCGCCAGCTCCCCCGAGTAGATCCCCGTGAACCCCTCGGGGTAGGTGAGACGCACCCGGGTGCCTGTGGCCTCGAGCGCGTAGTCGGTGGGGGCGAAACCGCTCAGCGTCGCCGAGCCCGACATCGCGACCTCCCCTCCCCCCAGGCGGGCGGTGAAGGAGGAGAGGGTGGCCTTGGTGTCGTCCACGGAAGCGGTGAGCGCGATGCCCTCGAAGGCCTGGGGGAAGCCGACGATGCGCAGCCTCCCCCCCTGCATGGAGAAGCTTCCCGAGAGGCGCGGCGCATCCAGCGGCCCCGCCAGGCGCAGATCGGCCTGGAGCGCGCCCCCCGCGCGCACGTTGTCGATGAAGGCGGAGACCACACCGAGGTCGACGCTGCCCCGGCTCGTCAGCTCCACCGTCTGCTGTTCGAGATCGAGGCCGAGCGAGGCCACCAGGCTCGAGCCCGTGCCCTCCAGGCGCACCTCGTCCAGGCGGAGCCGGCCGTCGCGCAGCGAGAGCGGGACCGGCGCCACCGTCTGCAGCAGGGCCGTCCCCAGGTGCAGCTCCGCACCCTGCACGACCCCTTCCGCCGAGAGCGCCGCCGGGCGCGCCAGCGGGCCCCGCACGCTCACCTGCCCCGAGGCCAGCACCCAGGCGGCGAGGCTCCCCGTGGAGGGGAGATCGAAGGAGGCGTCCTGCACCTCGAGCGTCCCCTCCACGGGGAGGTCCTCCGAGAACCCGAGCGTGCCCTGGAGCCGCCACGTGCGGTCCTCGGGCGAGGCCAGGCTGACCTGGAGGTGGTCGGGGAAGAGATCGACCCTGCCGGTGGTCTCCGCGAGGGCGAACCCCGACACGTTCCCCGCGACGTTGCGCACGTGCAGCTCTCCCGTTGGTCCCGCCTCCGCGAGATGCACGGACCCCTGCAGGTCGAGCGTGCCCGAGACTGCGATCCCCGCGGCCTGCAGGGCTGCCACGCCGGCCAGCGCGACCTCCACCCGGTCCAGCTGCAGGTCCATCGTGCCCGTGTCGACGTCGAGGCGTGCGCTCCCCTGCACGTGCCCGGCGGGTCCCACCACGTCCACCGCGGTGAAGGTCCAGGTGGACCCGTCCACCGCCACCTCCGCCTCCGCCCGGTCCACGCGCTCGCCGTACAGCTCGGCCCCCTCGAGGACGAGCCGCCCGCCCCCCCGGCCACCGTCCAGGGCCAGCTCTCCCGTGACGCGCCCTCCCGGGTTCACCGGCAAGGGGACCACCTCCTGGAGGAGTGCCAGGTCCGCGTCCTGCACCTGGAAGTGCAGGGAGCGGGGCGACGCCTCCCCCGTGGAGAGCGCCACCCCGCCTTCGAGCTTTCCCAGGGGACCTTCCGCCGCCACCCGCTCGATCCGCAGCTCGGTCCCCCGGAGCGCCATCTGCAGCGCGGCGTGCTGGAAGGGATGGCCGCTCCACTCCCCGGTGTCCAGCGCCAGGGCCAGGTCCAGCTCGGGGGCGCCGCCGAGGACGGTGCGCACCCGCACCGGTCCCGCGCCGGAGATGGGACGCCGCGCCAGCTCCCCGGGATCGACGCCGAGCGCCGCCAGCAGCGTGAGGGCACCGCGCTGGGTGGCGGCGGCGTCCCGGGTGCTCCCCTCCAGCACCACCGTGCCCCGCACGGGATGCGCGCCCAGGTCGGCGGACAGGTCCAGGCGCAGATCTGCTTCGGCCGCCTGCACGCGCGCCCCGCTCACCCGCAGCTTGCCGTCGCGCAGATCGAACGTGCCGGTGGCGCCGGTCGCGACCCCGGTGCCTCCCCTCCGGGGACGGGCGAGCAGGCGCCCGTGGCCGGACCAGGTGGCCGGGCTGCCGGGGGCGCCTTCCAGCAAGAGCCCGGCGTCGAGCGAGGCGGCGAGGGGGAGCGGCAGCTCCGCCAGCTGCAGGAGGGGTGTGGCGTCCAGGCCCTGACCGGTGAGGTTGGTGCGGAAGCGAAGGGCAGGTCCGAACGTGACGCCGAGCAAGCCGGTGAGGTTGCCGCCGTAGGCACGGGCCTGCAGCCGCGCGAGATCGAACGCTCCCGGGTGCACCGAGGCCTGCCCCTGCGCCCAGGCGACCTGCAGCGGACCCACGACCAGGCCTTCCCCGCTCACCGGTCCGCGCAGGTGGAATGTCCCCGCGCGTGCGTCGAGCACGAAGAGGCCCGACACCTTCCCCGCCAGCGCCGGCATGTCCGGCGTCATCCAGGCGCGGACGGCGGCGAGATCGCCCGTCGCCCGGAAGGATCCCGCGGCCACGACGCCGTCCGCGAGACCGACGCGCAGCGCTCCCTCGGCGCCGAGGCCGGCGGCCTCCGCACGGAGCTGGAACAGGTCGAGCGCGGTTCCGTGCAGCCGGAACCCGGTGCGCACGCGGACGGGGTACGGGCGGGCGAAGGGGGTCCGGTCCACCGAGCAGACGACCCCCAGCTCGCCGCTCAACGCCTCCCGGGACACTGCCCACGCGCCGCGGGCATCGAGGTCCGAGACGGCCAGCGACAGCGGCACCTCGCGGTCGTCGAAGCGGAGGCGTCCCCCGCGCAGCTCCAGGCGGTCCACCCGCCAGGCCACGTCCGCCCGCTCGCGGGTGGGCCGCCGCCAGGCCCGCAGGAACTCCTCCGTGACCTCGAGGTAGGGCTGCTCGAGCGTCAGCTCTGCCAGGCGGTAACGGCCGCCGGCAAGGTCCAGGAGGGCCGGCCAGGCCAGGGCCACCGTCCCCCCGGCGGCACCCGCGCGCAGCGGCGGCGCCCCGGGTGCGGGGAGCGTGAGGGAGAGGCCGGAGAACCGCGCCCGCAGCGCCAGCAGCTCGACGTGCAGCTCCTGCACCCGGACCGTGCCGCCGAGCGCGGTCGAGGCCTTGCCTTCCAGGGCGCGACGGGCCCAGGCGTCCAGCCGTGCCGCCGCCACCAGAGCGGCGGCGAGCAGCAGCAGGCAGAGCGCGCCGAGGATCGCGGCGGCCCGTCCCCACCTGCGCCGGCGCGGGGCCGCCGGTCCCTCTACATCAGGCGCAGGGCCAGACACTTCAGGTACTGGCTTTCCGGGAAGCCGAGCAGGATCGGGTGGTCCTTGGACTGCGTGCGACGGTCCATCACCCGGAACGCGCGCCCCACGTCGGCCGCGGCCGCGGCCAGCACCTCGAGGAGGTCGCCCTCGGCCATGTGATACGAGCACGAGGACGTCACCAGGGTACCGCCGGGGGAGAGGAGCCGCATCGCCCGCAGGTTGATCTCCTTGTATCCCCGCCGGGCGGCCGCCAGGTCTCCCCGGCTCTTGGCGAAGGCGGGGGGATCGAGGAAGACGAGGGCGTAGCGCCGTCCCTCGGCCTCGCGCTCGCGCAGGACGTCGAAGGCGTTCCCCGCCGTGAAGGTGATCGCCTCCCCGAGACCGTTCAGGCGGGCGTTTTCCCTGCCGCGGGCGAGCGCCTCCTCGGAGGCGTCGATCGCCTCCACCCGGGCCCCGGCGCGCGCCGCGTGGAGCGCGAAGGACCCGTGATAGCAGAACACGTCGAGCGCCTCTCCCCCCGCCGCCCAGGCGGCGGCGGCGGCGCGGTTCTCACGGTGGTCCAGGAACGCCCCCGTCTTCTGTCCCTGCCAGGGATCGACGAGCGTGCGCACCCCGTGCTCCTCCACCTCGATGCGCCCGGGCGTCTCCCCCACGAGCTGCACCACCTCGCGCGTCAAGCCCTCCAGCGTCCGCACCGCGGGATCGTTGCGCGCCAGGACGGAGCGCGCGGGGAGGCGCTCCTTCAGCACCTGCAGCACCGGCCAGAGCAGCCTCTGCGCCCCGGAGGTAAGCACCTGCACCACCAGGTGCTCGCCGTAGAGATCGGCCACCAGTCCGGGGAGGCCGTCGCTCTCGCCGTGAACGGCGCGGAAGGCGGTGGCCTCCGTCACCACCTGCCGGCGCCAGGCCACGGCGGCTTCGGCCCGGGCGGCGAACAGCGCCTCCTCGGGGGGCTCCTCGTCCCGGGTGAGCCGCCGCAGGGAGATCTTGGACACGGCGGAGTAGGACGCCCACCCCAGCGTGCGCCCTTCGCCGTCCCGCACGCGCACCATGTCCCCGGGGGCGGCTTGCCCCACGTCGGCCACGTCGTCGCGGAAGACCCAGGGATGGGGACCGCGGAAGCGCCGGGCCCCGCGCGCGGTCACGCGTACCTCGGGGCGGCCGCCCCGATCACTCCTCGTCGTCGGCTCCGGCGCCCGGCTCGTCCTCGAGGGGGATGGTGTCGACCTCCAGATCGACCTCTTCCTCCTCCTCGGCCTCCACCTCCTCGAACTCCTCTTCCGGCCCCTCCTCCTCGTCGTCGTCCAGGGGCTCGCCCGAGGAGTGGCTCCCGTACTGCGGGAGGAGTCCCTGCTCCTCCAGCTCCTGGCAGCGCACGCAGTGGCGCGCCCAGGGCTGCACCTCGAGCCGCTTGGGGTTGATGGGATCGCCGCACTGCATGCAGCGCCCGTACTCGCCGCGGTCGATGCGGCGCAGGGCGTCCTCCACCAGGATGAGCTGCTTGCGGTCGAGCTCGGTGAGGGAGAGCAGGAACTCCTTGGCGTAGGAGTTCACCGCGTAGTCGATGTAGTCCTCCGTGCCGTCCCCGCCCGGCGCCTCGCGGCTCTCGCCCTTGACCGTGGCGTAGGCGTCGGTCAGCTCCCGCTGCTTGGCCAGCAGGGCGACGCGGTACTTCTCCATCTCCTTCCGCCACTGCGCCCGCCGCGCCTTGTCCACGCGGCGCTCGGGAGGGGGCGTGGGGGGGACCGCCGGCTTGGGCACGGGCGCGACCTTGGCCGCGGCGGCCTTCGCCGGCTTGGCCGGTGCGGTCTTGCGGGCGGCGGCGGCGGGGGCGGCCTTGGCCGGAGCCTTGGATACGGCGGCCTTCGCGGGGGACGGCTTGGCCGCGGCCTTCTTCGTCGTCGTCGTCGGTTTGGCCTTCATCGGGACCTCGGCACGTGCGCGGGTTGCTGAGGGAAGGTCTCTCCTGGGTCGTGAAAAGTGCGCGCCAATATAGACGGGAGGTGCGGGCCGGTCAAGTGGGCGGTCCGGTCAGAAGTCGAGCTCGATCCGCGCGCGCCCGGAGGCGCTGGTGCGGGCGTTCCGCTCCACCATGGCCAGCGTCTTCTCGATGCGGGCCACGCGCGCCACGGCGTCGCCGGGGTTCACCATGGGGATGGTGGTGATCCCCAGCACGACACCGGTGCAGTCCGCGCGCAGCGCCACCACCTCACGCCCGAAGGGGTTGGTGATGCTCCCCACCGCGTCTCCCGCGTACAGCAGCTCTCCCGGCCGCACGGCGAGATCGAGGATGCCGCCGCGCTCCGCGCGTACCCAGCGCGCGCTTCACCACCACGCGGAAGCGAGGCTCCCGGGCGGGGATGGCCAGCATCCCCAGCTCGGCCAGCACGTTGTACACGCCGAAGATCCCCTTGCGCACCTCGCGGCGCTGGAACTTGAAGGTCTCCCCCGCCTCGTAGGCGATGGTGGGCACCCCCGCCGCGGTGGCGGCGCCGCGCAGCGTGCTCTTCCTGCCCGGGAAGTCGACCACGAACTCCGCCCCGAAGGCTTTGGCCAGACGCCGCACCTCGGGAACGCTCATGTCGGCCCGCACGTGGGGGAGGTTGCTCCTCCCCAGGGCGGCGGTGTGCAGGTCGATGCCGAAGTCGGACTGGAGCACGATCTCGCGGAAGATGGCGGCGGCCACCCGGTAGGCGGCGGGACCGGTGGAGTCCCCCGGGAAGCAGCGGTTGAGGTCGCGGCGATCGGGGAGATAGCGGGTGTGGTGCAGGAAGCCGAAGCGGTTCACCACCGGCACGCAGATCAGCGTCCCCCGGATCTTCTCGTGGGTGAGGCCCAGGATCACCTGGCGCACGATCTCCACCCCGTTCAGCTCGTCTCCGTGGATGGCAGCGGTCAGGAAGACGGTGGGCCCCGGCTGCTGGCCGGCGATCACGGTGACGGGGATGCTCACCGCCTCGGCGGTGTAGAACTCGGAGACGGAGAGCGGGATCTGCTCGGTGGATCCGCGGGGCACGGCCCTGCCGCCCACCCGGATCTTGCGCGCCAAGTCAGCGCACCTGCCGCACGGGCACGGCCCGGGAGGCCGCGTAGGAGGTCGCGTACTCGACCATGGCCCGCGCCACGTCCACCCCGGTGGCCTTCTCCAGACCCTCGAATCCCGGCGAGGAGTTGATCTCGATCACCTTGGGGCCGCTCCGGGATTCCAGCATGTCCACACCCGCCACGTGCAGCCCCATGATGCGCACCGACTCCAGCGCCGCGCGCTCGTAGGCGCGGGGAAGCCGCATGGCGCTTCCCGATCCGCCCCGGTGGAGGTTGGAGCGAAAGTCCCCCACGCGCGCCGTGCGCTTCATGGCCGCCACCACCCGGTCCCCCACCACCAGGGCGCGGATGTCGCGGCCGCGGCTCTCCCCGATGAACTCCTGGATCAAGATGTTGTGCCCCAGGTGCCAGAGGGTGTGCAGGATGGACTCCAGCGCCTCCTCCGTCTCCGCCAGCATCACGCCCACGCCCTGCGTTCCCTGGATGAGCTTCAGGACCACGGGAAGCCCCCCCACCATCTCCAGGGCCGTCTTCAGGTGCCCGGGCCCCCGGGCCATGACCGTGCGGGGGATGTCGATGTCGTGGCGGGAGAGGAACTGCAGGCTGCGGAGCTTGTCCCGGGAGCGCCCGATGGCGTAGGCCATGTTGACCACGGGCACGCCCAGCATGTCGAACTGGTTCACGACCGCCAGGCCGTAGTCGGTGATGGAGCTGCCGATGCGCGGCAGCACCACGTCGAAGCCCGCCACCTTCCGCCGGGAGGCGCCGTAGTGGACGGCGGGCTCGCGGCGGCCGCAGACCAGCCAGCACTCCAGCGGGTCCACCACCACGCCCTCGTGGCCCATGGAGGCCGCCGCCTCCAGGAGCCGCCGTGTCGCGTAGAGCGTGCTCCGCCGGGAGAGGACGAGGAGGCGCACGGTGCTACGCCGTGCCGCTGCCCGCGCCGCCCTTCTCGGCCAGGGCCGCATGCGCGGCGGCCAGGCGCGCCACCGGCACCCGGTAGGGCGAGCAGGAGACGTACTCGAGACCGGCACGGTGGAAGAACGCCACCGAGTCCGGGTCGCCTCCGTGCTCGCCGCAGATGCCGATCTTGAGGTCGGCGCGTCCTCGCCGCCCCTCCTCCACGGCCAGGCGCACCAGGCGGCCCACGCCTTCCTGGTCGATGCTCTGGAAAGGATCCCTGGGCAGGATGCGGCGCTCCAGGTAGTCGGGGAGGAACTTCCCGATGTCGTCGCGGCTGAACCCGTAGGTCATCTGGGTGAGGTCGTTGGTGCCGAAGGAGAAGAACTCGGCGTGGCGCGCGATCTCCTCGGCCACCAGGCAGGCCCGCGGCACCTCCATCATGGTGCCCACCAGGTAGGCCACCTCGCGCCCGCTCTTCTTCGCCACCTCCAACGCCACGCGCCGGGTCATCTCCTCGAGATCGGTGAACTCCCGGACGGTCCCCACCAGGGGGAGCATCACCTCCGGGAGCACACGCACGCCCTTGGCCGCGCAGGCCGCCGCCGCCTCGAAGATGGCGCGCACCTGCATCTGGTAGACCGCGGGGAAGGTGATGCCCAGCCGGCACCCCCGGTGTCCCAGCATGGGGTTGGCCTCGTGGAGCTGCCGCGCCTTCTCCTCCAGGTGCTTGACGGGCACGCCCATCTCCCGGGCGAGGCGCCGGAACTGCTCCGGCCGGTTGGGGAGGAACTCGTGGAGGGGAGGATCGAGGAGGCGGATGGTGACGGGCAGGCCGTCCATCGCCTTGAAGATCCCCACGAAGTCCTTCCGCTGCATGGGGAGGAGCTTCTGCAGGGCGCGCCGCCGCTGCCGCTCGTCGTCGGAGAGGATCATCTCCCGCACGGCGGCGATGCGGTCCTCGGCGAAGAACATGTGCTCGGTGCGGCAGAGGCCGATCCCCTGGGCCCCGAAGGCCCGCGCCACGGTGGAGTCGTGGGGGGTGTCGGCGTTGGTGCGCACCTTCAAGCGCCGGTGCCCGTCGGCCCACTCCATGAGACGCGCGAAGCGGCCGTAGAGAGGAGACTTCCCGGCCTGCAGCGTCTTCTCCACCAGGACCTGCTGGATCTCGGATGGATGGGGGTCGAGGTGCCCCAGCAGCACCTCTCCGGTCGTTCCGTACATGGAGAGGTCGTCCCCCTCCTTCAGCGTCGTCTTCCCCACCCGCAGGCGCGCTCCCTTCTCGTCGATGACGAGCGCCTCCGCCCCCACGATGCACGGCTTCCCCATCCCGCGCGCCACCACCGCGGCATGGCTCGTCATCCCGCCCCGGGCGGTGACGATCCCCACGGCGGCCACCATGCCGGCGAGGTCCTCCGGGCTCGTCTCCGCCCGGACGAGCAGCACCTTCCTTCCCTTCGCCGCCATCTCCACCGCCCGCTTGGCGGTGAAGGCGAGGACGCCGGAGGCCGCCCCCGGCCCGGCGGGGAGGCCCTTGGCCACCACCTTCCCCCCCCGCCGCGCCGCCTCCAGGTCCTCGGGAGCGAAGATGGGCGCCAGGAGCTGCACGAGCATGTCGGGTTCCACGCGCTGCACCACGCCCCGGCGGTCGAGCACCCCCGCCTCGTGGAGATCGAAGGCGATGTGGAGGGCGGCGAGGCCCGTGCGCTTCCCGGTGCGGGTCTGCAGCATGTAGAGCTTTCCGCGCTCGATCGTGAACTCCACGTCCTGCATGTCCTTGTAGTGGCTCTCCAGGCGGTCGCGGATGGCCAGCAGCTCGGCGTAGGCCTCGGGCATCGTCTCTTCCAGGGAGCGGTGCCCCGTGCCCTCGGCCTGGGCCAGGGAGATCGGCATGGGCGTGCGGATGCCCGCCACCACGTCCTCCCCCTGGGCGTTGACCAGGTACTCGCCGTAGAGCACGTTCTCGCCCGTGGCCGGGTTGCGCGTGAAGGCCACTCCGGTGGCGCAGTCGTCCCCGAGGTTCCCGAAGACCATGCACTGCACGTTCACGGCGGTGCCCAGGTCGTCGGGGATCCCGTACTGGCGGCGGTAGAGGCGGGCGCGGTCGTTGTCCCAGGAGCGGAAGACGGCGGCGATGGCCCCCCAGAGCTGCTCCCGCGGCTCCTGGGGGAAGGGCTTGCCGGTGGCCGCCTTCACCTTCGCCTTGTACCGCCCCGTGAGCCTCTCCAGATCGTCGGCGGTCAGGCCGGTGTCGTGCTTGACGCCGCGCTTCTTGCGGGCGTCCGCCAGGAGCTCCTCGAAGGCGTGCTTGCTCACGTCGAGCACCACGTCGGAATACATCTGGATGAAGCGCCGGTAGGAATCCCAGGCGAAGCGCGCGTCCCCCCCCGCCCGGCTGAGGCCGGCCACCGACCGATCGTTGAGCCCCAGGTTCAGGATCGTGTCCATCATCCCCGGCATGGAGAACTTGGCGCCCGAGCGCACGGAGACCAGCAGCGGGTCGGCGGGATCCCCGAAGCGCTTCCCCTGCAGCTTCTCCAGGCGGGAGAGCGCCTCCTCCACCTGGCGGTCCAGCCCCGGGGGCAGGGTGCGGCCCCGCTCGAAGTAGAGGTTGCAGGCGCGGGTCGAGATGGTGAAGCCAGGCGGGACCGGGATCCCCATCCCCGTCATCTCCGCCAGGTTCGCGCCCTTGCCGCCCAGCAGGTCCTTCATGCCCGCGTGGCCGTCCGCCTTCCCGGCGCCGAAGAAGTAGACGAGCTTGTCGGAGCTCTTGCCTTCGGCCTTCTGCTCCCGTTCCATGGTCGCTTGCGCCATCGTGAATTTCTCCCTCAGTGCGAGGCCGGAGCCTCGCCGCCGAGCTGGGTGAGATCGAAGGAGGACGTGAGCAGCGCGCGCAGCTCCTCGAGCAGCGCGGCGCGGTGGTGGGTGGCGTCGCGGTCCTCGGGGTCGAGCACCAGCACGTCCTCGAAGAAGCGGGCCACCGGCGCGGCCAGGCTCGAGAGGCGCGCCACCAGGGCCCGGTACTCGCCGCGCTGCCGCAGCTCGGCGACGTCCGCGGAGGCGGACCGCACCTCCTCCTGGAGGGCGGCGCCGGCCGGCACCGGGTCCACCCAGGAGGCGGCGGGCCGAAAGCCGCTCCATGCCGCGATCATCCGGGCCGCCTGGGGCCCGATGTTGGCGATCCGCTTGGTGAGCTCGGCCATGCGCAGGAGCTCCGCGCTCTCCCGCTGCTCCCGCACCGCCTGCAGGCGCGCCTCGAGATCGGCGAGCGGCGCCTGCAGGGCCGCCGCGCCCCCGGCCGCCCGGAGCACCGCCCGCACCTCGGGGCCCGAGAAGCCGCGGTCGAGGAAGAAGAGCCCGAGGCGCTCCTCGAGGAAGATCCAGGTGGCGGCGTCCTCCCCCGCGGCGGCCCAGAGCGCGCGCAGGGACAGCGGCCAGCGGCTTTCCAGGAGGACCCTGCATACCGCATTGACGGCGCGACGCAATCCGAAGGGATCCTTGGAGCCGGAGGGGCGCTCGCCCGCGCGCAGGAGGACGTGGATCGTGTCCAGCTTGTCCGCGACCGAGAGCAGACACCCCAGCGGTGTCTCGGGGATGCGGTCCCCCTGCCCCGCCGGACGGTAGTGCTCGGCCACCGCCGCCGCCACGCGCTCGCCTCCGCCCTCCGCGGACAGGAGCAGGCCGCCCACGATCCCCTGCAGCTCCGGGAACTCCCCGACCAAGGACGTCACGAGGTCGGCCTTGGCGAGCGCGGCCGCGTCCTTCACCTCGGCGGCGGAGGCGATCGCCACACCCTCCTCCGCGAGCAGCGAGGCGAGCGTGCCCGCGATCCCCGCCACCCGCTCCGCCTTGCGCGCGTAGCTCCCGGCCTCCTTGTGGAACTGCACGCGCTCCAGCTCGGGGAGGCGCGCCCGCAGGGTGCGCGCCCGGTCCTCCTCCCAGAAGAAGCGGGCGTCGGTGAGGCGCCCCGAAACCACCCACTCGTTGCCGCGCCGCACGTGCCCCCGGGGATCGCGGTCGGTGTTGGCCACGGAGAGGAAGAGCGGCAGCAGACGTCCGTCGCGCGCCACAGAGAACGCTTTCTGGTGGTGGCGCAGGGTCGTGACCAGGATCTCCCGCGGGAGCTCCAGGAAGGAAGCGTCGAAGCGGCCCACGACCACCCCGGGCCACTCCACGAGGTCGGCGACCTCGTCCAGCAGCGGTGGGTCGGCGACGAGCGTGCCCCCCTCCGCGGCGGCCGCGGCGTGCAGCAGGCTCTCGATCCGGCGCCGCCTCTCCTCCGTCTCCACCACCACGCACGCCCGCGCCAGCGCGGGCGCGTAATCGTCCGGAGCCGGCACCGGCACCGGCCCCGCGGCCAGGAAGCGGTGGCCGCGGGAGGCGGGCTCGGCGGCAACGCCGAAAAGGCTCAGGGCCAGCGGGCGGGCACCGTGCAGGGCGAGCAGCCAGTGCACGGGGCGCACCCAGCGATGCTTCCCCTCCGCCCAGCGCATCGTCTTGGGGAAGGACATCCCTTCCACGACGCGCGGAAACGCGTCCTGCAGGACTTCCTCGAGAGGCTTGCCGGAAACGCTGCGCCGGAAGCCGGCGTACGTCCCCCGCTCGGTCTCCACGGGAGCGAGGAGCGCGACGTCGATCCCCTGCTTGCGGGCGAAGCCGAGGAGGGCCTGGGTGGGCGCGCCGTCCGCCGCGAACGCCGCCTTGACCGGCGGACCCAGCACCTGCTCGTCGCGGTCGGGCTGGCGCTCGGGAACACCCTCCACCCGCACCGCCAGGCGCCGGGATCCACCCCATCCCACGGCCCCCCCGTGCGTGAGGCCCGCGCTCTCCAGCACCTCCGTCACCCGCGCCGCCAGGTCGGCGGCCGCCCCGCCGATCATGCGGGCGGGGATCTCCTCGCAGCCGATCTCCAGCAGCAGCGGGGCGTTCACGACCGGGTCACCGCTTTCAGGGTCTCCCGGGGCAGGAGCGGGAACTCCATGGACTGGCGGCGCGCCAGCCAGGCGGAAGCGCACTGCACCGCCAGCTTCCGGATGCGGGCGATGAAGGCGGCGCGCTCGGTGACGCTGATGGCACCGCGGGCATCCAGCAGGTTGAAGAGATGCGAGCACTTGAGCGCGGCCTCGTAGGCGGCCCACACGTTGGGCCGCTCCTCCCGCGCCAGCAGGCGCGAGGACTCCGCTTCCCAGCCCTCGAACTGAGCGCGCACCATGCCGGCGTCGGCGTCCCGGAAGCAGAAGCCGGACATGTCGACCTCCTCGTCGTGCCGCACCTGCCCGTAGGTCACGGCCTCGTTCCAGGGGATGTCGAAGATGTTCCGGATGTCGTTCAGGAACATGCAGATCCGTTCCAGGCCGTAGGTGAGCTCGACGGAGATGGGGGACAGCTCCTGCCCGCCCGCCTGCTGGAAGTAGGTGAACTGGCTGATCTCCATCCCGTCCATCACCACCTGCCAGCCCACCCCCGCCGCCCCCAGGGTCGGCGACTCCCAGTTGTCCTCCTCGAAGCGGATGTCGTGCTCCAGGGGATCGATGCCGAAGGCGCGCAGGGAGTCGAGGTAGAGGTCCTGCACGTCCAGCGGTGCCGGCTTGAGGATGACCTGGAACTGGTAGTGCTTGTACACCCGCATGGGGTTGTCGCCGAAGCGGCCGTCCGCCGGGCGCCGGCTGGGCTGGCAGTAGGCGGCGCGCCACGGCTCCGGCCCCAGCACACGGAAGAAGGTGTCCGGGTGCATCGTTCCCGCGCCGACCTCGAGGTCGTAGGGCTGCTGCAGCACGCAGCCGTGCCGCGCCCAGAAGGTCTGGATGGACAGCAGCAGCTCCTGGAAGGTCATCGGTCCTCGCGAAAGTCCGGATGGTAGCGCCCGCGCGCAGCCGATTCTAGCGGGCACGGGAGTTCAGGGCTCGGCGGCCTGGCGGGCGCTGCGCTCCAGGAGGTGCCGGTAGGCGCGCAGCGTCCGTTCCACGAAGCTCTCCACCCCGCCCCGGAGCAGCGTCTCCAGCGCCCCTCCCGGCCGCGCTGCGGCCGCGTGCGCCTGCATCGCCGCGGGGGGGGAGCCGGCGGCCGCCCGCAGGAAGGCGCGGTCTTGCGGCTGCAGGCGTCTTGCCCCCACGCTGCGGCTGCGCAGGCAGTCCGGGCAGAGGACGCCGGAGACCGGGCTCGCCCAGCCGGCCTCCTCGAGAGGTGCACCGCAGTCCGCGCAGGCGGAAGGGTCGGAGAGCACGCCGTGCAGCCGCAGCGTCCAGTACTCCGCGTAGCGGACGGCCGCGAAGGGATCGAGCCCGCCTTCGACGGCGTCGAGGACCGCTCCCAGCAGGCGGAAACCGTGCGGCTCCGGCTGGTCCTCGCGCGCCACGGCGCGGAAGATCTCGGCGAGCACCGCGCACGCCGCCTGGCGCGCCGGCTCCGCCTGCATGGCGGCGTAGGAACGCACGAGGTCCAGTGCCTCGATCCGGTGCAGCTCGCGCCCCTGCTTCTCGTTCCAGGCGGCCCGCACCCGGGTCAGCGGCTCCAGCGCCCCCCCGAACCGCTTGCGGCTCTTGCGCGCCGAGGGAGCCACACCGCGCACCAGGCCGGCGCTCTCCCCGAGCAGGGTGACGATGAGATCGGCCTCGCCCAGCTCCTGCGTGGCCAGGACGTAGGCCTCGTCGCTGCGGTGCCTCACGTCCCGATGCTAGCAGTCTACGGACAGGTCGCGGTCGCTCTCGGCGTGCCTGCGGCTCCGGTGCCGTACGTCGACACCCCGCAGGCGTTTCTCGCCCGGACCAGGTAGTAGAACGACCCGACCGCCGGCACGCTGGCGTCCATCATCGCGTTCGAGCCGCTTCCCGCCAGGAGGCAGCTCTCGCCCGCTCCCCCGACCGGGAGCTGCGTGGTGAGGCCGCGCACCGCGTCGTACACCGTCCCGCTTCCGGCGGACGCCGCCTGCGAGGTCCACGACACCGTCTGCTTGTCCGGGGCGATGGCGAAGCCGGCCACCTCCACAGGCACGCCCCACGCCGTGGGATCGGAGGGTGCGCAGTCGATCGTGTTCCGGACACCGTCGTGGTCGAGATCCGCGTACACCTCGAGGACGATCGATGCGGGGTTCACGTGCACGAGCCAGTCGAGCCCATCGGGAAGCGGCGGCACGCTCGTGGTGTCGAAGGTCCCGGTGTGGGAGGGGAAGGTCATGACGGTGAAGGTGTTTCCATCCGCCGGCACGAACCCGGCGATCAAGGAAACCTGGAGCGTCCCCGCCAGGGACACGGCGCCGTTGACGTCGAGCCGATCGTGCTCCACCCCTGCGGCGAGCCCGCCCACCTCCACCGCCAAGGTCGCCGCCGCGCCCTGCGTGTAGGTCCCGCCCAGGAGGAGGATCCCCGCCGATTGCCCGGGGGCGACGGTGCCGCCCGTGCTCGTCACGCTGGCGGCGACGGTTCCGGTGCCGCTCAGGCTCCCGCCCTGCAGCGACAGGGGCACGGTGGCGGAGAGCGTTCCTCCGTCGAGCAGCGTGGTGCCCGCCGACTGGATGAAGCTGCTGGTGAACTGCAGGGTGCCCGAGCTGGCGCGCACGGTACCGGCATTGGTGAACGGAACCCCGACCGTCGTCGTCCCTCCCCCAGCGGATTTGCGGAACGTGCCGCCGGACTGGTTCGCGAACGCGCCCGCCGCACCGAAGTTCGAGAGCGCCGCGTCCCCCTGGACGTCCCAGGTCCCCGCGTTCTGGATGTTCCCACCGCTGCCGAGCCGGACGGTGCCGGTCCCCGCCCAGGTGGTGCTGCCGCTGGTGCTCAGGGTCCGGCTCCCCATCAGGTCCTTGGTGCTGGTCCCGCTGATCGCGATCCCGGCCAGCGCCGCGGTGGTCCCGTTCCCGGCCATCGTCCCCGCCGTCCAGGTGAACGTCCCCGGCACGGTGACGCCGTCGGTCCCACCCAGCGTGCCGCCCGAGACCGCCAGCGTGGGCGGCGCCATCGCCTCCCCGCTGTTGAGCGTGACGGTTCCCGCGCCCGATACCGCGAGCGCGCCGATCCCCGACACCGTGGCCACGGGATCGAACGTGAGCGCTCCTCCAGAGACCGTGGTGGCGCTGGCGGAATAGGTACCGTCCACGGTGAGGCTTCCGCTCGTGAGCGTGATTGCATCCGCGGACAGGCTGGAGGTCGTCCCCAGGACGTGGCTTCCACCGCCGAACCGGAGCGTGGTGCCCATGGATCCCGTGAACCCACCGGTCGCGCTGCCCCCTCCATCGAGGCTCAGCGTCCCGCTCACCACCGCGACCGTGCCGGCGTTGGTGAGGGGCACGTCGAGGGTCGTCGTCCCTCCCCCGGCGGATTTGCGGAACGTGCCCCCGGCCAGGTTGGCGAACGGTCCCCCCGCGCCGAAGTTCGAGATCGCCGCGTTGCCCTGCGCGTCCCAGATCCCGGCGTTCTGGACGTTCCCCCCGCTGCCGAACCGGACGGTGCCGGTCCCCGCCCAGGTGGTGGTGCCGCTGGTGCTCAGCGTCCGGTTCCCCGACAGGTCCTTGGTGCTGCTCCCGCTGATCGCGATCCCGGCCAGCGCCGCGGTGGTTCCGTTTCCGGTCATCGTCCCCGCCGTCCAGGTGAACGTCCCCGGCACGGTGACGCCGTCGGTCCCACCCAGCGTGCCGCCGGAGACCGAAAGCGTGGGCGGCGCGATCGCCTCGCCGCTGTTGAGCGTGAGGTTTCCGGCGCCCGAGACCGAGAGCGCGCCGATCCCTGACACCGTGCCCACGGGATCGAACGTGAGCGCTCCTCCAGAGACGGTGGTGGCGCTGGCGGAATAGGTGCCGTCGACGGCGACGCTTCCGCTGGTGAGCGTGATTGCATCCGCGGACAGGCTGGAGGTTGTCCCCAGGACATGGGCCCCGCCGCCAAAGCGGAGGGTGGTGCCCGCGCTGCCCGTGAAGGCACCGGTCGCGCTGCCGCCTCCATCGAGGCTGAGCGTCCCGCTCTCCACCGCGACCGTGCCGGCGTTGGTGAGGGGAACGTCGATCGTCGTCGTCCCTCCCCCGGCGGACTTGCGGAACGTGCCGCCGGCAAGGTTGGCGAAGGCGCCCGCCGCGCCGAAGTTCGAGATCGCCGCGTTCCCCTGCGCGTCCCAGGTCCCCGCGTTCTGGATGTTCCCACCGCTGCCGAGCCGGACGGTGCCGGTCCCCGCCCACGTGGTGGTGCCGCTGGTGCTCAGGGTCCGGCTCCCCGTCAGGTCCTTGGTGCTGGTCCCGCTGATCGCGATCCCGGCCAGCGCCATCGTGGTCCCGTTCCCCGTCATCGTCCCCGCCGTCCAGGTGAACGTCCCGGGCACGGTGAGGCTGTCGCTCCCACCCAGCGTGCCGCCCGAGACCGCCAGCGTGGGCGGCGCGATCGC
Source organism: Candidatus Polarisedimenticolaceae bacterium (assembly GCA_036274395.1). Lineage (GTDB taxonomy): Bacteria > Acidobacteriota > Polarisedimenticolia > Polarisedimenticolales > DASUFT01 > DASUFT01. Next base: position 100,620 of record DASUFT010000112.1, on the reverse strand, counting down.
CTCCCCGCTGTTGAGCGTGAGGTTTCCGGCGCCCGAGACCGAGAGCGCGCCGATCCCTGACACCGTGCCCACGGGATCGAACGTGAGCGCTCCTCCAGAGACGGTGGTGGCGCTGGCGGAATAGGTGCCGTCCACGGTGACGCTTCCGCTGGTGAGCGTGACCGCATCCGCGGACAGGCTGGAGGTCGTCCCCAGGACATGGGCCCCGCCGCCGAAGCGGAGGGTGGTGCCCGCGCTGCCCGTGAAGGCACCGGTCGCGCTTCCCCCTTCATCGAGGCTGAGCGTCCCGCTCTCCACCGCGACCGTCCCGGCGTTGGTGAGGGGAACGTCGATCGTCGTCGTCCCTCCCCCGCCGGACTTGCGGAACGTGCCGCCGGCCAGATTGTTGAAGGCTCCCGCCCCGCCGGCGTTCACGACCGCCGCGTTGCCTTGCGCGTCCCAGATCCCCGCGTTCTGAACGTTCCCTCCGCCGCCGAAGCGCATGCCTCCCGTGCCCGTCCACACGATCGTGCCCGCGGTCTGCAGCGTGCGGCCCCCCAGAAGATCCTTGAGGGAGCTGCCCGTCACCGCACCTCCCGGCACGCTCGTCGTCGCGGAACCCGTCATGATGCCCGCGGACCATGAGAAGCTCGCGCTCACGAGGAGGCTGCCCGACCCGCCGAACGTGCCCCCGGAGAGGACGAGCTGGGCGAGACCCGGCGAGTCGACAGCCATGGTGAGGATTCCGCCGGAGACCTGCAGGCCGCCCGTGCCGGCGATGCTGTTGACCGCGGTCGTGCCGGTCGAGTGCACCACCTCGACCCCGGCCCCGAGGTCGGGGATGCAGACGTCATCGGTGGATCCGGGGAGGGCGTTGGTGCTCCAGTTGAGGCCGGTGGCCCAGGCGGTGGTGGCGGCACCTCCGTCCCACTGGATGGAGCCGGGGCAGCCGGGGGCGAGCGTTTCGTCCCGACAGGGGGTGAACTCGAGATCCGCCGCGAGGATCGAGGACGTGAGCAGACCGGACGCCAGCAGCCCAATCATCCCGCGGAGCGACAGCATCGGTGGCCCCCCCACCCGAAGGCGTGTCCCGGGAAGATACGCCATCCATCCCCGGCGCACTGCCGGATCCTATGGGTGCCTGTCCCCCCTCCAGCTCGCGATGAACCAGAGGTTGTTCCCGGCCACCGCGTTCCGGACCCCGAACTCCCACTGCGCGCGGAGGCGCAGCGCCAACCGCGGGGAGAGGGTCAGGCTTCCCTCCGGGCCCGCGCCGTAGTACCGGTAGGGGGTGGTGTCGAGCGCCGGGTCTCCGCGCTGCTGCTCGCTGAGCTGCCAGGTGGCGAAGCCGCTCACGCCCACGTCCCAGCGCTCGCCCAGCACGCGCCCCACCCCCCAGTCGATCACCAGGTCGTCGCCGGGCGTGATCCCGGTGTCTTTCTGCTCGAAGTTCTGCTCGATGCGGGCGATGGCGGAGAGGCTCCAGCGCTTGCGCTCTTCTCCGGGATACCACGCCGCGCCCGCCGAGTAGACCAGGGCCCAGTAGCCGGTGCCCCGGTTCGACGACGAGCCCGGCTCGAAGTGGCCGGACGGCGTCCACACGGTGAACTGGAACTGGTAGTCCCAGGCGGGACGCCGCGCGTAAAGGCAGAGCGGCGTGAACAGGACGTCCCCCAGGCCGAAGCTCGCGTCCTGGTCGCCGCTGGCCTGGAGGTCGCCCGTCGCGAAGGGGATGCCCATCGCCCAGCCGTAGTCCATCCCCAGGACCTTCCTCTCGGAGGTCCACATGATCATGGTGATGTTGGCGTAGCGGGTCTCGCTCCGTTTTGCGGTGGTCTCGCCGTCCCCGTCCTTCACCTCCAGATTGGAGAACGCTCGGTTGAAGTTGATGAAGTTCCAGCCCGGCGCCGGCGAGGCTCCGCCGCGGATCCCGGACTGCCCGGGCGGGTAGTGCCCGGCCACCGGTGTCTGGGCCTGGACCGCGGGCGCCAGAAGCAAGAGGGCCAGGGCGGCCGCGGACCTCACACCGTGGCCAGGTTCTTCCAGAAGCGCTCGAGGCTCTCGTCTCCCGCGAAGAGGGTGCTGAAGACCGTCGAATCCACCAGGAGGATCTCCCCTGCCCTCGCTCCCGCCTGGGGAAGCCAGAGGAAGGAGTTGAACTCCCGGTTCCCCTCCTCCGTGAACGGGTGGGGCCGCGTGAGGTCGATGGGCTGCCTCCCCAGCACGCGCACCGCCGCGGGATCGTCCGTGAGCACCGCGTAGTGCGGCAGGTGCATGTGGAAGTTGAACGACGTGACGCCGTTCAGCCATCCCCTCGTGTCCAGGTCCCGGTTGATGGACAGCGGCGCCACGCGCGCACCTCCGTTCAGCGTCAGGGGCCTCAGACCCCAGCGGTTCTCCACCGGCACACCCAGGCCCTGCATGAGCGAGCGCGTGTACTTCCCGAAGCGCTGCTGCCGGGGGACCAGGGCGTCACCGTGATGCGCGTACTCCATGTTGCGCTGCTTGAGATCCGCCACCACGCCCACGTCGTGGTGCGGCCCCAGGACCAGGCAGGTGCCCTCGCGGGCGAGGAACGCGCGCACCGCCTCGATCTCCTCCGGGGAGGCTTCCTGCTCGGTCACCATGTGGTCGAGGCCGAACACCATCAGCGTGTCGGCGTCCGCGAGCACGCGCTCGTCCAGGAGGAGCTTCCGCCCGGCGTGGTCGACGCGCTGGAACATGGGGACGGGATGGCCCGTGACCTCGCCCACCACGTCCTGAAAGCGCTCCCAGGCCCGGAAGAACAGCTCCAGCGTCCCCGCAATCCCCTGCTGGAAGAGGAGCGGGTCCGCGTGCTGCGGATCCTCGAACGCGGGCCAGCCCACCCGGCGCACCTCGTTCATCGTGGAGAACCGGTTGTCCAGCTCGGTGATGTCGCGGTTGGCCTCTCCGGGATAGCTCCAGGTGACGTAGACACTGACGCGGCGGCGCCCGGGCGTGTACTTCCGCGGCACGTGGACCTGATTGTAGCTGCGGGGCGGGGTGAGGATGGTGGACACGGTCCGCTCCTATCGCATCTCGGCCAGGTGGCGCAGCGCCCGGATACCCGGCGCGAAGAAGTAGGCACCCCCACGGAAGGTGACGAACGCGGGCAGACCCTTGATCTGCTTCCGGATCGGCCGCCTGGGGATGGTGAAATCGAACGTTCCGTCCTGGGTGCCGCAGAGGGGGTCGCGCTCGTTCCCCAGGTTCTTGAAGTCGGGATCGTTCACCCACACGTTCATCGCGAACTCGAACTGCCGGACCAGGCTGGCGCCGCACAGGAACGAGGCGATGCCGCGCTCCACCCCGTCCTCGGGCGCACCCTCCGGCAGAGGGGGACCATACGTTCCCCCCCGCCGGATCACCCGGCGGCGTGCCATGTTCTCCGCCGTGTCGCGCGGGTTCATGCGGCGCACGTGCGCTCCCACGGGGCAGGCGTAGCCGTGCGGGTCCATCGCCCCGTAGTCGAAGGCGTTGTTCCGCTGCCGGTCCGCGCCGAGGGCAGGGTCGTCCGCCTTGGGGGCGAGGACCAGGGGGGCGCCGCTCCGCCAGCGGCCCATGAGCTTTGCGGCGATCAGCTCCTGGCCCTCGGCGGTGTCCCCGCCGTGCTGCTTCAGGAAGTCGCGGAAGGTGCCCACGTGCTCCTGCATGCGCAGGTAGGCGAGATAGCTCCCGTTCCTCGTGAGGACCTCCGGCTGGGGCAACGCCGGCTGGAGCCCGGTCTCGTCCGGGTAGCCGAGGAAGAACTCCCCTGCCTTGAGGGGCGCCCCCGACCCGGGGGTGGGGTCGATCCCGCTCCCTTCCACCGCAGGCTCGGACAGCCGGTCGCGGTAGCCGAAGTGCTCGTGCGCGTGGTCGTAGGGCGGGATCGCCTCCAAGTCCAGACTGGAGAGGACCTCGACCCCCGTCTCCCGCACCACCGGCGCATGGTGATCGCGCGCGCGATCCCGCTCGGCCACGTCGCGGGCGAAGAGGATGGCGATGGCGTGCGCGTCGGCCACCCCGCCCACCCAGTGCTCGGGGGCGTTTGCTCCCGTGAGCCCGAGCATGGGCGCGCGGGCGGCCATCCCCTCCCGAAACTCCTCGGGGAAGGTCTGGAGCGCGGCCTCCTCCACGCCCATGGTCTTCAGCCCGTTCCAGGTGAAGGCCACCGTGACCCAGCGGGCGTCGGGCGCACCTTGACCCACCTCAGCGGCGCTCCCCACCTTGTCCACGATGGCCGCGAGCCAGCGTCGCCCGGAGTCCGCGCTGGGGAAGCGCAGGAACTCGTAGCGTGCGGCGAGCGCCGGCGTGCGCGTCCAGAGGAAGTGCTGGATGTCGTCGAGCTCGACCGTCACTGCATCTGGTCCAGCATGTGGGAGAAGCAGCGCTTGAGCTTCAGCGCCTTCTTGATCTCGTCGGCGCTCACGAACGGGTACTCGCCGTATTCCAGGAAGCTCGGCCGCTGGTGCTTGCGCACGAACTCCACGAAGGCGGGGACGTTGGTCCTCCAGTCCATGGGGAAGTCTTCCAGGTTCTCGAAGACCGTGGTGATGCCCGAGGCCGTGAAGAGCGCCACCGCGTCCTCGGTGTACTTGTCGAAGTCGGTGTCGAAGATCCCCTGGTACATGAAGTACGTGTTCCCGGCGAGATCGAAGAGGACCCACCGCAGGTAGTGGAGCTTCAACGGGGCCAGGACGTCCGGCGTCTCGGCAACCGCCTTCTCGATGGTGGCCCCGTACTGGCGCACCACGTCCTCCTTGCCGTTCTTCACCTTGGCCACGATGGTGAAGCCATGGCAGGCCGGGGTGCGGGGGTAGAGCGGGCCGTACCTTCCCTTCTCGAGCTTGTGGTAGCCCTCCTTGGGGATCGCCATCGCCGCGGGCTTGCTCCAGTCGCCCTGTGCCATTCCGTCCTCCTGTTTGTGCGTGGCCGGATGGTCTAGCACGGGCCTTCCTCAGGGATCAAGGAAAACCCCGGTAACATGCGGCCGGTGGACGTCGTCGTGGTGGGCGCGGGACCGGCCGGCGTGCTGGCGGCGCAGCGGGCGGCCGAGCTGGGGGCGTCCGTGGCGCTGGTCACCCGCGACCGCATCGGGGGGATGGCCGCGCACGATGGGCCCATCCCGGTGCGCACGCTGGCGCACGCGGCATGGCTGATCCGCGAGGCGCGGACGCTCGAACGCTACGGCATCGCGGCCGCCGCGCCCCGGGTGCACTACCCCACGCTTCTCGCCCGGGTGCGCGAGGTGGTGGACGAGGTCGCGCTCCACTCCGGGCTGCGCCGCGCGCTGGAGCGGTCCCGGGTCACGCTCCACGAGAACGCAGGCCGCGTGGCCTTCGCCGAAGCGCACGTGCTCACGGGGCCGCACGGCCTGCGCCTCCAGGCGGACAGGATCGTCCTCTGCACCGGCGGGCTTCCCCGACGTCTGAACGTCCCGGGCGCCGAGCTGGCCGTCCCCCACAGCGCCGCCTGGTCGCTCACCGAGGTCCCGCCCTCCATGATCGTGATCGGCGGAGGGATGACCGGTCTGCAGGTGGCGTCCATCTTCCAGGCCTTCGGCTCCGACGTGCAGCTCTTTCAGTCCGGGCCCCGGATCCTCGGCGGGGAGGACGAGGACGTCTCCCGCGCCGTGGCGGCGGGCCTCCGCGCCTACGGCATGGAGGTCCACGAAGGGTTCGGCACGATCGAGCGTCTCGAGCCCACCCCCGGCGGCGTGCGGATGACCTACCGAAGGGATGGCCGGCGTCTCCAGGCCGAGGCCGCCGTGGTGGTCTCCGCCGTGGGGTGGCAAGCCGACACGGAGGGGCTGAACCTCCCCGCCGCCGGGGTCGCGCTGGACGGCCGGGGCTTCGTGCAGGTGGACGACCATCTCCGCACGAGCGCGTCCCACGTCTTTGCGGCCGGGGACGTGGTGGGGGGCGCCATGATCGTCCCTCCGGCGGTCCTCGACGCGCACGTGGCCGCCACCAACGCCGTGCTCGGTCCCACGCTGGAGCGCTCCCCGTCGCAGGTCCCCATCGGCGGCTTCACCTGGCCGGAGTACGCGCGCGTGGGACTGACGGAGAGGGATGCGCGCGCCGCCCACGACGTGGCCGTCGGCGTCGTGCGCTTCGACGAGACGGCGCGCACGATCATCGACGGACGGACCACCGGATTCTGCAAGCTGCTGGCCGAGCGTTCCACCCGCCGCATCCTGGGCTGTCACGTGGTCGGCGAGCGCGCGGCGGAGATCGTGCAGGTGGTGGCGGTTGCCATGGGCGGGGACACGCGCGTGGATGCCCTGGCGCGCACGCCCCTCGCCTTCCCCACCTATGCGGGAATGCTGACGCGCGCCGCCTACCGGGTCACGCGGACGATCGATCCGGGGTTCGAAGCGCCGGAACATCGCACGGACGCGTGAGCGCTCACGGACAGGCCATCGTCTCCCGGTCGTTTCCTCCCGTCTCTGTACCGTACGTCCCCACGCCGCAGGCGTTCCGGGCACGCACGAGGTAGTAGAACGCGGTCTCCGGATCCGGCTGCGTGGCGTCCGAGGCCTGCGGCGTCGCCCCGCCGGAAAGCAAGCACGTCTCCGCGGGACCGCCCGTCGGGAGCTCGGACACGAGCCCACGTACCGCATCGTACACGGTGCCGCTTCCAGTCCATGCCTGCGAGATCCAGGAGAGCGTCTGCTTGTCGGCGCCGAACGCCAGGGCCGCCACCTCCGCGGGGACGTAGCCTGCGGTGGAGTCGAAGGGCGCGCAGTCCCCGGCGTTGGCCACCCCGTCGCCGTCGCCGTCCGGTCCGACCTCGAGCATCACGGAACCGCTGGGATACCGGAGCCACCAGCCCAGTCCGCCGGGGAGCGGCGGCAGCGACGTCGTCGAGAAGGACCCTACGATCTCCTGTGCGGTGAGGATCGTGAACGTGTCCCCGTCCTGGGGCACGAACCCCTCGAGGAGCGACACCGTCAGACTCCCGGCCAGCGAGGCAACCCCTCCGACCTGGAGGAGATCGTGCGAATAATCGGGACGGATGCCCGCGAGGAAGGCACCCGACGTGCGCTGCGTGTAGTCGCCCTGGAGATCCAAGGCCTGCGTGTCCTCGGGGAAGTGGCCGGGGTCCATCGTCCCCGCGCTGTCCACGTCCACCGCGATCGTCCCTCTCCCGAAAACCTTGCCGCCCTGGACGGCGAACGGAGACGGCGTGATCAGGATGCCGTTCTGGATCCAGATGGAGCCCGCCGCCTGCGTGAAGGGCGCCGTGAACTGCAGGGTCGTGCCGCTCACCTCCACCAAGCCCCGGTTCGTGAACGGTACCCCGACGACGCCGCCCCCCAGGGTGTGCCATTTGGTGAAGATCGCGCCGGGCAGGTTCTCGAATCCCCCCGCCCCCCCCAGGTCCTCGAAACTGCCGCCGCTGCTGTTCAGGTCCAGGGTCCAGCGGCCCGCGTTCTCGATGCGGGCGCCCGTCCCCAGGCGCAGCGGTCCTGCCACGTGGTCCACCCAAACGGAGGGTCGGATGCGCAGAACGCGCCCGCCGGAGAGGTCCTTCGGAGAAGACCCGCTCAAGCTCATGCCCCCGTTCAGGATCGTGGTGCCCGGGCCGCTCATGGTCCCTGCGGACCAGCCCAGAGAGCCGGAGATCGTGAGCACGTCCGTCCCCGAGATCGTCCCTCCCAGAAGCGAGAGGTTCGAGACGGAGATCGGCCCTCCGCTGGAGAAGTCCATACCGGAGCTTCCCGTGACGGTGACGTTGCCCACGCCCGCCACCGATGCCCCTGGGCGGAACGACGCCGCGCCTCCGATGACGTTGCTCGTGGAGGCCTGGTAGCTCCCTTCCACCTCCAGGCTCCCCGATGAGACGACGACGACTCCCGCGGAGAGACCGGAGCCGGGCGCGAGGACGTGCGGCGCGTTTCCCCCGAACTCGAGGATCGTCCCCCCGCTCCCGAGCCAGGTGCCGGTGCCACCGCTGCCGGCGAGGAAGCTGAGGGTACCGCTCGCCACGGAGACGGTACCGTCGTTGACGAAGGGGATGGCCACGGTGAGCCCGGCACCCGAAGACCTGTGGAACGTGGATCCGGCGGAGTTGAGGAAGGCGCCCGCACCGCCGAGGTCGGTGATCGAGGCATCTCCTTTCGCATCCCACGTCCCGAGGTTCTCGATGCCGCATCCGGTGCCCAGCCGGAGCGAACCCGCCCCCGTCCACGTCGTCGTGCCGTTGGTTCGCAAGATCCGCGCGGCCGCGAGAGTCTTCGACGCGGACCCGCTGACGGCCGCGCCGGTGACGTGCGTCGTCCCCTCCCCGCTCATCGCGCCCCCCGACCAGGCGAAGGGACCGGAGATCGGCAGGTCTCCCGTGCCGGAGAGCGTGCCGCCCGACACCGTGAGCTGACCGAGACCCGGCGAGCCGACCGCGAAGGAGAGCGTGCCGCCCGAAACCTGAAGGCCTCCCGTGCCGGCCAGGCTGTGCACGGCGTGGGTCCCCGAGGAGTGCACGACCTCGATGCCCGCCACAAGGTCGGGGATGCACACGTCGTCGGCCCCGGCGGGCATGAGATTGGTGCTCCAGTTCGTTCCGGTTGCCCAGGCGGTGGTCCCGCCCCCTCCGTCCCACTGGATCGACCCCGGACAGCCTGGCTCGGAGGCACGGATCCCGGCGCCCCCCAGAAGGGCGACAGCGGTCGTGAGCGCAAACTTCCACGCCATCGGTAGGCCCCCCATCCCTTTGCTCGTAAGATACGCGACCGGTCTCCCACCCAGGGGGAATTTCTCGTCCGTGTCCACCCTGATCCTGCTCTGCGGCCGTCCTTTTTCCGGCAAGTCCAGCCTGGCCGCGCGCTTGGCTGCGGATCGAGGAGCCGCAGGAATTTCCTTCGACGCCATCAACCTGGAGCGGGGGCTCCACGGCGGGGACGGCCTGGCGGTGGCGGAGTGGGCTTCCACCCTGGAGATCGCGAAGGCGTGCACCTCGGCCGCCCTGAAGGGGCGCGATCTCGTCGTGGTCGACGACACGCTGTGCTTTCGCTGGATGCGCGACGCCTTTCGGGAACTCGCCCGCGCTGCCGGCGCGCGCGTCGTGCTCCTGTACCTCGATCCTCCGGAGCCCGTGCTCCAGCAGCGGATGGCGGAGAACGCCCGGACGGGGAGGCGGCGCGGCATCGCGCCCTCCGTGCTGGCCGAGCACCTCTCGAGCTTCGAAGCGCCGGAACCGGAGGAGGCAGCGGTCGTGCTGCGCTGCCCTGACGATGTCGAGGCGTGGCTCACACGCGAGATCGAGACCGGGCCGCGCTGAAACGCCACCTCTTATAGGTGCCTGTCCCCTTCCAGCCCCAGCTCGCGGAGGGTGCGGCGGTCCTCCCGCCACTCCTCGGCGACGCGCACCCAGAGGCGCAGCATCACCTTGGCCTCGAAGAAGCGCTCGAGCTCCACCCGGGCTTGGCTGCCGATCTGCTTCAGGAGCGCGCCGCCCTTGCCGATGACGATCGCCTTCTGCCCCTCACGCTCCACCAGGATGGTGGCGTCGATCTCGAGCAGGCCGTCCTCCCGCGTCTTCCAGGAGTCGACGGAGACGGCGGTCGCGTGCGGGATCTCCTGCCGCGTGTGGTGGAGCACCTTCTCCCGGATCCACTCGGCCGCCAGCGCGCGCTCGGGCTGATCGGTCAGGAAGTCGCGCGCGAACGGCGCCTCACCCTCGGGAAGACGTTCGGTCACCTCCCGGAGCAGGACGTCGCAGCCCTCCCCCGTGAGGGCCGAGATGGGGATCCAGGTGTCCAATCCCCAACTCTGAACTTCCTCCAGCATGGGGAGAAGCTTCGCCTTGGGCTGCACCCGGTCGATCTTGTTGAGCACGCCGATGCGGGCGACGCCCGCCCGCTCCAGCACGTGCGCTCCGCGCCGGTCCCCCTCGCCCGGGCCGCGCGCGGCATCCACGAGGAGGACCGCCAGGTCCACGCCCTCCAGCGATCGCCGCGCCGTCTCCACCATGGCGCGGTTGAGCGCGTGCTTGGGCTCGTGCAGGCCGGGGGTGTCCACGAACACCACCTGGCCGCCGTCCTCGAGGGGAAGGGCGCCCAGGATGCGGGTGCGCGTGGTCTGCGGCACGTCGGCGACGGCCGCGATCTTCTCCCCCAGCAGGCGGTTCAGGAGGGTGGACTTGCCGACGTTCGTCCACCCGAAGAGGGCGACGAAGCCCGCCTTCCCGCTCACGCCGAGGCCTGGGCGCCCTGGAGCTTGTCCGGTCCCCCCTCGGCCCGGATGCGCACGCGGTAGACGCGCCGCGGATCGGCGTGCACGACCTCGATGGCGAGCGGGCCCACGCGCAGGCGCTCTCCCGGCTCGGGCACGCGCCCCAGGGTGGAGACCACCAGGCCTCCCACGGTGTCGAAGTCACGCTCCTCCAGCTCGAAACCGAAGATGCGCATGAGCTCGTCCACGTGGGCCAGGCCGTGCACGAGCCAGGAGCCGTCGCTGTCCTGCTGGACCAGCGCCTCCTCGGTCTCGTGCTCGTCCCGGATGTCCCCCACGATCTCCTCCAGCAGGTCTTCCAGGGTGACCAGGCCCGCCACGCCGCCGTACTCGTCCACCACGATGGCCACGTGCGTGCGCACGCGCATCTCGCGCAGCAGCTCGGCCACGGTCAAGGTCTCGGGGACGAAGAAGGCGGGACGGACGTAGCCGGCGATGGTGGCCGCTTCCCTCCCCTGCTCCCAGGCCCGCACCAGGTCCCGCACGTGCAGGATCCCCACGATGTCGTCGATGGCGCCGCGGTAGACGGGCATGCGCGAGTGGCCGGCGGCGATCATGGCGGCGCGGGCGTCCGCCACCGAGGTGTCGGCGGACAGGGCCAGGATGTCCACGCGGGGGGTCATGATCTCGCGCACCCGCGTGTCGTCCAGGAAGGCGATGCTGCGCATCATCCGTCCCTCGTCCGCCTCCAGGATGCCCTCGCGCTCCCCCACCTCGAAGAAAGCCTCCACCTGCTCCTCCTGCTCCTCCTCGTCGTCGCCGCCAGCCGGCACGCGGTTCCCGCGGGCGAGCACGGCGGCCAGGGGCACCACCAGCGGGAACAGCACGACGCGAAGGAGAGGGAGGAGCCACAGCGTGGCGCGCAGCGCCTGGCGCGGCTCGAGCTGCACCAGCAGGCGGGCTCCCCAGGTGTCCAGCAGCACCACGGCCGCGAGGCCCGTGCCCCCCGCCAGCAGCCAGGGGTGCGTCGCTCCGGCGCGCTGGCCGGCGAAGCCGGTGAGGAGGACGGCGGCGAGCAGGGCCGCCTGCCGCGCCAGCTGCGCCGCCAGGCGATGCTCGCTGGCGGGGTTCCGGAGCTCCTCCAGCCAGACCGGCCCCTGCCCGTCCTGCACCATGCGCCGGAGCACCACGCGATTGAGCGAGGCCACCGCGGTGAGCGTCACCGAGAGCGCCAGGTAGAGGAGGAGCAGCAGGAGTGCCCCCGCCAGGAGGAGCCAGGCCGTCCCGCTCACCGCCCGCTCCCCGCGAGCAGGCTCCGCTCGAGCCTGCGCTGCAGACGCAGCATCTCCCCGTCGTCCCTCTCGTGGTCGTAGCCGAGGAGGTGCAGGTACCCATGGAGGACCAGCACCCGCAGCTCCCGGTCCAGGGCATGGCCGGCGCCACGGGCCTGGCGCGCGGCCTGGGGGACGGAGATCAGGATGTCTCCCAGGTAGCGCACACCCTCGGGGTCGGGGGCGCGCCCGGCCGGGAAGGAGAGGACGTCGGTGGTGGCGTCCTTGGCCCGGTGCCGCCGGTTCAGCGCCCGCATGGCCCGGTCCCCCACCAGGCACACGCCCATGGCGCGGGCCTGGCCGGCGGGGAGCACGGAGGCGAGGCGGCCGGCGAAGCGGCGGAGCTTGCCGCCGTCCACGCGCCGGAAGCGCTGGCGGTTCCAGACCGTGACCTCCACCTCAGGAGCTCCGGACGGCCGCGTCGCCGCGGCGGCGGTTGAAGTCGAACCCGGGGTAGTGCACGCGGTGGTGGCGCGTGCTCACCAGCGTGCGCAGCATCGCTCCCTGGATGCGCTCCAGGTCCGCAAACGTCAGGTTGCACGCGTCGAACTGGCCGTCCAGCACGATGGCGCTCGTGAGCTGGCGGATCACCTCCCGCAGCCGTCCCGGGTTCGCGTCCTCGGCGGTGCGGGCGGCCGCCTCGATGCCGTCGGCCAGCATGAAGATCGCGGCCTCCCGTGTCTGCGGCTTGGGGCCGGGGTAGCGGAAATCCTCTTCCTTGGGCGGAGGGTCCCCGGGACCGGTGAGGCGCTTGGCCTTCTCGTAGAAGTAGGTCATCAGGCGCGTGCCGTGGTGCTGGGGGATCACGTCCACGATCTGCTCGGGGATGCCGGCCTCCCGCGCCATGCGGATCCCGTCCTTCACGTGCGCGGCGATGACCAGGGCCGACATCGAGGGGGCCAGGCGGTCGTGGGGATTCACGCCCCGCTGGTTCTCCACGTAGTACTCGGGCTTCTTGACCTTGCCCACGTCGTGGTAGAGCGCCGCCACCCGGCAGAAGAGAGGGTTCGCGCCCACCGCGCGCGCCGCTTCCTCGGCGAGGGCTCCCACCGCCTGGCTGTGCGTCCAGGTGCCGGGGGCTCTCTCCGAGAGCTCCCGCAGCAGCGGATGGTTGGCGTCCGACAGCTCCAGGAGGCGCACGTCGGTGAGCACCCCGAAGAGGCGCTCCAGCACCGGCAGCAGGAAGGAGACGAGCAGGCCCACCCCCACTGCCCCGCCCAGGAACGCCAGCAGCGCTCCGTAGAGCATGGCCCCCGCGCTCACGCCGCTCCCCTCCAACCCGTGCAGGGCCACCACCAGGACGGCTCCCGCCCCGCCCACGATCAGCCCCGCGCGCAGCAGCGCCGCGCGGTCGCGGTAGGTGGAGATGGCGTACACGCCCACCCACTGCACGAGGAGGACCCAGGTGGCGCGGAACATGTCCCAGTCCGCCAGCATCCCGAAGAGCAGCGCGGTGAAGGCGGAATACACCATGGCGATGCGCCCGTTGGCGAGGAGCGCCACGATGATGGCCCCGCCCCCGATGGGGAACAGGTACAGGTAGAGGTCGGGGGCGTTGAAGGGCGCCCCCAGGTTGTCCGTCAGCCCATGAGCCAGCCAAAGGAATCCCTTGGCCAGGAGCAGCAGGAACACCATGAGCAGCAGGAACAGCGCGTGCAGGTGGGGGAGGCGCGTGAAGTTCCTCTGGTGGTAGCGGGTGTAGCGGTAGATGAAGAACGCCACCAGCCCCACCACCGTGAGCAGGCCGAAGAAGGGCGCCACCCCCGGTCCGGTCAGGCGGCCCTTGGACAGCGCGGCCACCACCTCCTCGGGCACGGGGTCCCCGGCCTTCACCAGGAGCTCGCCCTTGGCGACGGTGCGCTGCACCTTGCGCACGGAGGCCGCCGCCTGGGCGCGCCGGGCCTGCGTCCCCCGGGGGTCGGGCACCACGTTGGCGTCCACGAAGGAGCCGGCGAGCGCGGCCAGCGCGTCGCGCCCGGGCACCCTGGGGGGAAGCATCTCCATGACGTAGGCGTGCACGCTGCGCTGGGCGTCGGTGAGGCCGAGGTACGCGCCGTAGTCCGTGACGCGCTCGTCCGTTCCCGTCCCCGGGATCTCGCGCAGGAGGACGCCGGGTTCCATGAGCAGCCGGGCGCGGTTGCTCACCACCTTCTGGTTCATGGCCCGGCGCACCGCACCGGTGAGCGTGTCCGCGACCGGTCCCGCGCTGGCGGGATCGCGCAAGGCCGGGATCGCCGCCGCGGGGACTACCTCCGGCGCCTCTCCCTCGCGGACTCGTGCCAGCAGCCTCGCCAACTCTGCGGCCAGGCGGTCTCCCTGGTTGCGGTCGAAGACGTAGACGTCGGGCACCGCCGCGCGCGCCTCGCGCTCCAGGGCGGCCGTCAGCTCCTCGTCCACCACCTGCAGGTCGCGCGGCGCGCGCAGGTCGGCGGGGGCGGGATCCCCGGCGCGCAGGCCGTTCCCCGGCGGAGGCGAGAGATCGGCGAACAGCGCCAGCAGGACGAGCACGAAGGCCACGCTCCACCAGCGATCGGCGGAGAGGATCGTCCGCGAGCTGCGGGCGAGGGCGGCGCGCACCCGGAGCAGCGCCCCCCGGAGCTGGCCGGAAGAGGGAGGCTCGTCCTTCATGGCGTCGGGTTCTCGACGGGGGCGCTCCGGCGCGCCGTGTGACGGTCGTAGGCCAGGATGATGCGCTGGACCAGGGGATGGCGGACGACGTCGGTGTCGTCGAAGTGAACGATGGCGATCCCCGGCACGCCGGCCACCACCTCGCGTGCCTCCACCAGTCCGGAGAGCTTGGCCGAGGGGAGGTCGATCTGGGTGATGTCTCCCGTCACCACCGCCTTGGAGTCGAAGCCGATCCGGGTCAGGAACATCTTCATCTGCTCGGCCGTGGTGTTCTGGGCCTCGTCGAGGATGACGAAGGACCCGTTGAGCGTGCGCCCGCGCATGAACGCGAGAGGGGCGACCTCGATCACGCCGCGCTCCAGGAGACGCTCGGCCCGGTCCGGCTCCAGCATGTCGTAGAGGGCGTCGTAGAGAGGACGCAGGTAGGGATCCACCTTGGCCGCGATGTCCCCGGGGAGGAAGCCGAGCTTCTCCCCCGCCTCCACGGCCGGACGGGCGAGGATGATGCGCTGCACCCGCTTCTCGTTGAGGAGCGAGACGGCCATGGCCACGGCGAGGTAGGTCTTGCCGGTGCCGGCGGGGCCGATGCCGAACACCATGTCGTTGTCGCGGATCGCCTCCACGTAGCGGCGCTGGTTCTCGGACTTGGGGACCACCGCCTTCTTGGGCGAGGGCCGCAGGCGCGAGCCCAGGAAGTGCTCGACGACGTTGGCGCTGGCGTCGCGCTCCACCAGGCCCATGGCCGTGCGCACGTCCTCGCGGGAGAGACCCATGCCGCGCTCGTGCAGCTCGGCCATCTGGCGGAGCAGGGACGAGACCGCCTCCTCCCGGGCGACGTCGGGCTCTCCCTCCGCGGCGACCGTGACGTCCCCGCCCCGGGCGGAGATCCGCACCCGGAAGCGGTCCTCGAGCAGCCGCAGCGTCTCGTCCATGCGTCCGACGAGCGCCTCCAGGGTCTTGTCGGGAAGGGAGATGCTCTTCATGGGCGGGCGCCGGTGTAGGCCCCGGCGCCGTGGTTTGTCCCTCTCACTGGCCCAAAGGTAGGGCCCTCGGCAAACGCTAGCACACCGGCCCTTTCGTGGTCCAGCCGGAACGCCTCTAACTCCTTGATGAAGTTGAACTTCCCTCCACGACCGCCAGGTGCAGATCCCGGAGCTGCCGCGCGTCCACGACGTTGGGGGAGGCGGTCATCAGGTCCGAGGCGCTGGTGGTCTTGGGGAATGCGATCACGTCGCGGATGGATTCCGCGCCCGTGAGCATGGCGCAGACGCGGTCGAAGCCGAGGGCGATCCCTCCGTGCGGGGGCGCGCCCGACTCGAGCGCCCGCAGCAGGAACCCGAACTTGGCCGTCGCCTCCTCGGGAGAGATGGACAGGGCCTCGAAGACCCGGGACTGCACGTCCTTGCCGTGGATCCGGATGCTTCCCCCCGCGATCTCGGTGCCGTTCAGCACCAGGTCGTAGGCCTGGGCGCGCACCGCGCCCGGGTCGCTCTGGAGCAGCGGCAGGTCCTCCGTGCGGGGTGCCGTGAAGGGATGATGGCAGGCCACCCAGCGGCTCTCCCCCGCCTCCCACTGCAGGAGGGGAAACTTCTCCACCCAGAGCAGATCGAAGCGCCCGGCGGGGATCAGGGAGAGCTCGGCCGCGATGCGCAGGCGCAGCGCGGACAGGACGCGCGCGCAGACCTCGCCGGCATCGGCCACGATCAGCGCCGCGTCTCCGCGACCGGCCCCCACCGCCTCGGCCACCGCGCGGCACCCCTCCTCGCCGAGCGCCTTCTGCGCCGGCGAGCCGATCCCGCCCCCTTCCTCGAGCTTGATCCACACCAGTCCCTTCGCCCCCGCCTCCTTCGCCCAGGCGGTCCAGGTGTCGAGCTGCTTGCGGCTCGCTCCGCCCGCGCCGGGGACCGCGATCCCACGGACGGCGGGAGCGGACTCGAAGGGGACGAACCCGCGTCCCTTCGCGGCCGCCGCCGCGTCCTTCAGCTCCATGCCGAAGCGGGTGTCGGGCCGGTCGCAGCCGAAGCGGTCCATGGCCTCGGCGTACGCCATGCGCGGGAAGGGGCGCGCCACCTCGACCCCGATCACCGCGAACATCGCGGCCATGAGGGGCTCCACCACCGCGTACACCGCCTCCGGCGTGGCGAAGGACATCTCGAGGTCGATCTGGGTGAACTCGGGCTGCCGGTCCGCTCGCAGGTCCTCGTCCCGGAAGCAGCGGGCGAACTGGTAGTAGCGGTCGAATCCCGCCACCATGAGCAGCTGCTTGAAGAGCTGCGGCGACTGGGGGAGCGCGTAGAAGCGGCCGGGGTGGACGCGGCTGGGCACCAGGTAGTCCCGCGCCCCTTCCGGGGTCGAGCGGGTGAGCATCGGGGTCTCGATCTCGATGAACCCCTCCCCGTCCAGCACCCTGCGGGCGGCCATGGCGAGGCGGTGACGGGTCCGCAGGGCCTGCTGCAGCCGGGGGCGGCGCAGGTCCACGTAGCGGTGCTGCAGGCGCGCCTCCTCGTTGGCGGTGGAGGTAGCGACCTCGTCATCCACCGGGAAGGGAACGGACAGCGCGCGGTTGTGGACGACCGCCCGGACCGCGCGGACCTCCACCGTCCCCGTGGGGTGGTTCGGGTTGGGAGACTCGCGGGGGACCACCACGCCGCCGACCCCCAGCACGTCCTCCAGGCGCAGCGTCTGGGCGAGGGCGTGGGCCTCCTCCCCTTCCGAGGGATCGAAGACGACCTGCACGCGGCCGGAGCCGTCCCGCAGCTCCACGAACACCAGCTGCCCGAGATCGCGGCGGCGGTGCACCCAGCCGGTGAGGACGACCTCCCGCCGCTTTGCGGCATCGGATGCGGACACCTCGCCGCAGCGCATCGTGCGCGTGAGCAGATCAGCCGACATGGATCCTCCCGGAGGCGGCGCCGAGGACCTCCTCGAGCGTGGCCTGGCGCTGCTCTCCCGTCTGCATGTCCTTGAGGCCGTAGCGGCCCTCCGCCACCTCGTCCTTCCCCACGAACAGGGCGAAGCGCGCGCCCTGGCGCTCCGCCCGCTTGAGCTGGGCGGACAGCGGCCGCTCCCCCAGTGGCATGAGCGCGCAGAGGCCGCCCTCGCGCAGCCTGCGCGTGAGACCGACGGCGGCGGCGAACCCGTGGGGCCCGAGCGCGATCACGGCCACGTCCATCGGGGCTCGCACCCCCTCCCCCTCGGGGAGGAGGAGGAGGAGACGCTCGATCCCGAGCGCGAAGCCGAAGCCGGGGATGGGCGGACCGCCCAGCTCCTCCACCAGGCCGTCGTAGCGCCCACCTCCCAGAACGGCGTTCTGCGCTCCCAGGGCGGAGGAGGTCACCTCGAACACCGTGCGCTGGTAGTAGTCGAGGCCGCGCACCATGCGGGGATCCACCTGGAAGGGGATCTCGAAGTCCCGCAGGAGCGCCTGCAGGGCGTCGAAGTGGGCGCGGCACGGCCCGCACAGGAGGTGGAGGAGCGTGGGCGCCTCCGCCAGCAGGGCGCGGTCCGCCTCCACCTTGCAGTCGAACACCCGCAGGGGGTTCTCGGCGTAGCGGCGGTTGCAGTCTGCGCAGAGCTGGGGCAGGCGCGGCGTGAGCCACGCCCGCAGGGCCTCGCGGAAACCGGGACGGCAGGTGGCGTCCCCCACCGAATTGAGGACGAGCGTGAGGCCGCGGATCTGCAGCCGCCCCAGCCAGCTCCAGAGCATCTGCAGCGTCTCGGCATCCGCCAGGGGGGAGGCGCTTCCCAGGACCTCCACCCCGATCTGATGGAACTGACGCTGCCGCCCCTTCTGGGGGCGCTCGTGCCGGAACATGGGGCCGATGTAGTAGAGGCGCTCCGGGTACTCCTCGGTGGCCGTCCGGTGCAGGCTGTGCTCGACGAAGGCGCGCACGACGGAGGCCGTGTTCTCCGGCCTGAGGGTGACCGACTCCTCCCCGGCGGCGAACGTGTACATCTCCTTGCGCACGATGTCGGTGGAGCCGCCCACGCCGCGGGCGAACAGCTCCGTGGCCTCGAGCACCGGCGTGCGGATCTCCCGGAAGCCGTAGCGGTGCAGGTGCTCGCGGGCGGTCGCCTCCACGAACTGCCAGCGAGAGGCTTCCTCGGGAAGGATGTCGCGCGTGCCGCGCACCGCGCGGTAGGTCTTCATGGAGCAGGAGGTTGTACCACACATGCTAACCTCGGGCCGTGGCCGTCCGGAAAGCCGCGCTCCCCCTGCTGCTGCTGGCGGCGCCCCTTCCCGCCGCGGCGCAGACGCTGGGGCCCGGGTACCCCGACCGCTATCCGCCGCCTCTTCCCGCCAGGCGGGGACCGAAGCCGCCGCCGCTGGCCTTCTCCGTCACCACCGACGTCCCGCTGCTGGGGCCGGTGAGCGCGAACGGGGCCGGCGTCACGAACGGACGCGTGGTCCTCCGGGGACCGCTCGGCTTCGTCTCCGTCCCCCTGGCGCCCGGGGGAGAGGTGGAGCCCGCGGCCGCTCCCCCCCTCGCCGCCAACACCGACGCGGAGGGCTGGGTGTACGCGCCCGAGGGGGGCTGGCGCTACCGGACGCTCCCCGCCGGCGAGGTGGTGGCCCAGCGCTGGTGGGGGAGCCGTTACGGCTGGCGCCCACGCTGGTCCCTGCGGGTGGGGAGCGGCACGCCCTCGCCCCCCGTGCTGGTGAACGGCCGGCTCATCTTCGGTGCGCTGGACGACCAGGTCTATGCCGTGCGCGCGGACAACGGACACCGCCTCTGGATGACCGACGTCAAGGATCGCGTTTCCCGGCCCCTCGCCCTCTGGCGGGGAACGTTCGAGGTGGAGGGGAAGCCGCGGGAGGTGGACGTGGTGCTGGTGACGCCCGACGACGCGCTCACCGTGCAGGCGCTGGACGTCTTCGACGGCTCCCCCCTGGCGAGCTTCAGCGCCGAGAAGATCTCGCGGGGAAGCGCCATCGTCTCCGCTCCCCTGGTGACGGAGGACGGGAAGATCGTGGTGGCCCACCAGGGCTACGCCCCCGAGGACGCCTCCGTCCTGGTGCTCCGCCTCGACCCGCAAAAGGCCCCGGGGGCGCCGACGCCGCCTGGGGAGGCGCCGGCCGCACCTCTATAATGCCGCGTTCACAGGAGAGCGCCGTGGCAGCAAGGACTCAGACCCGCACCCTGAGCGGTCTCGACCGGGAGGCGCTGCTGCGCCTCTACCGGAACATGCTCCTCTCCCGGCGGGTGGACGAGAAGGAGATCCAGCTCAAGCGCCAGAACCGGATCTACTTCCAGATCAACGGGGTGGGACACGAGGCCGTGGGGGCGGCGGTGGGAGAGACCTTCCGGCCGGGGCACGACTGGTTCTTCTTCTATTACAGGGACCGCGCGGCGTCGCTCGCCCTCGGGCTCACCCCCAAGGACATGTTCCTGCAGGCGGTGGGAGACGCCGGCGATCCCCAGGGCGGCGCCCGCCAGATGCCGTCGCACTTCTCCTCCGCCCCCCTGCACATCGCGAACACGTCCTCCCCGACCGGGACGCAGTTCCTGCAGGCGGTGGGCTGCGCCGAGGCGGGGGTGTACGCGGCCCGGAAGGGCAGCCTTCCCCACGTCTCCTTCCAGAACGACGAGGTGGCCCTGGTCACCGCGGGGGACGGCACCACCAGCGAGGGCGAGTTCTGGGAGGCCCTGAACACCGCGTGCACCCGCAAGGTCCCCGTGGTCTTCCTCATCGAGGACAACGGCTACGCGATCTCCGTTCCCGTGGAGGTGAACACGGCCGGCGGCAGCATCTCCAAGCTGGTGGCCTCCTTCCCCGACCTCCTGCTGCGCGAGGTGGACGGCTGCGACCCCCTGGCCTCCGTGGAGGCCCTGCGCGCCGCCGTGGCCCACTGCCGCTCCCGGCGCGGACCGGCGCTGGTGCACGCCCACGTCATCCGCCCCTTCAGCCACTCCCTGTCCGACGACGAGAGCCAGTACCGCACCGCCGAGGAGCGGGAGCGCGAGGCCAAGCGCGATCCCCTGCGCACCTTCCCGCACCGGCTGCTGCTGGAAGGGATCGCGGACGAGGCGGAGCTGAAGGCCATCGAGGCGGAGGTGGATGCCGAGGTCCAGCAGGCGGCGGACGCCGCCGTGCAGGGCCGCCGCGCCCCGGTGCCGGAGTCTGCCCTGCGCTACGTGTACTCTCCCACCGTCGATCCCACCGACCGGAGCCTGGAGACCCCTCCCCGTCTGGAAGGGCAGCCGGGGACGATGGTGGACCTGCTCAACCGGTGTCTCCGCGACGAGATGGCGCGCGATCCCCGCATCGTGATGTTCGGCGAGGACGTGGCCGACGCCAGCCGCGAGGGCGTCATCGACAAGGTCAAGGGGAAGGGCGGCGTCTTCAAGGTCACCTGGGGCCTGCAGCGGGAGTTCGGCGGCGACCGTGTGTTCAACTCTCCGCTGGCGGAGGCGAACATCGTGGGCCGCGCCATCGGCATGGCCCTGCGCGGCCTGAAGCCGGTGGTGGAGATCCAGTTCTTCGACTACATCTGGCCCGCCTACATGCAGATCCGCGACGAGCTGGCCACCATGCGCTGGCGCTCCAACAACACCTTCTCCTGCCCGCTCGTGATCCGGGTGGCCTACGGCGGCTACATCAGCGGCGGCGCCATCTACCACAGCCAGACGGGGGCGGCCCTGTTCACCGCCAATCCCGGGCTGCGCGTGGTCTGCCCGAGCAACGCCCTGGACGCGAACGGCCTCCTGCGCACCTCGATCCGCTGCGACGATCCCGTGCTCTTCCTCGAGCACAAGCATCTCTACCGGCAGACCCACAACAAGGCGCCCTATCCCGGCCCCGACTTCGCCCTCCCCTTCGGCAAGGCGGCCCTGGTGCGGGAGGGGCGCGACGTCACCGTCGTGACCTACGGGGCCACCGTGTACCGCGCCCTGCAGGCGGCGCGTCAGGCGGAGGAGGAGGGCCTGTCCGTCGAGATCCTCGACCTGCGCACGCTCTCGCCGGTGGACTGGGAGGCGATCGAGGCCTCGGCGCGGAAGACGAGCAAGGTGCTGGTGCTCACCGAGGATTCCCTCTCCTGGGGCTACGGCGCGGAGCTGGCGGCGCGCATCGGCGAGTCGCTCTACACGGAGCTCGACGGTCCGGTGCGGCGCCTGGGGGCCACCGACACCTTCGTCCCCTACGCCCCCGAGCTCGAGGACTTCGTGCTCCCGCAGGTGGCGGACATCCTCAGGGCCGTGCGGGAGCTGGCGGCCTGGTAGGTCGCTCCCGCGTGCCCACTCGGGTCGAGCGACTTCGAGACCATTGTTCTCCGGTTCATGGCGAGGCACGACAGGCAGACGGAGTAAGATGCGGCACGCCCGCGGCTCCAGAAGTGTGAACATGCGTCCGGTACGGTCGCCAGGTAGGCGGCCTCCTTCCTCGCACATCCGCTGAAAGGAAGGGCCGCATCATGCGGATCTCGAGACTCTCGATGCCGGCCTCGTTCTTGCTGGTGCTCGCCGTGGCCGCGTTCGCGGCCTCCGACAGAAACACCGTGCGGGAGCGGGAGGGGCGCGGGAAGCCTGCCGTGCCGGAGGACTCCGTCCAGGAGCTACCCCCGGTGGGAGAGATCGTGGTGGGCGGCTGCCAAGACTCCCTGGACGACTGCAAGAAGACGCTGAGTGAGTGCGAGACGCGCTACCCGCTGCCCCCGGGTTCTACGGCGGCGCAGATCAACCGTGTCACTCGGTACGAGGAGGGCCGCGCTTGCGAGGTGATCTGCTTCGACGGGGACGGGAATCCGCGCGTCCTGAGCTGCGTCAAGCCGGGACAGAAGTCTAGGCCGAAGCTGCCGGACGTCCCGCTACGGCGGGGGCAGATCGCGGCCGTGTTCCCTGTGGGCGTGGCGGAAGCATGCCCTGCCGGCTACATGAAACTCGCGCACCCTCCCGCCTGTGTGCTGAGTCCGCGCCTGTGGGATGAGGTGGACCCCGAGACACGTTCGCTGGCGGAGCGTGAGATGGAGAAGCGGCGGTACCAGCGCAAGGACTGGGAGCCATCGCCGCCGATAGACAAGCTGTAGCCAGCTTCTCCGAAACGGGTGGGGTACCCCAGGGGATAGGAGCAGCAAGGAATCAAATATCGGGGACTGATTCTTGTGTTCGTGCTGATGCTCGCACTGGTGCCTGGCATCGTCCAGGCTGACCCCACCGGCTTTGCGGATGTGAAGTACGAGTTCGAGGTGATCAACAAGGAAATCCTCCCCCTAGAGGTCGAGGTCAAGGTATGGGGAGGCGCCGTCGGGTTGGAATCGGCCCTGCCCCTGCAGTTCACGCTGTTCGATGAGAACGGCGACAAGATCGAGCAGTTTGAAGCCGGCGCGATTTGGTCAGAGGGATGCCCGAGTCCGGACTACTGTCAGAACGTTGTTGGCGGCATGACGTCGTGTGCGGCTACTAGCTGCACCATCTACCGCGATTGCCCCTTTGGGATGGGCACCCGCTCCTCCGCAGGAACCTGCATCACCACGAACACCGGCCAGTACTGCCCTGGCGATCAGTCTCACCACTGTTCGTGTCGGGGGCCGGTTCCGTGGTGCCCTGACGGAACCCAAGTGGCGAACCCGTGGCTGGGGGGATGGACCGTTCCTGATGAAGTCCAGAACGGGTATGTCCAGTTCGGCATTTGTGGCGCTATGAGCCCGCTGGAGAGTAACGGTGAGTGCGAGGGGCAGCAGGAGCCGTGCTACGCCTGCGATCCAAGCCCTGGCGACAACGGCGGAGCGTTCTAAAGTTCTGCAACCGGTTCCCGGTCTCAAGGAGCTGCCTCCTTCGGGAAGAAGACGGTAGGGTCGAGCCGGACATTGGGACGCCTGTCCTAGACGCCACCGGTTCCCATTGCCGCGCTGCCCACGCGGTCCAGGATCGGGGTTTACGCAGAACAGCACACGGAGCTCGACGGTCCGGGGCGGCGCCTGGGGGCCACCGACACCTTCGTCCCCTACGCGCCCGAGCTCGAGGACTTCGTGCTCCCGCAGGTGGCGGACATCCTCAAGGCCGTGCGGGAGCTGGCGGCCTGGTAGCTACCTCTTCGAGTGCGCGTTCATGTGCGTCTCGAACCAGTCGTCCAGGGCAGCGCTCAGACCCGTGACCTCTCCCGTGTAGCGGACGGTGCCTGGGCCGATCCATTCCGGATCGTTCAGGTTCACCTCCAGCCCTTCCGGAACCCTGTTCCGGACCCAGGCCGCCACGATGCGCTCGATCGCGCGGCGATCCTCGGTGGCCGGCACCGCCAGCGCGATGCGGAACGCGATGCGCTCGTCGTCCACCAGGTCGGCCGATCCGGCGCCGGACCGGAGCCACGGGGCGCCCAGGTCTTCGCCACCCACCGTCCAGCCCCGGGCGTCCTCCGCGGCGAGGCGGGTGGCGTCGGCGAGATCGTGCACCGCCGCCGGCGGCGCCACCGCTCGGGTGGGGTGGCTACCGTCGACCAGGGGCACGAGCAGCTCCTTCCGCTTCGCGAAGAGGACGCGGTTGCCGGAGATGCCGATCCAGGCGTCCTTCCCCTGCCCTTTGTCGATGAAGTGATAGATGGAGGCGTGGCCCACCGCCTGACGCTCCTTCCTCCCCACGAACCGGAATGCGGTGGCCAGGAGGTTGAAGCCCCCGGAGAGGTCCACCTCGCCCACCCAGGCCCGGGGCTCTCCCGGCGCGCGGGGATACGCACGCAGCTCCAGACGCAGGGGGAGGAGCTCGGCATCGCCGGGGAGGCCCGTGAAGCTGCCGCCCCGCCTCCCCGGCGACGCCTCATCCCGCATGCGCTGCAACGCCTCCATGAGATGGGCGCGGAGCGCGGCCATGCCGGGATCCTGCGCGTTCACGTAGAGACTCGCGTACAGCACCTCGCCTCCGGTGAGGACGCTCACCTCCTTCGGCACCTCCTTGCGCGCCCGCAGGTGCTGCCAGAGCAGGTTGCAGCCGATGGCGGCCCCCACCAGGAGCACCAGGCAGCCGGCGCCGCAGCCGAGCGCGATCTGCCAGCCCCGGCTCGCCTTCTCCTCGCGCGGCGGGCGGCCGTACTCACTCACCCCGACAGCACCGCGTTCACGTCGAGTCCGGATGGAACGGCGCCGCCGGTTCCCTGGAACGTGCGGCCCTTCCCGCCGCCCTTCGCGCCCAGTGCTGCGCGCAGGCGCGTGCCGAGAGGACTCACGTCCTCCGGCCCCGTCGGCCCCGCCTGCACGAGGAAGCAGCCCTCCTCGCTGCTGAGCAGGGCCACGGTGGCCTCGGGGCGCTTCCCGAGCACGGCGTTCGCCACCGCGCGCAGCAGCTCCGGGCCTCCGCTGGGGAGGATGCGGGCCAGCAAGACTCCGGGCTCCGCCGCCAATGCCTCCCCCAGCGGCGTCGCCAGCTGCGCTTCCAGCGCCTTCACCTTCCTGGCCGCGCGCTTGCGCTCCGCGGCCCAGGCGTCGAGGACGGAGGCGAACTCCTCCGGTGACGTGCCGATGCGCGCGTTGAGCGCGCACTCCACGGATTCCGCGCGGCGCAGCTCGGAGAGGATGCGCCCTCCCGCCACGAAGGTGATCCGCGAGCCTCCGCGCGCGCGTTCCGCGCGGACGACGTGCAGCGCCTGGATCTCGCCCAGCCGGCTCACGTGGGTGCCGCCGCAGGTGTTGAGGTCGATGCCCTCGATCTCCACCAGGCGAACGTCCCCCGCGTGGTCCTTGGGAAGCCCGCGGGTGCGCAGGGGAAGGTCCGCCAGCGTCTCCGGGGCCACCCAGCGGGTGGTCACCGGGCGGTCCTCGAGGATCAGGGCATTGGCCTCGGCCTCCCAGCGGGCGAGCCGGTCGGGAGACGGCGGCTCCCCGTCCACCTCGATGGCGACGAAGCGATCGCCGAGATGGAAGGAGGTCGTGGGCCGGCGGTGGCGGTCGGCGAGGATCGCGGTCAGGAGGTGCTGGGCGGTGTGCTGCTGCCGGAAGTCGAAGCGGCGAGCGGCGTCGATCCGCGCCTCCACCTCGTCCCCCACCTCCAGGGGATGCGGCTCCCCCAGGAGGTGGAGCACGTCGGAGCCACGGGACTGCACGTCGACGACCGGAAGGCCCGCGATCGTCCCCCGGTCCGGCGGCTGCCCCCCGCCCTCCGGGTAGAAGACCGTCTGGTCGAGCCGGACGAACGGCCGTCCGTCCAGCTCGCCCGATTCCACCACGCGCGCGCTGCAGCGGGAGAGCTCTGGGTCCACATAGAAGAGCTTGCGGTCGGCCACCGCATCACGCCTCGCCCACGAGCAGGAGCACCTGCCCGGCGCGGATCTCGGCGCCGTCCTCGGCCCGCACCTCCAGCACCGTCGCCCTCTCGGGAAGGTCGGGGCCGCCGTACACCACCTGGTTGAAGGTCTTCATGACCTCGACCAGGCCCACGGCCTGGCCGGCGCGCACGGTCTGCCCGACCTCGACGTACGCGGCGGCACCGGGGCCGGGACGCCGGTAGAAGACGCCGTCGGTCGGGGACACCACGGCGCGCGCCCCTTCCGGCAGCTCCATCCCGGCGGGATGGCGCGTGCGGTCGGCGGCCTCCGCCGGGTGCAGCTCCTCCGCGGTGAGGGGCGCGAGCTCGAACAGGAGGGTGCCGTAGTCCACGGGGAGCACGCGGTCGCGGGGAAGCGGGGAGACGATGCGGCCGGAGATGCCGGCCGGGAGGAGGAGCGGACGGCGCCGGTTCCCCTGGGTCAGCGTCCCCACCCTCGCCCCCGGCGACAGGAGCGCGCCCGCGGTGGGGTGCGCGCTCCACAGGCCCACGGCGGGGGCGAGCACGCGGCGCTCGTCCACCAGCACGCGCAGCAGCGCCTCACCCATGCCAGAGCGCCTTCAGGTCGTGCAGCGACCAGATGCGCGGGTTCTTCACCCGGCGGTAGCCGGTGGACTGGTAAGCCATCTCCACCGCCGCCTCGAGCCACGTCCGCAGCTCTCCCGGCGCCACCACCTCGTCCACGTCCATCTGCGCGGCGGCGCGGACGGGATCCATGTCCTGGCCGATGCGCTCCTCCACCCCCTGCATGCCCCGCCGGATCTCCTCCTCCTCCTGCCGGGACTTGGCCACGATCCGGAACTCGTCGTCCAGGCGCGTGTGGTAGGCGCCGATGGCCAGCGTGCGCCCCTCCATCACGGCCAGGCGCGTCATGGGGGTGGCGAGCTGCAGCACGGGCTGGTAGGGAAGCCCGGCCATGGCGTAGTACCCCGCCCCCGAGGCCTTGCGCAGGAGCACCGTGAACATGGGCACGGTGTTGGTGGCGTTCGTGTAGATGAGGCTGCTGCCGTAGCCGAGCAGGCCTTGCTTCTCCGCCTCCACGCCGATGTCGAACCCGGAGATGTCCTGCAGCCACACCAGGGGGATGCCGTCGTCGTTGCAGGCCCGGCTGAACTGGGAGATCTTCGCGATCCCCTCCCGGTAGAGGATCCCCCCGGGGCGGCGGACGCCCCCGTGCACGGGGTGCTCGGTGAGCATGGGGTTGTTGGCGACGAAGCCCGCGTAGAGCCCGCCCACCCGGGCGATGCCGCAGATCATCTCCTGCCCGGTCTCCGGCAGCACCTCCCAGAACAGCGAGTGGTCGGCGAGGCGCGCCAGCACCTGGCGGGCGTCGTACGCCACGCGGTGATCGGCGGGGAACAGGCCGTCCAGCTCCTCCGCCGGGAAGCGCGGCGGCGCGGGCTCGGCCCCGTAGCGGTAGTAGGCGCAGGCCGGCCCGGGGAGGCGCGCCACCTCCTCGCGGATCCGGCGGAGGAGCACGGCGTCGTCGGGGACCCGGTGATCCGCACACCGGGAGAGGTGGACGTGGACGTCCGGGCCCCCGATGGAGAGGGAGGTGATCCTCTGCGACTTCCCGCCCTTCACCAGGGCGGCACCCGCGATCACCATGTAGGCCTGCTCGGTCATGTACACCACGTCGCTGATGATCGGCATGTAGCCGCCGCCGGCGATGCAGTCCCCGTGCACGCCCGCGATCTGCGGCACCCCCGCCGCCGACAGCTCGGCGTTCCTGCGGAAGATCGCCCCCGCCCCGGTGCGGCCGGGGAAGGTCGTGCCCTGCTCCGGCAGGTAGAGGCCGGAGCAGTCCACCAGGTAGACGACGGGGAGCCGGAGGCGCAGCGCCACCTCCTGCGCGCGCTGGATCTTCTCCGGGGTGCGCGGCCACCAGGAGCCCGAGGCCACCGTGTTGTCGTTGGCGATGACCACCACCCAGCGGCCGTGCACGCGCAGGAACGCGGTCACCACCCCGGCGCCGGGAGAGGTCCGCCCCTCCTCGCCGAAGGTGCGGCCGTAGTTCACCAGGGTGCCGATGGAGAGCACGGGGCTGTCGGGGTCCTTGAGCGCCTCGATCCGCTCCCAGGTGGGGAGCTTCCCCTTCTCGCGCACCCGGGCCTGGTACTTCTCCCCCCAGCCCTCCCGCACCTCGGCGCGCCTGGCCTCGAGCGCCCGCCGCGCCGCGAGGTGGTGCGCCCGCTGCGCTTGCCAGGCCGTGGCGTCGAGGATCTGTTCTCGCGCGGCGCCGATGGGATCGAGCAGGACCTTGGCCACCGCTGCCTCAGCGTCCCGCCCTGGCGGCGGAGAGGAGATCGAGATCGTAGCGGCCGGAGCGGAACTGGGGGTCGTCCAGCACGCGCCGGTGGAGGGGGATGGTGGTGCGCACGCCTTCCAGCACCAGTTCATCGAGCGCGCCGCGCGCCGCCTCGATGGCGGCCGGGCGGCTCCCGGCGTGCACGATCAGCTTGCCGATGAGGGAGTCGTAGTGGGGCGGGATGCGGCTGCCTTCCTCGAACCCGCCGTCCCAGCGCACGCCCGCCGGCAGGCGCAGCCTGGTGATCGTGCCGGGATCGGGCCGGAAGCCGGCGTCGGGATCCTCGGCGTTGATCCGCAGCTCGATGGCGTGCCCGCGCGGGGTGAGGTCCTCCTGGCGCAGGGCGAGCGGCTCCCCCGCCGCCAGGCGGATCTGCTGCTCCACGAGATCGACCCCGGTCACCATCTCCGTGACGGGGTGCTCGACCTGGAGGCGCGCGTTCACCTCCATGAAGTAGAGGGCGCCGTCTTGGGCGCGCAGGAACTCCGCCGTCCCCGCCCCGCAGTACCCGATGGCGGCCAGCGCCTCCGCCACCCGGGCGCCGAAGGTCGCGCGCTCCTCCGGGGAGAGCGCGGGCGAGGGTGCCTCCTCCAGGAGCTTCTGGTGGTGCCGCTGCACGGAGCACTCGCGCTCCGCGAGGTGCACGGCGCGGCCGAAACCGTCCACCAGGACCTGGAACTCCACGTGACGCGCGGCGAGAACCAGCTTCTCCAGGTAGAGGGCGGGATCCCCGAAGGCCTTCTCCGCCTCGAGCGACGCCTCCGCGAACGCACGCCCCAAGTCGCTCTCGCTCTCGCAGCGGCGCATCCCCTTCCCCCCGCCCCCGGCCGAGGCCTTGAGCAGGACCGGGTAGCCCACCTCCCGGGCCGCGGCCGCCGCCTCCTCCACCGAGGAGAGGATCCCCGGCGAGCCCGGCACGGTGGGGAGCCCGGCGGCGGCGAGCGTCCGGCGCGCCACCGCCTTGTCTCCCATGCGGCGTAGCGCGTCCGGTCTGGGCCCGATGAAGGCGAGCCCGGCCTGGGAGCAGCGCGCGGCGAAGCGCGCGTTCTCGGAGAGGAATCCGTAGCCGGGGTGGAGGGCCTGGCACTCGGTCTGCTCGGCGGCCTGGAGGAGGGCATCGGCGTCGAGGTAGGAGGTGGCGGCCGCCGGCGGCCCCACGCAGACCGTCTGGTCCATGTCGCGCAGCCACGCCGCCCCGGCGTCGGCCTCCGAGTACACGCCCACCGTCTCGATGGAGAGGGCCTTGCAGGCGCGGGCGATCCGGCGGGCGATCTCGCCGCGGTTCGCGATCAGGATGCGTCGGAACATGAGCGCCCGAGTCTATCATTCGGGCGAGGAGGTCCCGATGGCGCCGCCCCGCCTCTCCGATCGCGCCCGCCGCATGCCGGCCTCGCCCATCCGGCGCCTGGCCCCCCACGCCGTGGCGGCGCGCCGGGCGGGGAAGATCGTCCATGCCCTGAACATCGGGCAGCCGGACATCCCCACGCCCCGCGAGGTGATGGAGCGCCTGCGCGCTTATCCGGAGGCGAACGTTCCCTACGGCCCCAGCCAGGGCCTCCCGGAATTCCTGGAGGCGCTGCGCACGTACTACGGCCGCCTCGGGCTCCGCCTCTCCCAGGAGGAGCTGTTCGTCACCACCGGGGGCAGCGAGGCCATCCTCTTCGTGGTGGCGGCGCTGTGCGATCCCGGGGACCAGGTGCTGGTGTTCGAGCCGTTCTACGCAAACTACGCCGGCTTCTCCTCGCTGGTGGGGGTGGAGGCGGTGGGGATCACCACCCGCGCCGAGGATGGCTACCACCTGCCTCCCCGGGCGGCGATCGAGGCGGCGATCGGGCCCCGCACGCGCGCCATCCTCGTCTGCTCGCCCAACAACCCCACGGGCACCGTGTACACGGACGAGGAGATGGAGCTGCTGGCGGACGTGTGCGCCGGTCACGACCTCTGGCTCGTCTCGGACGAGGTCTACCGGGAGTTCGCCTACGACGGCCTCACGCATCACTCGGCGCTGCTCCTCTCCGGGATCCGGGACCGGGTGGTGGTGGTGGACAGCTTGAGCAAGCGTGCCTCCCTCTGCGGGGCGCGGGTGGGGAACGTGGTCTGCCGCAACCCCGACCTCATGGGCGCCATCCTCAAGATGGGGCAGGCGCGCCTGTGCCCGCCCACGGTGGAGCAGTGGGCGGCCACCGCCTACGTGGACGTGCCGCCGTCCTACATCGAGGGGGTGATCGCGCAGTACACGCGGCGCCGGGACGTGGTCTGGCACGCCCTGCGGGAGACGCCGGGGGTCACCGTGCACCGCCCGGAGGGCGCATTCTACGTGTGCGCGCGCCTCCCCGTGGACGACGCCGAGCGCTTCGCGATCTGGCTCCTCTCCGACTTCGACCTCGGGGGCGAGACGGTGATCTTCTCGCCCGCCGAGGGCTTCTACGTCACGCCCGGCCTGGGGCGGGACGAGGCGCGCATCGCCTACGTGCTGGAGTCCGTGAAGATGGCGCGCTGCATGGAGATCCTCACCTCGGCCCTGCGCGCCTACCCGGGGCGCACGGTGACCGCCGGCACCTAGGGGGCCAGGACCGCGTCGAGCGCGCCGAGCACGTCCGCGGGCGCGATCTCCCGCATGCAGCGGTGGTGGCCGAGAGGGCAGACCTCTGGGCCGTGGCTGCTGCAGGGGCGGCAGGCCAGCTCCGCGTGCTCGACGATGCGGTTGCGGGCGCCCCAGGGGGTGTAGCCGAAGGCGGGGACGGTGGGGCCGAACACCGCCACCACGGGCGTGCCCACCGCGGAGGCCACGTGGCCCGGCCCGCTGTCGTTCGTGACGAGGGCGCAGGAGCGGGCGAGGAGGGCCGCAAGCTCGGGGGGACGCGTCCGTCCCGCCAGGTTCGGAACCCCACCCCCCGCCAGCGCGCTCACCTCGCCGCAGAGCGCACGCTCGTCGGGCGAGCCCACCAGCACGGGACGGAGGCCCCGCTCCGGTGCCGCCGCCACCACGGCGGCGAATCCCTGAGGGGTCCAGCGCTTGGTCCCCCAGGTGGAGCCGGGGGCGATCGCGAGCAGCGGAGCATCGACGGGGACGCCGTCCTCGGCGAGCGCGCGTGCCACCGCCGCGGCGGATTCCGGGAGAACGGCGAGCGAAGGCGTGGGGTCGGACTGCGGGTCCCCTCCCGCAGGTGCAGCCAGGGCCAGGTAGCGGTGCACGGCGTGGCGGTCGGGCTGCCACGGCACGCGATCCGTGAGCGCCCACGCCCCGGGAGAGGACGCGAAGCCCACGCGGACGGGAGCGCCGCTCCCCCGCACCAGCAGTCCCGTGCGCGCCGAGCGCTGGGCGGCGACGGCGATGTCGAACCTCTCCCGGCGAAGCCGGCGCAGGAGGCGGAGCAATCCCGCGATCCCGCGGTCGCCGCCCCGCTTGGCGTAGGCGTGCAGGACGTCGATGGCGGGATGGCCGGCGAGCACGGAGGCACCCAGGGGCGTGGCCACCACGTGCAGCGCCCGCGCGGGATGGGCGCGCCGGAGCGCGGCGAGCAGTGGAGTCGTGAGCACGACGTCCCCCAGGAACGCCGTCTGCACGACCAGCAGCGGCCTCATCGCCCGCGGCGCTGCGCGATCGCCGCCGCCAGGAGGGGCAGCAGGATCTCGTGCTGCCCGGTGAGGGCGAAGGCCCGCCCCTTCCCCTGGGTGGGACGCCGGAGCACGTTCTCCTCCGTGCGGTAGTGCCGGATCATGTCCAGGTTGGCGGTGGCGAACCCTTCCAGGACGTGCCCCAGGTTCTCCGCCACCGAGAGGGCCTTGAGGAAGGTCTCGGGGAGCTGCACCGCCGAGCCGCAGTTGATCCACACCCCGCCCGAGAGCTCCGCCACCACGCTGACCAGCCGGCGGAAGTCGGTGAAGGTGGCCTGCCCGATGGCGGCGCCGTCCGCGGAGGGGTGCTGGTGCACGATGTCGCTCCCCAGCGCGACGTGCACCGTCACGGGGATGCCGAGCTCGAAGGCGCGCGCCACCACGCTCGCCCCGCGGTGCGGAAGCTTCCGCTCCACGATGTGGCGTCCCAGCGTCTCCCCGAACCCCGCCCCCCGCGCCGCCGCCTCGGAGGCGGCACCGTTCAAGGCCTCGCCCGTTTCCGCCGCCATGCCGAAGCGGCCGTGGTGCAGCACGGCAGGCACGTCCTCGGAGGTCGCGCCCACCGCCGCCACCTCCCAGTCGTGGATGGCCCCCGCCCCGTTCAGCGCCAGCGCCGTGATCGTGCCCTCCTCCATGAGCTGCACGACCACGGGCGAGAGGCCCACCTTGATCACGTGCGCGCCCATGGCGAGGACGACCGGGCGCTCCCTCTCGCGCGCGGACACCACGGCGTCGGCGAGATCGCGGAGCGTCTGCGCGCCCAGGAGACGGGGCAGCCCGTCCAGGAACGCGGAGAGCGAGCCCCTGCCGTCCACGGGGGACGCGAACTCCGCCACCGTCACCTTGTGGGTGCGCTCGGCGAGGGGGTACGTGCGCACGCGCGCGAGGTCGGCGGGAGGGAAGCGGTCGGACATCGCGGCAGAGGATAGCGCGCCCCCTGCTACGCTGTCGCCGTGGCGAGAACAGGGGTCGTGCTCCTCAACGTCGGCACGCCGGACGCACCCCGCCCGGCCGAGGTCCGCCGTTACCTGCGCGCCTTCCTGGGCGACCGCCGTGTGCTCGACCTTCCTGCGCTTCCGCGCTTCCTCCTGCTGGAGGGAGCAATCCTCCCCTTCCGGCCGCGGCAGTCCGCCGAGGCCTATCACAAGGTGTGGACGGAGGCGGGCTCGCCGCTCCTCGTACACGGCCGGGCCTTCACGACGGCATTGAGCGAGAGGCTGGGAGCCGGCTATGCGGTGCGACTCGCCATGCGCTACGGGAAGCCCGGGATCGCGGAGGCGCTCGCGGAGCTCCGCGCCGACGGCTGCGACCGCCTCGTCCTCTTTCCTCTCTTCCCCCAGTACGCGGCCGCCACCACCGGGACCGCGGTGGCGGCGGTGTTCGAGGCGCTGGCCACGGGCTGGGACGTGCCGCCGGTCTCCGTCGTGCCTCCCTTCTTCGACGACCCCGCCACGCTCACTGCGATGGCCGCGGTCGGATCCCCGGTCTTGGAGGAGCTGCGGCCGGACCACGTGCTCTTCAGCTTCCACGGGCTCCCCGAGCGCCAGATCGTGAGGTCCGACCCCACGGGGACGCACTGCCTCCGCTCTCCCCACTGCTGCGACCGGCCGGTCCCCCTGTGCTATCGCGCCCAGTGCGTGGCCACGGCACGTGCCCTGGCGGCTGCGCTCGGACTCTCCGGGGAACGCTGGTCGCTGGCCTTCCAGTCCCGCCTCGGACGCACCCCCTGGATCCGGCCCTACACGGACGCGCGCGTGCGGGAGCTGGCCGCGTCGGGGGTGAAGCGCCTCGCCGTTTTCTCTCCCGCCTTCGTGGCCGACTGCCTGGAGACCCTGGAGGAGATCGGCCTGCGCGCCCGGGAGGACTTCCTGGCCCGCGGCGGCGAGGCCTTTCGCCTCGTCCCCTCCCTCAACGCGCACCCGGCCTGGGTGGCGGCGGCGGCGAACCTGGTCCGCCGAGCCTGCTAGACTCCCTGGGCTTCCGGGGGCGAGGGAGGGAGGACGCATGCGAGGGAAGATCTTTGCGGGGTCGCTTGGCTTGCTGCTGGCTCTGTCTGCTGCGCGAGCCGCGGACACCTTCCAGGTGGACCGCGCGCACAGCCACGTCAACTTCGAGATCCGGCACCTGATCAGCACCGTGACCGGCAGCTTCAGGGATTTCTCGGGCACCATCCAGCTCGATCGCGAGGACATGACCAAGTCCTCCGTGGACTTCACCATCCAGACCGCCAGCATCGACACCGGGCAGGAGGGGCGCGACAAGCATCTGCGCTCGGAGGACTTCTTCGACGCCGAGAAGAACCCTCAGATCACCTTCAAGAGCAAGAAGATCATCCAGAAGAGCGCCGAGTACTACGACGTCGCCGGAGACTTCACCATGCACGGCGTGACCAAGGAGATCATCCTCCCCGTGAAGTTCCTGGGCCTGACCAAGGGACCCCGGGGCGGGGACCTGGCCGGCTTCAAGATCGACTTCGTGCTCAACCGGAAGGACTACGGGATCGCGTGGAACAAGGACTACCAGGCGGGCCTGATGCTCCTGGGGGACGACGTCGACGTCCACATCAGCCTGGAGACCGGACCGCCGCCACCGCCCAAGCCCGCGGAGAAGCCTGCAGAGAAGAAGTAGGTTCGGAGGGGGTCAGGTATTTCCTATTTCCTTTTCATCGGCCGGGTCGGCCGATGAAAAGAAAATAGGAAATACCTGACCCCTTCTCACTTCCCTTCGAATTTCGGCGCCCGCTTCTCCACGTTCGCCGCCAGCCCCTCGCGGGCGTCGGCGCTCTGGAAGAGCTGCTGCTGCAGCTCCCGCTCCAGGGCGAGCGCGTCCTGGAAGGGAAGCTCGGCGCCGGTCTGCACCGCGCGCTTGATCAGACCCACCGCCTTTGCGGCCTTCCCCGGGGGGAGGAACTGCGCCGCGTAGGCGCGCACCTCCCCCAGGAAGTCCGGACCCTCCAGCACCTGCTGCACGATCCCCAGGGACACCGCCTCCTCGAACGCGAAGAGTCGGCCGGAGAGCATGAGGTCGAGGGCGCGGGTCTTCCCCACCGCGCGGGTCAGGCGCTGCGTCCCCCCCGTCCCCGGCAGCACGCCCAGGTGGATCTCGGGGAGGCCGATCTTGCCGCCCCCCTTGCGGGCGAGGCGCAGATCCGCCGCCAGCGCGATCTCGAGCCCGCCGCCCACGGTGTGCCCGTTCAGGGCGGCGATCACCAGCTTGGGGGTCTGTTCCAGGCGGTTCAGGGTCTCGTTGGCGTGCAGGCAGAAGTGGTACTTGAAGGTGGGGGTGGCCTCCTGGAGCATCCGGATGTCGGCCCCCGCGCAAAAGAACTTCTCCCCCGCCCCCGTGAGCACGATCACGTGCACGGCATCGTCGAAGCGCGCCCGCAGGATCGCCTCGTCCAGGTCGCGCATGAGGGGGTAGCTGTAGGTGTTGGCGGGGGGCGCATCCAGGGTGAGGAGGGCGATCCCTCCCTCCGCGGCATAGTGGACGCTCATGCCCGGCCCTTCCCTTCCTCGGCGCGCAGCTCCTCCAGCGTGGCGAAGGCGTGCCGGACGTGCGGGATCACGATGGACCCGCCCACCACCAGGGCGACGTTCAAGGCGTCGTGGATCTCGGGATCGGAGAACCCGGCACCAGCGCACTGGACGAGGTGGTAGTCGATGCAGTCGTTGCAGCGGAGTACCGCCGAGGCCACCAGGCCCAGCAGCTCCTTGGTCTTCCCGGGGAGCGCCCCGTCCGCGTAGGCCTGGGTGTCCAGGGCGAAGAAGCGCTTGATGCCCAGGTGGTCCGCGGCGAGGATCCTCGCGTTCATCCTCTCCCGGAACTGGCGGAAATCATCGAGCGACACGGGCCACCTCGCGCAGGCGGCGCGTCACCGCATCCCCCGTGGCCGCGGTCCCCAGCGTCCCCCCCACGTCCTTCGTGCACTCCCCCGCCTGCAGGCACGCCACCACCGCCGCCTCCACGGCGTCGGCCGCCTCGGTCTCGCCGACATGGTCGAGCATCATGCCCGCCGTGAGGATGGCGCCCATGGGGTTGCTCACGTCCTTGCCGGCGTACTTGGGGGCGGAGCCGTGCACCGGCTCGAACATGGAGGTCTCACCGGGATGCAGGTTGGCGGAGGCGGCCATCCCCAGCCCTCCCTGCAGCGCGGCCCCCAGGTCGGTGACGATGTCGCCGAACATGTTGTTCGTCACCACCACCTCGAACTGCGCCGGGTTCTTCACCATCTGCATGGTGAGGGCGTCCACGTAGAGGTGGTTGGTCTCGATCTCGGGGTAGTCCGCGGCCACCTCCGCGAACAGGCGCTGCCAGATGTCGTGGGCGTGGCGCAGGGCGTTCGACTTGTCGGACATGGTCACCCGCTTGCGGCCGTGGCGGCGGGCGTACTCGAAGGCGGCGCGCAGGATGCGCTGCACGCCCTTCCAGGTGTTGATGTCCTCCTGGATGCCGATCTCGTCCGCGGTGCCCTTCTTGAAGATGCCTCCCAGCCCCACGTAGGGTCCCTCCGTGTTCTCGCGGAAGACCACGAAGTCCACGTCCCTGGCCTTGAAGTCCCGCAAGGGGCAGAGCCGGTCGTGCAGGCAGCGCACCGGACGCACGTTGGCGTAGAGGTCCATGCCGAAGCGCGTGCCCAGCAGGATGTCGGCGGCGTGCTTCATGTCGGGGACGCGGGGATCGCCGAAGGCGCCCATGAACACGGCATCGTAGGTGCGGAAGAGGTCGAAGCTGCCGGGGGGCAGCGTCTCCCCCGTGCGCAGGTACCGGTCGGCCCCGAAGTCGAAGGAGTCGAGGACCGCCGTGAAGGCGAAGACCTCCGCCGCCGCCTCGATCGTCTTCACCGCCTCGCGCGTGACATCCACGCCGATGCCGTCCCCCGGGACCACCGCGAACCGTCGCTCCATGGGCTAACCCTCCCCGCCGCCTAGGGCGCGCGGGATTCTAGCCGTCCCCCGCCATGCGGCCCACACCAGGACGGCCAGCGCGGCGCCCAG
Source organism: Candidatus Polarisedimenticolaceae bacterium (assembly GCA_036274395.1). Classification (GTDB taxonomy): domain Bacteria; phylum Acidobacteriota; class Polarisedimenticolia; order Polarisedimenticolales; family DASUFT01; genus DASUFT01. The sequence continues at coordinate 64,338 of DASUFT010000112.1, read as the reverse complement.
GGCGTCGGCCACGATGTCCCGGGCGCTGGCGTCCCGCCCGGGAACGAAGGACTGGTGCACCTCGTCGAGCACCCCCCAGAGGAGGGTGAGGAGGAAGGCGGCCGTTGCCGGCCCGGGCGCGAGCGGCCGGGGGCCGCCGTGGGTGGCGCGCAGGGTGAGCAGGCACAGCGCGCCGAACACCGCCAGGTGGGCGAGCTTGTCCCAGACGTAGCCCGCTCCGGGCACCTGCGAGAGGGAGGAGAGGACGAAGATGAGGCCCGCGAGCGCCAGGGGCGGAACCCACAGGCGAAGGCGGCTCACCCGGGGAAGGGAAACATGAGCCAGGCCAGGGCCAGGGTGCCGAGCACCATGCCGCTCCACAGGAGCAGGCCCAGGCGCCAGCGCTCGCGCGCCGTCCGCCGCGCCAGCAGGGCGAAGAAGACGGACACCAGCGTGGAGTAGAGCAGGAGGTGGAGGACGTGGCTGCGCATGCTAGGTCTTCCGGCCCGTCCCGATGTCCCACACGTCGAAGAGGAGCAGGAGGTTCATGAGCCCGGCGGTCCAGAGGTAGGCGGTGCCGTAGATGGACCGCCCCGACTCCGTGCGGTGCCGCAGGATGCCCAGGCGATGGTCGTAGCGGGGGTCGCCGTAATCGGCGGGGAGCACGTACGCCGGCTCGTGATACACGGACATCCGCGCCAGGACGTCGGCCGGCCCCACCCCGACGTTCGCCACCACCTGCAGCGCGGTGAGGAAGGGCTGGCGGCGGTCGTGGAGGGCCAGGCGCCCGTCGTGGGCGAGCCCCAGTCCGAAGGAACCGAAGATGAGGGCGGCGAAGGCGATCCCCCGCCCCACCTTCCCCAAGAGCACGTGCCCGGCGCCGGGCAGGAGCCACCCCAGGAAGATGGCGGCCGCCGTGCGGCCCGGCGAGACCGCCTGGGGGAGCGCCGGCGTGCGGACATCCGGGGCGACGGCCGGGGCGTCTCCGTCCACGCTACTCGCTCGCCGCCAGGACCTGGAGCGAGACGTCGGCCTGCACCTGCCGGTGCAGGCGGACGGGAATGGTGAACTCCCCCACCTGCTTGATGGGATCATCCAGGCGGATCTTGCGCCGGTCCACGGCGATCCCTCTCGCCTCCAGCAGCTCGGCGATCTCGCTGCTGGTGACCGAGCCGTAGAGGAGGCCGTTCTCCCCCGCGCGCTTGGTCACGGTGAGCTGGAGGCCGGCGATTTTCGCCGCCAGGCCCCGGGCCTCCTCGGCGTCCTTGGCCTCGCGCCGCGTCCAGGCCCGTTTCTCCAGCTCGAGCACGCGGAGGTTCCCCTCCGTGGCGGTGTAGGCGAGCCCCTTGGGGATCAGGTAGTTCCGGGCGTAGCCGGGGGCGACATTGACGATCTGCCCGCGGTCGCCCAGGTGATCGACGTCCTGCCGCAGCACGACCTTGACCGACATCACGCCCTCCTAGTCCGAGACGAAGGGGATGAGGGCGAGCACGCGCGCGCGCTTGATGGCGCGCATCAGCTCGCGCTGGTGCCGGGCACAGGTTCCCGAGATCCGGCGGGGCAGGATCTTTGCGCGCTCGGGGATGTAGTTCTGCAGGGTCTTCAGGTCCTTGTGGTCGATCCACTTGGACTTCTCCTCGCAGAACTTGCAGTACTTGCGGCGGCGGAAGAGGAAGCGCCGGCGCCCGGCGCCGCGCGCCGCACCGCCCCCGCCGCGGGGGCCGCGGGGGCCCATGCCGGGTCCCCCACCGCCCGGACCCATGCCACGACCTTCCATGTCCCGCTCGCCCATCACCCACGCTCCTCGAGGTCGACGTCCTCACCCTCGGCGTCCCCCTCGCCATCCAGGTCGGTCTCGCGATCAGGCACCCGCCCGCGCTCGCGATCGCGCCCCTCCATCATCGGGTCCTCGCCCTCGGGGAGGCGTCCTTCCGCTTCCAGGGCGGCGCGGCGGGCCTCCGCCTCGGCCCTGGCCTGGGCGTCCTTGATCACCTGCTCCTTGGCACCCACCGCCCACTCCCGCTCGAGCTGCACGGTGAGGTGGCGCAGCACCTTGTCGGAGATGCGCATGCGGCGCTCCAGCTCGCGCGGCACGTCCGCCCCCGAGTCGTAGAGGAAGCGCGTGTAGACGCCGTCCTCGAACTTCTGGATGGGGTAGGCCAGGCGCCGCCGGCCCATGCGATCGGTGGTGAACATCGTGGCGCCGGAGTCGGTGAGCACCTGCTCGAAGCCGCCGACGATGGAGCGCTCCTCGTCCTCGGTCAAGGTGGGGAGCGTGATGAAGACGGTCTCGTACGTCCGCACGAAGGCACCTCCTCATGGCGTGACCGCCCCCGGACGACGTGGCGCCGGGAGCGAGGAGTGCGGAAATCGCGAAGGCGAGACTCTACCAGACCCCTCCCCGACGTGCCAGCAAGCACTCTACGAACCATTGCGAACAAAGACGGACCTCAAGCGACTCCATGGCGAGGCAACATTCGAAAAAATGGCATGCATCTCCAGCAATTCTCCGCGTATTCTCTCGTCCACGCGTTCGCGGCTCCGGCCGATGACGATCCTGGCGATTCGACCGGCGACGCCGGCCGGCTCCGCACGCGCTTCTTCGAAGGGGGGGTCATGCAAGCTCGTTGGGTCAGAACACTGGCTCGGACGCTCGTCGTCTGCGCCTGTACCACTGCCCTGGCCACCGCCGGGGCCCACGCCGACACCAAGAAGGAGGCTGAGATCGGGCCGTGCTCGAACGGTCCCACCCTGCCCGGTGCGGTGCCGCTCGAGACCTTGAAGTCCTGCGGCGGGCCGACGGAGATCGAGCCCGTCGACTCCGCGGCCAAGTTCGTCCAGCTGGGACCCGTCATCGTGCAGGAGGCCCAGACGGTCACCTACAACACGACGAGCATCGCGGGGATCACCACGCTGACGCCCTTCGCGCCCTTCGTCATCCCCACCGGCGACTTCCCCGCCGACGTGGAGATCCTGGCCTCCGACCCCGTCCACATCTACGAGCTGATGGCCTCGGGGACGGTGAAGAGCTACACCACCGCGGGAACGGCCACGCCGGTCTCCACCGTGGTGCCGCCCACCGGGGAGACCTGGACGGACATGGCGGTGGATCCCACCACGGGGACCGTGTACGCCACCTCCGCCACCTCCACCTGCAGCAGCACCAGCCTGTCGTCGATCAACCTGCTGACGGGGGTGCGCACCCCCATCGGCACGGTCACCAACGGCGGCTGCACGGTGGCCCTGGCCGCGGACAACAGCGGAAACCTGTTCGGCCTCAACATCGTCGGCGACAACCTCATCGCCATCAACAAGACGACCGGCGCGGGAACCGTGGTCGGCCTCCTGGGCTTCGACGCCAACTTCGGGCAGAGCATGGACTGCGATCCCGGCGACGGGACCTGCTATGCCTTCGCCTTCAACAACACGGCCTTCCGGCCCGAGCTGCGGAGCGTGAACACCTCGACCGGCGCCACCACGCTCGTGGGGGTGATCGGCCAGGCCTCGCCCGGTGGCACCCTGCAGGCCTCGGGTGCCGTCATCGGCACCTTCGGCATCTGCCAGGTCAACGACGACTGCAACGACGGAAACCTCTGCAACGGCGTCGAGACCTGCGACAGCGGCAGCGGCAACTGCATCCCCGGCACGCCCATCACCTGCGATGACGGCGAAGCCTGCACGCTGAACCAGTGCGATCCCGCCACCGGGACCTGCAGCTTCCCCACCGATCCCTGCAATGACGGCGATCCCTGCACGGTGGACAGCTGCGATCCGGTCAACGGCTGCCAGCACTCCACGCCCGGCCTGGTGCACCTGTGCAACAGCGGGTCGATCGGCATTCCCAGCTCCGGCCCGGGCACGCCCTATCCCTCGACCATCGTCGCCGGCGGCCTGAGCACGAGCGCGTCGCTGTGCTCGGTGGAGCTGCGGGGGCTCACCCACACCTTCCCCGACGACATCGACATGCTGCTGGTGGGACCGGCCGCACCCTCGCAGAACGCCATCGTCCTGTCAGACGTGGGGGGCAGCACCGCCGCCAGCGCCGTCGACCTGGTGCTCACGGACGGCGCCGCCAGCAGCCTCCCCGACGCGGGACCGCTGGTTTCCGGCACCTTCCAGCCCACGAACATCGGCACCGGGGACACCTTCCCCGCGCCCGCTCCCGCCCCGGCGGGGGGCTCCTCCCTGAACGTGTTCACGGGGAACCCCAACGGCACCTGGTCGCTCTACGTGCTCGACGATCTGGGAGGCGACCTGGGCTCGGTCTCCGGCGGGTGGTGCATCAACATCGTGCAGGCCTTCTGCGACTCCAACGACGACTGCAACGACGGCAACCTCTGCAACGGCGTGGAGACCTGCGACGTGGGGTCGGGCCAGTGCATCGCCGGCACGTCGGTCAACTGCGACGACGGCGACCAGTGCACGAGCGACGCCTGCGTGCCCGCCACCGGCGCCTGCACGCACGTGCCCAACCCCTGCAGCGACGGCGACGGCTGCACCGCCGACTCCTGCGATCCCGTGCTGGGCTGCCAGCACATCCCCCAGACGCCGGTGCAGTTCTGCAACACCGGCGGGATCACGATCCCCAGCTCCGGCCCGGGCACGCCCTACCCGTCCTCCATCTCCGTCTCCGGAGTGGGCACGTCGGCGTCCCTGTGCGCGGTCAGCCTGCGCGGACTCAGCCACACCTTCCCCGACGACCTCGATCTGCTGATCGCGGGGCCGGGGGGGGCGACCCAGAACACGACCCTGATGTCGGACGCCGGTGGCGGCCTCGACGTGGTGAGCGTGGATCTCAACTTCCAGGACAGCGCCGCCGCGGCCGTGCCCGACGGCACGCAGATCGTCTCCGGGAGCTACAAGCCCACCAACTGGGTGGCGGGCGACACCTACCCGGCGCCTGCTCCGGCACCCCAGGGAGGGACCACGCCGAACTTCAACGCCTTCACGGGCGACCTGAACGGCACCTGGAACCTCTTCCTGGTGGACGACGCGGGCGGGGACCTGGGGAGCGTCGGCGGCTGGTGCGTCAGCATCGTCGTCGGCTCCTGCAGCTCCGACTCCCAGTGCAACGACGGCAACCCCTGCAACGGCATCGAGACCTGCGTGAACACGCAGTGCACCCCGGGCACGCCGACGGACTGCAGCGACGGCAACGACTGCACCGACGACCACTGCGACCCCGCTGACGGCTCCTGCTTCTACACCGCCACCAACTGTGCGGATACCGACGGCTGCACGGCCGACTTCTGCGATCCCGCCAGCGGGTGCCAGCACGTCGACCACTGCACCGAGGTCTGCACGCCCCGCGCCATGACCATCCCGGCGGGCGCGCCCACCACGAGCTCCGGTCCGGCGGATCCCTATCCGAACGACCTCTCCGTCAACCTGGGCCCGATCAACGGGGTCTTCAGCCTGGGCGGCGTGAGGCTGCTCGGGTTCACCCACACCTTCCCGTCGGACGTGGACGTCATGCTCTCCGGCCCCGGCGGGCAGAACGCCACCATCTTCTCGGACGTGGGTGGCGGCACCGACGTCAGCAACATCGACCTGCTCCTGACCGACGGCGCTCCCGTGCTGCCGGCCATCCTGGTCAGCGGCACGTTCTCCCCACAGAACATCGGCACCGCGGACCCCTTCCCGGCCCCGGCACCCCCGCCTTCGGGAGGCTCCGCGCTCTCCGTGTTCAACGGGAGCGACCCCAACGGGAACTGGCAGCTCTGGGTGGTGGACGACGCCTCCGCGGACGTCGGCTCCCTGTCCGGCGGCTACTGCCTGAGGCTGCTGGTCTCCTGCAGCGACGACAGCCAGTGCGACGACGGCAACGCCTGCACCGACGATGCCTGCGTGGAAGGGCAGTGCGCGTCCACACCCACGGTGTGTGACGACGGCAACGCCTGCACCGATGACCTCTGCGACTCGGGCAGCGGCTGCTTCCACATGGACGTCGTCTGCGACGACAGCAGCGCCTGCACCAACGACTCCTGCGACCCGTCGTCGGGCTGCGTGTACGACACGATCTCCTGCGACGACGACAACGCCTGCACCGACGACAGCTGCGACGCGGCCTCCGGCTGCGTCAACACCAACAACAGCAACCCGTGCGACGACGGCAACGCCTGCACCGCCGGCGATGCCTGCGGCGGCGGTTCCTGCCAGGCCGGCTCGGCCGTCGACTGCAACGACGGCAGCGCCTGCACGGCGGACAGCTGCGACCCCGCCACCGGCTGCGTCTACACCCCGGTGGACATCGAGACCAACCCCCACGCCCGCGGCTACTGGAAGCGCCTCTGCCTCGGCCCGCACTCCGGGGACGAGCTGACCGCGGACGACGCCGCCTGCGTGGCCTCTCTCGGCGATCAGTTCGCGTCCGTCGGCAGCGTGGCCGACATCTGCGCGGTGCTCAACGGGAGCGGGAACCAGTGCACCCAGGGGGCGGTGGAGCTGATGGGCATGGCGCTGAACCTCTGCCATGCCTACGTCTGCGACTCCACGCCCATCGAATCCCAGTACTCCGACAACGGCACCGTCGGCGAGTCCTACGACCAGGCCGACGGCATCCTCTCCGGCGGCGGCGACTGCCTGCTGGCCAAGGGACTGGGGAGCGAGGTCAACACAGGACGCGCCATCCACGTGGACGGCGTGGCGCTGGCCAAGGCTGCCGGAGGAGGCGCGCGCCTCACCTGGACGGCCATGGGCGGCGGGAGCACCCCGGTCGTCAAGTACAACGTCTGGCGCCGGGTGGCCGGGAGCATGAACGCGTTCGTGAAGATCGGGGAGACGACCACCCTGACCTTCGACGACGTGACCCCCGGCAGGTTCGAGTACGAGGTCACCCCGGTGCGCTAGAGCGCCGGAACACCGTCTGCACAGGCCCGGGCCGGATATCCGGCCCGGGCCTTTTTTTCCTCAGGAAGAGGTGGGGGCCGCCGATCTCCCGTTGAAGAGGTTCATGGCGGCGGCCACACCCTGCGCCAGCACGGCGTCCACCGCCTCCACCCCCAGGCCGATCATGGAGTCGACCACCGCCCTCTCCTCCGGCTCGAAGGGACGGAGGACGTAGTCCGCCAGGTCCGACTCCTCGCGGCGCTCCCCCTTCACGCCCAGCTTCACCCGCCCGAAGTCGGAGGTGCGGAGGACGTCCATCAGGGAGCGGAGGCCGTTGTGGCCGCCCGCTCCCCCGCCCTGCCGCACCCGCACCCGTCCCAGGGCGAGATCGGCGTCGTCGAAGACGACGAGCAGCTCCTCCACCGGGCAGCGGTAGCGGTCCAGGGCGGCGGCGGCGGCACGGCCGGAGCGGTTCATGAGCGTCCGCGGCTTCAGGAGCGCCACGGACTGGCCGGCGAGCTCGACCTCGGCGGCGAAGGCCAGGCGCTCCGGGCCGGGGAAGTCCTGCCAGCGGGCGCGCGCGCGCTCCGCCAGCCGCTCCACCACCCGGAATCCGACGTTGTGACGGGTCCCCTCGTACCGGCTGCCCACGTTGCCCAGGCCGAGGACGACCTTCAAGACTTGTCGGACTTCTCGGCCGGCGCCTCCTCCTTGCCCTTCTTGATCACCTCGGGCTCGGCAGGCGCGGCGGCGGCCTCCTCCACGGCGGGAGCGGCCTCTTCCTTGGGCACGGCCACCAGGGCCACGATGGTGTCCATGGACGTGAGCACCTTGATGCGCTCGCCCACCCCGAGGTCGCTCACGTGCACGTTCTGGTTCACGTGCAGCTCGGAGACGTCCACGTCCACGTGCTCGGGGATGTCGCCGGGCAGGCACTCCACGTCGATCTCACGGGTGACGAACTCCAGGAGCCCACCCTCGGTCTTCACCCCCACGGGCGTTCCCAGCAGGCGGATGGGCACCGCCACCGTGATGGCGCGCTCCAGGTCCACCCGCACGAAGTCCACGTGGACCGGCAGCTCCGTCACGGGGTCCCGCTGGATCTCCCGGATCATGACGGCGCGGGTGCGGTCCTGCCCCACCAGCGAGAGGTTGAGGATGGTGTTCTTCCCCGTCTCCAGGCGCAGCACCTCGGTGAGGCGCCGGGGGTTGACGGTGACGGCGAAGGGCGGCCGGTCCAGGCCGTAGACGATCCCCGGGACCTTGCCGGCGCGGCGCAGCCTCCCCGCGGCGTTCTTCCCCAGGTCGGTGCGCTCTTCCACTTCCACCACGATGTTGTCGGCCATGTCGTCTCTCCTCCCGCCGGTCCTCGTCGGGACAGTCTAGCAATCAGACAAAAAGCGAGCTCACGGACGAGTTGCTGTGGATCCGGGCGATCGCCTCCCCCAGCAGGGAGGCCACGGACAGGGTGGTCAGCTTCGGCTCCTGGGCCTGGGCGGGGGTGAGGGGGATGGTGTCCGTCACCACCACCCGTTCCAGGTCGGGCATGGCCAGGCGCTCCATGGCGGGCCCGGAGAGGACGGGGTGGGTGAAGCAGGCCATCACCCGCTCCGCCCCGTTCTCCTTGAGCGCGCGCACCGTGCCGGTGAGGGTGCCGGCGGTATCCACGATGTCGTCCACCACCACGCAGGCCCGTCCCTCCACCTCGCCGATCACGTGCGCCACCTCGGCCACGTTCGCCTCCACCCGGCGCTTGTCGATGATGGCGAGGGCGGCGCCGAGCTTCTTGGCGAAGAAGCGCGCCCGCTCCACGCCGCCGGCATCGGGGGAGACGATGGTGAGGTGCCGGAGGTCCTGGCGCTCCACCCACTCCAGGAGCACGGGCGCCGCCAGCAGGTGGTCCACCGGCACGTCGAAGAAGCCCTGGATGGCGGGGGCGTGCAGGTCGATCGTGAGCACCCGGTGCACGCCCGCCGCTTGCAGGAGGTCGGCCACCAGCTTGGCGGAGATGGGCACCCGCGGCTTGTCCTTGCGGTCCTGGCGGGCATAGCCGTAGTAGGGGATCACCGCCGTGATCCGGTTGGCGGAGGAGCGCTTCAGGCCGTCCACGGCGATGAGCAGCTCCATCAGGTTCTCGTTCACGGGGGTGCAGGTGGGCTGGATCACGAAGACGTCCGTGCCCCGCACGTTCTCCAGGACCTGGCAGTAGATCTCGCCGTCCTTGAAGCGGGTGAGCTTCCACTGCCCCATGGGCAGGTGCAGGTAGTCGCAGATCGCCTGAGCGAGGCGCGGGTTGCCGTTGCCGGAGAAGATCTTCAGCTCGCTCTTCATCATCGCTTCGTCGGATCCGCCCGGTTGGCTGGGGCGGGAGGATTCGAACCTCCGAATGCGGGTTCCAAAGACCCGTGTCTTACCACTTGACGACGCCCCAACAGGAGCTCTCGGTCGCTAGGTCCAGGTGGGGCGGCCCGGGTCCGTGGGAAGCTCGTCCTCGAACGCGGCACCCGCCGCCAGGTCGGGGGATCCGTCCGCGTCCAGGACCAGGCGGCGCATCGCCACGTCCGGCACGCCGCCATCCGTGGCCAGCACCTCCTGGTACTTGGCGATGATCGTCTCCTCGAGCTTCCGGCGCGTCTCGTTGTTGAGCGGATGGGCGATGTCCCGGAAGGTCCCGTTCTTTCGCTTCTTGCTCGGCATCGAGATGAACAGACCGTTGTTGCCCTGGATGATCTTGATGTCGCTCACCACGAAGCAGTCATCGAGGATGATGGAGACGAATGCCTTGAGCTTGTCCTCTTCGACCGGGAAAACGCGTACCTGGGTGATGTTCATCCGGAAGTCCCCCCTGTTTCCACGTGTGCTGCGCCTCGGATCGCCCGCGTCTCAAGTAGCTTCCAGGTCGTAAACATCCGCCCCAGCGCCTCGGCCGCTCCGCGCCGCTGCGCCTCTTCCGCGAACACCCCGAACACGGTGGAGCCGCTGCCGGCCACAGACGCCTGCACCGCCCCTTGCCGTGCCAGCGCGTCCCGGAAGGAGCCGATCTCGGGCCACCGTGCCACCACGGTCGCTTCGAGATCGTTGCGGGGCGCGCTGAACTCGTTGTCTTGCCGCCAGTTACCGGCAGAAAGACGGCGCAGGCTAACACCGGCCCCACCCGCTGTCAACGCCGCATACACCTCCCCCGTCGAGGTCCCGAAGGGTGGGATTCCCAGCAGGATCGGGCGGGGACCGGCGCAGGGGAGCGGGACCAGGTCCTCCCCCCGCCCGCGCCCCAGCGCGGTCCCCCCCTGGAGGAAGAACGGGACGTCCGACCCCAGGCCCGCGGCCAGAGCGCGGAGGCGCCGGCCGGGGACGTTCAGGGACCAGAGCCGGGAAAGGAGGAGGAGGGCGCCCGCGGCGTCCGAGCTCCCGCCCCCCATGCCTCCGCCGACCGGGATCCGCTTCCGCAGGACCAGGGACGCGCCCAGGTCCGGTCGGCCGGCGGCTTCCCGGAGGGCGGAGGCGGCGCGGAGGACGAGGTTGCTGCCGTCCTCGGCGAGGCCCGGGAAATCGCAGCGGAGATGCAGCCCGCGTGCGGGCTCCGCCTCCAGCGTGTCCCACAGATCCACGGCCTGGAAGACGGTGCGCAGCTCGTGGTAGCCGTCGGGGCGCCGTCCGAGCACGCGCAGCGTGAGGTTGACCTTGGCGGGACAGCGCGCGATCAAGGACCGGCACCGATCGCGGGGAGCCCCAGATCCGGGAGCTCGGCGAGGGGGCGAAGGTCCAGTCCGGGCGAGGCCCTCCCCACGCCGAGGGCCGCCGGGTCCGGAGGAGCGGGACGCCACTGACGGCGCGCCAGCTCCAGGGTTCCCGGACCCGAGGCCAGGTGGGCCTCCCGGGGAAGGCCGGCCCCCTCCGGATCCCGGCGCAGGGAGAGACCCGGGAGCCCGGGATCCCGCCCCTCCGTGAGGAAGCCGACGAGGTCTCTGAGCGTCACCGAGATCCCGAGCACCCGGCCCAGCGTCTCGGCGGACGCCTGTCCCACGTAGGCGACGCCCTCCCCCGGAAACGCCACCGCGAGCTGCCCGCCCCCCGCGTCCACCACCAGGTGCGGCGCCCCCGTGGGGCCCAGCGCCTCCGCGTGCAGCCGGTCCGGGGAGGCGGCGAAGAGCAGCAGGCGGAACGCGCGCGTGTCCCCGTCCCGCAGGCGGACGCGCGCCCGGTACAGCGCGACGTCGCTCGGCGTCTGTTCCCGGCGCACCCCGGCGCAGGCGTGCGCCAGGACGAGTGCGGCGATCAGCGCTCCGGCAATCCGTCGGCGGGAGGGGCCGCGCTCCGGAAGGAGCGCGCCTCGCGCCGGCGCTGGATCTTGACCCGGAGCGCCTCCCCGTCCACGGGCCGCGCCTGGAGCGCCCGCGTCCACCACGTCAGGGCGGAGTCCTCGTCCCCCGACGCGGCATAGAGATCGCCCAGGTGCTCGAGCACCTCCGGATCGAACGGATAGCAGCGTGCCGCCTGCTCCAGCTCGGCGCGCGCTTCGTTCAGATGGCCCAGCCGGAAGAGGATCCATCCCAGCGAGTCCCGGTAGGCGCCGTTCCACCGGTCCACCTCGACGGCGCGCCGGACCAGGGCCAGAGCCTCGTCCAGCCTAGCACCGTCCCGCTCCGCCAACGCGTAGCCGAGGTAGTTGAGGGTGGGTGCGTGCCTGGGGTTCTGCGCCAGCACCTTCCACAGCTCGTCCTCGCCGCGCGCGGGACTGCCGGTGCGATCGAGGTAGACGCCCAGCCGGTAGCGCGGCTCCAGCGCCTCGGGCTCCTTGTCCACCCATCCCCGCAGGACGGCCTCCCCCAGACCGGTCTGCTTGTGGGCGCGCAGAAGGTCGGCGATCCGCGGGCGGACGTCGTCGCCCAGGAGCGCCACCGCGCGGTCCAGGTGCTGCACCGCCTTGCGCACCTTGCCCCGGTTCAGGAGCACCTCTCCCTCCGCCAGGGCCGCCGTGCCCTCCGCCCCCGGGATGCGCTTGATCTCGCGCACGACGCGCTCCGCCTCCTCGAGACGGCCGGTGAGCAGGCACACGCGGACGCGGGCCTCGAGCGCCCTCGGATCGTCCGGCCGCTCCAGCTGCTCCAGGAGACGCATGGCCTCCTCGGGACGCGCCTGGGACAGCTGCAGGGAGGCCATGCGCCGGCGCAGCTCGTCGCGCGTGCGCTCCCCGTCGAGGGTCTGTGGTCCCGCCGCGGCGATGGCCGCCGCGTAGGCGGAGAGCGCCCCCTGCACGTCCCCCTGCGCGGTGAGGATCTCGCCCAGCACCATCTGCACGGAGACATTCCCCGGATACTCCGCGGCCAGCAGGTGCGCGACCTCCGCGGCCTCGGCGAGCCTTCCCAGCTCGTCGTAGGCGGTCAGGAGGTGCGACCGCGCCACCATGAAGAAGCCGGCCACGGCGGGGGCGGGGTTGGCGGGCGCCAGGTGCAGACCGTGCTCCAGCTCGGCCGCCGCCTCCTCCACCCTGCCGAGGCGGAGCAGCGCCTGCCCGTGCAGGGCGCGCCCGAGCGCTCCCTCGGGCCGATCCTCGGCCACGCGGGCGCAGGCCTCCTCGATGCGATCCCAGCCCTCGTCGGAGCGCCGGCCGATCTCGTAGACGTCCACCAGCAGCTCCTGGTCGTCGGGATGGGCGACCAGGTGATCGAGCAGGCCGTCGAGCGCCTCCCCGGGCTTGCCGTCCCGCACCAGGGAGCGGGCGAGCAGCTGGGCGGCGTCGGCGTCGCCCGGGCGGCGCTCGGCGAACTTCTGCGCCGCCGCCACCGCGCCCGGGACGTCTCCCGCGTGCATCTTCAGGTTCGCGAGCAGGCCGTAGACCTCGTCCTCCACCTGCGGGTCGAGGGCCAGGCGCTCGTAGAGCCGGATCGCCTCCTTTCCGCTGGCGTCGTCCCGCTCCACGCCCACCGCGCGCATGGCCATGAGGTCCGCGAGCACGCGCATGGCCCGCGGGTGCTCGGGCTGCAGCTCGAGCGCGCGGCGCGCCATGGCACCCGCGTCCTCGTACGCGCCGAGGAGCTGGAGCAGGGCCGCCGCCTCGGCATGCAGCTCCGGGTCCTGGGGTTGCAGGCGTGTGGCGGCCTCGAGGTGGGTCTCGACCTCGTCCAGCGTGCCCAGGCGGGCTGCCAGGCGGGCCTCGATCAGCTCGGCGTACGCGTCGCCGCGCGCGTTGCCGGAAGCTTCGGCGGCTCCCGCCGAAGCGCTCGCGAGGAGCAGGAGGAGGACCGCCAGTGTGTTCTTCAAGGCCTTCTCGCGTCGCACGAAATCCAGGTGTCGTCGGCCCCCGGATACCTAGCCGGCCCCCCATTCAAGCCAGTGGTACCGCACCGCGGGGAATATCGGCTCCGGCGGGGTCCGGGTCAATACGGAACTTACAATTTCCGTGGTCGCCCGAGGATCAGGCACACACCTGCTCCCGGGCGGAGGCAGGGAGCGTCAGGCCGCCTTGCGGGCTTCGGCCGGTTCGGTTGCCTTGACGAAGAGGTCGAGCGTCTTGCCGAGCTGGGCGGCCAGGTCGTCCTGCTCCCCCCCGGTCACCGCCACCACGGTGTCGGGGGTGAGGCCGTCCTCGTTCCACCGCAGCCCCGTGGATGTCTCCCAGACGGCGGCGGAGATCAGCAGGGCGGAGCCGTCCTGCAGCTCCACCAGCTTGGGCTCGGCTCCCAGGCCCTGGGTGGCCTCGCCGTACACGGTCGCGTGCTTCTGCGCACGAAGGAGAGCGGTGAGCGCCTCCGCTCCCGCGGCGGTGGCGCCGTTGACGAGCACGCCCACCGAGCCGGGCCAGGCCGGGCCGTTCTTGCCGGCGGGCGCGGCGGCCACCTTGTCCACCACCTTCCCCTGCTTGTCCTTGAGCACGAGCTGATCGCCGTTCGCGAACAGCGCCGCCACCCGGGCTCCGTCCTTGATCGTGGCATCGGGGAGGTCGCGGAGGTCGAGCAGCAGGCGGTCGATCCCCCGCGCACGCGCGGCCTCGAGCTCCCCGAGCAGCGCCTTGTCGGGCATGCGGGCCAGGTCCGCCGGGGTGAGGATGGCCACGCTCCGGGCGGAGTCCACGGTCAGCGTCCACGGGGTGTCCTTGCGCGCGGCGCGCGTCACGGTCACCTCCAGGCGCTTGAAGCTCTCCTTGGGCCGGAGCAGCAGGAGCTTCACGGAGCTGCCGGGCTCGCCGTCCAGCTTGCGCTTGGCCTGGGCCAGGGACAGATCGCGCAGGGACGCGTCGTCGATGCGGCGGATCTGGTCCCCGGGCTGGATGCCGGCGCCGGCGGCCGGCGATCCGGCGGCCACCGAGACCACGTGCAGGTAGCCCGCCCCCTTGAGCACGCTCAGGCCCGGCCCCACCTGCTTCCCCTGTCCCCCCTTCTTCCAGGCGGCCGCCTCCGCCGGAGTGAGGAAGGCGCCGTTGGGATCGAGGCCGGAGAGCATCCCCTCGTACGCGCCCATCAGGAGCGCGTCGGGATCGGGCTGGTCCACGTAGTTGTCCAGGATGAGGGAGAGCACCTCGGCGAAGAGGATCACCTGCCGGTGCGTGCTCTGCTCGGAGCCCACGCCCAGCGCCAGACTTCCGCCCAGCAGCAGCGTCACCACGAGGCAGGAGGCGAACAGGAGGACGACGCGGGGGCGGGAGGTCCGGCGGCGCTCGGTCATGCCTGCTCCTCTGGAGTCACATGGAATCGCAAGAAACCTATAGCGGTCTCCCGCCCCCCGCAAGCGCCGCCTGGGCGGGGCGCACTCACCGCGGCCGCAGCCAGCCCTCGGGGTCGACCGGCTTTCCCCCGTCCCGCAGCTCGAAGTAGAGGTAGGGCGCCCGTTCCCCCGTATCCCCCAGGTGCCCGAGCGCTTGCCCGCGGGTGACCTGCTCCCCCTTCTCCACCACCAGGCCGGCGGCATGGGCGTACACCGACGCCAGTCCCCCGCCGTGGTCCACGATCGCGGTCAACCCATAGCCCCGCAGGGGCCCCGACCACAGGACCTTGCCGTCGAGGACGGCGCGGAAGGGCGTCCCCGCCGCCCCTTCCAGGTCCAGGCCGGGATGAGGCACCGCAGTGCCGAAGCGGGGGTCCACCCTGCGGCCGAAGCGGGCGGCCACCTTCCCCGGGCAGGGCCAGTCCATCGCCCCGCGGAAGCTCCGGGGGTCGAGGGCGGTGGCCGCGATCCCCTGCCCCTGCAGGAAGGCCGCGACCTCCCGCGCCGCCGCCTCCATCTCCTCGGCCGCACGCTCCTTCCGGGTCCGGTCGCCGCGGACCTCCTCGAGGAAGCGGGCCTGCCGGGAGCCGGCGGCCGCGAGCGCGTCCCCCGCGCGCCGGGTCTCGTCGCGCACCGTCTGGAGGCGGGTCTGCTCCGCCTGGAGGTCCCGCTGGCGCCGGTCCGCCTCCGCCGTGTCCGTGCGGAAGCCGCGGAGCTGGCGGCCGTCGCGCTCGGAGAGCAGGAGGCCGTAGCGCAGGCCGCGCAGCACCGTGGCGTCGTCCCCCTCCACCAGGAGATGACGGAGCGGGATGCCGGGACCACGCTTGTAGATCTCGCGGAGACGGAACGACAGGTACCGCGCGCGGTCGGCGCGGCGCGCCAGCAGGGCTTGCAGGTGGGCGCCGTCCTCCGCGAGGGTCTGCTCCGTCCGCGCCAGGCGCTCCTCCACCTCCTGGAGCTCCGCCTGCTTCAGCGCCCGCTCGGCGTCCAGGCGATGGAGCTCTCCCAGGATGCCCTGCTCCTTCCCCGTGAGGGAGGCCACCTCGCGCCGCAGCCGCGCCACGTCGCGCTGCAGGGAGGAGAGGCGCTCCTGAGGTGAGGGAGGCTCGGCGAGGACCAGGGAGGCGAGGGGAAGGAGCGCGAGGAGGGCGCGCCGTCTCACAGCAGCGGCTTCCCGTCCACCTCTGCGGGAACCGGCACCCCGAGCGCCTTCAGCACGGTGGGCATCAGGTCCACCATGCCCGGTGTCCCCGTGTTGATCCTGCGGTTGCAGAAGAGGATGCCCTTCACCAGCGCGGGGTCGTTGCTGCAATGGTCCCCGGACCAGGGCTTCAGGTTGTCCTCCATGAGGTCGGGGGGGACCCCACCCAGGCTGGTCTGCCAGGAGACGCGGTAGTTCAAGGCATTGGCCGCGCGCAGGTCGGGGATGATGTTGGGATCGAACCCCGTGTACATCTCGTCCCGCGTGAACACCCGCGCCACCGGGCGGTCGCCGGTCACGGGGTCCACCAGCGCCTCCAGGCCGGCCTTGATCTCCTGCACCACCTGGGCGTACTCGGGACCGGGCATCACGATCCCTTCCTTCTCGCGACCGACGAGGTTCACGTAGATCGAGCCCAGGCCGAGCGCGTAGGCCTTGGTGCGCGTCCAATCCACGTTGCCGAACAGGTCCCTGGTGTCGAACAGCTTCTCCAGGGTGGCGGGATCGCCGTCCTGCCCCTTCAGGGCCATGAAGCCGTTCCTCACCAGCCAGGTGTTGTAGTTGACGCCGCGCCGGAACGAGGAGAAGCCGTGGTCCGAGCAGACCAGGAACAGCGCGTGCGGCCCCGCCAGCTCCCGCGCCTTCCCCACCATGGCATCCATCCGCTTGTAGGCCTCCAGCATCTTGGGCGCCCAGCGGGCCGCCGCCACGGGGTCGTACAGCGGATGTCCGGGGTCGAGGTAGCGCCAGAACAGGTGTCCGATGCGATCGGTGAAATAGAAGATCTGCACGTAGAGGTCGGCGTCCCCGTCGCGCAGCAGCCCCTCCATGATCTCCTGGTACTTGTCCTCGCCGAACGTCATGTCCTCGAGGAACAGCTCCTCGCCGCCGATGCCCTGGGTGGGGGACCAGGTGTCGGTGTCCCAGCCGATCGTCTTGTACAGCCCGAACCGCTTCCGCACCGTCTCCGACCAGGAGGGAGGCCAGGCGAACGCCACGGGATGGCAGTCCGGGTGGAAGTTGATGGGAGACATGTAGAGCTGCAGCTCCGGGCTCAGGGAGAGGAGCTTGAAGCGCACCATCCCGCGCAGCGGCGAGGCCGTGTCCACGAGCCAGTTCAGCGGGAAGTCCAGCACCACCCAGTCGGACCACTCCCCCGGCCGCAGGCTCACCGTGGTGCCCGGGGTCTGGATGCGGAGCACGTCGTCGGCGGCATCGAGCACGAGGGGCAGGTCGAGCCGGCGGGGAACGCCGGCGTCGTCCAGGGCCTGGCGCTCGCGCAAACGAGCCTCGGAGCGCTGCGCAGGATCCTCGATGGCGGCCGTCTTGCGGTCCACCACGTAGTCGTAGAACGGCTTGTTGTAGGGCCCGTACACCCGCGTCTCGATGCGCCCCCGCCGCGCCGGCAGGTGCAGCAGCTCCACCGAGAACTCGTTGTCCCCCATCTGCCAGGCCGGGTCCGAGGTGTAGAAGGCGGGGGTCCCGATCCGCCCCCGCATGTCGGGGACCCCCAGGCCGGAGAGCATGTGCCCGTCCTCGACCGGGTCGGGAGGGAAGGTGGCCGGCACGCGGATCACCTGGACCTTCTTGCCCGCGCGGGCCGCCAGTTCCCAGAACGTGGCGCCCTTCCGGTTGTTGATCGCGTCCGGCACCTCCACGGGCAGGTACGTCCGCGCCGCCCAGGCGACGGGCACGCCCACCAGGGCGCCCAGCACCACGCCCACGGCAAGGCGCGCCGTCCAGCGCAGGCGGAAGAACAGCAGCACGAGGAGGGTCAGCAGGAGCGCCACCCCGCCGGCCAGCACCCCCAGGTACAAGGAGTTGCGCTCCCCGAAGAGGAAGAGCTTGCGCGTCTCCGAGGTCATGGCGAAATCGGGGAGGTAGTTGGCGGGGTCGCGCTTGAGGAAGTCGAAGATCTCCGTCTTCCCCGGGTTGGTGCCGGTGGCGAAGGAGGACCAGGAGACCGGCGTCTGCGGAGGGTTGGTGGGGAGCAGCGGCGCGTAGGAGCCCTCGTCGCGCAGCCTGGCCAGGTTGGGGAGGTGCCCCTCCGCCATGTACTGCTCGACCAGGCGCGCGTCGGCACCATCGAAGCCGATGACGACGACCTTGGGCCGCTCCTCGGCGCGGAGCACGCCGCCGCCGCAGCACAGGACCAGAGCGATCAGCAGGGACGTTCGCCGCACGACGCGAGAGCTTACCATCGGAGCGTGGTACTCTCCGTTTTCGGAGGCGGCTCCTTGCTCCCCGACACCCTTCCCGACACGCTCCCGCACTCGGAGGAGGCCGAGGCGGCGGTCCTGGGCGCCGTCCTGGTGGACAACCGTCACCTGCACCGCGCGCAGGAGCTGCTCTCCCCCGAGTCCTTCTACTCGCCCCGCCATCGCAAGGTCTTCAAGGCGCTCTGCGCCCTCTCCGAGAGCGGCGCCGCCCTGGACATGGTGACGGTGTGCGACCAGCTGGCCCGCCAGGGAGACCTGGAGTCGGTGGGCGGCGCGGGGGCCGTGTCCGCACTCACCGAGGGCCTGCCCCGGGCCGCGAACGTCGAGCACTACGCCAAGATCGTGCGGGAGAAGTGGGTGCTGCGGCAGCTGGCGCGCGCGAGCCAGGAGATCCTCTCCTCCGCCCTCCGCCCCGCCGCCACCACGGACCAGATCCTGGACGATGCGGAGAAGCTGATCTTCCGCATCGCCGAGGACCGCCTGCGCTCGGGCCTGTCCCCCCTCAGGATCGTGGCCGAGCAGAGCCTGCAGATGATCGAGGAGCTCACGCAGCGGCGGGAGCTCATCACCGGGATCGCCACCGGGTTCACCGACCTCGACCACATGACGGCCGGGCTGCAGCCCGGGGACCTCGTCATCCTCGCCGCCCGTCCCTCGGTGGGGAAGACCACCTGCGCCCTCAACATGGCCGCCCACGCCGCCCTCACCCACGGGCGCACGGTGGGCATGTTCTCCCTGGAGATGTCGCACCAGCAGCTCTTCCTGCGCCTGCTCTGCGCGGAGGCGCAGGTGGACGCGCACCTCCTGCGCACCGGACGCATCGGCAAGGAGGACTGGTCGCGCATCATCAAGTGCTACGGCACCCTGGTGGAGGCGCCCTTCTACATCGACGACACCCCGGGCATGGGGGTGATGGAGATGCGGGCCAAGAGCCGGCGGCTGAAGCTGGAGCGAGGCGTCGATCTCCTGGTGGTGGACTACCTGCAGCTGATGCGTGGCCGCGGCGGCTACGACAGCCGGCAGCAGGAGATCTCCGACATCTCCCGGTCACTCAAGGAGCTGGCCAAGGAGCTGAACGTCCCCGTCCTCGCCCTCTCCCAGCTCTCCCGCGCCCCCGAGCAGCGCGGCGGGGACCACCGGCCGCAGCTCTCCGACCTGCGGGAGTCCGGCGCCATCGAGCAGGACGCCGACGTGGTGATGTTCCTGTTCCGCGAGGAGATGTACAAGAAGGACGATCCCGACCTGCGGGGGAAGGCGGAGCTCATCGTGGCCAAGCAGCGGAACGGGCCCACCGGCAAGGTGGACCTGGTGTTCATCCGCGAGTTCACCCGCTTCGGGAACGCGGTGTGGCACGATGGGGACAGGCACTAAGAAGAATTGATGATCTCCGTGCACGATGGGGACAGGCACCAAGAAGAATTGATGAGTGCTGAGGCCCGGGAATGTTCGCTCTCGGTGCTGCACTCATCAATTCTTCTTGGTGCCTGTCCCCTAGAACGGGTACCCGTCGTCCCGACGGTCCAGCATGCGCACCTGGCGCTCCCACTGGTGCTTGAGGATGACCAGCATGCGGAAGGTCATGTCCGCCTCCTTGCGCACGGGGGAGCGCCAGTCCGGCTCCAGGCGCAGCATGGCCGTCCAGCGGCTGCTCTCGTTGAGCAGCTTGGTGGGGAGGTTCCAGCGCCCCTCCTTCCCCTGCTGGGAGTGGATCCACTCCAGGTGGGCCATCAGCAGGGGGTAGCGGTTGACCAGGCCCAGGCGCGCCAGCAGCTCGAGGTTGACGAGCAGCTCGTCCAGCCCCCCGTTCTTGGCGTACTCGTCGATGCTCCGCAGGCGCAGGCCCGAGCCCTTGACGAAGGACCCCTTGGCGGTGCGCACGAGGCCCAGGTCCGGGGCCAGCGCCTGGTAGGTGTCCCCCATGACGTAGTCGAAGATCTTCTTGAGCCGCATCTTCGCCAGCTCGCCGTCCAGGAGCCACGGCGAGTAGGCGAACACACGCGCCAGGTGGAGATCGGGCATGAACAGGTAGTCCTGCTTCCAGGCGGCGTAGCGAAACAGGGGATGGCTGGCCCCGATCTCCTCGGTGGGGCGGCGTGACACCGGGTCGTCCACGAAGCGGGCCACGAGCTCCAGCAGCTCGAGCACGTTGAGGCGGATCCGCTCCTCGTTGTAGCCGCCGCGGATGAGCAGGCCCAGGGCGAGGATGCGCAGGAACCAGCGGTAGTAGCGCTCGCGCCGCTCGTCCCCCTTCACCACCTTGGCGAACTCGAAGAACTTCGGGTCCTTCTTCGCGGCCAGGAAGCCGCGCAGGGTGGCGGCCGCCGTCTTCACCGGCTTCTGGTCCCGTCCCCAGCCGTACTCGTAGAGCTGGAGGATCCCGTTCTCCAGGGAGGGCGCCACCTTCCGGGGATCGCCGGCGGCGATCGTGCCTCCCCACGTCCCGTCCTTGCGCTGCTTCTTCTGCAGCTTCACCGCCGGCTCGTACTCCAGCATGTCGGCGCGGGCCTTCTTGACGTCGGGATCCTCGAGATTGCGCTCCAGCAGCTCGGTGAGGACCCGGTAGCGGATGGCGGCGCAGGCGTTGTCCAGGAGCCAGGGCGTGGGATCGGTGCGCAGGGACGATCTCCAATCCGTCATCACCGAACCTCGACCAGGCCGCGAAACTCGCGGAAGAGATGGAGGGAATCGTGGGGGCCCGGCGAGGACTCCGGGTGGTACTGCACCGCGAACAGCCGCGCGTCCTCGTGGAGGAATCCCTCGCAGGTCCCGTCGTTCAGGTTCAGGTGGGTCACCGTGACCGTGCCCGGCAGACTGTCCGGCGACACGGCGTAGCCGTGGTTCTGGGAGGTGACGGCCACCCGGCCGCTGCGCAGGTCCTTCACCGGGTGGTTGGCCCCCCGGTGGCCGAACTTCAGCTTGTACGTCTTTCCCCCCAGCGCCAGGGCGGCGATCTGGTGCCCGAGGCAGATGCCGAAGATCGGCACCTTGCCGATGAGGCCGGCCACCGCCTCCACGGCATAGGTGGCGACGGCGGGATCGCCGGGGCCGTTGGACAGGAACACCACGTCCGGGCGCAGGGCGAGCACGTCCGCGGCGGGGGTCGTCGCCGGGACCACGGTGACGTCGTACCCGGACTCCCACAGCAGGCGGAAGATGTTCCGCTTGGCGCCGAAGTCGTAGGCCACGCAGTGGCCACGGCGGGCCACCTCCCTCTCCGCCTGCGCCGCCCAGCGCGGGTCGCGGGGCTCCGACCAGGACACCACGTCGGTGCAGGTCACTTGCCGCACCAGGTCCTGCTGCTCCAGGCCGGGCGCCTCTCGTGCCTTGCGCACCAGGGAGGAGGGATCGCGATCCACCGAGGAGACGACGGCCTTCATGGCGCCCACGGTCCGGATGCGCCGGGTGATGGCGCGGGTGTCCACCTCGGAGAGCCCGGGGATCCGGTACCGCCGCAGGTAATGGTGGAGATCCTGCTCGGCACGCCAGTTGGAGACCGACGGCGACAGCTCCCGCACCACGAAGCCCTCCACCTGGGGAGCCAGAGACTCCTGGTCGAGCACGTTGGTGCCGTAGTTGCCGATCTGGGGCGAGGTCATCACCACGATCTGGCCGCGGTAGGAGGGATCGGTGAGGATCTCCTGGTACCCGGTCATGGAGGTGTTGAACACGGCCTCCCCCGTGCGCTCGCCGTGGCCGCCGAAGGCGCGCCCGCGGTACACCGTGCCGTCCTCCAGGGCGAGGATCGCTTCCACCTCAGACCTCCTGCCCGAGCGGCACCGGACGGTGCGCGGCGAGCTTGCCCTCGCGCTCCTCGAGGGCGGCCAGGGGCAGGTCGGGGTCGTGCTCGAGCACGAGCCACCATCCCTCGCGCGCGGCCCGGGGAAGGAGACGCTTCTTGCTCTCCAGGGTGCGCAGCGGCTCCAGGTCGTACCCCATGATCCAGGGATAGCGGAGGTGGCTGGCGGTGGGGACGAGGTCGGCCAGGAAGAGCACCGTTCCCTCACCGGTGGTGATGCAGGGGAGCTGCAGCCAGGGGGTGTGCCCCGGCGCCAGCAGCACGGAGACCCCGCCGCCCAGGTCCACCTCTCCCTGCAGCGTGCGCAGGCGTCCCTCCGCGAGCAGGGGCTCGAAGGCGTGGGGGAGGTAGCTCCCCCGGGTGCGCTCGTTGCGCCAGCGCGCGACCTCCAGATCTCCCTGCTGCACGAGGTACTCGGCGTTCGGGTAGGCGGCGCGCATGCCTCCGCGGCCGTCCGGCTCGGTGTTGCCGCCGGCATGGTCGAAGTGGAGGTGCGTGCAGAGCACGACGTGCACGTCGCCGGGGTGAAGGCCCGCCGGGGCCAGCACCTCGGCGGCGCTCCTGCTCTCGATGGCGTAGATGTCGCGCTGCTTTGCGTCCCAGAACGTGCCGGCGCCGGTGTCCACGAGGAGGTTCCTGCGACCGTCCTGCACCAGCAGGAGGTTCATGGCCAGGCCGATGCGGTTGCGGGCGTCGGGCACGCGCTCCCGCTCCCAGAGCGGCTTGGGCACGACACCGAACATGGCGCCCCCGTCCAGGCGGAGGCGTCCCGCGTCCAGCACGCTGAGCTGGAGATCCCCCCGGGAGAAACGGATCACCGGGCGACCTCGCGCCCCCGATCGAGCGAGGCGGACAGCGCGGCCAGCTCCCGCATGAGGGCGGCGAACTGCGCGGGCAGCAGCGCCTGGGGGCCGTCGGAGCGCGAGCGCTCGGGGGCCGGGTGCACCTCGAGGAGCAGGCCGTCGGCCCCGGCCGCGAGCGCCGCCCGGGCCATGGAAGGAACGCGGTCGCGGCGGCCCGTGGCATGGCTGGGGTCCACCACGATGGGGAGGTGCGAGGCCTCGTGCACCGCCGGGATGACCGAGAGGTCCAGCGTGTAGCGGCTGTGCCGGGAGAAGGTGCGGATCCCCCGCTCGCACAGGACGACGTTCCGGTTCCCCTCGGCGAGCACGTACTCGGCGGCCATCAGGAGCTCTTCCAGGGTGGCCGCCATGCCCCGCTTGAGGAGGATGGGCTTCCCGGTGCGGGCGGCGCGCCGGAGCAGGCCGGCGTTGTGCATGTTCCGGGTGCCGATCTGGATGAGGTCGGCCACCTCCTCGACCTCGGCCAGGCTCGCCTCGTCCAGTGCCTCGGTGACGATGGGAAGCCCGGTCTCCTGGCGTGCCCTGGCCAGGAGGCGCAGCGCGGGGCGGCCCAGCCCCTCGAAGCTGTAGGGGCTGGTCCGGGGCTTGAAGGCTCCGCCGCGCAGGAGGCGGGCCCCGGCCTGGCGGACGAGCTGCGCCGTCTCCAGCAGCTGCCTCTCGCTCTCCACCGCGCAGGGACCGGCCATGACGACGCAGTCCCCGCCCCCCAGCGCCACCTCCCCCACCCGGACCACCGTCCCCTCGGGACGGGCGTCGCGCGCGGCCAGGCGCCAGGGACCCACCCCCGCCACCACCTGGGCCACCCCGGGCAGGCACTCGAAGCGCGCGGGATCGACGGGCTCACCGCCCGAGAGGGCCACGACTGGCCGGCCCGCAGCCTCGACCACCTGCGCGCGCAGACCCGCCGCCTCCGCCTCGCGGACGACCCGATCCAGGTCCTCGCCCGGGGCGGCGCTCCTCATCAGGATGATCATGGAGTCTCGGGATCTCCTGTGCGGTCCTGCTTCTGGACCCCGGACGCATCCCCGCGAAGTGGCGGACGATGGTAGCGAAAGCCCCGCGCCGAATCAATAGCTTCTTCAACGGCTTGCGTGGGGATCGTGCGCTGTGTTACGGTCCCCGGTCGCGCTCACGGGGCGAAATTCAGGCGCGTAGCTCAGGGGTAGAGCGCTACCTTGACACGGTAGAGGTCGGCGGTTCGAAACCGCCCGCGCCTACCAGGTGCACCCGCATGTCGGTCTCGGCCGCCAGCATCCGCGTCAGCCTTCCCGACGGGAGCGTCCGGGAGGTCCCCGCCGGCTCGACCGCGGCCGACCTCGCCGCCTCCATCGGCCCCCGCCTGGCCAAGGACGCCCTGCTCGCCCGGGTGAACGGCCGCCTCCAGGACCTGCGGGCTCCCCTCCCGGCCGGCGCCACGGTGGAGATCGTGACCGAGAAGGACCCGGTGGCCCTCGAGGTCCTCCGTCACTCCACCGCCCACGCCACCGCCCAGGCCGTCCAGGAGCTGTTCCCGGGGACCAAGATCGGCCAGGGACCGGTGATCGAGAACGGGTTCTACTACGACTTCGACCGGCCCGAGCCCTTCTCCGAGCACGACCTGGCCGCCATCGAGGCGAGGATGCGGGAGATCGTGGCGCGCGACCTCGCCATCGAGCGTGTGGACCTCCCCAAGACGGAGGCCATCGCCTTCTTCGAGAGGGAGCAGGAGCCCTACAAGATCTACTTCGCCACCACCAAGGGCGACGACCTGGTCTCCATCTACCGGCAGGGGGACTGGACCGACTTCTGCCGCGGTCCCCACCTCCCCTCCACCGGACGCCTCCGCGCCTTCAAGCTCCTCTCCGTCGCCGGCGCGTACTGGCTGGGGAGCGAGAAGAACAAGATGCTGCAGCGCATCTACGGGACGGCCTTCTTCACCCAGGCCGACCTCGAGGAGCACCTGCGCCTGCTGGAGGAGGCGAGGCGTCGCGACCACCGCAGGCTGGGGAAGGAGCTCGACCTCTTCATGTTCCACCCCTGGGCGCCGGGGGCGGCGTTCTGGACGGAGCGTGGCACCGTTCTCGTGAACGTGCTGAACGAGACCATGCGCGAGCTGCAGCGGGAGGGGTACAGGGAGATCAAGACTCCCCTCCTGTACAACCGCCAGCTCTGGGAGCTCTCCGGCCACTGGGGGAAGTACCGCGAGAACATGTTCCTGGTGCTGGACAGCGAGACCGGCGAGCACGACTTCTCGCTCAAGCCCATGAACTGCCCCAGCCACTACCTCTACTTCAACTCCAAGACCCACTCGTACCGCGAGCTGCCCATCCGCTACACCACCTACGACGTTCTGCACCGCAACGAGGTCTCGGGGGCACTGTCGGGGCTCACCCGGGTGCGGCAGTTCCAGCAGGACGACTGCCACATCTTCCTGCGCGAAGACCAGATCGAGGGGGAGGTGGCGCGCCTCACCCGCTTCATCCTCGACTACTACGCGCTGTTCGGGCTGCAGGCCAGCCTCAAGTTCGCCACCCGTCCCGCCACCCGCATCGGCGACGACACCATGTGGGACCGGGCGGAGAGCGCCCTGCGCGCCGCCCTGGAGGCGACCGGCCTGCCCTACGAGCTGAAGCCGGGCGATGGAGCCTTCTACGGCCCCAAGGTGGACTTCGACGTCGCCGACTCCCTCGGCCGCAAGTGGCAGCTGGGCACGATCCAGCTCGACTACGCGGCCCCCGAGCGCTTCGACCTGAGCTACGTGGGGCAGGACAACGCCCCCCACCGGCCGGTGGTGATCCACCGGGCGGTGAACGGCTCCTTCGAGCGCTTCATCGCCATCCTCATCGAGCACTTCGCCGGAGCGTTCCCGCTCTGGCTCGCCCCCGAGCAGGTGCGTGTCCTCCCCATCACCGACCGCGCCCTGGAATATGGGGAGCGAGTGCGAGCTGCATGCGCAGCCACCGGGCTCAGGGTCACGCTGGACGAGCGCGGCGAGAAGATCGGTGCCAAGATCCGGGACGCGCAGCTGCAGAAGGTCCCTTACATGCTGGTCCTGGGGGACCGGGAGGCGGCCGCGGGCACGGTGGCCGTCCGCTCCAGGAAGGGGGGGGACCTGGGGGCGATCCCCCTGCAGGACTTCCTGGACAGAGCCGCCGAGGACGTGAGGAGACGGAGCCAAGATGCCTAAGATGAAGACGCACCGGGGTGCGGCCAAGCGCCTGAAGGTCACGGGGACCGGCAAGGTCAAGCGCTCGAAGGCCTACAAGAGCCACATCCTGACCAAGAAGTCCACGAAGCGGAAGCGTCACCTGGACACGCCCACCACCGTCTCCACGGCGGACATGGGGCGGGTCAGCCGGATGCTCCCCTACAAGTAGGAACCCCCGAGCCCACCGCACGGCACCGTCCTCGTGCGGGGGCCCTTTCGCGCCGGCCGCCAAAGCCGGCAAGTGATGGAGGCCGACCATGCCCAGGGTGAAGCGCGGCAACAAGCGCCGCCTGAAGAGAAAGAAGATCCTGCGGAGGGCCAAGGGCTACTACCTGGCCAAGTCCAAGCTCTACCGCATCGCCAAGCAGCAGGTGGAGCGGTCGCTCAACTTCGCGTTCCGCGACCGCCGCGCCAAGAAGCGGGACTTCCGCCGCCTCTGGATCATCCGGATCAACGCCGCCGCCCGGGCGCACGACACCACCTACTCCGCGCTCATGCACGGCCTGCGGGTGGCGGGCGTCACCCTGGACCGCAAGGTCCTGGCGGAACTGGCGGTGCACGATCCCGCCGCCTTCGGACAGGTGGTCCAGGCGGCACGTCAGGCGGCCGCGGCCGTCTAGCCCGTGCGGGACGTCCTCCAGACGCTCCTGGCCGACTTCCATCGTGAGCTCCACGCGGCCGGCGCCGACCTCCGGGCCGTCGACGCCGTCCGCGTCCGCTTCCTGGGGAAGAAGGGCGGCCTCACCACGCAGATGAAGGGTCTGTCCGCCCTCCCCCCGGAGGAGCGGAAAGCCGCCGGCGCCGCGGCGAACGCAGTCCGGGTCCAGATGGAGGAGGCGCTCCAGGCGGCGGTGGCCGCGGGCACGGCGGCGGAGCGCCAGGAAGCGCTGCGGCGCGAGCGCGTGGACGTCACCCTCCCCTCGCTGCGGCCCTTCGCGGGCAGCCTGCACCCCGTCACCCTCACCCGCCGCGAGATGGAGCGGATCTTCCGGGAGATGGGGTTCACGGTGGAGACCGGACCCGAGGTGGAGGACGACTTCCACAACTTCCAGGCCCTGAACATGCCACCCGACCACCCCGCCCGCGACGCCACCGACACCTTCTACCTTCCCGGCGACCTGCTGCTCCGGACCCACACCTCCCCGGTGCAGATCCGCACCATGGAGATGCAGCCGCCCCCCATCCGCATGGTCTGCCCGGGGCGGGTCTACCGCCGCGACATGGACGCCACGCACCTGCCGATGTTCCACCAGCTGGAGTGCCTGGTGGTAGACGAGGATGTGTCCCTCGCCGACCTCAAGGGCACCCTGGCCGCCGTGTGGTCCCGCTTCTTCGGCGAGGACGTCGCCGTGCGCCTGCGACCCGGCTACTTCCCGTTCGTGGAGCCGGGGGCGGAGTACGACGTCTCCTGTCCCGCCTGCCACGGGGCCGGGTGCCGCCTCTGCAAGGGGAGCGGCTGGATCGAGCTGGGCGGCGCGGGCATGGTGCACCCCGCTGTCTTCGAGGCGGTGGGGATCGATCCCGAGCGCTGGACCGGCTTCGCCTTCGGCCTGGGGATCGACCGCATCGCCATGGCCCGCTTCGGCGTGGACGACCTCCGCCTCCTCATGGACGGAGACGTCCGCTTCCTCTCCCGGTTCCCATGCTGATCTCGAGCAAGTGGGTGAAGGCGCTGCTCGGGGCGGCGGTGTCGGTCCCCGCCGGAAGGGAGCTCGCCTCCATCCTGACGGAGCGCGGCCTCCCCGTGGACACGGTGGTGGACGATCCGCGGGAAGGCCCCGTGCTGGACGTCGACGTCCCGGCGAACCGTCCCGACTGTCTCGGGCACCTCGGGGTCGCGCGGGAGCTGGCGGCGCATCGGGGCGTGCCGCTCCCCTCCGCCGCAGGGGCGCCGCCGGGGAGCGGACCCGGTGTGGAGACCGCGGCGGCGGTCACCGTGGAGGACCCGGCGGGCAGCCCCCGCTTCACCGCCACCCTGGTGCGGGGCATCCGCGTCGGTCCCTCCCCCCACTGGGTGGTGGCGCGCCTGGAAGCCTGCGGCCTGCGCTCCATCAGCAACGCCGTGGACGTCTCGAACCTGGTCATGCTGGAGCTCGGACAGCCGATCCACTTCTACGATCTGCGCACGCTCCTGGGAACGAAGCTGGTGGTGCGTCGCGGACGCACCGGAGAGAGACTCACCACCCTGGACGGGATCGAGCGGACCCTCGATCCCGACGTGCTCGTCATCGCCGACGGGGAGCGGGCGGTGGGTCTGGCCGGGATCATGGGGGGCGCGGCGAGCGGGATCGGGGAAGGCACGACCGACGTGCTCGTGGAGGCCGCCTCGTTCGATCCCGGCATCGTGCGCCGCGCTGCGCGCCGGCTGGGGATCGCCTCCGACGCCGCCTACCGCTTCGAGCGTGGGGTGGATCCGAACGCCGTGCACCCCGCACAGGACCTGGCACTGCGCCTGCTCGTGGAGCTGTGCGGGGGGAACGCGGCACCGGGGCGGATCGAGGTCGGATCCGCGCCGGCCCCGGCGACGCTCCGCCTCCGCCAATCGCGGACCGCGCGCCTGCTCGGCTACGACCCCGGCGCCGAGGAGATCCGGCGCGCGCTGGCCGCGCTCTCCCTCCGGCCCGAGCCGGCGGAGGAGGGCTTCGCGGTCACCGTGCCCTCGTGGCGCAAGGACCTCGCGGGCGAGGTGGACCTCGTCGAGGAGGTCGCGCGCCACCTCGGCTACGGCCGGGTCCCCGAGCGCCGCCCCAACCGCATCTCCCCGCGGGCGGGCCGCGGCGAGCCGCCGCTCGACGAGCGCGCGCGGGACGTGCTGGCGCAGGCTGGTTTCCACGAGATGCTCAGCTATGCCATGGTCTCCGCAGAGGACGATGCTCTCACCGCCCGGAGCGAGCCCCCGGCCTCCCTGCGCCTCCTCAATCCCATGAGCGAGGCACAGGCCGTCCTGCGGCGCTCCCTCCTTCCCGGCCTCCTGCGCGCGGCCGACCAGAACCTCCGCCGCGGCGTGCGGGACGTGCGTCTCTTCGAGGTCGGGCACGTCTTCTCTCCCCGCGAGGGAGGGATCGCGGAGACCGCCCGGGCGGGCTTC
The DNA here is from genome assembly GCA_036274395.1 of Candidatus Polarisedimenticolaceae bacterium. GTDB lineage: Bacteria > Acidobacteriota > Polarisedimenticolia > Polarisedimenticolales > DASUFT01 > DASUFT01. The sequence goes on along the minus strand of DASUFT010000112.1, from coordinate 35,476 downwards.
GCCTGGGCCGGCGCGGGCGAGCCCCGCCACTGGAGCCGGAAAGCGGCCGAGGTCAGCTTCCCGGGAGCCGCCGGGCTCGTGGATGCGGTGCTCGCGGCGCTGCGCGGGGGAGCTGCCGTGGAGCGCCGCCCCGCCTCGCTCGCCGCCCTCCACCCGGGACAGACCGCGGAGTGGATCGACGGGGCCGGCGAGGTCGTGGCACGGGCCGGGCTCGTGCACCCCGACGTGGCGCGCCGGCTCGACCTGCCCGCCCCCATCTTCCTGGGCGAGGTGGAGCTGGGGCTGCTGGCGCGCACGGCCCCCGCCCCCGTCCGCGGGGGGAGCGTCCCCCGCGTGCCGGCGGTCTGGCGGGACCTGGCGCTGGTGCTCCCCGTCGAGCACACCTGGGCCGAGGTCGCCGCCGTCCTGCGCTCCGTGCCGGCGCCGGAGAAGGCCCGCTTCGAGGTGGTGGACCGCTACGCCGGCCCTCCTCTTCCCCAGGACCGCATCTCCCTCACCGTGCGTGTTATCCTCCAGCCCCTCGAGCGGAGCCTGACGGAAGCGCAGATCGAGGGCTTCCGGCGGGAGCTGATCGAGACGCTGCAGGCCCGCATGGGGGTGGCCCTCCGGGCCTGACGAGGTGCCGATGGGCGAGACCGTGACGCTGCTCGAGCACCGGGTCCGGCAGGTGGTCGACCGCCTGAAGAGCCTCGACGCCGAGCGGCAGCACCTCGCGCGCGAGCTCGAGGGATTGCGCGAGGAGGCGAGCCATCTCCGCCTGTCGGACCGGGAGCGCCGGGAAGCCCTGGCCGGCGCCGCCGCCAGCCTGGAGGCGCTGGCGCGGGAGCTCGGACAGGACGGCGGGGCGGACGCATGAGCGAGACCACCACGGCCACCGCGGTCACGATCGCAGGGAGGACCTACCACCTGCGGGGGAACGGCGATCCCGCCTACCTCCAGGAGCTGGCCTCCCTGGTGGACGCGCGGATGCGCACGATCGCGGAGGGCACCGGGACCGCCGACACCCTGAAGGTGGCGATCCTGGCTGCGCTCAATCTTGCCGACGATTATCTCCAGTCCGGCCGCCGCTCCGATCGATCGCCTGCGGAGTCGCGGCTGGAGCACCTGGTGACCGTGCTCGACGAGGCGCTCGCGAGCTAGGTCACCTGTCCTTTTCGGAGCCGGTGCCGGCTCCACGGACGGACGGAACGGATCGAAGGGTTCGAACACGCGACGGGAGAACACCTGGCCCCTGCAGGGCACGTGATGGGTCGACACGCCTGAACCAACGCCGTGAACCACGGGAGTTCGATACCGGTTCGCCGTGTGCACGCCTCGAGCGAGGAAGCCTGAAGCGGACCTAGAACGCCCACGTCTCCGATCAGGTTTCAGCCCTGATCGCCCACACGACCCAGGCGGGGAGCTTCTCCCTCGCGGTCCCTTCCGCCCTCCGTCCTTCCAAACGCCGGCGCCGGGAACGGGGTTCTGCGCAAGGTGCCTGCGGATTCCATGGCCTTCTGGCTGCCTCTGATCGCCGGCCTCCTGGCCGGAGCGGCGGCGTTCGCCCTGGGCGTGCAGCGGGAGCGCGCCGCGGCCCAGCGTGCCCGGGAGGCGGCGAGCCGCACGCTGGCGGAGTCCCAGGCCGAGGCGCAGGGGAAGGCCAAGGAGATCCTGGTCGCCGCCCAGGAGAAGGTGCTCGCCCTCGAGGAGGAAGCGGATCGCCGGGAGCGCGACTTCGAGGCGCGGGAGGCGGCGGTGGAGGCCAAGGCCCGGCGCGCGGAGCGCGAGGCCGCGGAGCTGGCCCGCCGCCTGCGGGAGCTCGAGCGCCGCCAGGCCGCGGTGGCCCGCGCGGAAGAGGCCGCGACCCGCGCGGAATCCGAGGGCAAGGAGCTGGTGGAGGCGGCACGCGCCCAGCTGGAGCGGATCGCGGGACTCACCGAGGAACAGGCCCGCGCGGAGCTGACGGCGAGGATCGAGGAGCAGACCCGGCGCGAGGCGTCGCAGATCGCGCGGCGGATCGAGGACGAGGCCCGCGAGGCCGCCCACCGCGAGGCCCGCAACCTCGTGGTGCAGGCCGCCGAGGCGCTGGACCTGCGCGAGGTCATGGAGTCCACCGTCACCTTCGTCCGCCTCCCCAACGACGAGATGAAGGGCCGCATCATCGGCCGGGAAGGGCGGAACATCCGGGCCATCGAGACCGCCACCGGCATCGACCTGGTGGTGGACGACACCCCCCGGGCCATCCTCGTGTCCTGCTTCGACCCCCTGCGACGGGAGATCGCCCGCCAGTCCATCGAGCGCCTGGTGGAGGACGGCCGCATCCACCCCGCGCGCATCGAGGAGGTGGTGGCGAAGGTGAGGGAGGAGGTCGACACCATGGTCGAGGAGGCGGGCTCCCAGGCCGCCTTCGCCCTGGGCATCCCCGACCTGCACCCGCGCCTGTGCAAGCTCGTGGGGCGGATGCGCTACCGCACCCATCACGGGCAGAACCTGCTGGCGCACGCCCAGGAGGTGGCCCTGATCGCCGCCCACATGGCGGACGAGCTGGGGGCGAAGAACGCGGTGGTGCGGCGGGCCGGCCTCCTCCACGAGGTGGGCCGGGTGGACGAGACCTCGTCCGGCAATCCCATCCTGGTGTCGGCGGAGCTGGCCGGCCGCTACGGCGAGGCGGAGGAGGTCGTGCACGCCATCCAGAGCCTGCACTCCGAGGTCGCCGCCAAGAGCATCGAGGCCCTGCTCCTCGCCACCGCCAACCGCGTCTCCGATCACCGGCCGGGGGCCCGCAAGGAGAACCTCGAGGTGTTCATCGAGCGCCTGCGCCGCCTGGAGGTGCTCGCGGCTTCCTTCCCAGGCGTCACCCAGGCCTTCGCCGTCAAGGCGGGCAAGGAGCTGCGCGTGATCCTGGACGCCAAGGACACCACGGACGAGCAGGCCTACACCCTCTCCAAGGAGGTCGCGCGCCGCATCGAGCGCGAGCTGCAGTTCCCCGGCCAGATCAAGGTGAGCGTGGTGCGGGAGACGCGCGCCGTGCAGTTCGCGGTCTGACCGTCGCATGCGTCTGCTCTTCGTGGGGGACGTGTTCGGGAGCCCGGGGCGCCGCGTCCTCAAGCCCGGCCTGCGCCAGCTGCGCGCCCGCCACGCTCCCGACCTGGTGGTGGTCAACGGGGAGAACGCCGCCGCCGGGGCCGGCATCACGCCGGAGATCGCGGAGGAGATCTTCCGCGCCGGTGCCGACGTGATCACCAGCGGCAACCACGTGTGGGATCGCAAGGAGGTGGTGCCGCTCCTGGAGCGGAACGGCCGGGTGCTGCGCCCCGCCAACTATCCCGATCCCGCGCCAGGGAGCGGCGTGTGCCTGCTGGAGGCCGCGGACGGCACCCCGGCCGCGGTGGTGAACCTGCAGGGCCGCGTGTTCATGGTGGCGGTGGACGATCCCTTCCGGGCCATGGACGCGATCCTGCACGAGCTGCAGGGCCGCGCCCGCGTGGTGGTGGTGGACTTCCATGCCGAGGCCACCAGCGAGAAGCTGGCCTTCGCGTGGTACGTGGACGGGCGCGTGACCGCCGTGCTGGGGACGCACACCCACGTCCCCACCGCCGACGCGCGGCTCCTCTCCCGGGGGACGGCCTTCGTGTGCGACGTGGGGATGACCGGGCCCTACGCCTCGGTGATCGGCATGGACAAGGACGTGGTGGTGGAGCGCTTCCTCACCCAGCGTCCCCTGCGCATGGTGCCCGCGGAAGGCGGGGACGTGCGGGTGGCGGCGGTCCTGGTGGACTGTGGCGAGGACGGGCGGGCACACGCCATCGCCCGCGTCGACCTCGCCGAGGGGGACCTCGCCAAGGGATGAGCACGCTCTCCCCTCCCGACACGCTGCTCCGGGGATGGCGGCAGGAGATCGAGGCCGCCCTGGCCCACGCCCTCCAGGACCCCGCCGGGCCCGCGGCCACCGTGCGCAAGGCCATGCGGCATGCCGTGCTCGGCGGCGGCAAGCGGCTGCGTCCCCTGCTCACCCTCGCCGTCTGCCGCGCCTGCGGCGGGCGCACGGAGGACGCCCTCCTCCCCGCGGCCGCCCTGGAGCTGGTGCACGCCTACTCGCTCGTGCACGACGACCTCCCCGCCATGGACGACGACGCCTTGCGCCGGGGACGCCCCACCGTCCACGTCGCCTTCGGGGAGGCGGCGGCCATCCTCGCCGGAGACGCGCTCCTCACCCTGGCCTTCGAGCTGCTCGCCACCCATCCCGGCGGAGAGGCCGCCGCCTTGCGCCGCGCCGAGGCCGTGCGCACGGTGGCGCGCGCCGCCGGAGCGTCCGGCATGGTCGGGGGGCAGCAGGCCGATCTCGAGGCGGAGCGGGTGGCCTCGGGAGAGCTTCTCGCGGGCCACCTCCGCTGGATCCATGCCCACAAGACCGGGGCGCTGCTGGGGGCAGCCGCCGAGCTGGGCGCGCTCCACGCGGGATGGGAGGGAAAGCGCCGGGAACCCCTGGCCCGCTTCGGCGAGGCCCTGGGCCTGGCCTTCCAGATCGCGGACGACATCCTCGACGCCACCGCCAGCCGGGAGGCGCTGGGGAAGACGCCGGGCAAGGACGCGCGCTCGGGGAAGGCGACCTATCCCCTCCTCTTCGGCCTGGAGGAGAGCCGCCGCATGGCGGAGGAGCAGATGGAGGCGGCACTGGAGGAGCTCCGCACCGCCGGGATCCCCGACCAGGACGGCGTGCTCGCCTCCCTCACCCGGGGAGCGGTACGGCGCCACGCCTAGTGCGCGAGCGGCTGGACCGGCTGCTGGTGGCGCGCGGTCTCGTGGAGACGCGGGAGAAGGCGCAGGGCCTGATCCTGGCCGGCCGGGTGCAGGTGGACGGCGTGCGCGTGGACAAGGCGGGGACGCGGGTGGCGCTCGACGCCACGGTGGATGTGGTGCCCGGCCCTCGCTGGGTGAGCCGCGGAGCGATCAAGCTCGAGCACGCCCTGCGCACGTTCCCGGTCCCGGTGGACGGACGCAGCGTCCTCGACGTGGGGGCCTCCACCGGAGGCTTCACCCAGGCGCTCCTGGCCGCGGGCGCGGCACGCGTCCTCGCGCTCGACGTCGGCCGCGGCCAGCTCGACTGGACGCTCCGGCAGGACCCCCGGGTGGCGGTGGTGGAGGGCGTCAACGCGCGCTACCTCACGCCCTCCTTGCTCCCCTTCGCGGTGACGCTCGCCTGCGCCGATGTATCCTTCATCTCGCTGAAGAGGGTGCTGCCGTCCGTGGCTGCCTGCCTGACGCCGCCGGGGGAGATCGTGGCGCTCTGCAAGCCGCAGTTCGAGGTGGGACGCGGGCGCGTGGGACGAGGTGGCATCGTGCGCGATCCCGCGGAGCATCGCGCCGTCCTCGAGGACCTCTGCGCCTTCGCCGCCGCTGGCGGACTGGGCGTGCAGGGGTTGTGCGCCTCGCCCATCCGGGGCACGGAGGGGAACGCGGAGTTCTTCCTCCACCTGACACCGGGCGCCCCGTCGCTGTCCGGCTCGGACCTGGAGGACGCGGTCCTGGCCGCCCTCGCCTCCTCCGCCGGTGACGCGTGAGCCGGATCGTCCGCCAGGACGAGCCCATCCGCACGGTCGCGCTGATCTCGAAGCCGGGACGCGCGGAGGGAGCGCGGCTCCTGGCCGAGGCGGCTCACTGGCTGCGGGCTCGCGGGCTCCGTGTCCGCTTCGACGCGCGCACCGCGGCGGTGCTGAAGGAGAAGGCCAGCCTGTCCCCGGGGGCGCTGCCGCGGGGAACCGACCTCGCCATCGTGGCCGGCGGGGACGGCACGCTGCTGTCCGTGGCGCGGGCGGCCGCCGCGGCGGGGGTTCCCATCCTGGGGGTCAACTTCGGCGGCCTGGGCTTCCTCACCGAGCTGCATCCGGACGAGCTCTTTCCCGCGCTCACCCGTGTGCTCCGCGGCGAGCACGCCATCGAGGAGCGGCAGGCCCTGCGCGCCCGCATCCGGCGCAAGGGCGCCAAGCCGCGCATCCAGGCCGTGTTCAACGACGTGGTGGTGCACCGGGCGGCGCTCTCCCGGATGGTGACCCTGGACGTCACCGTGGACGGCGACGCCGTGGCGTCCTACACGAGCGACGGCCTGATCGTGGCCTCCCCCACGGGATCCACCGCCTACAACCTCTCCGCAGGCGGTCCCATCCTCGACCCGCGCATGGAGGCGTTCGTCATCACCCCCATCTGTCCGCACGGCATGACCTACCGGCCGCTGGTCGTTCCCGGGAGCAGCACCGTGACCGTCTCCCTGCGGAGCCCGCGCAAGGACAACTTCCTCACCCTGGACGGCCAGATCGGCATCCCCCTGCACCCCGGGGACACGGTCACGGTGGACGCGCATCCCGGGCGGGTGCGCCTGGTGCGTGTCTCGGGACGCTCGTTCTTCCAGGTCCTCCCCCGCAAGCTCCGCTGGGGGGCGTTGAAGCTGGAAGGGCTGGAGACGGTCGACGCGTGAAGGGACGCAAGGACGTCCTGGCCTGGTGCCTGTTCGATTTCGCGAACTCCTCCTACACCACGGTCATCACCACCGTCGCCTTCTCGGTCTACTTCCGGGACGTGATCCTGGGCCGGCACGACCCGCGGGCCGACTTCCTGTGGGGACTCTCCGGCGTCCTGGTGTGCGTGGCGGTCATCCTCGCCTCGCCGGTCTTCGGCGCCCTGGCCGATTATTCCGGGCGCAAGAAGCGCTGGCTCGCCTGGACCGTCGCCCAGACGGTGCTCGCCACGGCGGCCTTCGTCCTGCTCGGTCCGGGGGACGTGGGGCTCGCCGTCTTCCTCTACGTGGTCGCCACCATCGGCTTCGAGGGAGGCTACGTCTTCTACAACGCGTTCCTTCCCGAGATCTCCACCCCGGAGAACGTGGGCCGGATCTCGTCCCTGGCCTGGGGGTGCGGTTTCCTGGGTGGGGTCGCCTCCCTGCTGGCCTGCATCCCCTTCTTGCGGCGGCCCCTGCTCGATGCCGGCGGCGCGCTCCAGGCGGGCGGGGTGGCGGGGTTCCGCGCGTCGTTCGTGCTGGTGGCGGTCTTCTTCGCGCTCTTCTCGCTGCCCACTTTGCTCCTCCTGCGCGACCGTCCCGCACGCGTGGTCCTGCAGCGCCCGGCGGAGTACCTGCTGGTGGGCTTCCGGCGCGTGGCCACCACCCTCGCCCACCTTCGGCTCCTCCCCCAGACCGGGCTGTACGTCCTCGCCTATGTCTGCTTCTTCGGCGGGGTGAACACCGTGATCAAGTTCAGCGGCCTGTTCGCCACCCAGACCTTTCACTTCACCGCCGGCGAGCTGGTGACCTTGATCATCGTCAGCAACGTGGTGGCGGTGCCCGGCACGCTGGCGGCGGGGTGGCTGGCCGACCGCATCGGGCTGAAATGGGGGCTGTCCGCCACGCTGCTCCTGTGGATCGGTGTGGCGGCCCTGGGGGTGCTCGGCCAGGCGCGCTGGACCCTGTGGGTGATGGCGGGGGCGGCCGGCATCGGCATGGGGAGCACGCAGTCCATCGGCCGGGCCCTGATGTCCGAGCTGACGCCCCCCTCCCGCGAATCCGAGTTCTTCGGCTTCTACACGCTGGCGGGACAGGTGGGCTCGATCGTGGCGATCTTCCTCTTCGGGGCGATCTCCAGCGGGTCGGGGAACCAGCGCCTGGCGGTCCTGTGGACGACGCCGTTCTTCCTGACCGGCCTGGCCCTGCTCCTGACGGTGCGCCCGGCCCGGGGACGGGACCAGGCACGGGCCGCGGAGCGCGTGCTGAGCGGCTGACCGCCTTGCCTCCGCGATATCGGCACCTATATTCCCGCCAGCATGGACGAGATCGACAAGCAGTCGATGGGGCTGCGGATCAAGCAGATCCGCCTGCAGGCGGGAATGCGCCAGTGGGAGCTCGCGCGGCTGCTGGGGACCACCCAGTCCGCGGTGCACAAGTACGAGCACGGCGTCGTCCCCGAGCCCCGGCGCCTGCTGGAGCTCGCGAAGGTGGGGAACACCAGCATCGAGTGGCTGCTCACCGGACGCCACTGGGACAGCGGGTCCGAGGAGCGGGAGCGGCTGTCTCCCGACGTGCTGCGCACGGCCGCGCTCCTGCGCGAGATCGGCGCCGATCAGCGCCAGTCCGTGGACGAGGCGCTGCGGATCGTGCGCGAGGCGGTGGCCGAGCTGGAGGACGACGGCGGGACGACCTCCCCGCCCCTGGACTCCCGCCTGCTGGAGCACGCGCCGGAGGCGCTGCGCGTGCTCGAGTCCGCCTGGCGCATCCAGCGCGCGGTGCTGCGCCGGGTGCTGGGGGAGACCGCCGAGCGCCTCGCCGCCGGCGCCCCCCGCGCTAGTGCACGGTGAGGGTCCCCCGCAGCTTCGCGCACCCGTTCCCGCAGGGCCGGCCGCACTTGAACTCGAAGGTCCCTTCCTTGTCCGCGTCGAACTCCACCGTCACCCGCTCGTTCTCGGGGAGAGGCACCTTCACGCCGTAGTCCCTGAGGACGAAACTGCGCAGCGCGTCCAGGGACTCGATGTGCAGGATCACGTGCACGCCCTTGGCCACCCGCAGCGTGGCCGGCTCCCAGGACCACTCCTTCACGAACAGGTTGAACTCGCGCACCGGGCGCGGCGCCGCGGCCGGCGGGGCCGCCGGGGGAGGCGCCGCCTCCTCCGCTCGCGCCCCCCCCGCCAGCGCCAGGCCGGCCATCACGACGATCGCTCCCACTCTCCGCTTGGCGGTCATGCACTCTCCCCTGCCGCCTCGCGGAACCGGGCGGCACAGAATTCTGCACCGAGCGCGGCCACGAACCAACCGGCCCGGGGCCCCCTGGGCTTCCCCAGCAGGGCCAGGTAGATGGCCTGGAAGAGCTCGGCCGGCTTGGCCCCGGGGACCTCGCGGGCCAGCGCGTACACCAGGGCGTGGATCGCCTCCCCATCGAGATCGGGCGAGAGCGCCCCGGCGAGCCGCGCCAGGAACGCGCGCTGGGGCGCTCCCAGCGCCGCCGCCTGGGGGGGCAAAGTCTCCTGGACCTCGAACCTGAGGTCCTCGGGCGCGAAGTTCTCGAGCCAGCGGCGGGCGAAGCGGAGGCGCGCCGCCACCGCCTCCCGGTTCAACCCCGGGTATCCCGTGCGCTCCAGCACGGCCAGGATGGCGTCGAGGTCGAAGCGCGCCGCCTGCGCCACCACCACCAGGTGCTTGAAGGGGACGCCCACCGGCTCGAACCCGGCGGCACGGGACAGGGCCAGGCTGCGCTCGTCCCTCCCCTCCGCCTCCGCGTCGTCCACTTCATCGACGAGCTGCAGGAGGGGGAGACCGGGATCGAAGACGATCGTGCGCTGCGGCTTCTCGCGGAGCACCAGGTAGCGCAGGGCCTCGGGGGGCGCGAGCTCGAGCGCGCGCGCGATGGAGAGCACGTTCCCCTTGGAGGAGGACATGTCCCCCTGGCCGCGCAGGGCGATCCACTCGTAGGCGATGGGAAGGGGGGGCTCGGCCCCGAACACCTCGCGCACGATGCGCACGCCGGTGTCGTAGGAGCCGCCCCGCGTGGCGTGGTCCTTCCCGAACGGCTCCACGGTGACGCCCAGCATCCTCCAGCGCGCGGGCCAGTCCACCCGCCAGGTCAGCTTCCCTCCTCCCGCCATGGGCACCGTGCCCTCCCCGCCGCAGGCGCAGGCGTACTCCACGGTCTGCCGCTCCGCGGAGAAGCCGGTGGTCTTGGCGCGGTCGATCCTGCCGCACCGGGGGCAGAGGGGATTGAAGGGCGACCAGTCGGGGGCCACCTCCTTCCCCGTCAGCTCCTGCAGGATGGCGGCGATGCGGTCGCGCCCCTCGAGGGCGTCCACGATCTCCGCGTTCATGCGGCCGTCCTTGTACATGCGGTCCGCGCGCTCCAGCTCCACGTGCACGTGCAGCGTGCCCAGGGACTCCAGGAAGGGCGCGAGGAAGTGGTCGCCGTACGAGGCGTGGCGGCCGCAGGGACAGGGGATCTCGGAGAGCGGACGTCCCACCAGCGGGCCGTAGACCTGGGGATCGAGGAAGGGATACACGCGGCGCAGGGGATCGAAGTTGTCGCACACGTAGTCGAAGCGGGGACGGGCCCCCCGGTCCAGGAGCGCCCGGTAGACAGCGTCGGCGGTCAGCACCTCGCGCAGGTTGCCGATGTGGATCTCCCCCGAGGGGGAGATGCCCGTGGAGAGCACGGGCTGCCGGCCGGAGGCGAGCACGCGCCCCGCCACCTCATCGGCCCAGTGCATGGCCTGCTGCATGGCGGCAGAAGGTACAACGCCGCCTCCCACGCCTCAACGGTGTTGTCCCCCGGGTGTGCGGCATGATAGAAACCCGGCGACGATGACGGGACCGATGACCCTCCGCGAGGCCGCCGAGCGCACCGACCGCTCGGTCACCACCCTTCGCCGCTACATCCGCAACGGACGCCTCCGGGCGGAGATGCGCGAGGGCCGCTACGGCCCCGAGTACTTCGTCTCCGCCCAGGACCTGGCCGATGCCGGCCTGGACCCCCGCGCCGCCTCGGCCCTCGCCCTTCCCCACGGCTCCGAGGCGCTGCTGGAACGGCTGCGCCCCGTGCTGGGCGAGACCGTGCCCGTCTCCCTCTTCCAGGAGCTCCAGATGAAGCACGAGCAGCTCCTGGTGCAGTACGGGATGGTGCGCGCGGCCGGGATGCGTGTGCTCGACCTGCAGGCCCAGGTGGGGGAGAAGGACGCCCAGGTCACGGCGGCCCACGAGGAGGGCGCGCGCCTGCGCGACCGCCTGCAGAAGGAGACCGGCGAGCTGCGCGGCAGGCTGCGCGCCCGCGAGCTGGAGCTCGAGGGCCGCGCCCTGGAGATCGCCGCCCTCCAGGAGAAGGTCCGGGCTTTGGAGATGCTGACCAGGAACGCCGTCACCAACGAGTCCATCGAGCGCCAGTTCGGCGAGGTGATGGAGCAGATGCGCCGCGTGGACCGCCTGCGCGCCGCGGGGGACGCCCTCCCCTGGCCCGAGGAGCCGGGGCACTAGTCCCGGCGCAGGGTCAGCAGGCGCCAGAGTCCGAAGAGGTTCACGCGCTCCATCGCTAGCGGCGTCAGGCCCGGCACCTCCAGGGCGATGCGCACCGGCAGGTCCATCCGGAAGCCGATCCACTGCGAGGCGGGGGTGAGGAGACGCTCGATCCCGCCGAGCAGGAGGTTGTCGCTCAGGAAATGGTTGACCACGAGCACCGTCCCCCCGGGACGGCAGACGCGCCGGATCTCGCGCATCACCTTTCCGGGCTCCGCCACCACCGAGATGACGTAGGGCGCCACCACATGGTCGAAGGAGGCGTCGGGGAACTTCAGCTCGTGGGCATCCATCCGCCGGAGGACGACCCCTTCCCGGCCCAGCTCGTCCAGCCGGGCCCTGGCCCGCTCCAGCATGGGCTCGGAGATGTCGATCCCCGTCACCTCGCAGTCCCGGGGGTACAGGGGCAGGGACAGCCCCGTCCCCACGCCCACCTCCAGGATCCGGTCTCCCGGGCACGCGGGGAGCCGGCTCACCGCCAGCCGCCGCCCCGGCGTGAGCGCCCAGTCGAAGAAGTCGTCGTAGACCTTGGCCAGGACGGAGTACACGCGCTGGGTGCGCGCGTGGTCGACGGCGACCCGATCGGCGGTCCGGCTGCGCTCCATGGAACCTCCCTGACGGACCGCGGGCTCTGCGATCGAATCGCGCGGAAGGATGCGCGAATTCTAGCACGCAGGCAAGAGCGCCTTGCCTGCGGGGCAGATACCGCAGCGCGCCTGTGCCGTGCGGCGCGCACGCCTTGACGCCCCTGGACGACTCGGGTAGGTTTCCGGTTCTCTTTGCGGGGAGGGTCCGGACGCATGCGCATCTTGAACGTCTTCGGGGTCGTCTGCATCGCGCTCGCCCTGGCCGGCTGCGACGCCGACCAGCCCCTCGATTCCTCTTCCGTCGCCGGAAATGGCGGCAACACCGTCGTCCAGGTCCAGGCCACGGCCTCCGTTCCCCTGTTCAACGTCTGGAACTGGACCGAGGACACGAACGGCAGCGGGACCCTGGACGTCGAGGTCGACGTGGCCCAGGGACTCTGCGATTTCCGGGCGCCCAACTGCAGCGGGATCAAGCCCGCGGGCGACGGCCGCATCGACAACGGCGAGGACACCAACCACAACGGGGTGCTCGATCCCGGCGAGGATCGCAGCGCCGACGGCCGCCTCACCCTCAACGAGGACTTCAACAACAACGGCATCCTCGATTTCGGGGAGGACCTCAACGCCAACTGCGTGCGGGACGCCAACGAGCCGGACACCAACGGCGACGCCGTCCTGAACACCGAGGACTGCGACTGCGACGGCTGGCTCGACCAGGTGGTGGAGGACCGCAACCAGAACGGCCGCCTGGACTTCGAGGACCTCAACAGGAACTCCCAGATCGACTCCGGGATCTGGTGCGAGGACCCGAACCTGCCCCCCATCAACGGGTTCGTCCCCGTCCCGCTCGGCGGGACCGTGCTTCTCTACCGCCAGGGCAACCCCACGCCGGAGGTCCTGGCCGACATGCCCCACGAGGGCGGCGGGCTCACCCCGTACGACAGCCGTGTCTTCGGCACGCTCTCCTCGAAGACCGTGACGCTGGACGGCGGCCGCTGCGCGGGAGGGACGAACGCGGGGACCTTGTGCACCTCCGACGCCAACTGCCTCGGCGGCGGCACGTGCAGCTTCTTCCAGCTCAACGTGACCCAGGGGCAGCAGCTTCCCGCCGGGGCGTCCCGGATCCTGAACGCCCCGGTGGCGCTCTCTCCCGGCGCGGGGAACGCCGGGGTGTGCGCGGCGGATCTCGGCCTGGGCGAGCCCGGCCTGGGGGCGCCGCTCCCCATCGCCGTGCAGACGTCGCCCGGAGACACCATCACCGTCCGCCTGCAGTCCAAGCCCCCCTTCACGTTCAACATGATCCCCCAGGCATCCGCCTATGCCGTGGGGGCGGTGGTCACGAAGAACGGGACCCCGCTCTCGTCCCAGGGGCAGGCGTTCGCGGATCTCGGTCAGCCCGTCAGCTTCCACGTCGCCGTGCCCTGAGAGGAAACACGTTGATGCGCATGCGTGTCCAGCGCTGGTGGCGGCTCCCGTCCGCCGTGCTCCTGTTCGCCGCCGCCGGCCTGGCCGCGCGGGCTCAAGCGCCTCCCGAGCCTGGCCCGCCCGAACCTCCGGCGCCGTCCGCCCCCGCGCCCACGCCCACCCCGGAACCCACCCCCGCTCCGGCCCCGGAGACGGCCCCCCTGGACGACCGGCTGGGGCACTGGAACGTGGACGTCGAGCAGTGGATCGCGCAGCCCAGCGGCCTCCAGTACATCACGGTGCTCGTGGACAACCCGACCAATCCCTCGTTCGTCCAGCAGTTCGGCCCCACGCACGGGACCGAGGGCAACCTCCGCTTCGACGTCGGCTTCGCCCTGCGGGACGAGAAGGGACGGTTCTCCTTCAAGTACTGGTCCCACGACGACGAGGCGTTCTACAGCCTCTACGATCCCGGCACCTTCGCCCTGGGCGAGCACTACGCCCCCCTGCGCTTTGCCGGCGTGCTCGACGACGGGTTGGCGGATGCGGTGGACTCGGACGCCCTCACCCGGACCCGGGACGTCCGCTTCGACTACTCGCGCCTCGCCTTCACGACCCGCCACGTGACCGGCAGGTGGACCGTGGGGCTGCGCGAGGTGGATCACAATCGCTCCTTCGGAGCCGCCTACTACGGACTGATCACGGGGCTGCCCGTGGTGGTGGGACGGCCCGACCTCGACCCGCTCCCGGATCGCGCCAACGGCCAGTCGAACTTCTCGGGCCGGGGACCGAACTTCGGCTTCGACGTCGATCTCCCCCTGGGGAAGCGCTTCCGCATCACGGCCGGGGTCTCCACCGCCATCCTCCGCGGCGACATCTCTTCCGGCTACAGCTCCGTGAGCCGGATCTACGTGGCGCGTGCCGGCGACCCCATCGACCAGGTGCTGGGCTCGGACCTCCCGGAGTTCCTGAACGAGTGGGTGCAGATCCCCACCCCTCCTCCCCGTCAGCCGGACGTGCTCCAGCTCTCGGTCCCCGCCGGCGTCGTCAACTACAGCCGCTCCGCCAGCGCACAGGTGCTGGAGGGCGCGCTCTCCGTGCGCTACCGGGCGTGGCGGACGCTCGAGGTGTTCGCCGGTGCGCGCTCCACGCGTTTCGACGACGTGGGACTCGACGTGCGCCCCACGATGGCCGACACCTCTCTCGTGGGCAAGACGCCGACCTCGATCGCGGGGATCGAGGGCCTGAGCGTGTCCGTGCCCGTGGTGGGCGTGGTGGAGACCACCCACTCGGTGACCTACGACGGGTTCTTCCTGGGGCTCGGCTTCACGTACTGAGCGTCCGATCGCCATGCCGCTCACCCTGGACGACGTCCTCGCGGTCCTGCGCTCCGTGCGCTACCCGGGCTTCACCCGGGACGTGGTGAGCCTCGGCGTGACCCAGGGCGTGACGGTGGAGGGCGGGCGGGTACGCCTGCGCCTGGTCGCCGGGCCGGGGGATCCCGCCGTCCTCGAGCTCCTCGAGCGCGACGTGCGCAGCGCGCTCGCGCGGCTTCCCGGGGTCGAGGAGGTCGAGGTCGCGCGGGGGGGAACCGGGGGCGGGCTGCCCCCGGTGCTGGGGCAGCGCCCCTCGCTGGCCGCCGCGGGCGGCCTGGACGCGGACCTCCTCCCCGAGGTGCGGCACGTGGTGGCGGTGGCCTCGGGGAAGGGGGGCGTGGGCAAGTCCACGGTGGCCGTCAACCTGGCGGTGGCGCTGGCGCGCGCGGGCGCCCGCACGGGCCTCCTGGACGCGGACGTCTACGGCCCCTCCATCCCCCTCATGATGGGGACGGACGACCCGCCGCGCCTGGGTACGGGGGAGCGGCGCCTGCTCCCCTTCGAGCGCTTCGGCGTGCGCTTCATGTCCCTGGGCTTCCTCGTCGAGAAGGAGTCCGCCGTCATCTGGCGCGGTCCCATGGTGATGAAGGCGCTCACCCAGCTCCTGGGGGACGTCGACTGGGGCGCCCTCGACGTGCTGGTGGTGGATCTGCCGCCGGGAACGGGAGACGCCCAGCTCACGCTCTCCCAGAAGGTGCGCCTGGCGGGGGCGGTCGTCGTCACCACTCCCCAGGACGTCGCCCTGGCCGATGCGATCAAGGCGGTGGCCATGTTCCGCAAGGTGGACGTGCCCGTGCTCGGCATCGTGGAGAACATGAGCTTCTTCCTTTGCCCTCACTGCAGCGAGAGGAGCGAGATCTTCGGGCACGGAGGGGGCCGCCGGGCCGCCGAGCGCCTGCGCGTCCCGTTCCTGGGCGAGATCCCGCTGGAGACCGGGATCCGCGAGGGGGGGGACACCGGCGCCCCCGTGGCGGCCGCCCCGGGACCGGTGGCGGACGCCTTCGCGCGCCTCGCGGAGCGCGTCCTGGCCGGCGTAGCCCCCTCCGGAGGCTGACGGTATACTCCCGCCGCCATGCGGCGTCCCCTCGTCCTCCTCCTGTGCACCCTGCTCGCCGCCGGCTGCACCGCCTCCGCGGGACGGCGCGCGGTCGAGGCGGGCGTGCCGCAGCCGGCAGGCGCCGCCCAGGCCACCGATCCAACCGCCGCCCAGAAGATGGTGGAGGACGCCAAGGCACGCGCCGTCGCGATCCCCGCGCAGGTGGACGCGCTCGTCGCGCTGGCCTTCCCGAGCACCCCCTCCGATCCCGCCGTGCGGGAAGCGGCCAGGAACGAGCTGGTCGTCTTCGGCGAGCACGCCATCACCCCGCTGGCCGCGGCCGTTCCCAGGGTGACGCCGGAGAACCGTGTCCACGTGGTGAAGACGATGATGGCGGCCTTCCGGCGGCTCTCCTACGGCCTCCCCCCCGACTATCTTCCCGGGATCGAGGCGGGGATCTGGTTCGGCGATCATGCCACCCGGGAGCTGGCCATCCCCGAGCTGGCCCGCTTCCGCCAGCGCGGGGCCACCCTCACCCTGGTGGATGCCGCCACCGAGGACCCCTCGCTCGCCGGCCTCGCCGTCCGCGCCATGGGCGAGATCGGCGACCCCCGCGCGCGGTTCTGGCTGGAGACGCAGCTCCGGGGAGGCGATCCGGCGCTGCGCGCGGACGCCGCGGTGGCGCTGTCCCGCATCGGGGGGCCGGCCCTCGTGTCCCTCAAGGACGCCATGAAGTCCGAGGACCGCGCGCTGCGCGAAACCGCCTGCCGCGCGCTGCTGCCCGTGGCGGGGCTCGACGACATCACCGCGCTCCACGAGTACGCCGCCGCCTTTCCCGAGGACGATCCCGCCCTCGTGGAGGCGGTGCGCACGGCCGCCGCCATGCTGGAAGAAGCGCTGGCGGCCCGCCAGGAGAACGACTCCGCGTCCCCTCCCACTCCCCAGTAGCTAGGCTCCGAGCTCCCGGGCCATGCGGGCCGTCCCTTCCACGATCGCCTCCTCGCTCGCCGCGTAGGACAGGCGCAGCCACCCCGCCCCGCCCGGCCCGAAGGCCTCCCCGGGGATCGTGACCACGTTGCCCCGCTCGAGCAGGCGCCGCGCCACGTCCAGCGAGGATCCGTGCGCGGTGACGTCGACGAAGAAGTAGAACGCTCCATCGGGAAGGGCGAAGCGCACGCGGGGCACCCGGGCGAGGCCGTCCGCCATGAGCCGGCGCCTGAGACGGAAGCGCGCGAGGAGCGCGCCACGCTCCTCCTCGCCCGCCGGACGGAACGCCGCCAGCGCCGCGCGCTGCGAGGGGGCGGGGGCGCACGTGACCAGGTACTGGTGGGCGGCGATCACGCGGGCGACGATCGCCGGAGGCCCCGCCACCCAGCCCACGCGCCAGCCGGTCATGCTGAGATCCTTGGAGAGGCCGGAGATGACGAGGCCGCCTTCCGGCGAGATCTCGATGGGGGACGGGCACGTCTCCTCGTAGCAGTAGCCGGAGTAGATCTCGTCCGACAGCCACGCCACACCCGCGCCTCCCAGGCCGTCGCACAGCGCCTCCAGGTCCTCCTTCCGGTGGATGGCACCCGTGGGGTTGCCCGGAGAGCACACGATGGCCAGGCGGGTCCTCTCCGTGACGCGGGAGAGCACGTCCTGGGGAAGCAGGCGGAAGGCGCGCTCCGGGCGCAGGGGGTAGGGCACCGCCGTCGCACCCAGGAGGCGCGCCACCACCGGGTAGGCGGGGTAGCCGGGATCGGGATAGAGGACCTCGTCGCCGGGGTCGAGCAGGGTGAGACAGGCGGCGAACATCGCCTCCTGCGATCCGATGGTGATGGCGATCCCCTCCGGGCCGGAGATCCAGGGGCGGTAGCGTCCGGCAACCGCGGCGCGCAGCTCGGGATCGCCCGCGGTGGACGTGTACCCGGTGCGCCCCTCGGCGATGGCCTGCACTCCGGCCAGGCAGACGGAAGGCGGCGAGACCAGATCCGGCTGGCCGAGGCCGAGCTGGATGGCGTCCGGAGGTGCGGCGTCGAAGATCCGGCGGATCAGGGTGCGCTCGATCCCCTCCATCCGGCGCGCCGCGCGGAGGCTCAACGGAGCGCCTCCTCCAGGGCGGCCGCGGCGTCGGTGCTCGCGTCCCGGTACTTCACGATCACCGGCGTCTGCAGCATCACCCCCTGCGCGCCGGCGAAGGGCCCTCCCGCCGGACGTGCCCCGGGCACCACCACAGCGCCTTCGGGGATGGTGAGCGGCTCTCCCGCCTGCGCGCGCAGCACGCGCTCGTGCACCAGGTCCACCAACGCCACCGCCCGGGTGAGCACCACGCCCGCCGCGAGCACGGCGCGCGCGCACACGCGCGTTCCCTCGAAGATGCCGCAGTTCCCGCCCACGAAGACGTCGTCCTCCACCACCACGGGGACCGCGCCCACCGGCTCCAGCACGCCCCCCACCTGGGCGGCAGCCGAGAGGTGCACGCCGGAGCCCACCTGCGCACACGAGCCCACGAGGGCGTGGCTGTCCACGAGCGTGCGTGCGCCCACGAAGGCGCCGACGTTCACGTACGCGGGGGGCATGACCACCACGCCCTCTCCGAGGTAGGCGCCGCGGCGCACCGTGGTCCCGCCCGGGACGACGCGCACGTTCCTTCCGGAGGTGGCGGGATCCCAGGTGGGGAAGGTGTCCCGGTCCCGGAAGTGGAAGACGGGCCCGGCGGGCACCTCCACGTTGCTGCCCAGCCGGAAGGCGAGCAGGATCCCTTGCTTCACCCAGGGCTGCACCTGCCACGTGCCGTCGCGGGGCAGGGCCGCCCGCACCTCCCCCGCCTCCAGGGCGGAGAGGAGGGCCTCCACCACGGCGCGGCCTCGCTGGGGATCGGGCGCTGGATCGGAGCTCAGGGTCTCGATGGAGGCGCGCAGCGCCTCCGGCGTCACGCCCCCACCCCGACCACCCCCGCGCGCTCCAGCGCCTGCCGCACCGCGGCCCGGGTGCCCGGCTCCGGCGGTCCCAGAGGCGCGCGCAGATCTCCGCGGCAGCGGCCCATGAGCGCGAGCGCCGTCTTCACGGGCACGGGGTTGCTCTCCAGGAAATTCGCGCGCATGAGCGGCAGCAGGCGGAAGTGCAGCTCGCGCGCGCGGCGAAACTCGCCCTCCAGGCAGGAGCGGATCAGCGCCGCCGTCTCCGCCGGCGCCTCGTTCGACACCACCGAGATCAGCCCGTCGGCGCCCAGCGCCATGGCGGGGAGGGCCAGGGCGTCGTCGCCCGACAGCACCGCGAACCCCGGGGGGCGGCCCTCCAGGATGGCCGCGATCTGCTCCAGGTTCCCCGATGCCTCCTTCACGCCCACCACACCCGGGATCTCTGCGAGCGCGAGCGTCTGCTCCACCCCCAGGTTCTGACCGGTGCGCCCGGGGACGTTGTAGACCACGACCGGACGCCCGGCCGCCTCGCACACGGCGCGGTAGTGCGCCAGCATGCCGCTGCGATTGGGCTTGTTGTAGTACGGGGTCACCACGAGCAGGGCATCGGCTCCGGCCGCCGCCGCGCGCCGGGCCGCGTCCACCGTCTTCGCCGTGTCGTTGCTCCCCACGCCGGCCACGATGGGAACGTGCCCGGCCGCGGCCTCCACCACCACCGCCACCACCGCGCTCTGCTCCTCGGCGGAGAGGGTCGCCCCCTCTCCGGTCGTCCCGCAGGGAACCAGGCCCGCGATCCCCGAGGTGACCTGCCACCGCACCAGGCCGGCGAGCGCCTGCCGGTCCACCTCGCCTCGCGCCGTGAAGGGCGTCACCAGTGCCGTCATCGCCCCCTGGAGCCGCTCCAACCTCTCGCTCATCCCCTGCGCCCTCCCGCCGGAAAGAGATCCTGCAGCACGCGATCGAAGCCGTGCACCCCACGCTGGCCGGGAAGCCATTCCGCCGCCAGCACGGCGCCGGCGGCGAAGCCCGCCCGGCCCCGCGCCCGGTGCGTGAGCTCGATGCGGTCGTGCTCGCCGTCGAAGCCCACGGTGTGCGTCCCCGTCTCCTGCCCGGCCCGCACGCTCACCACCTGCACGGCCCCGGGGGGAACGCCTCCCGGGGGCACGCCCTCCTGGACGCTCCAGCGGTGGGGGTCCTCCTCCACGATGAGGTCCGCCAGGCGCCGAGCGGTGCCGCTGGGAGCATCCACCTTGCCCCGATGATGCGCCTCCAGAACGTACGGGTCGAACCGGTCCGTGTTCCCCAGCAGGCGCGCGGCTTCCTGCACGATGAGGAAGAAGAGGTTCACCCCCAGGGAGAAGTTGGGGGCCAGGACGACCGCCTTCCTGGCCTTGCGCGTGGCCTTGGCGAGCGCCACGAGGTCGGGAGAGAACCCCGTCGTGCCGCACACGACGGGCACCCCGCAGCCCAGCAGGGCGAGCACGTTCTGCTCCGCGGAGCCGGGCGAGGTGAACTCGAAGGCCGCCTCGGCCCCCGACAGCTCGTCCTGCCCGATGCGCCGGCGCATGCGGCGTCCGCGCTCCCCGGGATCGACGATGGCCACCACCTCGTGCCCCCGGGCCTGGGCGACGGCCTCGATCTCCCGTCCCATCCTGCCGTAGCCGACCAGCGCGACCTTCACGCGGGGACCTCCTCGAAGAACGTGCGGTGCAGCCGGCGCACCGCCTCTCCCAGCCGCTCTTCCGGGAACACTGCGGCCACGCTCGTGCCCGCGCCCCCCAGGGCGACCATCTCCGGACCGGTGCCGGCCAGCGCGGCCAGCACGCGATCCCGCACCGCGGCCTCGGCGCGCAGCCCCGAGCCCACGATGCACAGGATGCCCCGCCCCCCCGTCACCTCCACCTGGAATTCGTCGGGAAGGGCGAGCACCGCGCCTTCCAACGCCGCGCCTTCCGGCACGACCAGGGTGACGCCCACCTCGGAGGAGACGACGAGGTCGGGGACCAGGCCCGCCGCCTCGAACGCCGTGAGCACGCGGGGGAGGAAGCCGGGATCCACGCGCAGCCGGCGGCCCAGGACGCGGACCGCGCACACGCCGGGGCGGCTGGCCACGGAGGCGAGGGCGGCCGCCTCCGCTCCCGCCTCGCGCTCCACCAGCGTGCCCGCCGCTTGCGGCTTCAGCGTGTTGAGCACGCGGACGGGGATGTCGCGGGCCACCGCGGGCGCGATGGAGGCGGGATGGAGCACCTTGGCCCCGTAGTAGGCGAGTTCGGCGGCCTCGGCGAAGCTCACCCGCGGCAGCGTGCGCGCGGCGGGCACCAGGCGCGGGTCCGCGGACAGGATGCCGTCGACGTCCGTCCAGATCTGGATCTCCTCCGCTCCCAGCACCAGGCCGAGCACGGAAGCCGACAGGTCGGAGCCGCCCCGTCCCAGCGTGGTCGTGCGCCCGTCGGGCCCGGATCCCACGAACCCGCCCACCACCGGCACCTCGCCGGCGGAGAGCAGGGGGAGAAGGTGGTCGTGGGCGGCCGTCTCCGCGGCGGAGAGGTCGGGCTCGGCCGCTCCGTGCCGCCCATCGGTGCGCATCACGCGCCGGGCGTCCAGCAGACGGGCGGGGAGGCCGAGGTCCTGGAAAGCCGCCGTCACGATGCGGGAGGAGAGGTCCTCGCCGTAGGCCAGCACCGCGTCCAGCGCGCGAGGGGTCGCCTCCCCCAGCACGCGAAGGGAGCGGAGGAGCTGGCGCAGCTCCTCGAACTGGGCATCCACGGCGAGCGCGAGGTCGTGGCGCGCGCGCCCCCCGGACAGGGAGCCCTCCACGGCCCAGCGGTGGCGCCGCTCCAGGTCCGCCAGGAGCGGGTCCAGCGACTCCCGCTCCCCGGCGCAGGCGGCGCCCGCCGCGCGCAGCAGGAGATCGGTGACCCCGGCGAGCGCGGAGACCACCACCATCGGCTGCCTGGGAAGCCGGGTGCGGACGATCTCGGCGGCGGCGAGGATGCGGGAGGCGTCGGCGACCGACGTCCCCCCGAACTTGAGGACGATCACGCCGGGACCCGGCGGCGAAGCAGCCCGCGCGCCGCCAGGAGCTCCGCGTTCAGCAACGTGCCGCCGGCGGCACCGCGCACGGTGTTGTGCG
The DNA here is from genome assembly GCA_036274395.1 of Candidatus Polarisedimenticolaceae bacterium. GTDB lineage: Bacteria > Acidobacteriota > Polarisedimenticolia > Polarisedimenticolales > DASUFT01 > DASUFT01. The sequence continues at coordinate 14,026 of DASUFT010000112.1, read as the reverse complement.
ACAGCACGACGCAGCGCAGGGTCGTGAGCGGACAGGGACGCACCCTCCCCACCACCACCGCCATTCCCCCCAGCGTGTCGCGGTCCAGACGCGTCTGCGGGCGGTCGGGCTCGTCCCGCACCACGATGGGCGTGGCGGGAGCGGAGGGGAGCGCATCGCCCGCCGTGTCCCCGGGGAAGGCGCGGAGCACGGCGATCGCCTCCTCGGCCGTGGCCGGGCGCGCCAGCTCCACGGACACCGCCTCCAGGTGCCCGTCCAGGGTGGAGACGCGATGACAGTGGGCGGAGACGGCGGCCGCCGCCGGCCGCACGCGTCCCTCCTCCACGTGCCCCAGGATCTTCCCGATCTCCCGCTCGATCTTCTCCTCCTCGCCGGGGATGAAGGGGATCACGTTGTCCAGGGACTCGATGCCCCGCGGCCCCTCGAGGCCAGCGCCGGACAGCGCCTGCAGCGTGGCCACGAACACACGCCGCACGCCGAAGGCGCGATCGAGAGGGGCGAGGGCGATGGCGAGCCCGGTGACCGAGCAATTCGGGTTCGTCACCACGAAGCCGCCCCCTCCCCGCGACCGCTGGCGGTCCAGCAGCGCCAGGTGCGCGGCGTTCACCTCGGGCACGAGCAGGGGGACGTCATCGTCCATGCGGAAGGCGGAGCTGTTGCTCACCACGGCGTGGCCCGCGGCGGCGAACGCGGCCTCGATGTCCCGGGCCACGCGCGCGTCCAGGCCGGAAAGAACGACGTCGCAACCCTGGAACGCCTCGGGAACGCAGGGCACCATCGTCTGTCCCGCCACCTCCGGCGGCGGTTCCGAGGAGAGCTGCCACCGCACCGCCTCGCCGTACCGCTTCCCCGAAGAGCGGTCGGAGGCCCCGAGCACCGCGGGCGCGAACCACGGGTGGGAGGCGAGGCGCTGGACGAGGCGCTGGCCGACCAGGCCGGTGGCGCCCAGGATGCCGACGGCGTAGCGGGCCACCGCCAGACGATAGCAGAGGTGCCGCTGGTATACTCGCACCTCACATGGCCGAAGCCCTCGAACGCTGCACGCGCGAAGCCCTCAAGGAGGCGGAGGACGACTTCTTCTGTCTGCGCTTCCAGGTCTGGTATCCCTCCGTCGACTGCGCGTACCGCACGCGGTGGCGGACGTGTGGCGCCTGCGCCAACTGCGACCAGGGCCGCTTCAACTTGAAGCGGCACGCCGCCACGCTCGCTCGCTTGCGCCCGGTCCGGCCGCCCGTCGCCCCCGACCGATGACGGCACGGCGCACGCGCGGGATCGTGTTCGACCTCGACGGCACCCTCATCGACTCGTATCCCGCGATCACCGAGAGCGTGAACCGCGCGCGCGAGGGACATGGGCTCTCCCCCCTTCCCGCCGACGTGGTGCGCGCGCACGTGGGGCGCGGGCTGCCCGCGCTCATCGCCGACCTGGTGGGACCGGCTCACGTGGAAGAGGGTGTGCGTCTGTTCCGGGAGCGCTACGCCGAGGTGTACGCGACCGGCACCCTCGCCCTCCCCCACGCCCGCACGGTGGTGGAGGCGCTCGTGGAGCGCGGCTACGGTCTGGCCGTGGCCAGCAACAAGCCCGCGCGCTTCGCCGAGGCGATCCTCTCCACCCTTGGGATGCGTCCGGCCTTCCGGGCGGTGCTGGGACCGGATCTCGCGGGCACCACCAAGCCCGAGCCCACGATGCTGCGGCTGTGCCGCGAGGCGCTGGGGGTGGAGCGGCACGAGACGCTCTACGTGGGAGACATGGTGCTCGACGTGGAGACCGCCCGGGAGGCGGGGGTCCCCGTGGTGCTGGTCCCCGGCGGGTCGTCCTCCCCGGAAGCGCTGCGGGAGACCGGCCAGCCGGTGCTCGCGGACCTCCGGGAGCTCCTCTCCCTGCTGCCGCCCCGCCCTCCCACTGCAACCGGCTTGACCCACGACATCGAGCGGGCGTAGAAGCGCCCCGGGGCCGCAACCCGCGGCCGCAAGGAGGGGCCATGCAAGCCTCCGTTCGGATTCTCGCCATCGCGGCCGTCGGCGCCGCTGCCCTGGTGCTCATGCTGCTGGCGGGTGCCCCCGCCGCCCTCGCCTACGACGATCCCGGGCCCAGCGATGGGAAGGTGATCAAGGCGTGGAACCCGCGGTACACGGTGGTGCACTTCGCCCGCAAGGTCTCGAACGAGGGCGGGCCCGTGGAGCTGCCGCATCCGGTCGACCCGCCGGCGGGGTCCTTCTCCGCCAGTCCCGGCGTGAGCGCGCCCGACATGGGCGGCAAGCTCGAGGCGACCTCTCTCTCCAGTGGCGCGCTGCCCGCCGCCCGCGGCGGCGGCGCCATCGTCTCTCCCGCGGCCCGTGCCGAGCGGAGCATCCAGCAGCTGATCCGCCGGCTCGGCTGATCCGGCTTCTGCCCTAGGGGCCGTCGCGGCGGGGCGCAGGCTCCGCCGCGGCCCCTCCCTTCCCGCGCGCCGCCGCCAGCAGCACCAGGTGACCGGTCAGGCGCCGGCACTTCCCGGCATCCGCCCCTTCCCTGGCGATCACGCGCCACTGCGTCCCGTCCGCGCCCCGCAGGGCCAGCGCCCCATCCGCACGGCTCCAGGCCGCCGCCGCCCCCCAACCGCGCGGGCGCTTCTCCGGGGTCCAGCCCTCCGCGGGGGATGGATCGGCGGCTCCCATCTGCCGCTCCAGGACCGCCCACACCGTTCCCTGGCGGTCGATGAACTCCAGGGGAAAGCCGTCGGCCGTGCGCAGGTTGGCCCGCGGCCACCATCCCTTGGGCACCTCGGCACGGAACCCCGGCCCCGACACACGGCCCTCCAGGCCCGGGTCCCGGCGTGCCTCGGCGGGAAGTGGCGGCTCGAAGCGGATGCCGAGCCGGTCCGAGGGATCCACGGGAGGCGCCGCGGGAGCCACGCCCGCCGGCCGGTAGGTGGCGGGGACCCAGAACAGCGCCGGGCTCGTGCGCCCGCGCAGCACCGGCAGCCCGATCTCCACCCCCCGCTCCGTCCCCTGCAGGCGGAACACGAGCCAGCTCCCGGCAAACCCCGCCTCGTTCCACCGCGCCGCGGTGGCGTCCCCGGCGCGGGAACGGTCGGCCGCCAGGTCGAACGGCTCCACCGCGGAGAGCGTCGCCCCGGGAACACCCAGGGGGGGGCGCGTGCTCCGGGACCACCCGCGCGGCGGCTTCGGCACCTCGGCCACGTAGCCGGCGCGGGTCCCGTCCCCGACCGCGACCGCGTTTCCGTCCCGGTCCGTGAAGCGCCCGCGCACCCACAGCACACCGCCGGGAACCGGACGCGGTGCGGGGACCCCGAGGTCCGTGCGGCGGGCCAGCAGGCCCGGCGGCAGGGAGACGGAGCCTCCTCCCGCCTCCACCACCTGCCAGGCGTCCTTGCGCTCGTCGGCGTCCCGCGGCGCGGCGGGGAGCAGAGGGAGCACGAACGCGCCCGGGGGGGAGGCAGGCATGCTCCGCCACAGGTCGGCATCGACCTGCAGGGCGGAGGCCGCGGCGTCCAGCTCGAGCTGGCGCGCCTCGACGGCGTCGGGCCCGAGGCCGCTCTCCCCGGCCAGCAGCAGGACACCGATCGCGGCCGGGGCCGCCGGGACCGGGAGCACGCCCCACCGCGCGCGCCATCGCCCCCCCGCCTGCAGCAGCTCTCCCGTCCGGGTGCCGTCCGCCTCCGGAGGTCCCCAGGCGAGACCGGGGGCGGCCGGCACGGTCCCCGGGGCCACCGGATAGACGGCCAGCACGGTGTCCCCCGGCCAGCGCCGGACCTCGAAGACGGGCGTGCCCGGCGCATCCCCGGGCACGGTCGCGAACCAGCGCCGATCCGTGTCCACGGAGAGCGGGCCGGAAGCGAAGTGATAGCCAGCCTGGGCGGCGGCGATGGCAGCGAGCACCTCCGCGGGATCCTTCGCTCCGGGAGAAAGCGTCCGGGCGACCTCTGCCCCGAGGTCGGAGCGGAGTGCCTCGAGCACGGCGTCGCTCGCGGCCGGCGCGGGAAGCGCCAGGAGAAGCGAGGCCAGCAGGACCGTCACTCGCGCCGGGCTTTCTCCAGCTCTGCCTCGAGCTCCGCCACCCGTGCGCGCAGGCGGTCGACCTCGGCGGTCAGCTCCACGACCCGGGCATCGGCGCCCGCCATCCCCGCCCGTCCCGGGCGCGGCACCGCCGGGCGCGGCACGGAGACCATGACCGCCTTGCGGGAGCGGATCACCTGCAGGGGTACCTCGTCGTCCGAGGCCGAGATCACACCCGCCAGCACGTCCGCCGGTCCCTGCACCGGCCTCTCCCCCGCCCGCACCAGCACGTCGCCCACACGCAGGCCCGCCCGCGCGGCCGGTCCGTCGGCCTCCAGCTTGACCACCAGCGCGCCTGCCTCCGCCGGGGCGCCGTAGTGCTTGCGCAGGTCCTCGGGAATGGACACCACCTCGAGCCCGAGCACGTCCCGGAACCGGCGCGACAGGGTGAGCGGCCTCGGCGCCGGCGCCGGTGTCGGCGTCGGCTCCGTCATGGGCTTGACCTTCGCGCGATCGCCCAGCACCAGGGGAACCGTCTGCACGGTGCCGTCCCGCAGCACCCGCAGCTCGGCCCGCTGACCGGGCTTCATCGTGAGCAGCGTCTGGTTGAGCGTTTCCAGGTCGAGCACGGAGACGCTCCCCACCCCGAGCACGACGTCGCCGGCCTCCATGCCACTGCGGTCGGCGGGTCCGCCGGGGACGAGTCCCAGCACCTGGACCCCCCCATCCGCGGCGTCGTCCAGGAACACCCCCATCCAGACCACCGGCTGCGGCGCCGGCGGGGGGGCCGGTGGCTCGGGGGTGGGCGCGGCCGCCAGCAGCCAGACCGCGGAAAACACGGAGAGGATCACCGGAAACCTCGCGCTCCCCCGTCTCATCCCGGTCATGGTACGCGCCGCTCCAGGCAAAGACGAGAACGCTCATGGACCGCTCCACACCGGCAGCAGCAGCGCCGCCTGCCAGTCGCGCAGCTCGGGGACGGAGGCGGGCGGCTCTCCCGCCAGCTCCCGAGCCGCCACGGCCTCCAGGGTGCCGCGAGGGGCGAGCAGCGCCGGGTCCAGGTCGAGCGCCTCCGCCACGCGGTCGCGCGCCGTGCGCAGGAGCTTGACCCGCTCCTCGAACTCGGCGGGCACGCGGATGCGCATCCCCCGCCGGACCTCGGGAAGCTCCTCGGCCGGAAGGGCCTCGGCCCGGGCGATGGCGGCCAGGAGGGAGGCGGTGGCGGACCCGGAGAGGAACGGCCGCGGGAGCCCCGGGACCTCGCCCAGCTCACCCCGGGTGCGCGGGCGGCGGCGCGCCAGCTCCACCGCGGCCTCGTCGCGCAGCACGCGGAACAGCGGCACGTCCCGCGCGCGCGCCAGCCCCTCGCGGAGGGCCGCCAGCTCGCGCAGCGCCGCCAGCTCGCGGGGGGAGAGCGCCACCGCTCCCTTGATCTTCCGCCACGGCTCGGGCTCGGCGCTCTCCGTCCAGCGCACGCCCTCCAGGCGGCGGAACTCCTCCTCCGCCCAGTCCAGACGTCCGAGCTCGGTGAGCCGCGCGCGCAGGCGCAAGGCCAGCTCGGCGAGGTGGCGCGTGTCCTCCACCGCGTACGCCGCCATGGCCTGGGGGAGCGGGCGCCGCGACCAGTCCGCCCGCTGGTGCGACTTGTCGAGGCGCACGGACAGGTGCTTCTCCAGGAGCGCCGCCAGGCCGAAGACACGCTCGCCGGTCAGACGCGCCGCGATCATGGTGTCGAACACGCCGGCCACGGCGATGCCGTGATCGCGGCCGAGCAGGCGCAGGTCGTAGTCCGCTCCGTGCATCACCTTGGGGATCGCGCGGTCCTGGAGGACCGGGCGCAGGGGATCGAGCGACGCCCCCGCCAGCGGATCGACGAGGAGATCCCTGCCGGCGAAGGACAGCTGCACCAGGCACACCTTCTCCCGGAAATGATGGAAGGAGTCGGCCTCCAGGTCGACGGCGAGGGGCCCCTCGCCCATGGCCGCTAGGGCGACGGCGAGGGCCTCCGTGTGCGCAATCCACTCCACGTTCACTCCACTTCCGCGTCCATGCCCCTGCTGGGCGGCGTGTTATGGTAATCCGCCCCACGGAGGAGAGTCTCGATGCAGGTCACCACCGAACGAGAGTCGGCTCTGCGCGCGCTCGGCCTGGAAGCCGCCCCCCGCGCGCACTGGAACCTCTCCGCACCGGCGCTGGTGGAAGAGGCGATCCGCCGGGGCACGGCTCTGCTCTCCCCGGGCGGCGCCCTCCTCGTGGACACCACCCCTTACACGGGCCGCTCCCCCAAGGACAAGTTCCTGGTGCGCACGCCGGAGACGGAGCAGCGGGTGGCCTGGGGCGCGGTCAACGCCCCCTTCGCCCCGGAAGCGTTCGATGCCCTCTACGCGCGCGTGGCGGAGCACCTCTCGGGGAGGGAGATCTTCGTGCAGGACCTGCGGGGCGGCGCCGACCCCGCGCTCACGCTGCCGCTGCGCCTGGTGAGCGAGAGTCCCTGGCACGTGCTCTTCGCGCACAACCTCCTGCTCCGGCTGGACACCCCCCAGGAGCGGGACGCGCACCGCGCCGAGTTCACGATCGTGCATGCCCCCTCCTTCAAGGCCGAGCCCTCCCGCGACGGGACGCGCTCCGAGGCGTTCATCCTCCTGAACCTGGCCCGCCGCATCGTGCTCATCGGCGGCACCTCCTACGCCGGCGAGATCAAGAAGTCGGTGTTCACGCTCCTCAACTACCTCCTGCCCTTGAAGGGCGTGCTCCCCATGCACTGCTCCGCCAACGTGGGGAGGGAGGGGGACGTGGCGCTCTTCTTCGGTCTGTCCGGGACGGGGAAGACCACCCTGTCGGCGGATCCCGAGCGCCCCCTGGTGGGGGACGACGAGCACGGGTGGAGCGACGACGGCATCTTCAACTTCGAGGGCGGCTGCTACGCCAAGGTCATCCGCCTCTCCGCCGACCACGAGCCCGAGATCTACGGGACCACGCGCACCTTCGGCACCGTGCTGGAGAACGTGGTCTATGACGCCGCCTCCCGCCGTCTCGACCTGGACAGCGATGCCAAGACCGAGAACACGCGCGCGGCCTACCCGATCACCCACCTGCCCAACGTGGTGCGGGAGGGCCGGGCCGGGCACCCCACGAACATCGTTTTCCTCACCGCGGACGCGTTCGGCGTCCTGCCCCCGCTCTCCCGCCTCACCGTGGCGCAGGCCAAGTACTACTTCCTCTCCGGCTACACGGCCAAGGTGGCGGGGACGGAACGCGGGATCAAGGAGCCGCAGGCCACCTTCAGCGCCTGCTTCGGCGAGCCCTTCCTTCCCATGCACCCCAACGTCTACGCGCACATGCTGGGGGAGCGGATCGAGCGCCACCGCCCCGCGGTGTGGCTGCTGAACACGGGCTGGACGGGCGGGCCGTACGGGACGGGGCGGCGCATCGCCATCCCGCACACCCGGGCCATGGTGCGGGCGGCCCTCTCGGGCGCCCTCCCGGAGACGGCGTTCCGCCGCGACCCCAACTTCGGCGTGCAGGTACCCACGGCGGTCCCCGGCGTGCCCGAGGAGGTGCTCGACCCGCGCCGCACGTGGACGGACGGCGCCGCCTACGATGCCCAGGCGGCGCGCCTGGCCGAGATGTTCCGCAAGAACTTCGAGCGCTACGGTTCCGAGGTGGACGAGGACATCCGCTCCGCCGCTCCCGGCACGCGGTGAGGGCGCTCCCGGGCGTCCTGCTGGCTCTGGCTCTGGCGGCGCTCCCCGCCGCGGCCCAGGAAGAGGCCAGGCTCCTGCGCTTCCCCGACATCCACGGGGACTTCGTGGTGTTCGTCTATGCCGGGGACCTCTGGCGCGGCTCGGTCGCCGGAGGCCCGGCCTGGCGCCTCACCTCCCACGCCGGGCAGGAGCTATTCCCCAAGATCTCCCCGGACGGGACGCAGATCGCCTTCTGCGGCGAGTACACGGGCTCCCGGCAGGTCTACGTGATGCCCGCCTGGGGCGGCACGCCGCGCCAGCTCACCTACTACCCCGACGTGGGGCCCATGCCGCCGCGCGGGGGGTGGGACGACTGGGTGCTGGGCTGGACGCCGGAGGGGAAGATCCTCGTGCGCATGAACCGGACCCCCTGGGGCCAGCGCATGGGCCGCTATTTCCTGGTGGACCCGGCGGGCGGACTGGAGAGGCCGCTCCTCTTCCCGCACGGCGGCAGCGCCTCCTTCTCCCCGGACGGGAAGCGTCTGGCCTGGACCCCGGTGGACCGCGAGTTCCGGACCTGGAAGCGCACGCGGGGCGGGCGCGCACAGGACATCTGGATCCACGACTTCGCGGCGGCGCGCTCGGAGCGGGTCACCGACGACCCCGCCACCGACAACTTCCCCATGTGGTCGGGGGACACCCTCTACTTCACCTCCGACCGCGACGGGCGCCTGAACCTCTATGCGCTCGACGTGAAGACGCGAGCCACACGCCGGCTGACGCGCTTCGAGGACGGCGACGTCCTCTGGCCCAGCCTGGGTCCCGGCGCCATCGTGTTCATGCACGAGGGAGCGCTCTGGCGCTTCGACCTCGCCCGCGAGCGCGCGGAGCCGCTGCACCTCCAGGTGGGGAGCGATGGACCCGGGGCCGTCCCCTTCTTCAAGAACGTGCGGGGGAACATCACCGCCTTCGACCTCTCGCCGGCGGGGAGCCGGGTGCTCCTGGAGGCTCGCGGCGAGCTGTTCACCGTTCCCGCAGAAGCTGGCGCCATCCGCAACCTCACGGAGACCCAGGGGGTGCGCGAGCACTCCCCCGCGCTCTCCCCGGACGGGCGCTCCGTCGCCTATCTCTCCGACGCCACAGGCGAGTACGAGCTGTACGTCCGTCCCCTGGACGGGTCCGCCCCCGCCCGTCCCCTCACACGCGGCGGCAGCTGCTGGAAGTACCCGCCGCGCTGGTCGCCGGACGGAAAGAAGCTCGCCTTCGCCGACCGCACGCAGCGCCTCTACCTGGTGGAGGCGTCTGGCGGGACCCCGGTGGAGGTGGACCGGAGCGGCTACGAGGACCTGACCACGTACGCCTGGTCGCCCGACGGCCGCTACCTCGCCTACGAGAAGAGCCACGACAGCCGCCTCACCGGCATCTTCGTGTACGACGTGGCGGCGCGGAAGAGTGTCTCCCTTTCCGACGGCATGACCCAGGACAGCGATCCCGTGTTCTCCGCCGACGGGAAATACCTCTTCTTCCTCTCCAACCGCGACTTCCGTCCCGTGTTCAGCGCCTTCGAGTTCAATTACCTGTATCGCAACGCGACCCGGGTGTTCGTCGCCACCCTGAACCCGGACGTGCCCAGCCTCTTCCCGGTGCGGGACGACGACGACCCCAGGAGCGCCGAGGGCGCCGAGAAGTCCCCGGCCGACGAGTTCGAGCCGCGGGAGACGCCGCCGAGGAAGGCGAAGAAGGAGAAGCCCGAGGCCGAGAGCAGGGAAGGGAAGGAGGTCGCGTCCAAGCCCAGGCCGCAGCCGGTGGACCTGCAGGCCGGGGGCTTCGCCGCCCGCACGCTCGCCCTCCCGGACGTGCGGCCCGGGAACTACCGGGGCGGGCTCGAGGTGAATGCGGAGTCCATCTTCTACCTGCGGCAGCCGGAAGGTGAGGGCGGAGACGGCGACGGCGGCGCGGGCACGCTCTACCGCTACTCCTTCAAGGAGCGCAAGGAAGAGAAGGTGATGGACGGCGTCACCGGGTGGGTGCTCTCCGGGGACGGGAAGAAGCTCCTCTACCGGACCGGGGAGACCTTCGCCGTGGTGGACGCCAAGCCCAACGCCAAGGCGGGAGAGGGCAGGCTGAAGCTGGACGACCTGCGCGTGAAGGTCGATCCCCGTGCGGAGTGGCGCCAGATGTTCGACGATGCCTGGCGCATCACCCGCGACTGGTTCTACGACCCCGGCATGCACGGCGTGAACTGGAACGCCGTGCGCACGCGCTACGGGGCGCTGGTCCCCCACCTCGCGCAGCGCGCCGACCTCGACTTCATCCTGGGGGAGATGATCTCGGAGCTGCAGGCGGGGCACACCTACGTCGCCTCCGGAGACGAGACCCGGGTGGAGCGGGTGCGGGGCGGCATGCTGGGGGCGGAGCTGGCGGCCGACCCCTCCGGCCGTTACCGCATCGCCCGCATCTTCCCCGGCGAGAACTGGGACGAGACCTACCGCTCGCCGCTCACCGAGCCCGGGATCGCGGTGAAGGAGGGCGAGTTCCTGCTCGCCATCGACGGGGCCGATCTCACGACCAAGGACAACCCGTACCGCCTCCTGGAGGGGAAGGCCGACCGTCCGGTGGTGCTGACGGTGCACGGGAAGCCAGAGATGGCCGGCGCACGGAAGGTGACCGTGCGCCCGGTGGGCAGCGAGCTCGGCCTCCGCTACCTGGACTGGGTGCGCTCGCGCATGGAGCTCGTGGACCGGCTCTCCGGGGGGAAGATCGGATACCTCCACCTCCCCGACACGTCCTTTGACGGCAACCGCATGCTCCAGAAAATGTTCTACGGGCAGGCGCGCAAGGCCGCCCTGGTGATCGACGACCGCTACAACGGCGGGGGCTTCATCCCCGACCGCATGATCGAGATGCTGGGCCGGGACACCCTGGCCTGGTGGAAGCGCCGCGGCATCGCTCCCATGCGCACCCCCGGGTTCGCCCACGACGGCCCCATGGCCATGCTGGTGAACGCCTACTCCTCCTCGGGAGGGGACGCCCTCCCCTACTTCTTCCGCAAGAAGGGGCTGGGCCGGATCTTCGGCACCCGCACCTGGGGAGGGCTGATCGGCCTCTCCGGCAACCCGCCCCTCCTGGACGGGGGCGCGGTGCAGGTCCCCAGCTTCCGCATCTACGACGAGGGCGGCCGCTTCGTGGTCGAGAACGAGGGGGTCTCCCCCGACGAGGAGGTCTTCGACCTTCCCGAGGCCCTGGCGGCGGGAGGGGACCCCACCCTGGAGCGCGCCGTGGCCTGGCTCCTCCAGCAGCTCGGGAGCGAAGGCGCGGGCGGGCCCCAGGCGCCGGAGCCGCCGGATCTGGCGCCCTGAATCTCCCGTCGGTGGTAGGATGTGGGCAACCTCTTCCGCCCGCTCCTACCTTCCACGAGGGGACAGCGCCTTGGCCAGCACGAGCAATCACCCGGACTTCATGGTCCAGGTGGACGGCGCCTTCGACGACGGAGGCACCTGGGTCATCGACGTCAAGCTCACCATCCGCGAGGGGCTGAGCCGGGAAGCCACGGCGCGCCTGCGGCCGGTCTGGGCGGCCGTGGTCCGGCAGGGCGTGGCGCTGGAGCGCTCGCGCGGCGCCGATCGCGGCGCCCGCGCCTTCCGCCTCCACCTCGAGCAGGATCCCCCCGGCCGCTTCCGGCGCACCCGCGTGCGCGCCGCCGCCGACCTCTAGCCCTCGCGGCGCGCTTCCACGTGGATGCGCGCGGATCGGATGTACGGGAGGACGTACGCCAGGATCCAGCGGTCCACGTGCAGGGTGGCCACGCCCACGTCCAGCCCCTCGCCCTGGCCGAAGCGGTCGATCGTCCGCCCCCGCCGATCCAGGAGCTCGATCCTCACCTCGGCCACCCACGGCTCGGCCGGCTCCCCCTCCACGTCGAAGCGTGCCCGCAGGTTCGAGGAGGTGGCGGCGTCCTCTCCCTGCAGCGCGCCCAGGATCGAGCCTTCGGGCTCGTCGGCGGAGGCGACGTCGAAGGTCACCCTCCGGAGACGCACCGGCCCCAGCTCCAGGTTGAGGGGGACCGCCCTTCCCGGCGTGAAGGGGACGACGCGCTCCACGATCGCCTCCGCCGGCGGCTCCGGCGGGGAGACGGGCTGGGGAGGCGGCGCCACCTGGAGCAGGAGCGCGCATGCCGCGAGGGCGAGACGACCCATGCCGGCACGATACCAGGGATCCGCTCAGCCCCGGAGGGCGCGGTGGATGGCGAATGCGGCCCGCGCCCCCTCCGCCGCGGCGATCGCGATCCACTGCACGTCGCGGGACGCATCCCCCACCACCCACACCCCGGGCACGTTCGTCTGCTCGAAACGTCCGGTGCGCACCGTCCCCTTGCGCGTGCGCTCCACGCCCAGGCGCTGAGGGAGGTCGGAGCGCTGCGCGTAGCCGAGGTGGAAGAACAGGGCGTGGCAGGCCTGCGCCGTCCCGTCCTCCAGGACGATGGCCTCGAGGAGTCCGTGGGAACCGCGGAGGGACTGGATGCGCTCCTCGCGCAGCGGGATGCCCGCCTTCCCCAGGGCGGAGACCAGCCGGGGCGGAGGGGGCGGTCCACCGTCCAGCAGCAGCACCACCTCCGCCGACCAGCTCTGCAGCGAGAGCGCCAGCTCCGCTCCCTGCCGGCCCGGCGCGTAGGCGGCGAGGGGGCGGTCGCGGAACTCCCAGGCGTCGCAGTAGGGGCAATGGAAGACGCTCCGCCCGTAGAAGTCCGCCACCCCCGCGATCGGGGGGAGCCGGTCCACCACCCCGGTGGCCAGGAGGAGCTTGCTCGCCCGGACCGCGTCCCCGTCCGCCGTGCGCAGGGCGAAGGCCCCGTCGCTCCCGGTGACGTCGGAGACGTGCGCCCGCCGCACGGTCACCCCGTACCGCTCCACCTCCTCGACCCCGGCCCGGCGCAGCAGCTCGGGGGGCGCCCCGTCCCGGGTCAGGAACCCGTGGGCGGCGCGGGAGGACGCGTTCCGGGGATGGCCGTCGTCGAAGACCACGACCTTGCGGCGGCAGCGGCCCAGCATCAGCGCCGCCGACAGCCCGGCCGGCCCGCCCCCCACGATCGCCACCTCGAACTCCGGGATCATTTTCGTACTTACCAAAATAGACGAACCCGACCGGGACGACAGGCGGCGCGCTCCGCGCGGAGCCTGTGGACCAAAGAGGTCCTCCGGCCTTTCCGGCATTGATCCCACCCGTTCCATGCCCAGATTCGTGCCTCGAGTCACGGAAACGTCTTTCGCGGGAGGCACGACATGACGCGGCGAACCTCGATGGCGCTCCTGATCACCCTCGCTGCCGCCCCTGCCTGGGCGGCCGGTCCGTACCAGGTCTACCGGGTCGCCTCGGCCGACGCGGCGCTGTCCGCCCCCACCCCGGCGTTCACCGTGATGAGCGCGGGGACGGTCGCGGATCCCACCCTGGCCAACGGGACCAACGCCTTCTACTTCGTGCGGGACGGCTCCGGCGCCTCCCTCGACCTCACGATGGGGATGGACCGGCTGGCCGGGACCGTCCTCATCACGTTCCAGGGCACGGGGACGCTGCGGGACGACGCGGTGGGGTCGCTGATGGACCTCTTCGGCCCCGCCGGCGTCCTGGCCACGATGGTGGGGCAGGCGCCCCCCGACTCCCCTCTCGCCGCTGCGCTGGAGCTGGCCCGCCAGGACGGGCTCGCCGCCCTGGATGACCTCGCCACGAACACGCCCGACCGCGACGACAACGCGGTGAAGACGTGGCTGGACTTCTGCCTGCGCGCGCTCGAGAACGCGGCGGCCTCCCCCTCACCCTTCACGGAGCAGCAGATCCTCGACCTCCAGGACCGGATCCTGGAGATCGCGCGCGCCCTCGTCACCTATCGCCTGGAGCTGGCGATCGCACAGTGCGGCGTCTGCACGGTCAGCGGCTCGCCGGTCTGCCAGGCGGTGAAGAGGCTCGACGATGGCAACCGGCTGCGCACCGCGGGCGCCGATCCCTTCCGGGTGATGGACGCCTACGGCGCCTCGATCAACTTCTCGCTGCAGGCCATGGACGCCTGCTTCTGAGTCTAAGGACAGGTGCCCGCGTTGCTCCGCATGACGTTGCCGCACTGACCGGAGGCGTCCCCGCCCTTGCGCGGGGCGCCTCCGGCGCCGGTCCCCCAGGAACCCTCCGTCCCGGCGCCGTCGCTCCCCACCACCAGGAACCAGAGATCGCCTGACGGTACCCCGCTCCAGCGGGTCGTGCCCGCGCTCCCCAGGTTGCAGACGCTCCCATCCAGCGCGTAGCTGCTCACGCCGGCGAGGCTCCCGTAGAGGATCTCGTGCTCGAGCGACGTGCAGC
>DASUFT010000111.1:0-73694 GCA_036274395.1 Candidatus Polarisedimenticolaceae bacterium | reverse complement strand
TCCGAGCGTGCGCGCACGTGTCATGGAACCTCCATCCTCTGTGGGCAGCGGCCCATGACGTCCCTCAACCGCTCCCGGCCGCATTGTAGCGTGGCCGCTACAATGCCGACGTGCGCCGCCGCTCCATTTGGGTCGCGTTTTCCGCGCTGTTCCTGCTCGCTCTCCTCGGTGCCTCCCTGCAGCGCGTCCCCGCAGGCGCCGTAGGAGTGGGTGGGAGGGGGGTTGTCGGCCCGGGATGGCACCTGGTGGCGCCCTGGGCGCGCTTGCGCGTCCTGCCGCGCACGGGAACCGTGGAGTGCCGAGGCATCGAGTTGCGGACCCCCGAGGGGGCGCGCTTCACCTTCGACCTGGACGGGGAATACGCCCTGGGCGGCACCGTGGCGCCGCGGCTGGCCTCCGATGCGCGCAGGCTCGGACTCACCGAGGCGCTGAAGGCGCTCGCCCAGTCCGTCCTAGACGACCTCGGCCGTCGCTCGGACGTCGAGACGATCCTCTCCGACCCGGCTTCCCTGGAGGCACGGGTGGTCGCCGCCGGGAGCGCCGCCGGCGTAGTGCTGACCCGGGTCCGGGTCACCTCGGACGTGGCCGATGCTGTCCTGCTGCGCCGGCGCACCGAGGAGGCGCGCGCCCGCATGGAGCCCATGCGGAGCCGCGTCCTGGTGATCGGCCTGGACGGCGCGGACTGGGAGACGCTCGACCCTCTCATGCGCACCGGGCAGCTCCCGAACCTGGCGCGCCTGGCGCGCGACGGGGCGCGCGCGGACCTCCGTTCGTACGACCCCATGCTCTCCCCGCTCCTGTGGACCACGATCGCGACCGGCAAGCCCCCGGACCAGCACGGCATCGCGGACTTCCTGGTGAAGGATCGGACGACCGGGACCCGCCGGCCGATCTCCAGCGATTTCCGCAAGGTCAAGGCGCTCTGGAACGACTTCACCGAGCTGGACCGCTCCTCGTCGTGGCTCGCCTGGTGGGCGAGCTACCCCGCGGAGGCCATCCTCGGCACGAAGGTCACGGAGCTGGTGGCCTACACCGTCGTGCGCGGAGGGAGGGAGGCGGCGGCGACCCGGCCGCACCTGGCCTGGCCGGAGGACTATCTCGCTCGGCACAAGGACGCTCTGGTGCCGCTGGCGGACGTGAGCCTCGAGGACATGCGGGCCATCCTTCCCTGGCTCAGCGAGGCCGACCGGCGTGAGGCCCAGCAGCAGGCGGCGGCTCCGGAGACGCCGGACCCCACCGACAAGAAACCGCAGGAGCCGGTGAGCTTCGTGCTGAAGCTGCTGGCCGCGGCGAAGACCTACCACGCGCTCGCCCTGGAGCAGCTGCGCGCCGGATCCCCCTTCGTGGCGGTCTACTACGAGGGCATCGACATGATGGGGCACCGGTTCCAGCACTGCATGGAGCCGCGCATGGCGCAGTGTTCGGACGCCGACTTCCTGCGGTACGCAGGAGCGGTCCCGGCGTACCTGCGTTACCAGGATCGGCAGGTCGGGGAGCTGCTGGCGGCAGCCGGTCCGGGAACCGTGACGGTCGTCGTCTCGGACCACGGGTTCAAGGCGGGTACCCGCCGGCCGCCGGACATCGCGCCGTACACGACCGGCATGCCCGCGGAATGGCATCGTGCATGGGGGGTCTTCCTGCTGCACGGCCCCGGGATCGTGCGCAGGACCCTACCCAGGGCGAGCATCTACGACGTCGCGCCGACCCTCCTCTACCTCACCGGCCTTCCCCAAGCAGAGGACATGCCGGGACGTCCGGTCCTCGACGCCTTCGCCGACCCGGGCCCCGTGCAGCGCATCCGCTCCTACGAGCTGGTCGGCAAGCCCCTGGCCCGCGACCGTGCGGTTCCTCTCGATGCGGAGGCCACCGCGGAGATGATGGCGAACCTCCGCGCCCTCGGATACGTGGGAGGCGGGGAGGCGCCCGCGCCGGCGGCGGTGGCGGAGAACGCGCTCGCCGAGGAAGGGGAGGCGGAGACCCAGGTCTACTACCACCGCAACCTGGCGACCAACCTCATCAAGCAAGGAGACCTCCGCGGTGCCGAGGCGGAGCTCCTCCAGGCCAACCAGCGGCAGCCCTTCCCCAAGACCTACGCCATGCTGTCGGAGGTGCGCGCCACCCAGGGACGGTTCGACGAGGCGGCAGCCGCCCTGCGCGACGGCTACGCCGCCATCCCGGACCAGATGAACCCGCACAGCGTGCTCTGGATGGTCGAGATGGACCTGAAAGCGGGGAACGCCGCGCAGGCCGAGGCGGACGCCCGCACGTTCGGGCCGCGCACCACCGAGGGCGTGCGCACGGCCATCGACGGACGGATGAAGGAGGCGCGTGGCGATCCTGCTGGAGCGGTCGCTTCGTACGAGCGCGCGCTGGCCACGGAGCCCCTGCTGACCTCCGCGCTGCTCCGCCTGCAGACGCTCTATCGCGCCGCCGGGCAGCCGGACCGGATCGTTCCCTACCTGGAGCGAGGACTGGCCGCCTCCAAGGACGCCGACCTCTACCAGAACCTGCTGGGCGAGCACGCGCGCGCCAAGGGCGATCTCGAAGGCGCGCTGGCTTCCTTCCAGGCTGCGACCGATCTGCAGCCGGACAACGGGGTCTATCTCGGGAACCTTGCCGGCACCCTGGCCGCGCTCGGCCGAAAGGCCGAGGCGCAGGAGAGGCTGGCCTGGGCGCTCCGCACGAACCCGACCGACCCCCACGCCTGGCTGGCCATCGCCGGCGCGCAGGACCGCCTGGGCAACACCGACGGAGCGCTCGACGCCTTCCGTCGCGCCAGGGAACTCGGCGCGCCCGAGCCCGCCACCGCCGCCGGCACCGCGCTGGTCCTCGCCCGGGCCGGCCGCCGGGACGAAGCCCGCCGGGTCGTCTCCGACTCGCTCGCCCGGCACCCCGGGGACGCCACCCTGCGCGCCCTTGCCGCCCGCCTCTGATCCCTGATAGAGTGCGCGCGTTTGGGTCGGGGTCGAGGAAGGTGGGCCGGGGCCCACCTTTTTTATTTCGGCGTGAGGGTCATGGGCGCATCCGAGGAGCGCATCCGGAGCGAGGTCCGCCGCGTGGCGGAGGACCTGGCGCCGACGCTCGGGCTCGAGGTGGTGGAGGTCGTCTTCCACCGGGCGGGGAGGTTCACCCTGCTCCGGGTGGACATCGACCGCCCCGGCACCCCCGGGGTGACCCTCGAGGACTGCCAGCGCATGACGGAGGCGCTGGGCCCGGCCCTCGACGCCACCGAGCTGCTGGAGTCCAGCTACAACCTCGAGGTCTCCTCCCCGGGCCTGGACCGTCCCATCCGCACCGAGGACGACGTCCGCCGCAACCGGGGGCGCCGCGTGGAGGTCCAGGTGACCGCCCCGGTGGCCGGGAGCAAGCACCTCACAGGCGAGCTGCTGGGCATGGAGGAGGGGGCGCTCCGGGTGCTCCTGGACGGGGGCGAAGAGGTCTTGCTGCCGCGGGAAAACGTGGTGCTGGCGCGGCAGGAGATCACGGTCGCGCGCGCAAAAGAGCGCGGAAATCGCGTGGTATAGTGTCGGGTCGCCATGGCCTGCAGGAGAGTACGATCTCGATGAGCAGCGAACTGTTTCACACCATCGAGCAGATCGGCCGCGAGAAGGGGATCGACCCCGAGGTGATCATCCAGGCGGTGGAGGAGGCCTACGCCGCCGCCTCGCGCAAGTACTACCGCAGCCGCGAGGACATGGGCGCCCGCTTCGACCGGGAGAGCGGCCACTTCGCCCTGTTCTCCAAGCAGACCGTGGTGGACGAAGAAGAGCTGATGGACCCCATGGTGGAGATCTCCCTGGAGGACGCGCGCAAGCTGCGCCCGGAGGCCGAGCTGGGGGACGTCATCGAGACGCCCAAGGATCTGGCCGAGGCTCCCCTCACCCGCATCGCCGCTCAGGCCGCCAAGCAGGTGATCTACCAGAAGGTCAAGGAGGCGGAGCGGGAGATCGTCTGGCGCGAGTACGGCGACCGCATCGGCGACATCCTCACCGGGCAGGCCAAGCGCTTCGACCGCGGCGACATGGTGGTCGACCTGGGCCGCACGGAGGGGGTGATCCCCCGCAGGGAGCAGTCCCGGGCCGAGCACTACAACCCGGGGGATCGCATCCGCGCCGTGCTCGTGCACGTGGAGCGCCTGGGGAAGGGGCCGCAGCTCATCCTCTCCCGCGCCAGCGAGCTGCTGGTCAAGAAGCTGTTCGAGATGGAGGTCCCCGAGATCTACGACGGCACCGTCTCCATCGTCAGCGTGGCCCGGGACGCCGGGGAGCGCAGCAAGGTGGCGGTGCGCTCGCGTGACCGGGACGTGGACCCCGTGGGCGCCTGCGTGGGCATGAAGGGCTCCCGCGTGCAGGCGGTGATCCGCGAGCTGCGGGGGGAGAAGATCGACATCGTCCAGTACGACGACGACATCTCCCAGTACGTCCGCAACGGCCTGAACCCGGCCACGATCAACCGGGTGGCGGTGCGCGACTACGAGAACCGGGAGATCGAGGTCATCGTCTCCGAGGACCAGCTCTCCCTGGCCATCGGCAAGAAGGGCCAGAACGTGCGCCTCGCCAGCAAGCTCACCGGCTGGCGCCTGGACATCAAGAGCGAGGCGGAGAAGAAGGCCGAGGTGGAGGCGGAGATGGAGCGGATGGCCCGCGCCAGCCGCGAGCTGTCGCGCCTTCCCGGCGTGGAGGCCTCCGTGGTGGCCCTGCTCCTGGACGCCGGCTTCCGCAGCATCGAGGAGCTGACCCTGGCCTCGCTCGAGGATCTGACCAGCATCGAGGGGATCGACGACGACACCGCCATCGGCATCCACGACGCGGCCGAGCAGATCGTGGACGTGATCGCCGCCGAGGCGGAAGCGGAGGCGGAAGCCGCGGCCCGGGCCGAGGAGGAGGCGCGCGCGGCCGCGGAGCGCGAGGCCGCGGAGAACGCCGCCATCCTCGAGCGCGCCGGAGAGATCGGGGAGGAGGAACCCGGTCCTGCGGAGGCCCCGGCCCAGGAAGTCCAGTCAGAAGACGAGAAGGCCGGATGAAGGTGAGGGTCTACCAGCTCGCCAAGGAGCTCAAGGTTCAGAGCGTTCTGATCCTGGAGCTGCTGGACCGTCTCGGCCGCGAGGTGAAGTCCGACCTGAGCACGCTCGACGACGACACGGCCGACCTGGTGCGGAACACGCTGCTGGCGGCCATCGATCGCGAGCGCGCCAAGATCGCCGAGCAGCGCCGGCACGACCCGGAGGTGGAGACCGCCGCGGCCCCGGCCGGCGGTACGGCGACGGCGGTGGCCGAGCCCGAGGAGGCCGAGGCCCCGGAGCCGGCCGAAGCGCCCGCTCCCCTCGCCACCGAGGCCCCGTCCGCTCCGGCCGAGGCCGAGCCGGTTCCGGTGGCCGCCGAGCCCGCGGCGCACGTTCCCGTGCCCCCGCCGCCTCGCCCGGCCCCGCCGCCCCCCGCTCCCGCGCCCGCGGCGGCGGCTCCGGAGCCGTCCGTCGCCTATCCCATGCCGCCGCCCCTGCCGCCGTCCTCGGGACCGCGCGGCCCCCGCGTGTTCCCCGCCCGGCGGATGCCGCCGAGCCCGGGGACCGCGCCCCGGCCGCCGCTTCCCTCCGCTCGTCCCGCGCCGGGGCGTGCCGTGCCACCCCCCCGGCCGGACCTGGGGAGGCCACCCCGTCCCATGGGCCCGGGAGCGCCCCCGGTGCGGCCCGCGCCCGGCGCCGGTCCAGGCGCGCCCGCGGCGCCCGGCACGGCACCCCGCCCCGCCCCGCCGCTGCCTCCCCGCGACCGCGGACGCAGGCGGGACAAGGTCGAGGCCCCGCCCCCGGTGGCGCGGCCCAAGCCCGATCTGCCCCCTGTCCCGGAGAAGGTCGTCCTGTCCGAGGCAGTGACGGTGAAGGAGCTCGCGGAGAAGCTCAACCGCAAGTCGAAGGACGTCATCGCCAAGCTGATGGCCCGCGGCGTGATGACCACGATCAACCAGCCGCTCGACCCCAGCGTGGCCGTCGAGGTGGCCAAGGAGTTCGGCTCCGAGGCCTCGATCCAGAGCTTCGAGGAGCAAACCCAGCAGGAGGGGACGGCCCCCGCCGCGGTGGAGACCAAGGAGGCCGACCGCAAGGAGGACCTCCGTCCCCGCCCGCCAGTGGTCACGGTCATGGGCCACGTCGACCACGGCAAGACGTCCCTGCTGGACGCCATCCGCACCACGAACGTGGTGGAGACCGAGCACGGCGGCATCACCCAGCACATCGGCGCCTACCAGGTGCTGGAGAAGGGGCGGAAGATCACCTTCCTCGACACCCCCGGCCACGAGGCGTTCACGATGATGCGCGCCCGCGGGGCCCGCGTCACCGACATCGTGGTGCTGGTGGTGGCGGCCGACGACGGGGTGCGCCCGCAGACGCTGGAGGCCATCGACCACGCCCGCGCCGCCAATGTCCCCATCGTGGTGGCGATCAACAAGGTGGACAAGCCCGAGGCCCGCCCCGAGCGCGTGAAGCAGCAGCTCGCGGAGCGCGAGCTGCTGGTGGAGGAGTACGGCGGCCAGACCGTGGCGGTGGAGGTCTCGGCCAAGAAGCGCACCGGTCTCGACGACCTGCTGGACATGGTCCTCCTGGTCGCCGACATCCAGGACCTGAAGGCCAACCCGGAGAAGCTCGCCACCGGTGTGGTGCTGGAAGCGCGGCTCGATCGCGCCCGCGGCACCATCGCCACCGTGCTCGTGCAGGACGGCACGCTCAAGGTCGGCGATCCCTTCATCGCCGGCTCGGCCCACGGCAAGGTCCGGGCCATGGCGGACGCCACCGGCCACCGCGTGGAAGAGGCGGGCCCGGCCGTCCCCGTGGAGGTGATGGGGTTCGCCGGCGAGCCCGGCGCGGGCGATCTCTTCCAGGCGGTGAGCGACGAGGCCAAGGCCCGGCAGATCGCCTCCTTCCGCCAGGAGAAGGCGCGGGTGGCCGCCCTGGCGCGTTCCTCGCGCCGCAGCCTGGAGGCCCTCTCCCGCCAGATCGCCGAGGGCGAGGCGAAGGAGCTCTCCATCCTCCTCAAGGCGGACGTGCAGGGCTCCCTGGAGGCGTTGCAGAAGTCCATCTCGGAGCTGCCCCAGGACAAGGTGCGCATCAACCTGCTGCGCTCCACCACCGGAGCCGTCACCCAGGCGGACGTGCTGCTGGCCGCGGCCTCCGAGGCCATCATCGTCGGCTTCAACGTGCGGCCCGACCGCGCCACCGCCGACCTGGCCGGGAAGGAAGAGGTCGAGGTCCGGCTGTACACCGTGATCTACGACCTGATCAACGAGCTGCGGTCCGCCATGGTGGGGATGCTGGAGCCCACCCTGAAGGAGAGCGTGCTCGGCCAGGCCGAGGTGCGCCAGCTCTTCAAGGTGCCCAAGGTGGGGACCATCGCCGGCTGCTACGTCACCGACGGCACGCTCAAGCGCTCCGCCGAGGTGCGCCTCCTGCGGGACAACGTGGTGATCTACACGGGCAAGGTGGGCTCCCTGCGCCGCTTCAAGGACGACGTCTCCGAGGTCAAGCAGGGCTTCGAGTGCGGCATCGGCATCGCGAACTTCAACGACCTCAAGGAAGGCGACGTGATCGAGTTCTTCGTCGTGGAGAAGATCGCGGCCCAGACCCTCTAGTGGTCCTCGGCATCACCTCGTTCCAGATCCATCTGCCGGAGTCCCGGTCCCTCAAGGACAAGCGCCAGGTGCTGCGCCGGGTCAAGGACCGGCTGCGGGCGCACCACAACGTGGCCGTGCTCGAGGAGGAGGAGCACGCCTCGCTCTGGCAGCGCGCGGAGGTGGTGGTGGTCTCCGTGGCCGGGAACCGCGACGCCTTGGTCCGCCTCTTCGGCGCCGTGGGCCGGGAGGTGGAGGCTCACGTGCCCGGCCACGTCAGCGCCTCGGAGCCGGAGTTCCTGGACGTCGAGGGGACCTAGGATGAGCGGGCATCGTGGCGAGCGAGTGGGCCAGCGGATCCAGGAGATCGTGGCCAGGCTGCTGCGCGAGGAGGTGCGCGACCCCCGGATCGGCTTCGTCACCCTCACGGGGGTGGAAGTATCGAAGGATCTCCACGTGGCCCGCGTGTTCGTGGCGGGGCACGGCAGCGACGCCGAGCGCACCGCCGCCCTGAAGGGCCTGAACAGCGCCGCTCCGTTCTTCCGGCGCGCCGTGGGGCGCGAGCTGTCCCTCCGGTTCACCCCGGAGCTCGTCTTCGAGGAGGACGCGGGGGTGGAGCGCGGCTTCCGGGTGGAGACGATCCTGCGCGAGCTGCACGCGGGCCCTGGGGGCGAGGAGGAGGAAGAGTGACGCTCGAGGGAGCGCTCTGCCTGGACAAGCCGGCCGGCCCCACGAGCCACGATCTGGTGGCCCGGGCGCGCCGTCTCCTGGGGCAGCCCCGCATCGGCCACGCCGGAACCCTCGACCCGCCCGCCACCGGCCTGCTGGTGCTCCTCCTGGGCCGGGCCACGCGCCTCCTCCGCTTCCTCGACGACGAGCCCAAGCGTTACACGGGCTCCTTCCGCCTGGGGATCACCACCTCCACGGACGATGCCGCCGGGACCCTCGTGAGCCAGCACGCCGGTCCTCTCCCCTCCGCCGAAGCCGTGCTCGGCGCGGCGGAGGCGGCGGTGGGGACCGCACTGCAGGTCCCACCCTCCTTCTCGGCCCGCAAGGTGGAAGGGGTCCGCGCCTACCGGCTGGCCCGCCGCGGCATCGCGGTCCGTCCGCCGGCCACGGAGGTGACGGTCTCCTCCCTGTCCCTGTTCCCTGGGGCCACGGACGCGGACTGGGGCTTCGACGCCACCGTCTCCGGGGGCACCTACGTGCGCGCCCTGGTCCGCGATCTCGGCGTGGCGCTGGGCTGCGGGGCCAGCGTCACCGCGCTCCGGCGGAAGAGCGCGGGCGCGTTTCGGCTCCCCGCCGCCGCCCTGACCGGGGACGAGCGTGCCGACGCACGGGCATGGCAGGAGGCGGTGGTCCCGCTGCGGATCCTGCCCCTCGCCCTCCCCACGCTGGCCCTGGGGGACCCGCTCCTCGCCCGCCGCTTCCGCGCGGGAACTCCCCTCCCCTGGATGGAGCCGGGAGAGGGAGAGGTGGCGGTGCACGACGCCAGCGGCGAGCTGCTGGGGGTCGGGCTCTTCGCTTCCGCGGCCCTGCGGCCCCGGGTGATCCTGGCCGACCCGCAGGCCCTGTGGTAGATTGCGCCGGTTCCAAGCCAGTCGTTTTCGTTCACTTTCTGAACCGTCCGCAAGCGACGGCGGTCTCGGAGGAGGACGCGCGGTGCCCCTGACCCGGGAAAGCAAGGTCGACCTGATCCAGAGCTACCGAACCCACGACGTGGACACCGGCTCCCCCGAGGTCCAGATCGCCCTCCTCACCAAGCGGATCGAGTACCTCACCGAGCACTTCAAGGCCCACGGCAAGGACCATCACTCCCGCCAGGGCCTGCTGAAGATGGTCGGCAAGCGCCGCCGGCTGCTGGACTATCTGAAACGCAAAGATCTTGAACGCTACCAGCGCATCCTCGGCCGGCTCGGCATCCGGAAGTAACGCAGCTTCCGAGCTTTCCCCCCGCGCGGGCTCCTTCCCGCGACGGAGCGGAGCGCCATCCGACCGCTCACGCGCCGGCTTCCCCTGGAGGTCACCGCATTGATCCGAAGGAAAGAGATCGACCTGGGAGGCAAGCGCCTCGTCGTCGAGACAGGACACGTGGCGAAGCAGGCGGACGGCGCGGTCGTCGTCCGCACCGGCGACACGGTGGTGCTGGTCACCGCCTGTGCCAGCAGGACCCCCCGCGAGGGGGTGGACTTCCTGCCGCTCACCGTGGACTACCGCGAGAACACCTACGCGGCCGGCAAGATCCCCGGCGGTTTCTTTCGCCGGGAAGGGCGACCCAACGAGAAGGAGGTCCTCACCTCCCGGATGACGGATCGGCCGCTGCGCCCCCTCTTCCCCGAGGGCTGGGCCTGCGAGACCCAGGTGATCGCGCTCGTCCTCTCCGTCGACCAGGAGAATGACCCCGACGTCCTCGCGGTGACGGGAGCCTCGTTCGCGCTGAGCATCTCCAACATCCCCTTCCCCACTCCGATCGCGGCCGTGCGCGTGGGCCTCACCCCCGAAGGCACCTACCTGATCAATCCCACCTACAAGGAGCTCGAGAACAGCCGGCTCGACCTGGTGGTGGCGGGATCCGAGGACGCCATCGTCATGGTGGAAGCGGGCGCCAACGAGATCTCCGAGGAGGAGATGCTCGAGGCGCTTTGGCGCGGCCACGATGCCATTCGCAAGATCGTCGCCGTCGAGAACGAGATGGTGGCTGAGATGGGCATCACGCGGCGCCTCGTCCCCGCGCGCGAGGAGCCCGCGGGCGTGCGGGAGCGCCTGGAGCGGGACTGGCGGGAGCGCCTCGCCGCCGCCATGCGGATCCCCAACAAGCTCGAGAACTACGCCGCCGTGGACGCCCTCAAGGACGAGATGCTGGCCGGTTTCGGTGCCGACGAGGTGGAGCAGAAGGCCTTCGCCAAGCGCACCTGGTACGAGCTGCAGGACCACGTCCTCCGCGACGAGGTGCTGCAGCGCGGCGTGCGCCTGGACGGACGGCGCTTCGATCAGATCCGCCCCATCACCTGCGAGGTGGGGGTCCTGCCTCGGACCCACGGCTCCGCCCTGTTCACGCGCGGCGAGACCCAGGCCCTGGTCACCGTCACCTTGGGCACCTCCGCGGATGCCCAGCGATTGGACTGGATCGAGGGCGAATCCTTCAAGCGCTTCATGCTCCACTACAACTTCCCTCCCTTCTCGGTGGGTGAGGTGAAGTTCCTGCGGGGCCCGGGCCGGCGCGAGATCGGGCACGGTGCCCTGGCCGAGCGCTCCCTGCTGCCCCTCACCCCCAAGGAAGAGCAGTGGCCCTACACGATCCGCATCGTGTCGGACATCCTGGAGTCGAACGGCTCGTCCTCGATGGCCAGCATCTGCGGGGGATCGCTCGCGCTCATGGACGCCGGCGTTCCCATGGCCTCGCCCGTGGCCGGCGTGGCCATGGGCCTCGTGAAGGAAGGGGACCGGTTCGCGGTTCTCACCGACATCGCCGGCGCCGAGGACCACCACGGCGACATGGACTTCAAGGTGGCGGGGACGCGCAAGGGCATCACTGCCCTTCAGATGGACATCAAGATCACCGGGATCACCCGGGAGATCATGTCTCAGGCGCTGGAGCAGGCCCGCCACGGACGCCTCCACATCCTGGACGTGATGGACGCGTCCCTGCCCTCGCACCGCGCCGACATCTCCATGTACGCGCCGCGCATCATCACCATCCAGGTCAACAAGGACAAGATCCGGGAGATCATCGGCCCCGGCGGGAAGATGATCCGCTCCATCGTCGAGCGCACCGGGTGCAAGATCGAGGTGCACGACGACGGCCGGGTGGACATCGCCTCCACCGACGAGACGGCGGCCAAGAAGGCGGTGGACATCATCAAAGAGATCACCGCCGAGGCCGAGCTGGGGAAGACCTACCTGGGCAAGGTGGTGCGCGTGGTCAACTTCGGCGCCTTCGTGGAGATCCTCCCCGGCGTGGAAGGCCTGGTGCATATCTCCGAGATCGCCGAGCAGCGCATCAACGAGGTCCGGGACGAGCTCGACGAGGGGGACGAGACCCTGGTCAAGGTGATCGACATCGACGCCACCGGCAGGGTCCGCCTCTCCCGCAAGGCCGTGTTGCGCGAGCAGCGCGGCGAGCCGCCAGAGGAGCCGGTCGCGGCGGGACGCCCGCCGCGCGGCGATCGTGACCGCGGCGATCGCGGGCGGGGACCGGGCGGGCGGGGACCGGGCGGCGGCGGCCGCGGTCACGGTGGCCATGGGGGCCATGGGGGCCACGGACCCGGCGGCCCCCGCTAGGCCGACGAGGGCGGCGTGATCTGGGAGCGGGTGGCCCAGGTCCTCCTCGCCAAGGGGAGGATCTCGCGCAGCCAGCTCGTGGAGGCGCGCCGGACCCAGGGGTTCTTCGGCGGCCGTCTGGTCGGGCACCTCCTTCGGCTCGGCTACGTGGACGAGCCCGCCCTGGGTGAGGCCCTGACGGAGGTGTTCGGCGTTCCCTTCGCCGACGCCGCCCGCTTCCAGAACCTGCCCGACGAGCTGCGCACCGTCCTGCCCGACGCGCTGGTGGAGCGGCATCGCGTGTTCCCCCTGCGCCTTCAGGGAAATCACCTCGCCGTGGCCATGGCGGATCCACGCGAGCGGACGGTGATCAAGGAGCTGGAGGCGGCGAGCGGGCGCACGGTGGAGCCCTGGATCGCCGCCGAGCACCGCCTGGCGGTGGCGCTCGAGCGCCACTACCGCATCCGGCCTGCCAAGGAGCGGGCCATCTCGGTCTCCGTGTCCGGCGCTCCTGCTCCGCTCCTCCCCCTGGAGGAGGAGCCGGATCCGGCGGAGGACGTCCTGGATCTCGAGCTTGGCCTGGACGGGCGCCCGCTCCACGCGGACGTCGATCCCTTCGACCCCGGCCTCGAGTTCCGCGACCTCGGCCTCGAGCTGCCCCCTCCTCCGCCGCCCACCGCGGCTCCGGCCCCCGTCACCCTCGCCCTGGAAATGGACGTGCTCGAGGAGGCGCTGCTGGCGGCGACGGACCGCGACGGGCTGGCCACGGCGCTCCTCGACTTCTGCACCTCGCGCATGCGCAGAGCCGCCCTCTTCGCGGTCTCGCGCGACGCCATCCGGGGCGTGCTGGGCCGGGGCCGAGGATTGGAGCCGGAGCGTGTCCGCGCGGTCACCCTTCCCCGCGGGGGCGCGTCCATCCTGGACACCGCCCTGGCCAGCAAGGACTTCTACTTCGGCGTCGTGCCGAAGCTCCCCGCCAATCACGACCTCTACAGCGTGCTGGGGGGGACGCTTCCCTCCGCCGCCCTGGTGCTCCCGGTCCTCGTCAAGGGGCGCGTGGCGGCGCTCCTCTACCTCGACGAGGGGGAGCGGCCGCTGACGCGGCCGGACATCCCCCTCATGCGGCGCGTCGCCGCCAAGGCCGGTCTCGCCCTCGAGCTGCTCCTGCTCCGGCAGAAGCTGCGGGAGATCTAGACAAAAAAAGGCGGGCCCGTGGGCCCGCCCCCCTCGCGAACGTGGACCCGAGGCCTAGCGGCGCGTCTCCACGTGGTCGCCCACTGCGGTTTCACGCACCGCCGTCGTGATCTTGGCCATGGACGTGGTCGGCTCGACGGAAAGCACCACCGCCTGGCCGATCATGCGCCGGGGCGTGCCCTCTTCTCCCTCGCGGTAGAGCGTGATCACCTCTCCGGGGGTCACGCCGGAATCCTGTCCGAAGTCCGTGTAGATGATGTGCCCGGTGCCGGCGGCGTGGATGGGATCGCGGGTGGCCACGACCTCTCCCTGCTTGCCCCCGGAGGGCTCGAGGTCGTAGCGGTCGAAGTGCGGCAGGGAGGAGACCATGGGTGGGGTGCGCTCCTGCCAGGCCACCAGCTCGTCCCCCGTGTGCACGTAGTCGCAGCTCATCTCGATCACCGCCACCGCGGTGTCGGCCTGGGCGGCGAGCACGCGCACGCGGGCCAGCCGGCGCACCATCACGCCCAGCTCCTCGCCCGTGGTGGGGTGCACGACCTGGTAGGTGGGCCGCTCCACGCCGAACACGGCGCCGGCGGCCACGCCCTGGTTCCGTCCCCTGTTGAGGTAGATCACGTCACCCTGGGCGTTGTGCTCGCGCTCCAGCTCGTGCCCCACCACCAGCGTGTCGGGGACCTGGTGCTCGGGGTCCACGTAACCCGAGCAGTAGAGGTCGGAGGGGTCCGCGAGGGGGACCGACTCCGGCGCCACCGGGCGCGCGGACGGCGCCGGTGTGGCCTGCGCCGCCGGTGCTCCGGCCTGGTCCTGATCCTGGTCGTCGACGGGCGGCTCCGCGTTGGGCGGCACCACCGTGGGCTGGCCGGGCACCTTCAGGGGGTCTCCGGGATAGATCCAGTGGCTGTCCTGCACGTACCGGTTCTGCTCCCAGATCTGGGGCCAGAGGTAGGGGTTGCTGAGCCACTTGCCGGAGAGGTCCCACAGCGTGTCGTTGGGCTGGATGAGGTAGTCCCCCTCCGCGGCCGGCGGCGGGTCCCAGGGCGTCCAGTGATCCCCGACCTTCTTCAGGTTCTCGGGCGGACGGCTGGACGTTTCCGCTGCAATTCCCAGCCCAGCCACTACCAGCCCGGACAGGACGAGCGTCGCGACGCGGCCTGCCTTGGTCATTTACGCCTCTCCTCTCCACCCCGGACACAGACCGGGAGCCGCAGCGGAATATAGGCACGACAATGTGGAAATCAACCGAGGGAGGGCGAGACCCCTATGGACCGGGCGGGGCGGCGTCCAGGTGCTGGATTCCCAGCCGGCAGACGGCGCTCCCCCGCTGCACCACCTCCCGGTAGATCCGGTCGTTGGCCGCCAGCAGGTCGGGATCGCGCCGCAGGGGATGGTCCAGGTGGTAGAGGATGGCGCCGAAGCGAACGCTGCGGCCGCGCAGGCCCTGGAACTGGAGCCGGGCGACGAGGTCGTCGTCCTCCCGTCCCCAGCCCGCGTACTCCTCGTTCCAGCCGTTGACCGCCAGCAGGTCGGCCTTCCAGGCCGAGAAGTTCATCCCGCGCATCACGGGGCGGCCGGTGCGGAGCAGGGTCTGTCCCAGGCGCACGGCCGGGACCGGCAGGCGCAGCGCGTTGTAGCCCCGGCGGGCCCGGCCGCGGAAGGCGCGGACCACGTTGCGGACGGCCCCGCCCGGCTCCCGCCCGGCCCGGACCGCGTCCACACGGAGCGCCGAGGAGGTGCGGGCGTCCAGGAAGACGCGGTGCCCGTACAGGAAGGTGCCCGGGCGCCGCCAGCGCAGGTGCACGCCCACGTAGTCGGCATTGGGGATGCAGTCCCCCTCCAGCAGCACGACGTAGTCGGAGCGGACCTGCGGCACCGTGGCGTTGAGGATGCGCATCTTGCGGAAGCCGCGGTCCTCGTGCCAGACGTGGTGGACGTCGAAGGGCGCGCCGGCGGCGAAGCGGCGCACCAGCTCCCCCGTTTCCGGGCGCGAGCCGTCGTCGGCCACCCAGACCTCGAACCCCGGGGCGCGCTGGCGGGCGAGTCCCGCCAGCACGAGCTCGAGCGCCCGCGGGTTGTTGTAGGTGGTCAGGACCACGGAGGCGCTCGGCGTCACGGCTCCGCCTCGGCGAAGAAGTCGAGGCACGTGCGCCCGTAGCGGGCAGTGCGCACGTGCTGGAAACGGGCCGGTGGGACAGGGACGGGCTGATCCGTCTCGCGCTCCACCACGATCGTCGCGCCCGGATCGAGCGCCGCGCCCTCGGCCAGCGCGGCGAGGAAGGAGGGGAGCACCTCCTCGCTCCAGGGCGGGTCCGCGAGCACCAGCGCGAACGGGCCGGGGAGCGCGCCGCGGCGGAGCAGACGGACCACGTCTGCGTGATGCACGTTGCAGCGAGAGGCCAGGCCCAGGGACGCCGCGTTGGCGCGCATCGCCTCCACCGCCCGGCGGTCCTCCTCCACGAAGTCCGCCGTCTCCATGCCCCGGCTGAGCGCCTCGAACCCGAGCGCCCCCGACCCCGCGAAGGCGTCGAGCGCGCGCCCCCCAGGGAGCCGGCCACCCAGGATTGAGAAGAGGGCCTCGCGCACGCGATCTCCCGTGGGCCTCACGCCCGGGGTCTCCGGCACGCGGACCCGTCGCCCCTTGAGGTCCCCGGCGATGATCCGAAGCTGGCCCCGGACGGGCATGCGGCGGATCAGGCCCCGGCGGAACCCGGAGAGCGGACTCCGGCACGGCGGCGGCGCCGCCGGCGCTGCGTCGGAGCGGACGCCGGCCGGCGCGACCGGGGTCCCTCGGCCTGCTCCCGATAGGAAAACTCCGGGAGGGTGCGCCGGGGGACGGCCTCTCCCAGGAGGCGCTCGATCTCCCGCACGCGCCGGCCATCGAGGTCCGTGACCAGCGTCATCGCCCGCCCGGAGCGCGCCGCCCGGCCGGTGCGGCCGATGCGATGCACGTACTCCTGCGCGTGCATCGGCACGTCGAAGTTGACCACCAGGTCGATGTCCGTGATGTCGAGGCCCCGGGCCGCCACGTCCGTGGCCACCAGCACGTCGAACTCGCCGCGGCGGAAGGCGTCCAGCGCACGCTCGCGGTTGGCCTGGGAGAGGACGCTGGAGAGGGAGATCACCTCGTGGCGGTGGCGGCGCAGGCTGCGCGCCAGCTCGGAGGTGCCCTCCCGGGTGGCGGTGAAGATCAGGCACTTGCGGGGGCGCTCCTGGTCCAGGAGCGCCAGCAGCAGATCGAGCTTCTGGTCCCGGTGCACGGGATAGAGCGCGTGCTCCACCGTGTCCTTGACCTGCGTCTTCACGTCCACCCGCACCGTGGTGGGGTGGAACATGTAGCGGTCGGACAGGCGCCTCACGTCCTCGGAGAAGGTGGCGGAGAAGAGCAGCGTCTGACGGCTCATGGGCATGCGGCGGAGGATGGCGTCCACGTCGTGGATGAAGCCCATGTCGAGCATGCGGTCGGCCTCGTCGAGCACGACGTGGCGCACCTTGCGCGTGGAGAGCCAGGCGGAGTTGATGAAGTCGAGGAGGCGTCCCGGCGTGGCCACCACCAAATCGCACCCACGCACGAAGTCGGCCTTCTGCCCGCCACTGGCGGTTCCCCCGTAGGCGAGCACGGTCCGGAGCTTCAGGTGGGAGCCGAAGCGCTCCGCCTCCCCCGCCACCTGGATGGCCAGCTCGCGGGTCGGACACATCACCACGGCCAGGGGATCGTGCCCCCCCAGCGGGATCCGCTGCAGGATGGGGAGGAGGTAGGCGAGCGTCTTGCCGGTGCCGGTCTGGGCGACCCCGATCAGGTCCCCACCCTGGAGGAGCGCGGGGATGGCCTGCGCCTGGATGGGCGTCGGCTCGGTGTATCCGGCCTCGTCGAGGGCGCGCTGAAGCTCGGGAAGGAGGCCGAACTCCCTGAAGGAATGGGACATCGACGCGGCACTATAGCACGCGCGTCGCCGCTCCCCGGTTCACGAGGGCCACCACCTCCGCGTCCTCGAGCAGCCGGTCCGAGCGCTTGGCCGCGTCGAAGATGCGCGCCACCAGCTCCTCGGTGGGCTCCACCTCGTGCGTGCGCAGCCAGTGCACGACGTTCGAGCGGCCGCTCATGGGACCGATCCGGATGCGCTGTCCCATCCCGAAGTCGCCGGCCGGCACCCCGGAGTAGATCCGGTCCGCGAGCCAGGCGTCCCCCTTCTCGTAGGCCTTGACCACGGCCGCCGCGTGCACCCCGGTGGCGGTCTCGAAGGCATCGCTCCCCACCACGGGGTAGTTGGCGGGGATGGGAACCTGCAGGGACTCGGACACCAGGTGCACGTATTCCCCCAGGCGGGAGAGGTCCCGGTCGATCCAGCCCAGGAGCTTCAGGTTCACGAGCAGCAAGTCGATCTCGGCGTTCCCGCAGCGCTCGCCGATCCCCAGCGCGCAGCCGTGGACGCGCGTGGCCCCCGCCCGGATGGCGGCGATGCAGTTGGCGAGGCCCATGCCGCGGTCGCGGTGGCCGTGCCAGTCGATGCCCACCTCGCGCCCCCCGCAGTCGTCGAGCACGCCCCGCAGGAACTTCACCAGGCGGTAGGCGCCTCGGGGGGTGGCGTGCCCCACCGTGTCCGCGATGCACACGCGCCTGGCCCCCAGGCGGACGGCCTCGCCGTAGAGCCGGCGGATCGTCTCCGGACGCGCGCGCGTGGTGTCCTCGGTGACGAACATCACCTCCAGCCCCTGAGCCCGCGCGTAGCCGATCCCTTCCCGGGTCCGCTCCAGGAGGAAGTCCTCGTCCCACCCCTCCACGTACTGCCGGATGGGGGAGGACCCGATGAACAGGCTGGCCTCGATGGGCACCCCGGTGGCCTGGGCGACGCGGGCGATGGGCTCGATGTCCCGCTCCATGGTGCGGGCGGCGCAGTTGGGACGGATGGCCAGCTTGCCCTCGGCGATCTCGCGGCAGAGCGCTTCCACGTCCGCCACCGCCCGCGGTCCCGCCCCGGGGAGCCCCACGTTGGCGGTGTCGATCCCCAGCGCGTCCATCAGGCGCAGGATGCGCTTCTTGGCCTCGATGGGAGGATCGGTGACGGAGGGGGACTGCAGGCCGTCGCGCAGCGTCTCGTCGTCCAGCATGACGCGCGGAGGGGCGGCGGCCGCGCCGTCCTCGAGGTTCCAGTCGTGGATCAGGTCGACCATCCCCGCATGCTAGGCCGGGCTCGGGGGAGCGTCAATCCGCGCCGCGGCTCAGAACATGCCCCGGGCCCGGTAGTAGTCCAGGGTGCGGCGCATCTGACGGATGTCCCCGGTGGCGATGAAGCGACCGTGCACGGTCTCCCGGTCCCGCTTGAACTCCTGGGGGAGCGGCGGGAGCACGACCTCGCGCAGCGCGTCCACCGCCGAGTCGTCGAGGGGCACGCACCCCGACTCCCCCTCCACGGAGACGTTCACCACCTGCCCGCTGCGCAGGATGGTGAAGCGGATGCGCGCGGAGTGGTCGAGGGACCAGTCCTGCCGGTCCAGGGCGAACTTCTCGAAGCGCTCCTCGGTCTGGTAGAGCCTGGAGTACCAGGCGGTGAGGATGGCCAGGTAGATCTGCCGGTAGTAGTCGGTCCAGTCGAAGTCGCGGCTCTCGAACTCGAGGTTCCCCACGCCGAACCCCGTGGTGCCGAACATGGGGACGCCGCGTCCCTTTCCCTGCCCGGAGCTGCCCGCCCCCGCAGGGGGCCCCTCCCGGGGATCCGCGGGAGGAGCCGCGCGCCGGAAGTCCTGGAGGGCGCGATCGAGGTCGAAGGGCCTGGACCCCGGACGGGCCGCGGGCGAGGACGGTGCCGCGGGTCCGCTCTCCGGCGGGAGCACGGAACCTCCCGGTGGAGGGATCTGCCCCTGGTCCGGTCCCCTCTCCGGGCGTGGACCGGAGGTTCCGGCCGGCTGCCGGTCGGGGCGGGGCGTGGGCTGCACCGTCCGGGGCGCCTCGGGCTCGCCCCGCCGCGGGGCCTGCTGCGGCTGCGGCTGCGGCCTGGGAGGGGGGCGGAACTCCTGGAACGTGATGGGGAGCTTCTCCACCTCCGGCGCGGGCGTCGGCCTGCGGGGATGGGTGATCGACTCCGGGAGGATCCGGGGAAGCAGCAGCACCAGGAGGATGAGCACGAGGTGGACGACGGCCGAGGTCGCCTCCGCCGTGCGCCGCGAGCGCACCGTGAACGGATCCTCGGGCCGGGGCAGATGCAGCGGCTCCGCCGGCTCCGGACGCGGCGGTTCCGGATCCGGTTCCAGGTCCTGGATGCGGAGCCAGCGGCTCACCGGAGACTCCGCAGCGCCCGGGCGTGAAAGCCGGCGCGCACCGGCTGGAAATCCTCCTGCCCCACCGCCGGATGCACGCGGTTGGTCAGGAGCACGAGGGCGAGCTCGCGCTCGGGCAGGAGCCACAGCGAGGTTCCGGTGAAGCCGGTGTGCCCGGGCGACGCCGAGGGAAGCACGCCGCGTGCGGCAGCGGATCCCCTTGCCAGCACGAAGCCGAAGGTGCGGTCCGCTCCCGGGCGCACGGGGACGAGGAGGCGCGCGCGGGCTCTCTCTCCCATGGGGAGATGGTGCGGCCGCAGGATCTCCGTGGCCAGCGCACCCACCGCGGCGGCGGTCCCGAAGAGACCGGCATGCCCCGCCACCCCTCCGAGCGCGTGGGCGTTGGCGTCGTGCACCTCGCCGGGGGGGATGGTCTGCCGCCAGCCGGGAAGGGCCCCGGCCTCTCCCGCCAGATGCCGCTCGTGCCCGTTCCCCTGCTCGGTGGGAGCGGCGTCCAGGAAGCGGTCGGCGTCTCCCGGGAAGCCGATCCTCGGGGATCCACAGGGGATGGAGACGCGCTCCCGGAACAGGCGGTCGAGCGAGGTCTCCGTGGCGCGCTCCAGCGCGAAGCCGAGCAGGAGATATCCGAGATCGGAGTAGATCTCCGCCTCCGCCGTTCCGGACTCCATTCTCGCGATCTCGGCGATCATCCCCTCCCGCGAGCGTGCCGTGACCGAGAGCGGGCGCCAGGCGGGAAGGCCGGCGCGATGGCTTCCCAGCTCGAGCAGCGTGCGCGGACCGGGGGCCGCGCCCGCGAGCTCGGGAAGGAGCGCCGACACGGGCGCGTCCAGGTCCACCACGCCGTCCTGCTCGAGGAGCACGCCGAGGAGCGCCGTGCACAGCGGCTTGGTCAGCGAGGCGAGATCGAAGGGCGTGGCGGGGGTGGCGGCCCCGAGCGCCCCGGATTCCACCGCACCCCCCGGCCCGCCGATCCACCAGGTCGCGGCCGGGAAGCGTCCTTCGTCGAGCCTGGACGCGAGTTCCTCCGCGACGCTTCCGGCGATCGGCGCCGGCCGGCTCACGTCGAGCCCGCCGCCGCCCCGATTGCCTCCAGCACCCGGTAGGCCAGCGCCATGGCGCGCCGCCCCTGCTCTCCGTCCACCGGGGGGTCCGTCCTCCCCCGCACCGCATCCAGGAACGCCTGCAGCTCGTTCGACAGCGGCTCCCCCGGGACCACCGCAGGCTCGTCCCGCACGATGCGCGCCGCGCCGTCCTCCCCCCGCACCAGACGGTACCGCTCGAGCGTGCGCGCCACGGTGTCGCAGCCGATGTAGGTACGCTCCTGGAAGACGCGCACGCGGCGCACCGCGTCCGCGCTGATGCGGCTGGCGGTGAGGTTGGCCACACACCCCGAGGCCATGCGCACCCGGGCGTTCGCGATGTCCACCTTGTCCGTCAGTGCCGCCACCCCCACCGCATCCACCGCCACGGCCTCCGTCCCGTCCAGGTGCAGCAGCAGGTCCAGGTCGTGGATCATCAGATCCAGCACCACGTCGATGTCCGTGCTCCGCGCGGAGAAGCCGCTCAGCCGGTGGATCTCCAGGAAGCGAGGGGCGGAGACCTCCCGCACCAGAGCCATCACCGCCGGGTTGAAGCGCTCGGTGTGGCCCACCATCAGGATGCGGCCCGCCCGCTGCGCCGCCGCCACCATGGCGTCGGCCTCCCACAGCGAGGCCGCCAGCGGCTTCTCCACCAGGACGTCGGCGCCGGCCGCCAGCAGGGGGAGCGTCACCTCCCGGTGACGCACGGTGGGGACGGCGACGCTCACCGCCTCCACCTGCCCCAGCAGGTCCTCCACCCGCGACCAGGCGTCGCAGCCGTACGGTTCGGCCACGGCGCGCGCCCGGGCAGGATCGGCATCCACCACGCCCACCAGGCGGGCACCGGGGAGGGAAGCGTAGAGCCGGGCATGGTGCCGTCCCAGATGGCCGACCCCCACCACGCCCACCCGGATCTCGCGGGGCTCGGTCACCGTGTCACTCCCCGCTTGCTGGTACGCACGAACTGGAGGAAGTACGCGACCTCCGGGACCTCGCCCTGCTCGCGCTCCACACGCGCCATCGCCTCTTCCAGCAGGAGCTTCGACCGGAAAAGGGTCATGTAGCAGCGCTTGACCGCCTCGATGGTCTCCTTGGGATAGCCTGCGCGCTTCATGCCGATGAGATTGATCCCGTGGGACGTGGCACGGTTCCCCACCGTGGTGACCCAGGGGAGCGCGTCCTGCACCACCACCGAGTAGCCGCCGATGAAGGCTTCCCTGGCCACCCGGCAGAACTGGTGCACGCCGGAGTACGCGCCGACGTTGGCGCGGTCCCCCACCTCGACGTGGCCGGCCAGGGTGGCGGCGTTGGCGAAGATGATGCGGCTCCCCACGTGGCAGTCGTGCCCCACGTGCGTCTGGGCCATGAAGAGGTTGTCGTCCCCGAGGGTGGTGATGCCGCCGCCGCCCGGCGTGCCGCGGCTGATGGTGACCCCCTCGCGGATCACGTTGCGGGCTCCCACGGTCAAACGCGTGGGCTCCCCCTTGTACTTGAGGTCCTGGGGGTCCCCCCCGATCGACGCCCCCGGGAAGAGGACGTTCCCCGGGCCCAGCGCGGTGTGGGCGTGCACCACCACGTGGGAGAGGAGGCGCGTCCCCTCCCCGATCTCCACGTCCGGTCCCACCACGCAGAACGGCCCCACCTCCACCCCGTCGTGCAGGCGCGCGCGGCCATCGATCACGGCGGTGGCGTGGATCACGGACGGTCCACCATGGCGGAGATGATCGTGGCCTCGGCGGCGAGCTGACCCTCCACCGTGGCCCTCCCCCGCATGCGCGCCGCCCGGGCGCGGAGGTTCACCACCTCGAGGGTGAGCGTCAGCTGATCGCCGGGGACCACGGTGCGCCGGAAGCGCGCCTCGTCGATCCCGGTGAAGTACACGAGGCGCCGGTCGCGGTCCTCCATGTCTCGAAGGAAGAGCACCGCCCCCGCCTGCGCCAGAGCCTCGATGATGAGCACGCCCGGCATGACGGGAACTCCCGGGAAATGTCCCTGGAAGAAAGGCTCGTTCATGGTCACGTTCTTCAGGGCCACGATTTTCTGCCGGGGCGTGAGCTCCAGCACGCGGTCGATCAGGAGGAAGGGATAGCGGTGCGGGATGCACCTCAGGATCTCCGTCACGTCCAGACCGGCCTCGGTCATGTCTCCTCCCCCTTTGCGCGCTCTCCCAGCTTCGCTTCCAGCGCCCGCACGCGCTGGAGCAGCTCGGGAAGGCGCTTCAGGGCCGCCTGCTCGCGCTTCCAGCGCCGGTGGTCGTCGGCGGGGATGCCGGCCACGAAGGCCTTCTCCCCAACATCCGCGAACACCGCGGACTTGGCGGCCACCACCACCCGATCGCCCAGCGTCAGGTGTCCTGCCGCCCCCGCCTGTCCGGCGAAGGTCGCCCAGGCGCCCACCCGGGTGCTGCCCGCGATCCCCGATTGTGCCGCCATGAGGCCGTGTGGACCGAGGCGGACGCCGTGGGCCACCATCACCAGGTCGTCGAGCTTGGTGCCGCGCCCGATCACGGTGTCCTCCAGCGCCCCCCGGTCGATGGTGGTGTTGGCGCCGATCTCGACGTCGTCCTCCACCACCACCCGCGCCACCTGGGGGATCTTGCGATGCCCCTCGGCCGTGGTGGCGAACCCGAAGCCGTCCGCTCCCAGGACGGCGCCGGCATGGATGCGGCAGCGCGCGCCCACGCGCGTGCGCGGGTAGAGCACCACCTTGGGCGCGAGCACGGTCTCCGGGCCCACCTCCACCTCGTCGCCGAGCACCGTGCCCGCACCCACCACCACTCCATCCCCGAGGGTGACGCGGGCCCCCAGCACGGCGAACGCGGCCACGCTCACGCCCTTCCCCAGCCGCACGCCCTCGCCCAGGCGGGCATCGGGAGAGATCCCGGCCGCCGGCCGCACCTCGGGATGGAACTGCTCCAGGGCCAGGGCCAGCGCGACGTAAGGCTGCGGTGCCTCGAGCAGATCGCGTCCGGGAAGCTCGGTGCCCGGCCCCACCAGGATGGCGCCGGCGCGGCTGCGCGCGGCGCTCCCCCGGTAGCGGGCGTTGGTGAGGAAGGCGAGATGCGCGGGACCGGCCGCATCCAGCGTGGCCACCCCGTCGATCTCGCGGTCGGGGTCGCCGCGCACGTGCCCGCCCACGCGGGCCGCCAGCTCCCCGAGCCGCATCGCTTCCCCTACTTCTTGCCGCCCGCGGGGGCGGGCTTGGCGTCCGCGGGGGCTGCCGCGGGCGGTGGTGGCGCGGTGGACCGGTTGAACGCATCCACGAGCGCTGTGGTGATGTCCACGCCCTCGGCGGCGAAGGCCACCTGGCTCTTCTCGAAGATGAGGGAGAACCCCTCCGCGCGGGCGAAGGAGTCCACGACGCGGAAGAGCTGCTCCTGGAACCGGCTCTGCGCGTTCTGCAGCTCAAGCTGGAACTCGTTGGTGGCCGAGTCGCGCGCCGACTTCAGGTCCAGCATCTTCTTCTGGATGTCCTTCTCCATGGCCTGGCGCTTCTCGCCGGACAGGGAGAGGGCCTGCGCCTGCAGCTGGGCCTGGAGATCGTTCAGCTCCTTCTCCCGTCCCTGGAGCTCGCTCTGCTTCTTGTCCTTGAGCGCGGTCAGCTCGGCCTGCACCCGCTTCCCCTCGGCCGTCTCCTCCGACAACCTCTGGGCGTCGAACACGCCCACCCGCGGCGCGGCGGGCGCGCCCTGGGCATGGGCGGGCATTCCTGCCGCCAGCGCGCCCGCGACCAGCAGGCCGCCCAGCACCGTCCTTGCACTCATGAGCCAACTCCTCTCTTGCGGTCCCTAGAAACTCTTGCCGATGGAGAACGTGAAGTTGCCGGTCCGGTCCCCCGGATACTGGCGAAGGGGCCAGCCGAAGATCAGGCGCAAGGGCACCGGGAACACGGGGAGGTAGAAGCGCATCTCCACTCCCGCCGAGACCCGGGTACCGTCGAAGCCCCAGCTCTGGTCCTCGAACAGCGCGTTCCCCACGTCCACGAAGGCCGCGATCTCCGCCGGACCCTTGAAGGGGAGCACGTACTCCCCCTGCAGGAGCAGGAAGCGGTCGCCCCCCAGCTCGACCAGGTCGCGCTCGTTGAGGATCCCGTCGCCGTTGCGGTCGAAGTCGCTCACCAGGCGGCCGGTGGGATCGGCCACCGCCTCCTCGAAGATGCCGAAGTCGTTGAGCTTGACGTAGCGCTTGGGCGTGATGCTGCGCGTCTCGAAGACCCGGGGACCGAAGGTATCGCCTCCCAGCCAGAACCGCTGCACGCGGGGGACGTCGTACACGTTGGCGCTGCTGTCCAGGCTGCCCTC
Organism: Candidatus Polarisedimenticolaceae bacterium; assembly: GCA_036274395.1. GTDB lineage: Bacteria > Acidobacteriota > Polarisedimenticolia > Polarisedimenticolales > DASUFT01 > DASUFT01. The sequence continues at coordinate 48,995 of DASUFT010000111.1, read as the reverse complement.
TCCCCACGTGCGGATCATCCCCATCTGCCCGTGGAACGCGAAGAGGGAGCGGCCCCAGGCGTGGCGGAAGCCGGTGTAGGTGAACATGGGCTTGAGGAACGCGGTGTCCCCGCCCAGGAAGCCCCCCGCCACCATGCCCTCCGCGGAGGCGAGCCAGCCCCGCCGCGGGCGGTAGAAGTCGTCCAGCTTGTTCACCTGGTACTGGGGGGTGACGCTGGAGATCCGGTTGGTGGCTTCCAGGCCGCCCACCGTGTTCGAGGAGGTCACGGTCTCGTAGTTGTAGCTGAGGTTGACCCGGCCGAAGCGGCTCACCGGCTTCCCGAGCACGATCCCCCCGCCCCTCCCCGAGCTGCGCAGGTTGTTGCCGTAATCCACGTCCCGGCGGAACAGGCTGAAGCCCGCGGTGAGGGGGCGGTTCAGGAACCAGGGCTCCACGAACTGGAGCTGGTAACGATTGGCGCTCCCACCCAGCTGGATGTAGGTGGAGAGGATCTGTCCCCTCCCCAGGAAGTTGCGGGTGGAGTACGTCCCCGTGAAGAAGGCCCCGTCGGTGCCGCTGTAGCCGCCGCCCACCTGGATCTCGTTGCGCCCCTTCTCCTCGCCGCTCATCACGATGTTGACCCGGTTCTCCCCTTCCACGGGCTGGATCACCGGCTCGTCCTTGACTTCGAAGTACCCGAGCTGGTTGATCTTGTACTTGGAGAGGTCGAGCTTGCTCTTGCTGAACAGCTCCCCCTCGTTGAGCACCATCTCCCGCCGGAGCACCTTGTCCTGGGTGCTGGTGTTCCCCGCGAAATTGATGCGGCCCACGTAGTACGGCTTGTCCTCGTTGATCTCGATGGTGACGTCGGCCACCGGCTCACCCTCGGGCCGCCGATGGATCTGGCGCACGGCGGTGGCGTAGAGGTAGCCGCGGTCGTTGTAGGCGCGGGAGATGGCCTCGGTGGCGCCCTTGAGCACGCCCTCGCGCAGGATGTCTCCGCCGTGAAGGGGCACCACGGCGAGGATCTGGGCATCGTTCAGGACCGTGTTCCCCTGGGTCTTGATCTCGCCCAGACGGTACTGCTTCCCCTCCACGATGGGCACGGTGAGCGTGACCAGGCGGCTCACCCGCGGCGCGTTCTTCCGCTCCTCCTTCTCCGCCTTCTTGCGCGCCTTCTCCGCCTCCTTGGCGGCTCGCTGCTCCTCCTTGGTGCCCGTGGGCTGTCCCGCCGCCGCCGCCTCCTCGCGTGCCGCCGCCTCGGCCTCGCTCTCCGGAGGCTCGGCCAGGGGCGGTGGCCAGGGAGCCGCTCCCTCCTTGCCTTCCTCGGCGGAGGGCACCTTCCCCTTCACCTTCTCCTTCTCCACCTCCACCACCGGGGCGCGGACCTCCACGTCCAGGTAGCCCTCGTTCTGGTAGAGCTCGCGGATCTTGTTGGCGTCCTGGTCCCACTTCAGAGGGTGGTAGAGGCTCTTGCTCGACCAGGGCATGTACCAGTGGCGGGCGGAGTTCAGCTTCAGCTCGCTGCGCAGGTGCCGGTCGGAGAAGACCGTGTTCCCCACGAAGTCGATCTCGTCGATGCGGGTCTTCCCTCCGGGCCGAATGGAGAAGCGGACACCCCTGGAGGTTTTCGTGATCTCGTCGATCTTGTGGCTGACCTCGGCGGAGAGGAAGCCCTTCTCCCCCAGCATGTCCCGGATGATCTGCTCCGCCGCCGCCACGTTCTTGAGGTTGAGCGGCTTCCCCAGGTCCAGGGAGGCCTTGCGCTCCTTGAGGCGATCCTCGATGGCGGTGCGGGTCAGGACCTTGTTCTCCTCGAAGTCCACCGAGGAGAGGACGGGCCGCTCCACGAGCTTCACGACCAGCACGGTCCCCCCCTTGGGACCGGTCTCCGTCTCCACCACCAGGTCCTCGAAGAGGCCGAGGTCCCACAGGTTCCGGTAGCCCCGCAGCACCGCCTTCTTGTCGTAGGGCTCCCCGGGACGCACGCCGAAGGCGTGGAGGAAGGCCTCGCGCGTCATGCGGTTCAGACCCGTCACCAGGACGTCCTCGACGGTGCCGGTCTGCGCCGAGAGCGGACGGATGGGGATGAGCGCCCACACGAGCAGAAGGGCGAGCCACCTGCGGCTAAGGGCCAACCTGGGTCCTCTCCTGCGCGCCTCATGGCCCCCTCGGCCGGGCGGACAAGGCGGGGCATTCTACTGCCTGGGGCCAGGGGGACGCCGCCAGATCGGAGGGGACGGCTGCAGCGGCACAGCACCGAGGAGCGGCGAAAGGTTCAGGCCGAGGCTTCGATCGCGCTCCGGAAGGAGAGGGTGTCCCCGTCCATGAAGACCTCGATCCGGCCCCGGTCCTGGAACCGGCCCTCGATGAGCGCCTCGGACAGGGAATCCTCGATGTGGCGCTGGATGGCACGCCGGAGAGGCCGCGCCCCGTACGAGCGGTCGGAGACGGTCTCCCGCACCAGCCAGGCGCAGACGTCGTCCCCCACCACCAGCTGGATGCCGCGCTGCTGGAGGCTGATGTTCAAGCGCTCCACCATGATGCGGGCGATGTTCCGGAGCTGCTCCTCGGAGAGGGCGTCGAAGACGATGATCTCGTCCAGGCGATTGATGAACTCCGGGGAGAGGGTCCGGCGCAGCTCGGCCATGACCAGGTCGCGGCGATCCTTGAACTCCTGCTCACGCTCGGAGCCCTTGAACCCCAGGCGGCCGCCGGTGCGGGCCACGTGCTGGCTGCCGATGTTGCTCGTCATGATCACGATGGTGTTCTTGAAGTCCACCACCTCGCCGTAGGCGTCGGTGATCATGCCGTCCTCCAGCACCTGGAGGAGGATGTTCAGCACGTCCGGGTGCGCCTTCTCGATCTCGTCCAGGAGGATGAGGGAGTAGGGCACGCGCTTGATGCGCTCGGTGAGCTGCCCGCCCTCCTCGTGCCCCACGTACCCCGGAGGGGAGCCGATCATCTTGGCGATGGCGTGCTTCTCCATGTACTCGGACATGTCGAAGCGCAGCATGGCCCGCTCGGAGCCGAAGAGGAACTCCGCCATGGTCCGGGCGACCTCGGTCTTCCCCACGCCGGTGGGGCCAAGGAAGATGAAGGACCCGATGGGCCGGTTGGGGTTCTTCAGGCCGGCCCGGGAGCGGCGGATGGCGCGGGAGAGCGCGGAGATGGCCTCCTCCTGCCCCACGATGCGCTCGTGGAGGTACCCCTCCATGTTGAGCAGCTTCTCCATCTCCTCTTCCGCCACGGACTGGATGGGGATCCCCGTCCAGCGGGCGATCACCTCTTCCACGTCGGCCCGGGATACCTCCAGGATCTTGTTGGTCTCCTCCTCGTAGCGGTGCTTCAGCTCCTCGTGACGCCGGCGCAGCGTGACCTCCTGGTCGTGGAAGGCCACCGCCTCGTCGAAGTCCTTGCGGGCGAGCGCCGACTTCATGCCGTCCACGGCCTTCCTCAGCTCGCGCTCGGTCTTCTTGATCTCGGCGTAGGAGGTGCGCTTCCCCAGCTTGACCCGCGCCCCCGCCTCGTCCAGGACGTCGATGGCCTTGTCCGGGAGGAAGCGATCGGTGATGTAGCGGTTGGACTGGAAGACGGACGCCTTGATCGCGTCGTCCGTGAATCGGACCCCATGGAAGCGCTCGTAGCGCTCCTTCACCCCTTCCAGGATCTCGAAGGTCTCGTCCTCGGAGGGAGGCCGGATGGTGATGGGCTGGAAGCGCCGCACCAGGGCCCGGTCCTTCTCGATGTACTTGTGGTAGTCGCGGGGGGTGGTGGCGCCGATGCACTGCACTTCGCCCCGGGAGAGCGCCGGCTTCAGGATGTTGGCGGCGTCCAGGCTGCCTTCCGCGGAGCCGGCGCCGATCAGGGAGTGGATCTCGTCGATGAAGATGATCACGTCGTCGGAGCTCGTCAGCTCGGAGATGATCCCCTTCAGCCGCTCCTCGAACTGGCCGCGGTACTTGGTGCCGGCCACGATCAGGGACAGGTCCAGGGCCAGGATCCGCTTGTTGAGCAGGGAGGGAGGGACCTCGCCGTCCACGATCCGGGTGGCCAGGCCTTCCACGATGGCGGTCTTGCCCACGCCCGGCTCGCCCAGCAGCACCGGGTTGTTCTTGCGGCGCCGGGAGAGCACCTGCACCACCCGCTCCAGCTCCGCCTCCCGGCCGATCAGGGGGTCGAAGACGCGGCGCTCGGCGAGCTCGGAGAGGTCGCGCGAGAACTCGTTCAGGAAGGGCGTCTCCTTCTTCTTCTTGGGGAGCGCCCGGCGCTTGTAGATGTTGACCGCGTCCTCGCGCACGGCGTAGAGGCGCATCCCGCGCTCGGCCAGCATCCGGCCCGCCACCGCGTCCTCCTGCCGGAGGAGACCCAGGAGCAGGTGCTCGGTGCCGATGTGCGGATGCATGAGGCGCTCCGCCTCCTCCTCCGCGTACTGCAGGGACTTCTTGGTCTCCTCGCTGAAGGGGATCTCGACGGAGGTGGACAGCTTCTCGCGCGCAGGGCCCCGGCGCTCCAGCTCGGCCTGCAGGAGGTCCATGGAGACGTTGGCCCGCGAGAACAGCTCGCGGGTGGTCTCCTCCCCCTCCTTGAGCAGCCCGAGCAGGATGTGCTCGGTGCCGATGACCTTGCTCCCCTGCTGGCTGGCCTCGTAGCGGGCCAGGAACAGGATGCGCTTCGCTTTCTCGGTGAACTTCTCGAACATGGCCGTCGAGCCCTCGCGCTTGGATCGACCGCCCCCGCGGCCAATATACCACCTAAAGCATAGGGCCCGGCGCGCGGGGAATCACGTGGCCTCGAAGTAGCGCGCGGTTTCCGCCTCGTCGAGCGGCCGCAACACCCCTTCCTCCAGGCGCATGACGCGGTCGCAGGCGTGCGCCAGACGGCTGCTGTGCGTGGCCAGGACCATGGCGAAGCCGCGCTCCCTCTGCACCTCGCGCAGCAGCTCGAACACCCCCCTCGCCGAGTTGGGATCCAGGTTCCCGGTGGGCTCGTCGGCCAGGACCAGGGCGGGTGCGACGGCCAGAGCGCGCGCGATGGCCACGCGCTGCTGCTCTCCCCCCGACAGTGCCGCCGGCCGGTGGTCGAGGCGCTCGGCCAGGCCCAGGCGGGCCAGGGTGGCGCGGGCCTGCTCGCGTCCCGCCCCCGGGCGCCTCCCGATCCGGAACGGCATCTCCACGTTCTCCAGGGCGGTGAACTCCGGGAGCAGGTGGTGGAACTGGAACACGAACCCCACCGACCGGTTGCGGTACTCGGCCAGGGCGGCTCCGGAGAGGGCGAGGAGGTCCTGGCCCTCGAAGTGCAGGGAGCCCGCGTCGGCGCGATCGAGCCCGCCCAGGAGGTGCAGGAGCGTCGACTTCCCCACCCCGGAGTCGCCGATCACCGCGATCGCCTCCCCCGCCGACACCGCCAGGTCCAGACCCCGGAGCACCTCGATGCGGCGCCGCACGCCCGCGTAGGCCTTGAAGAGGCCGTGCGCCTCCAGCACGGGCTCACTCATAGCGAAGCGCTTCCACGGGATCGAGGCCGGCGGCCTTGAAGGCGGGGTAGAGCGTGGCCAGCAGCGACACGGCCAGCACCACCCCCGCCACCAGCGTGAGGTCGATCGGCCGCAGCGTGAACGGGACATGGGTGAGGTAGTAGACCTGGGGATTGAGGGCGATGATCCGGTAACGGTCCAGCCACCAGGCCACGCCCGAGCCCAGCGCCACGCCGCAGAGCCCGCCCACCACGCCGATGACGAGGCCCTGGAGCACGAAGACCCCGGCGATGCTGCGGGGCCGCGCCCCCATGGCGGTCAGCGCCCCGATGTCCTTGATCTTGTCGGTCACCGTGAGGATGAGCGTGGAGACGATGTTCAGCGCCGCCACCACCACGATGAGGGCGATGGCCAGGAAGAGGATGGCCTTCTCCGTGTTCAGTGCCCGCAGCAGGTCCTGGTTCTGCTCCAGGAGGTCCACCACCACCCAGTGGCGGCCCAGGCGCCTGGCCAGCGATGCCTTCGACGCCTCGAGCGACCGGGGATCCTCGAGCTTCACCTCCACCCAGCTGGCCTCGCCGGGGGCGGCGAGCAGCGTGCGGGCGGCGTCGAGCGTCACGTAGGCCCGGCGCGCATCTTCCGGGTACTGGTCGGCGCGGAAGGTCGCCACCACCTCGAAGACGCGGCTCCGGGGGAGGGGCGCGAAGGGCGAGAGGGTCACCTTGGGCACGAGCACGCGAACGGGGTCTCCCTCGGCGACGCCCAGCTCCTCGGCCAGCGCCTGGCCGAGCACGATCCCCTGGCGCTCGTGCCCCGAACTTTGCTCGAGCGCCGCGAAGGCGGCGGCGGAGCCGTTGAACGACACCACGTCCCGGTAGCGCACGGGGTCGATCCCCATCAGCTCCATGAACGCCGGAGTGCCCGTGGCCTCGTGGGTCGCCATGGCCAGGGAGCGCAGCACGGGACCGCTGGCCGCCACCCCGGGCGCGGCGGCCAGCGCGTCCAGCAGAGGAGGAACGGACGTGATCGCGGGAGCATCGGCGCTCACCACGGTGAGGTGGGCCGCCCCACCCAGCACGCGGTTGCGCACGTCGTCCTGCAGCCCCGTCATGAGGGCGAGGGCGATGACCAGCGCTGCCGCCCCCACGGTGACGCCGGCCACGGAGATGAGCGTGATCGTGGACAGGAACGTGCGGCCGCGGTGCACCCGCAGGTAACGCACGGCCAGGAACAGCTCGTAGGGGACGTTCACCGCTCGGCGAGCCCGGCGGCCATCCGCAGCGCCTGCTCCGCGGCGGCGCCTTCCGCGTCTCCCGCCACCGCCCAGAGCCAGATCCCTCCCAGGCCATCCTCGCGGACGGAAGCGACATCGATCCGCGTCCCCTCCGCGGCATCCATGGGCGTCTCCGCCGTGCTGGCGCCGGGGCCGCGCAGCCCTTCCGCATCGCGAAGGACCCGCTCCAGCTCTCCAGGCTCGACCTTCTGCTCGGGAAGGACGCGCAGCAGGACGGTGTGGCCATGGAACACAGGCACCACGGCGCTGCTCACCGTGAGGCGGAGCTGCTCCCAGCCCACGAGGTGCGCGACCTCGCCCGCGAGCGCCCCCTCGCGGGCTCCGGGCAGGACGTTGAAGGCGAGCTGGCGACCGAAGACGTCCTTGGGCACGGAGGCGAAGCTGAGCAGGCGGACCGTCTGGTCCCGCAGCTCATCGAGCCCGGGCTGGCCGCGGTCCGCGGCGGGGCGGAGGACCACCGCCACCGCCTCCCGGACGCCGCAGACCGCCTGCAGCGGCCGCAGCAGATCGGCGAGGAGCAGCGCCACCGGGGAGGGCACGCGCAGCACGCGCCCCTCCACCGGCTCCGACCCCACCGCGCCCACGAGGTCGATGAAGGTCACGCCGGGACCGCCCTGGCGCACGAGGCGCCGCACCGCCTCCCCGGCCTCGCACAGGAAGACGACGGCATGCCCGGCGATCTCGTCCGGGCTCGCCGGCTGGATCAGCCGCGCCTCTCCCGCGTACTCCGAGAGCACCGCCTCCTCCCCCGGCCTCTCGCCGAAGAGGTCGAGGCGGGCCCCCGGGAACCCGGAGGCGGCCAGCGCCGCGCGCAGGCGCGCCCCGGAGGGCGTCTCCGCTCCCACCACGGCCAACCGCGCCGTCCCCACGAACTCAGCGCGTCGCGGGCTCATGGGCATCCCCCGCGGGGGCCGTGGCACCGGCGCGCCGCCCGCGCTGCAGCAGCCCCCAGAGATAGTTCAGCGGTCCGGACAGCGCGTAGGCGAGGGCGAGGGCGAGCAGCGCGTAGGGAGGGTCGGCGAGGCCGATCACCACCCCCGCTGCCGCCAGCAGGAGCACGGACAGGTACGAGCGCGGGCGCTTGAGGTCGATGTCCTTGAACGAGCGGTAGCGGATCCGGCTCACCATGAGCAGGGCGGCGCCGATCACCATCCCCGCCACCACCACCGAGACCCAGACCGGCCCCGGCCCTTCCGGGAACGCGAAGGCGGTGCAGGTGAGCACGGCGGCCGCCGCCGGGCTCGACAGGCCCACGAAGTAACGCTTGTCCACCACCTGACGCTGGATGTTGAACCGCGCCAGGCGCATGGCGGCGCAGGCCACGAAAAGGAAGGCGATCAGCCACCCCCGGCGCCCCAGGGGGGTGAGCCCCCATTGATGCACGAGGAACGCGGGCGCGATGCCGAAGGAGACGATGTCCGCCAGCGAGTCGAACTGCACGCCGAACTCGGAGCTGGCGCCGGTCATGCGCGCGATGCGCCCGTCCAGGCCGTCCAGGATGCCGGCCACGATGATGAGCACGGCAGCGGTGTAGAAGGCCTGCTGGGACGACTGCACCAGGCTCGTGAACCCGCAGAAGAGGTTCCCCGTCGTGAACACGGTGGGCAGGAGATAGATCCCCCGCCGCAGATGACGCCGCTCCTTCACGCCCGCCTCCGCTCCGCACGGGCGAGCACGGAGATGCCCGCACGCACGCGGTCCCCCGCTCGCACGGCTGGCGCCGCCCACGCCGGGAGGTCGACGTCCACGCGCGAGCCGAAGCGAATGAGCCCGACGCGCTGTCCTGCCGCTAGGTCCTGCCCGGGCTTCACCCAGGTGATGATCCGGCGCGCCACCAGGCCCGCCACCAGCGCGAAGCGCACCGATCCCGCCGGTCCCTCCACGACCAGCACCGCCCGCTCGTTGGACTCCGAAGCCGCATCCTTGAAGGCGGCCACGAAGTTCCCGGAGGTGTGGGTGAGGGACACCAGGCGGCCGGCGGCCGGCGCGCGGCAGACGTGCACGTCGAACACGTTCATGAAGATGGAGACCCGCGCGGTGGACGCGCCGATGACCCGGCCATCGGCCGGGCTGACCAGGACGTCCGGGTCCGTGGGCGGCCGGCGCTCGGGGTCGCGAAAGAACCACACCGTGAAGGCCAGGAGCACCAGGGGCGGCAGGGCCGCCCACGGCGTCCACCAGGCCGCGGCCAGGGTGGCCAGGGCGGCCGCCGCCACGAATGGAAGTGCCTCGCGGGCGATCCTCATCGGGGCGACTATAGGAGATCGTCCCCCGCCCGGCTAACGCGGGAGGGAAGGCCAGAGCGTGCGGTCCAGGCGGGCGGCCATGAGCACCGCGTCCTCGCGCGTGTCCTGGTAGTAGCCGCTCCTCCGGCCGCTCTCGCGGAAGCCGTAGCGCTCGTACAGGCGCCGGGCCACCAGGTTGCTCGGGCGGACCTCCAGCGTGGCCTCCGTGCAGCCCTCGGCGAGCCCGACCTCGAGACAGGCCCGCAGCAGCACGTGCCCGAGACCCGTGCCGCGCAGGTCCGGGCGCAGCGCGATGTTGTTGATCTTCAGCTCCCCCTCGAGCGCCCACAAACAGGCGTATCCGGCGAGACTGCCGTCGGCGCGCAGGGCCAGGTTGCGGGCGAAGCGGTTGTCGCGCAGCTCGTAGAGAAAGTTGTCCCGGGTCCACGCGGTGGGGAAGGAGACCCGCTCGATGGCGAGCACCGCGTCCAGGTCCGCCTCCCGGAGGCGGCTGATCCGGATGCGCGGCCGCGACGGGGCCTCAGAGCGCTCGCGTCCCGGCTTCGGCATCGGCTGGCCTCAGGTAAAGGGGAGCGAGCCCGTCGCTTCCGGTTCCGGCAGGATGCCGGAGGATGGCCAGGCGCGCCGCCCCCGCGGCCACGCCGGTGGGCACCGCGCCGGCGGGACCGGTCCACCCCCGCTCCCGCAGCAGGGCGGCGTGGGGCGCCACTCCCGTCCCGAACAGCACCGCAGGCGCTTCCCCCTGGAGCAGGCGGAGGGGACTTCCCACCCAGGGCGCTTCGCGCTCGGTGGGAGGGCTGCCGGTCGCATCGAACCGCGCCGCGTACACCTCGCCCCGTCCGGCATCCATCACGGGCACGCGCTCGCGCACGTCCGGCCCGTGCGCCTCGGCCATGGCCTCCAGGGTCCCCACGCCCACCGCGGCGCGGTCGGCCGCCAGCGCCAGGCCGCGCACCGTGCCCAGACCGATGCGGATCCCCGTGAACGAGCCCGGCCCGTGCGTCGCCACGAACAGGTCGACGGCGCTCCGCTCCCACCCCGCCTCGGCGAGGAGCGCTTCCAGCACGCGCAGCAGGTGCGCCGCGTGGGAGCCCGCGACGCGCAACCCGGCCTCGGCGATCGTCTCCACGCCGGTGTGGGAGGCCACCACCAGGGCCACCCCGCCCCACCACGTGGTGGTGTCGAGCGCGACGGCGCGCGTCATCGGATCACGATGCGGTCCAGGGACGCCAACGGGACCCCCGAGGGAGCCGCCAACGGACGAAGAACTGCAGTCTACCACGGGCGTTTTCCCGCCTTTTCCATGCTATGGTCCGGCCCGGAAACCTCTGCGCAGCAAAATCGTACCCAGAAGGGACGGGAGCGACATGGATCTCGAGGGGAACGGTGGCAGGCGTGGTGCAGCGACGGCGGCCGCCGTCCCGGAGCGGATCGCCGAGCGCGTCCCGGACGAGCGTCTGGTCGCCCGGGCGCTGGCGGGGGACCGCAGCGCGTTCGAGGCCCTCGTGCGCCGCCACCAGACACCGCTCGTCAATCACCTCTACCGTCTGATCGGCTCGCGCGACGCCGCCCTCGATCTGGCCCAGGACGTGTTCATCAAGGTGTACACGTCCCTGGCGTCCTTCGATCCTCGGTACCGGTTCACGACCTGGCTCTACCGGATCGCCTCCAACTGTGCCATCGATCAGCTGCGCCGCAAGCAGATCCCCACGTTCTCCCTGGAGCCGGCGTTCGGGGATCTCGACACCCCCGATGCCGAGTCCCGCCTGGCCGGTTCCGGCCCCGATCCGGACCAGGTGCTGCGCCTGCGGGAGCTGCAGGGCCGGCTCGACACCGCCATCCAGGGCCTGCCTCCCGCCTACCGCGAGCTGATCCTGCTCCGCCACCGCCAGCACTGCCGCTACGACGAGATCGCGCGCATCACCCGCCTCCCCATCGGCACGGTGAAGAACCGGATCTTCCGCGCCCGCGAGATCCTACGGGAGAGCCTGGCGGACCTGCTGGCGGGAGAGGCCTCGGCATGAGCGACGCCTGCCGGCGCCTGCGCCCCTCCCTGTTCCGCGTGGCGGAGGGAGAGGCCTCGCCGGAGGAGGCGCTCCTGGCGGCGCAGCACCTCCCGACCTGCACGGGCTGCCGGATCCTGCTGCACCGCGAGCACCGGCTGGCCGATCTGCTGGGGGAGCTCCCCGATCCGGTGGGGGTGGATGAAGGTTTCCTGAGCCACGTGATGGGCGCGATCCCGGCAGACCCTCCCCCTCGCCGCCGGCGCATGCTGCGCGTGGTGGGGGGAGCGGGCGTGCTCGCGCTCCTGGCGCTGCTGTGGGCGTTGCGGCCGGCCGCGGGAGGCGGTCCTGCCGGCTCCCTGCCGCTCGCGCTTCCCGACCTCCAGGCGGGCGAGCGCCTGGCCGGCGGCCTCGCCGGCCTCGCCCAGCTCCTGACCAGCGCCGCGGCGCACGCCGGTGCCTCGCTCGCGCCCGCGCTGCCCTCGCTCCCCCACCTCCACCTGCTGGCTCTCGCACTGCTGCCGCTGCTCGGGGTGGCCTTCGTGCTGGGCTCGATGGTGGTGCTGTTCGCCGCCCACTCCGTGGTGACGGGGTTCCCGCCGTCGCGCTCAGGACAGGGACAGCCGGTCGAGCCTCCGAAGTAGATCGGCCTCGGACATCCCCAGGCGCTGCGCCGCTTCCTCCCGGTCGCCGCGGGCCGCGGCGAGCGTCCGCCTCACGTATGCGCGCTCGAAGGCGGCCAGACCTTCCGCCAGCGAGGGGAAGGTGCCGTACAGGTCCTCTCCCCGCTCGGCGACCCCCCCCACCGCCTCCGGGAGGTCCTCCACCCCGATCGTGTCTCCCGAGGACAGGAGGACGGCGCGCTCCACGGCATGGCGCAGCTCGCGCAGGTTGCCGGGCCAGTCCGCCGCCCTGAGCGCGGCCATGGCCGCCGGGGACAGGCGCTTCCCCGGCCGGCCGTACTCGCGGCTCAGCTCGCGCAGGTAGCGCTCGGCGTTCGCGGGGATGTCCTCCCGGCGGTCACGCAGCGGAGGCAGCGTCAGACGCAGCACGTCCAGGCGTTCCCGGAGCGCCCCGCGCAGGGTGGACGCCTCCGGCGCCACGCTGGCCAGGAGGCGGACCTGCTCGTGCGCCCGCTCCACCTGGGCCGCCAGGCGCTCCTGCAGCGCGGCCGGGAGGCGCTCCACCTCCTCGAGGTAGACCGATCCTCCCGCCGCCATCGCGAAGCGCGAGGGGGTCCCTCCCTCGCCGAAGAGGGCGCGGGCTGCACCCCCCTCGTCGAGCGCGGCGCAGGGGATGACGGCGAACCCTTCTCCGGCCCGGGAGGAGGCGGCGTGGATGCGCCGCGCCACCGTCTCCCGTCCGGCCCCGCGCTCCCCCACCAGCAGCACGGGGGCGTCCGCCTCGGCGGCGGCCGCGATCTCCGCGCGCAGGCGCTCCGCGGACGCGCTGTGGCCCACGATCTCCGTGTCGCGGGCGAGCTGGTCCAGGAGGTGACGGTTCTTCCGCTCCAGACGCCGCTGCCGGAGCGCGTTCCGCAGCACGACCAGCGTCTTGTCCAGCGAGAGGGGTTTCTCGATGAAGTCGAAGGCTCCGAGGCGCGTGGCCTTCACCGCCGTCTCGATGGTGCCGTGGCCGGAGATCATCACCACCTCGGCGTCGACCCGGCGCTCGCGCAGCCGCAGGAGGGTCTCCAGGCCGTCCATCCCGGGGAGCCACACGTCCAGCAGCACGGCATCGGCCGGTGTGCTGGCCAGCGCCTCCAGTCCCTCTTCCCCGGAAGCCGCGGTCGCCACGGTGAAGCCCTCGTCGCGGAGGATGCCCTCCAGCGCCGTGCGCACTCCCGGCTCGTCGTCCACGATCAGGATCCGCTCCGAAGCCATCCGCCCCTCCTATCCGCGTCCCGCGGGCAGATCGATGACGAAGCGCGCTCCCCGGGGCTCGTTGTCCTCCACCCGGATCGTGCCCCGATGGTCCGAGACCACGCGCTGGACGATGGCCAGACCCAGGCCGGTGCCGCGCGCCTTGGTGGAGAAGTAGGGCACGAAGAGCTTGTCCCGGTCCCGGGGTGCGATCCCCGGGCCGGAGTCCGCGACCTCCAGGCGCAGGGCCCCCGGCTCCTCCCCCGCGCGCACGGAGATGCCGATCCTCCCCTCCCCGCCCATGGCCGCGACCGCGTTGTCCACCAGGTTGATGAGGGCGCGTCGGAGCTGCTCGCCGTCTCCCACGATCGACTGCAGCCCGGGCTCCATCCGCACGTCGAAGGTCACCCCGGGAAGGCCGCGGTAGAGGGCCACCACCGAATCCACGATCTGGGGCACGTCCACGGTGTCGGCCTGGATGCCGGGAAGGCGGGCGAAGCGCGAGAACTCGTCCACCATGCGCTTCAGCGCTCCCACCTCGTGCTCGATGGAGGCGGTGGCCTCGGGGAGGACGGTGGAGAGATCCGGGGCGCCGGCCTCCCACTTCCTGCGCAGCCGCTGGGCCGCCAGCTGGATGGGCGTGAGCGGGTTCTTGATCTCGTGCGCCATGCGCCGCGCCACCTCGCGCCAGGCGGCCATGCGCTGCGCCCGCAGCAGGTCGGTGAGGTCCTCGAGCAGGACCAGGGAGCCCAGGTCCTCGCCCCGCCCCCCGCGCAGGGGCGCGGCGGACACGGACACCGTGCGCATCTCCTGCGCTCCCGGCAGCACCAGCTCCTCCCGCACCGTGCGGCCCGCGCGCACCGCCTCCTCCAGCACGCCCCGCACGGGCGCGGCCCGGGTGCCGTCGAGCGCATCCGCGATCGTGGCTCCGGGGACGAGGGGTGTGCCGAGGATGCGCTCGGCCGCGGGATTGGCGGTGGTGATCCGCGAGTCGCGGTCCAGGGACAGCACCCCGGTGGAGAGGCTGTGCAGGAGCGTCTCGATGTACCGCCGTCGCTCGTCCAGCGCCTGGTTGGAGCGGCGCAGGTCGGCGTTGCCCCGGGTGATCACCTCCTGGCTCTCCTGCAGGCGCGAGGCCATCTCGTTGAACGCCTCGACGAGCATGCCCACCTCGTCCCCGGCGGGGGCACGGACGCGGATCCCCAGGTTGCCGCCCGAGATCTCGCGCGCGGCCTGCGCCAGCTCCTGCACGGGGCCGGTGATGCGGCGTGACAGGTAGAAGCCGATCCAGGTGGCGACGAAGAGCGTGACGAGGAAGATGATCCCGATCAGGGAGAGATAGAAGCGGACGAGGTCCCGCCGCTGGGCGCGGAGCGCCTGGAACCGGTCCTCCGCGGACATGGGGCCATGCAGCGCCTGGGCGGCCGCGGGCGAGATCCAGCGTCCCACCACCAGCGCGTCCCCGGGAAGGCCCGGCGAGATGGGGGCCGCCGCCAGCACCAGCAGGCCCCCGGAGACCTCCTCCAGGCGCGACTGGGGCTCGTCGGCGGCGGACGCGGCCTCGGCCACCGCGCGCAGGCGGCCGAGCAGGGCCTGCCGGTCCAGGAGCGGCACCCCCGCCCCCAGGCTGGTCACCGTCTCCGGCCCGGTGACCACCGCGGCCAGGCGCAGGTCGTGCTCCGTGCGCAGCGCCTGGAGCTGGGCCTGCAGGCGGTCCCAGCGCGCGTCCCCCAGGTGGCCGGCGGAGGCCACCGCGGCCGCCCCGCGCTCCACCTGCCAGAGCGCCTGGTCGCGGAGCGCGGCGCGCCCCTCCCGGGAGGCCTCCTGCGCCGGCCGCACCGCATCCTCGAGGGCGGGCCGGAGCATGGCGTCGATCGTCATGCGGATGACCGCGGTCGACCCGTAGAAGAGCACCAGCGTGGGCAGGAGCACGAGGCCCAGGAAGAAGAAGACGAGCTTCGTGCGCAGACGGGACCCCAGGATCCCGTGCTTGCGGTCCACGATGAGGCGCACCAGGTTGCGGACGAGGACCCCCAGCAGACCGAGCACCAGGACCACGATGCCGATCAGCAGGAGGTGGAGCAGGAGGCGGTCGGAGCCGAACTCCGTGGGCGCCTGCACGAAGCGCTCGAGCGCGTTGTAGACGGCGAAGAGCGCACCCGCCAGCACCAGGGACAGGCCGATCCAGCGGGCACGGCGAGAGAGCGCCACGGCTAGCCCGCGGCCTCGGGCGCGGCCGTCTCACGCCCCGCGCTCTCCGTCCAGGGCGCCAGGTACCACGCGTCCGGGCTCTCCCGGATCTTGCGTGCCAGGCGGCCGTGCAGGTCGTGACCGGCCCGGTAGGCCACCACGTGCCCGCGCATGGGGTGCCCGAGAAGCGAGAGGTCCCCCGTGAGGTCGAGCATCTTGTGGCGCACGAACTCGTCGGGGAAGCGCAGCGGCGGGTTGAGGGGCCCGTCCTTCCCCAGGACCACGCAGTTGTCGAGCGACCCACCCAGCCCCAGGCCGGCCTTGCGCAGCGCCTCCACCTCGTGCTCGAACGCGAAGGTGCGCGCGGGCGCGAGCTTCTCGGCGAAGGCCCGGGCGGACCACAGGCTCGCCGTCAGCTCCTGGTAGCCGAGGCTGGGATGGTCGAAGTCGATGGCGTAGGTGACCCGGTACTCCGGGTGGGGGTGGACGGAAATCGTCTTCTCCTCGTGCGCCACCGAGAGCGGGCGCACGATGGTCAGGTACTCCCGGATCGCCGGCAGCTCGATCCGGCCCGCAGCCAGGATGCCGTCCACGAAGGGACGGGAGGAACCGTCCAGGATCGGCACCTCGGGAGCGTTCAGCTCGATGCGGAGATCGTCCACCTGGAGGGCGTAGAGCGCGGCCATCAGGTGCTCGATCGTGCTGACGCGCGCGCCGTCGCGCTCCAGGACGGTGGCGTAGAAGCTCGGGCCCGCGTGCTCCAGTGTGGCGGGGATCTCCACCCCGCCCGCATCGGTGCGGACGAACACGATGCCCGTGCCCGCCTCCGCGGGCACGAGGTCGAGCTGCACGTCCCGCCCCGTGTGCACGCCTTTCCCCGTGAAGCGGCGGGGGGAAGCCAGCGTCTGCCGGTGGAGCACGGCGCCCTCGTTTTCGTTGACCCGAAACGCGCATGCATGGTATATCCAGGCCTGCCTGCGCCGCCGAAGATCTCCGCCCCGCTCCCAAGCATCAGCGTCGCTTCGTTTGCGCGGCCCGCAGCCTCGGAGCGATCGAGCGTGAGCCAGGACGACCCGCGACGCACCGCGCCCTTGACCGATCGTCCCCTCTCCCTCAGCGGCTCGCCTCCCGAGGTGGTGAGCGGGGACGAGGGCTCGGCGGAGGCACGGCTGCTGCTCGATGAGGGGGTGGCGCAGTACCACCAGGGGAAGGTCTCCGCCGCCCTCGCCCTCTGGGAGCGCGCCCTCGCCTCGGACCCGGGGCTGGACCAGGCCTGGATCAACCTCGGTCATGCGCGCGCCGCCCAGGGGCAGCACGACGGGGCCGCCCGCTCGTTCCGCCGCGCCCTGAAGCTGCGCGGAGACCGTCCCGACCTCTGGTTCGCGCTGGCCTGCGCGGAGCAGGCCTGCGGCGCGCAGGCGGCAGCCGTCACATCGCTCCGCACGGCGCTCGACCTCTCTCCCGGGATGGGGGAGGCCTGGAACAACCTGGGGAACGCCTACGTCGAGCTGGGGAGCCTGGACGAGGCGGAGGCGGCCTACGTCCAGGCCACGCGCACCGAGAGCCCGGGATACGAGCCCTGGTTCAACCTCGGAATCGTCCGCGCCGGCCTGGGCGACGCGCCGGGCGCGGTGCAGGCCTACCAGCGCGCGCTGGCGATCGATCCCGAGGCCTGGCGCGCCTGGTTCAATCTGGGATTCGTCCACGCCTCCACCGGGAACCTCGCGGCGGCGCACGCCGCCTACCGGCGGGCCGCCGATTACGAGGTGGAAGGCCACGAGGCCTGGTACAACCTCGGCCACACCTGCCTGGAGATGGGGCGCTTCGAGGAGGCGGTGGTTGCTTACCGCCGGGCGCTGGAGATGCGCACGGACGACCACGAGGTCTGGAACAACCTGGGGTGGGCGCACGCCCATGCCGGGCGGCCCGAGGAAGCCGCGTCCTGCTACCGGCGCGCGCTCGATCTCAGCCCGCGCTATCACCCTGCCTGGAACAACCTCGGTGCGGTCCTGGAGGAGACGGGAGATGCCGCCGGCGCCGCCGCCGCGTACGGGCACGCCGTCGACCTGGCGCCGGGCCAGGCCACCTACCACCTGAGCCGCGCCGCCGTGCTCGCACGGCTTGGGGACACGCGGCCCGCGGCGGACCATCTCGCACGTGCCCTCGCGCTCGATCCCACGCTGTCTCCCCTGCTCGCCGGCTTCCCCGAGCTGGCCACGCTGCACGTCCGCACCTCCGGAAACGAGTCCGGAGGCGAGCCGGCGTGAGCTCCGTCCTGGAGGCGCTGGAGCGCCACGCCGCCGCCCTGGCCTCCGCGGGATCCGCGGCGGCCCTCCTCGGCGCCCTGCTCGAGGGATCGCGCATGGCCGCCTCACGGGTGGGCATCCTGCTGCTCCGGGGCGGGCGGCTGCGGGGCTGGGGCAGCGCCGGGACCACCGCCACCGCGGCCGCGAGCTTCCGCAGCCTGGACCTCGCGCCCGAGGCGAGCTGGGCGGCAGCCGCGCTGCGTGCCGAGGGTCCGACGCCGGTGAGCGCGTCCCCCCTGGCGGGTGCCGACGAGCCGCCCTCGCTCGCTTGCCTGGCGTCGCCGGTGCGCGCGGGCGGGCGCGTCGTCGCCCTGCTCGTCGCCGACCGGGTGGCCGACGGTCCGTGGGCGCCGCCGGCCCTCTCGGTGCTGTGCACGATGGCCTCGCTCCGCCTGGAGGCGGACCTGGCACGCCGCCGTCTGGCCCCGCCCGAGCCGGTTCCCTCGACGGTGGCACCGGAGGATGCTCCGGCGCCCGAGCCCACCGGGCTCGCACCCGCGGCCCCAGCACCTCCGCCCGCCCCGGCGCACCCGCGTCACGAGGAGGCGCGGCGCTTCGCCCGCCTCATCGCCACCGACATCCGGCTCTACAACGAGGAGGCGGTGGTGGCCGGGCGCCGGCAGGGGGACCTCCTGCGCCGATTGCAGGACCCGATCACGCGGGGGCGCGAAACCTTCGTCCGCCGCTTCGGCGACCTCGGGGACGACGGGCTGCGGCTGTTGCACGAGGCGTGCGTGCAGGTGCTCGCCGCAGGGGACGAGGCCCTGCTCCCGTTCCACACGCTGCGCCCCACCGGGCCTTGAGCCTTGCCGCCGATCTCCTGCTCCTGGCCGCGGCGGCGGTCTGGGGCGCGACCTTCGTCGTCGTGCAGGCCGGCCTGCGCGACGTGTCGCCGCTTCTGTTCGTTGCGGTGCGCTTCACCGCCGCGGCGGCGCTGGTGGCCCCGCTCGCGCTCTGGCGGGCGGGACGGCCGGCGACCCCGGCCTGGCGGGCGGGAGGGGCGGCCGGGCTTCCGCTGCTCGCGGGGTTCGCGCTGCAGACGGTGGGGCTGCAGTGGACGGCTCCCGGCCGCGCCGCCTTCCTCACCGGGCTCTACGTCGTGCTGGTTCCCTTGCTCGCGCCCCTGGTCGGGGCGCGCAGGGCCGACGGCCGCACCTGGGCCGCCGTCGTCCTCGCCCTCGCCGGCATCGCGGCCCTGACCCGGCCCGTGGAGGAAGCGGCCGCGGGGTTCGGTCTCGGCGATCTGTGCATGCTGGGCTGCGCCCTGGCCTTCGCCGTGCAGATCCTGGCCGTGGACCGCGTGGGCCGGTCGCTCCCCCCCTGGACGCTGCTCGCCGTCGAGCTGTGCGTGGTCGCGGGCGCCAGCTGGCCTCTCATGCTCGCCCTGGAAACGCCGCGCTTCCGCCCCACGCCGGCCGCCCTGGGAGCTCTCGCCGCGGTCGTGCTCCTGGCATCGGTGGGCGCGCTGTGGGCTCAGAACTGGGCGCAGCGCCGCATGCCGCCCACCCGTACCGCGGTGATCTTCGCCCTGGAGCCTGTCTTCGCCGCCGCCACCTCCTGGCTGGTCACCGGAGAGCGGCTCGGCGGGTGGGGCGTCGCCGGCGCCGGTGCCATCCTGGCGGCCATGGTGGTGTGCGGCCGCGGTGGTCGCACCTAGAAGCCGATGGTAGATTCCGGACGCATGAAGCTGCGCCCCTCCGCTCTGCTCCTCCCCATGCTGCTCCTCGGGTCCGTGGCCGCGGCCGCCGCCACTCCGCGACTGCAGCTTTCCGCTCTGGCGCCGGGCGTGCACCTGGTCCGTCCCACCGATCCCGCGGACCGGGAGCGCAGCAACGCGCTGGTGGTGGAGCAGGCGACGGGGCTCGTGGTGGTGAACGCCCAGCCCACGCCGGAGGCCGCGAAGGAGATGCTGGCCCTGGTCGCATCCAAGCTCGGGGGCCGGCCCGTGCGCGCGCTCGTGCTGCCGCACCCGCACGCCGATGCCGCGGGCGGCGCCTCGGCGTTTCCGCCGGAGACGCTGGTGATCGCCAGCGACGACGCCGCCGCCAGCTTCGCCGACCCCGCCTACGACTTCGGGGCGGAGGCGCGGGCGCGCGGTGGAGCCTCCTACCGGGAGCCGGCGCGCCCGCGCGTGGGACTGCGCCTGCAGGGGAACGCCACGCTGGACGACAAGGAGCGCCCGCTGGAGCTGATCCCCATGATGCCGGGCCATTCCAGGGGCGACCTGTTGGTGGACCTTCCCGCCGCCGACCTCATGGCGGTGGGGAGCCTCCTCTTCGAGGATCGCAACCCCTGGCCGGGCACGGCGAACATCGGGGGCTGGATCTCCGAGCTCAACAACCTCGCGTCCTCGGGGCGCGCGGTCTTCGTGCCACTGCACGGCGCGCCCGCCGATGCCCAGGCGGTGCGGCGCCAGCGGGAGACCCTGGCCTGGACGCGAGGACAGATCGACGCCGCCTTCGTGGACCTGGTCCCGGCGGAGGAGATCCCGGGGCGCGTCCTCGGCATCGCCGAGGCCCAGAGCTACTTCGACCTCGCGGCGCGCCCTTCGTTTGCGCGCGGCGTGGTGGATCAGGCGTTGAAGGAGGCGCAGGCCCAGCGGAGGAAGTTCGGCCTCCCCGAGCAGGCTCCCCCGCGCTAGCGGTCGCGCAGGCCTTCCACCACGCGCGTCTTGACGGCGCGGCCCTTCTCCTTGAGCCAGTCGAGGGCGGTGCGCGCCCACACGCTGTGGCTGGAGAGCACGGCCAGGCCGGCGAGGATGAAGACCCAGCCCTGGAGGATGGGGAGCACGAGGCCCGCGACACCGATCGCCAGCAGCGTCAGGCCGAGGATCCAGTCGAAGACCACGCGGACCCGGCGCTTCACGCGGGGAACCCGGAGACCGCTTCCTGCGGAAGCGTGCCCTCGAAGATCACGCGCGCGTCCCCCTCCAGGAGCGCACCCGTGGGGGCGGCGACCTCTCCTCGCAGGGTGACGCGCAGCGGGATGCCGCTGGCGGGCAGGACGCGCACCTCCGCGGTGCCCGCACGCAGCGCCAGGAAGTGCGCGCCCGCCACCGCCCCGGACCCGCAGGACAGGGTCTCCCCTTCCACCCCGCGCTCCCAGGTGCGGATGTGCAGCACGCCGTCCCCACCGGGCGCCACCACGTCCACGTTGGTCCCGGGAAGACCGAAGTCGGGGTGATGCGCGAGCTCCGGCCCCCAGCGAGCGAGCGGTGCGCTGCGCACGTCCTCCACCTCGAGCACGAGGTGCGGCACGCCGGCCGCGATGCGGCGGCCGGAGAGGGTGGGTCCTTCCCACGGGCCCAGGTCCCGGGGGCCGGGGAGCTCGAGCCGCACCTGCGCTCCCTGCACGTGCGCCTCGACGTCACCGACGGCGGTGCGCAGCCGCAGCCTCTCCCTGGCGAAGCCGCGCATCACCGCAAAGCGCGCCGCGCAGCGGGTGCCGTTCCCGCAGAAGGCCTCCCCGCCGTCGGGATTGAGGAAGAGGACGCGCACGGCGCCGTTCTCGGGGCCCACCACCAGCACGCCGTCCGCTCCCACGGAGAGACCGCGCCGGCAGACGCGGCGCGCCCACGCCGCCAGGTCGGGAATGCCCCGCGCCACCTCCTGGTCGAGCACGACGAAGTCGTTCCCGGCGCCGGACATCTTGGTCACGCGCACACCGGTGCTCACGGCTGCGGTGCCTCCGGCATGGGGGCCGCCACCTGCACGGGCTCCGAGGGGGCGCTGACGTTCGGCGGCTGGGCGCGGTCGAGGGCCAGGACGCGGTAGGCGACCATCCCCGGGGGCGGCGCCGGATCCAGCCACTGCGCCTGGGTGAGACCGTCCGCGACCTGTTCCCACCGCCCCTCCCCCGCCTGCCGCTCCACCCGGTAGCCGCCGAGGTCCGGCTCGGCCCCCGGCGTCCAGAACATCCGCACCTGCGCCCCCTCGCGGACGGCCACGAGATCGCGTGGCGCTTCGGGAGGGAAGCGGTCGGCGGCAAGGACGGGGACCGGGGCGGAGCTCGCGCTCTCCCGCAGGGGCCGTCCCGCGACGGCCACCGCACGCACCAGGTAGCGATAGGACGTCCCGAGCACGACGTCGGGATCGAGGTACTCCGTGTCCTTCAGCGGCTCGGCGTTGCGCGGCAGCGGATCGACGGGCTCCTCGCCCCGCGCGCGGTACACGTTGTATCCGGCGGGGGCTTCCCCGGAGGGAAGCTGCCAGCGCACGCGGATCCCGCCCGGCACCGCCTCCGCCCTCAGGCCCTGGGGCGCTTCCGGCGGGACGGCCACCACCAGGTCGGGCGCCGTCGCCAGGGGGGAGGGCCGCCCCCGTGCGTCGCGCCAGCGCACCGCGTAGCGCAGCACACGGCCGTCGAGCGGCTCCAGCGAGGCGAGGGTGGGATCGGCGAGATCCACCCGGCCCCCCGGGGAGAACGGTCCGTCGGAGGCCGCCACCTCGGCACCCCGGCGGGTGAACACGCCGGGATCGGCCGGAGGCTTGGTGCCCGGAGGGAAGTCCACCCGGAGCAGCTCGGCGCGGAGGAGCGCCTGCTCCGGTGCCGGGCCCCGCGGGGAGGGGACGGCGGCGGAGATCTCGGCCGCACTCCCCAGCTGGCGGATCGATACCTCCCCGGAGGGGAGCGGGCCGCGCGGCTCCGGAACGACGGGCGGCCCCTCCTTGCCGCAGCCCGCCAGGAGCAGGAGGACCGGAACGAGCCGGCGCATCAAAGGATGTAGCGGCTGAGGTCCGCGTCCCGCACCACGGATGCCAGGCGCGTGCGGACGTAGGCCGCATCCACGACCACCCGCTTGTCCTCGAGCTCGCCGCCATGGAAGGACACCTCCTCGAGCAGGCGCTCGAGCACGGTGTGCAGGCGGCGGGCCCCGATGTTCTCCGTCCGGCGGTTGACCTCCTCCGCGATCTCGGCCACCGCTTCGATGCCGTCCCCGGTGAAGACGAGCTCCACGCCCTCGGTGGCGAGCAGGGCCTGGTACTGGCGCACCAGCGAGCTCTCCGGCTCCTGGAGGATGCGCACCAGGTCGTCCCGCGTCAGCGGCGACAGCTCCACCCGGATGGGGAAGCGCCCCTGCAGCTCGGGGATGAGATCGGCCGGCTTGCTGACGTGGAAGGCACCGGCGGCGACGAAGAGCACGTGATCGGTGCGCACCATGCCGTACTTGGTGTGCACCAGCGTCCCCTCCACGATGGGCAGGAGATCCCGCTGCACGCCCTCGCGGGAGACGTCCGGCCCCCGGCCTCCCTCCCGGCCCGCGATCTTGTCCATCTCGTCGATGAAGAGGATGCCCGACTCCTCGACACGGCGGATCCCTTCCCGCGCCGCCTGATCGGGATCGATGAGCTTCTCCTCCTCCTCCCGCTGCAGCACCTCGCGGGCCTCCGCCACCGACATCCGGCGCAGGTGCTTGCGGCCGCCGAACAGGCCGGGGAGCATCTCCTTGAGGTTCATGTCCATCTCTTCCAGCCCGCCCTGGCCGAAGATCCGGAACGCGGCCTGGGACGTCGCCTGCACCTCGACCTCCACCACCCTCTCCTCCAGCTCGCCGTCCTGCAGGCGCCGGAGCAGGGTCTCCCGGCTGCGCTCCCAGCCGGCCTGCTCCTCGGCGTCGCGCGCGGAGGACGGCGAGCGGGGCGGCAGCAGGAGGTCGAGGATCCGCCGCTCGGCCGCGGCGCGCGCCTGGGGCTTCACCAGCACCCGGCGCTCCTGCCGCACCAGCTCGATCCCCACCTCCACCAGATCGCGCACCATCGACTCCACGTCCCGGCCCACGTAGCCCACCTCCGTGAACTTCGAGGCCTCGACCTTGACGAAGGGCGATCCCACGAGCCTGGCCAGGCGGCGCGCGATCTCCGTCTTTCCCACGCCGGTGGGACCGATCATGAGGATGTTCTTGGGGACCACCTCGTCCGCCATGGGTGGGGGCAGCTTGCGGCGGCGCAGGCGGTTCCGGAGCGCGATGGCCACGGCGCGCTTGGCCTCGCCCTGGCCCACGATGTAGCGGTCGAGCTCCGCCACGATGCGGCGCGGCGTCAGGTCCTCCGTCCCCTCACGCGATTCCACGCGGCCCGGCATGTAGAAGACCACGTCAGACCTCCTCCACGGTGAGACGGTCGTTGGTGTAGAGGTCGAGACCGGCCGCGACCTTCATCGCCTCCACGGCCACGGTGCGGGCATCGAGCGCGGTGTGCGCGACGAGCGCGCGCGCCGCCGCCATGGCGGCGGTGGATCCGCTGCCGATGCCGGCGATCCCGTCGTCGGGCTCGATCAGGTCGCCCGTCCCCGACAGGAGGAAGGTGCGCTTGGCGTCGGCCACCAGCAGCATCGCCTCCAGGCGCCGCAGCGCCCGGTCGGTGCGCCAGTCGCGCACCAGTTCCACGGCCGCCCGCTCGATCTGCCCGGGATGCTGCTCGAGCTTCTCCTCGAAGCGGGAGAGGAGGGCGAACGCGTCGGCGGCTCCTCCGGCGAAGCCGGCCAGCACCGACCCGTCGCCCAGGCGCCGCACCTTGCGCCCGCCGTGCTTGACGATCGTCCGGTCCAGCGAGACCTGGCCGTCGCCGGCAAGCGCCACCCGGCCATCCCGCCGGACGGCCAGGATGGTGGTCCCGTGGACCACCGGGTATCGAGGCAAAGGGATTCTCCTCTCGACGCTTCCCAGCATATCAGCCGGTCCATGGACCCCCGGGAGCCCCCGGAGGCCTTCCCCCGGACCGGAACCTATATTCCTCGGGGTCCTTTTCGAGGGCTCTCTGGATGGCGGTGTCGAGACGGCTGAGCCCCGGTGCCACGGCTTACGTGTGGGCGGTCGTCGTCCTGGGCGCGGCGGTCTGCGCGAACCTGGTGGTGGGGGGCGACCCGGCGGGATGGAACGGGTCCGCCATTCTCCTGTTCGGCTCCCTGGGCGTCCTGGCCACGGCCGTCTCCTTCAGCTACCAGGGCGTGCTCCCGAGCGTCATCGTCCATCAGATCGGCACCTCCTTCGCCTATGCCCTCTTCTTCATCGTGGATCCGGGGGCGGTGGCCTGCGTCCTCCTGGTCATGGCCACCGCGGACTGGGCGCTGAACCGCCGACGCCCGCTCACCGCAGTGTTCAACATGGGGCAGCTCATGGTGGCGCTGGGCGCGGCGACCACCCTGCGCGCAGCGCTGCAGCCGGGCCTGCACGCGCTCTCCGGCGTCGATCCCGTCGCCGTGCTCACCGCCCTCGCCTCGCTCGTGGCGTTCTTCATCGTCAACCACCTGCTGACGCACGTGGTGATCTCCCTGGCGAGCCGGCGGCCCCTGCTCCGTCTGGACGCGGGGACCCGGAGCGGCCTGCTCAACGAGGTGTTCTGCATCGTGTCCGGCCTGGCCATGGCCGTCCTGTGGTGGGTGCGGCCCTGGCTCTCCGTGCTGGGCGTCCTTCCCATCTGGGTGCTCATCCTGTTGATGGTGCGCCTGGCCAAGCGCGAGGCCCAGCTCGAGGCCGGGCAGGCCGAGCTGCGCTCCCTGCAGGGGCTGGGGCTGGAGATCGGCTCCGAGCTGGACCCCGAGCGCCTGCGACGCTCCGTGGTGAGGATCGCCAGCGAGGCCCTCTCCTCGCGGGGCGCCTTCCTGGCCGTGCTCGACGGCTCCCGCGCGCACCTCGACGTGCTCGCCCACCACGGTCTCACCCCCCCGCCGCCGGCCACGCTTCCCCTCCCCGGGTACGGGGACGACTTCCTGGAAGAGGGACAGATCCGCCTGGTGGAAGACCTCCTCGATGCGCCGGCGTGGCCCGCCCTCGCCTTCCTGGGGCGGGGCGGGCTCCTGTGCGCTCCCCTGCAGATCCTGGGGAAGCGCTGCGGCCTCCTCGTCCTTCACGACGGTGAAGGGCGGCGGCCCTTCGACGAGCGGGACGTGCGGCGCCTGGAAACGCTGGTGCGCTTCGTGGACGTCGCCCTGTCGAACTCGCAGCTCCTCACGGACGTTCGGCAGGTGCAGGCGCAGCTCGTCCACACCGAGAAGATGTCCGCCCTGGGCATGCTGGTCTCGGGCGTCGCCCACGAGCTGAACAACCCGCTGACCTCCGTCAAGGGCTACGCCCAGCTGCTCCTGCAGCGCGAGGACGACCCCGCCCAGGCCCGCATGCTCACCAAGATCACGGCGGAGACCGACCGCGCCGCCAAGATCGTCCAGAACCTGCTCACGTTCTCCCGCAAGCGGACCACCGAGAAGACCCCCACCGACCTGAACCGCGTGATCGAGCAGGTGATCGAGCTGCGCGAGTACGACCTCCGGGTGGCCAACCTGACCATCGTGCGCGACCTCGCCCCCGATCTCACGCCGGTGCTGGCGGACGCCGACCAGATCCAGCAGGTGCTGCTCAACCTCCTCACCAACGCCGAGCACGCCATCCGGGAGGCGGAGCGGCCGGGCCGGATCACGGTGTCCTCCCGCGTCCTGGCCGGGCGCGTGCGCGTCGAGGTGGCCGACGACGGGAGGGGCATCGCCCCCGAGAACCTGAAGCGCATCTTCGTGCCGTTCTTCACCACCAAGGAGATCGGCCGCGGCACCGGCCTCGGCCTGTCCATCTGCTACGGGATCGTGCAGGACCACAACGGCACCATCGAGGTGGACAGCGTGCTGGGCAAGGGGGCCACCTTCCGCCTGGAGTTCCCCGCGCTCAGCGGAGCAACCCTCCCCGAGGAAGCCGCCTCCGACACCGTGGCACCCGTCCCCGCCGCCAGCGCCGGGCGCCTGCTGGTGGTGGACGACGAGGAGGCGATCGCGGAGCTGGTGCGCGACGTGCTCGAGCCGGAGGGGTGGGAGGTGCGGACCGCGCGAGACGGGATGGAGGCGCTGGCCCGCGTGCGCGAGGACCGCTTCGACGTCCTCCTGGTGGACGTGCGCATGCCCGGCATGGACGGGCGGGAGTTCTACGAGGCGCTGCGCGACCGCTTCCCCCACCTGGCCCAGCGGGTGGTGTTCGCCACCGGCGACTCCGGCAGCGACGGCACGTCGGAGTTCCTGGAGAGCGCCGGCACTCCCCTGCTCGGGAAGCCCTACGACCTGCGGGCGCTGGTCGACGTCGTGTCCACCGTGGCGCGGCAGGGAGGGGTGGCGGCCTAGACCACGCGCCGGAGCACCGGCATGCGCCGCATTCCCAGCACCACCGCCAGGGACAAGGCGGCAACGCACGCGGTCAGCGCGGGGACCTCCAGCCACCAGGGAAAGCGCTCGAGCGAGACCCCGGCCATGGCCAGCACCTCGAGCACCATGGGATGCACGAGGTAGACGCCCAGGACGGCGGGCGCCCACCGCTCCAGGCCCCGGAGAGGGAACCCGTCCCCGGCCCGGCGCGCCAGCACGCAGAGGCTCGCCGAGAGCAGCACCACCCCCGGGCTGAGCGGATCCTGGAGCGCGCGGTGCCCCACCGCCCCCTGACGGATCGTCGACCACGCGGTGCCTCCCACGACGGCCGCCAGCGCGAGGAGGACGAGGAGGAGCGGCAGCAGCATCGGCCCCTGGGCACGCTGGCGGCAGAGCAGCGCTCCCAGCAGGAAGTAGCCGAAGAACGGCAGGCCCAGCTCCAGCCAGCGCGGGAGGTCCTCGGCCCGCACGAGCGGAGGCACCCCGGGGATGCGGAGGAAGGGCGCGAAGGCGAGCGCGCAGACCGTGATCGCCGCCGCGGGCGAGAGCTTCTCCAGCATGCGGGCAAGCACGGGAGCCCCCAGGGAGAGCACGGCCAGCGCATACAGGAACCAGAGGTGGTAGCCGGCATCCGCGCGCACCAGGACGGCCCGCACCACCTCCGGGACGGTCCGGGCTCCGTACCAGACGGCGTACGCCGCGCCCCAGAACAGCAGCGGTGCTCCGATGCGCACCGAGCGACGGCGCCAGAAGGCGACGGGCGCCTCGTTCCGGCCTCTTCCGAGCAGGAGATAGCCGCTCAGGAGGAGGTAGACGGGAACGGCCCAGCGGGTGCCGGAGTTCCAGAGGTTGGCCGCCAGCCAGCGCGCGGTCGGCCTCCCGGGATAGCCGCGGAACGCCGGGCCCGAGACGTGCAGCGCGATCACGGCCAGCGCTCCCCACACGCGCAGCCGGTCGATCCAGGGTTCCGGCCTCACGGGGCCGGGGCCAGGGCGGCCAGCACCTGCTCGGCGATGATCGCGTGCGCCTGGGTGTTGGGGTGCGTGTCCACCATCCTGGGAGGCGATCCCCGCCAGTGTCCGTACGCGCGCAGGTAGCTGTCCTCGTCGGTGCCGGAGATGCGCGCGTAGAGCCCCGGCTTGGTGTCCACCAGCAGCACTCCGGGAGGAAGCGCGAAGTCGGCCGGACCCAGGACGTGCTTCCCCGCCGATTCCAGGATCACCACCACCATGCGCGCCCCGCTCTCCCCGCTCAGGCGGGCGAGCTCGGCGTAGACCGTGTCCGAGATGGCCCGCTCGGAAGCTCGGGCGGGAAGGCGGCCCGTCGCCCGCGCCACCCGCAGGCGGACGGCGCGCGGGTCGTCGTGGAGGAAGAGGGGGATCCCCACCCGTGCCACGAAGGATGCCCAGTCGAGCGGCCCGGCCTCCGTCTCGCGATAGCGTGCGATGGGAAGGTCGAAGAGCTTGCTCGTGAAGAGCGGCGGGTGCCATGCGGGGCGGCCGCCCTCTCCCGCCGCGAAGTAGGGCACGGGGAGCAGGCCGAAGTTGCTGCGCCGGAGAGGCCTGGCCGCTCGGATGGGGAGCCAGGTCGAGGCCTGCACCAGGACGAGGTCCGGCCGGTAGGCCGGCAGAAGCTCCCGGCCGCGCACCAGCATCTGCGAGAGGCCGTAGCCCGGAAAGCCCGCGTTCAGGACATGTCCACCGAGGCCGCGCGCCACGCGCGCCGCGTAGGTGTCCTCCGCACGGCAGCCGGTCCCGAAGGTGAAGGAGTCGCCGATGGCCAGCACCCGCGGACCGGAGACGCCCGCCGAGCCGCTCATGGGGACCCGGAACCCGGCCGCGTCGAAGCGCACCGGCTCCCGGTCGCCCCCGGGCAGGATCTCCGCCCCGGTGCTCCCCGGGACGGGGCCGAAGCCCAGCCGGCTGTCGGCGCGGGCGACCGTTCCCCGCCACCCCGGCGGCTGCTTCTTCACGTAGAGGTAGCCGGTGGTCGCGCGCGCCACGATCGACGCGCCCCAGGCGAAGGCGGAGAGGCCTCCCAGGAGGATCGCCCAGTACAGCAGGCGGCGGGTGCGGCTCATGGGACGATCTCCTGCTCCAGACGGTGCGCGCGGTTCGCCTCCGCCCTCGCCTCCTCGAGGCGTCCAGCGCGGTCGAGCAGGACCGCCAGGTCGCGGTGGAGGTCGGCCCGACGGGGCGCGAGCGCGGTGGCGCGGCGCAGGGCCGCGATGCCCTCGTCGACGCGGCCGGCCACCGCCGAGAGCCTCCCCAGGTTGCTCTGGTAGGAGACGTTCCCCGGGGAGAGCGCGGCCGCCCGCCGCGCGCACTCCAGCGCGGGGGCGATCCGCCCCCCGTCCGCGTGGATCTTCGTGAGCACGCCCCACACCTCCGCGTCCTCCGGCACGTGCCGCACCGCCTGCGCCAGGAGCGGCAGCGCCTCCTCCCCGCGATGCAGGCGGAAGGCGAGGAGCCCGGCCTGGCGCCCGGCCAGCACGTTCGCGGGATCGCGCGCCAGCTCGGCCCGGTATTCCGCGAGCGCCGGCGCCAGCTCCTCCCTGGCCTCCGCCGCGCGCCCCAGGATCTCATGCGCCCCGTACACCGCCGGATAGGCTGCGAGGGCGGCCGCCGCGAACGGCTCCGCCCGGTCCGGCCGGCCGAGCTGCGCCAGGAAGCGGGCCACGCGCAGGAACGGCGCGGGCGAGGTCACGCGGTCGAGGACGCCGGCCTCCCGGTACGGGAGCGGCTCACCGAGCGCCTTCCCCAGATCCTCCACCCGCGCGTCGACCTCGGCGTCGGTCAGCGGCGCGGCGGCGCCGGCGCGCACGAACACCGCATCCACGTCGTCAAAATGCACGAGAGCCCACCGTGTGCGGTCCAGGAGGGGGCGGAGGAACGGGGAGCCCAGGTCCACCAGTGCCGCGTCGAACTGGAAACGTGCCACCGCCTCCTCCCAGGAGGCGGGGTCGTCCATCATCCGCGCATAGCGCGCGAGGTGGGCCCGCGCGTGCACCTCGAGGCGCGGATCCACGAAGCTCTGCACCTCCTGCGCCACCAGATACGATCCCTCGAACATGGGATGGAAGAGCGCGCGCGGATGCAGGCGCTCCTTCACGAAGCGCGTGGCCTCCACGGGGAAGCGGTGCGCGGCCAGGCCGGCTCCGAACGCGTTCGTGTCGTGCTGCCAGACGTAGAACCGGTCCGTGGCCAGCGCCCACGAGGCCGCGAGCGCCAGCGCCGAGGCGCCGCCCAGGACCGCCCGGCGCAGCATGGCCGGCCAGGCGGCGTCGGCGGGCGCGTGCGTCACCACGAAGGGAACCGCGGCCAGACAGAACAGCGGGAGGTTGCGAATGGAGAGGACCGCCAGGCCGAGCTGCACCAGGAGCAGCAACGAGAGGAAAGGATCGAGGCGGCGCAGCCGGCCGAGCGCCACCACCGCGCAGATCCCCAGGAGGATCTCGAAGAAGACGACGGCCAGGTAGCGCTGGCCGAACTGGAACGTGGGGAGGAACTCCGCGGCCATCCGCTGGTACACGGGGTCGCGCAGCTCGGACGGGAGCCCCAGGCCGAAGCGGACCCCGGCCAAGCCGTAGGGAGTGAGGAGACAGGCAGCACACGTGACCAGGAGCACGGCGGCCGGCCGCAGCAGCTTCCGGGGCTCGCCACGGAAGCGGAACGCTTCCACGGCCACGAACAGGGCCGTGATCGCCGGTCCCAGCAGGAAGAGCGTGTGGAGGTTGGCCCAGAGAGCCTGCAAGGGGGGAAGCGCGTAGAACCAGCGCGCCGGTCCCTGCCGCGCCCGGCTGAGGACGAAGACGAACAGGGAGAAGAGGACGAACGACGCCAGCTCCGGCCTGACGTAGAAGCGCTGGCTGGCGGCGAGGATCGCCACCGGGAGCACGACGCAGGCGGCGCCCGCCGCCCGGCGCCAGGGGGACGCCGCTAGGGCGAGGGCGAACGCGGCGAGCACGGCCAGCGCCTTGAGGGCCACCGCTCCCGGGAACCCGGTGGCGGCCACCACGGCGTGGAGGAGCCGGCAGTACAGCCAGCGCATCTCGATCCAGGGCCGCCCCGCCGACACGTAGCTCAGCGTGTCGACGCGCGGGGGGCCGCTCTGGGCCACCAGCGCGCCCGTCCGCCACTGCCAGAAGAAATCCGCTTCCCAGATCCGCCGGAACGAGGCCGTGGCCAGCAGGACCAGGATCGACGCCGCCCCCAGGGCCGGCAGGAGGCGGTCGAGCGGTCGCGCCGTGGGCATGGGCGGACGTTAGGGGTGAAGGTCTGGAACGTCAACGCCCGTTCGGGCAAGATGGGGCCCGCTTTCGGCGCGGGGAGGGAAGTTCCATGCACAAGGTCAAGGTCCTGGGCACGGTGGTGGTCTTGCTCGCCGTTTCCCTGGTCTGGGGCGCGGCCAGGAAGAACGACGACACGCCGAAGAAGGAGGACAAGAAGCCGGCCTGGGACGTGAGCGCGCCGCCCGGAACCTGGGACACGGTCCCCATCGACACCACCGAGACCACCTGGTCGTCGCTGGACGTGAGCCCGGACGGCAAGACCCTCCTCTTCGACGCTCTGGGCGACCTCTGGACCGTGCCGCTCGAGGGGGGCGACGCGACGGCGCTCACCCAGGGCATCCCCTATGACTTCCAGCCCCGATTCTCCCCCGACGGCAAGTGGATCGCGTTCATCAGCGACCGCGCGGGCGGGGACAACCTGTGGGTCATGCGGGCCGACGGCACGGGTGCCCGCGCCCTCACCGAGGAGAAGGACAACCTCGTCCACAACCCGTGGTGGAGCCCGGACGGACTGTACGTGGTGGCCAAGAAGGGCTTCACCTCCACGCGCAGCATCCCCGCCGGAGAGATCTGGCTGTTCAGCGTCGGGGGGGGTGGAGGGCTGCAGCTGACCGAGCGCCCCAACGGGGCGAAGGACCAGAAAACGATGGGGGACCCCGCCTTCTCCCCCGACGGCCGTTACGTCTATTACAGCCAGGACGCGACCCCGGGGCGGACCTGGGAATACAACAAGGACTCCACGGGCCAGATCTTCGTGATCAAGCGCCTGGACCGCATGCGGGGGGAGACCGAGGTGATCGCCGGCGGCCCCGGGGGCGCGGTGCGGCCGGTCCCCTCCCCGGACGGGAAGCGCCTGGCCTTCGTCAAGCGCATGCCCGGCCTGGTGAGCGCGATCTACCTCATGGACCTGACCACCGGCAAGGAGTGGTCGGTCTACGACCGCTTCGAGCGCGACCTGCAGGAGACCAGCGGCGCCCACGGCAACGCCCCCCTCTTCGCCTGGACCCCCGCCGGGGATGCCCTCGTCTTCTGGTCGGGCGGCAAGTTCCACCGTCTGGATGTCGCGAGCAAGCAGGCCTCGACGATCCCGGTGCGCCTGAAGACGACCATGAAGGTGCAGGCGGCCGTGCGCTTCCCGGTGGATGTGGCGCCGGACACGCTGCGCGTGCGCCAGGTGCGTGGAGCGCAGATGTCCCCTGCCGGCGACCGGGTGGTCTTCAACGCGCTGGGCCGTCTCTTTGCGCAGGACGCCGCCGGCGGCGCGCGCCGGCGCCTCACCGCGCAGGAGGGGGCGATGGAGCAGCACCCCTCGTTCTCGCGGGACGGGAGATGGATCGTCTACACCACCTGGGACGACGACGCGATGGGGTCCATCCGGGTGGTGCCCGCCTCCGGCGGGGAGGGTCGGGTGGTGGTGGACGCTCCCGGCGCGTACGTGGAACCGCGGTTCTCTCCCGACGGCACCCACATCGTCTACAGGAAGATCGAGGCCGGATTCCTGCTGGCGCCCTTCGGTGCCGCCGAGCCCGGGATCTACGTGGTGCCCACCGCGGGCGGCACACCCCGGCGCCTCACCAGCGCTGGAATGGACGCCCATTTCGGAGCCGACGGGGACCGGGTCTTCTTCTCCGACGTGGAGGACGAGACCAAGCTCCTGCTCAAGAGCGTGGACCTGAACGGGCGCGATCCCCTCACTCATCTGAAGGGTGGCCAGGCCACGGAGTTCCGGGTCTCTCCCGATGGCCGGTGGGTGGCCTTCACCGAGGACTGGGACGCCTACGTCGCGCCCTTCGCCCGCACGGGCAAGACGGTGGAGATCGGCGCCGAGTCCAAGTCCGTCCCCGTGCGCCGCGTGTCCAAGCGCTCGGGCGCGTCCCTTCACTGGTCCGGCGATTCCCGGCAGCTCCGCTGGTCGCACGCGGCCACGCTCTACACCCGGGACCTCAAGGACGCCTTCGCATTCCTGGAGGGAGCGCCCGAGAAGCTCCCGGAGCCCGTGGAGACGGGCCTGGCGCTGGGCTTCGAGGTCCCCGCGGACAAGCCGAAGGGCACGATCGCGCTCGTGGGCGGCCGCGCCGTCACCATGCGGGACGCGGAGAAGACCCAGGAGGTGATCGAGGACGCGGTGGTGCTGGTCCGGGACAACCGGATCGCCGCCGTGGGGAGGCGCGGCGAGGTGACGATCCCGGCCGGCGCGTTCACGCTGGACGTGGCGGGGAAGACGATCCTCCCCGGGCTCGTCGACGTGCACGCGCACGGCGCCCTGGCCATGGAGGGGATCACCCCCGAGCAGAACTGGATGCAGTGCGCGAACCTCGCCTTCGGCGTCACCACCGTCCACGACCCCAGCAACGACACGGAGAGCGTCTTCGCCGCCGCGGAGCTGCAGCGCGCGGGCATGGAGCTGGGGCCGCGCATCTTCTCCACCGGCACCATCCTCTACGGGGCGCATGCGCCGGGCGCCACGGCCAGGATCGAATCCCTGGAGGACGCGAAGTTCCACGTGCAGCGCCTCAAGGACGCGGGCGCCATCTCCGTCAAGAGCTACCAGCAGCCCCGGCGCGACCAGCGGCAGATGGTGCTGGCCGCGGCGCGCGAGCTGGGGATCATGGTGGTGCCCGAGGGCGGCGCCAAGTTCGAGCACAACATGACGGAGATCGTGGACGGGCACACCGGCATCGAGCACGCCATCCCGCTCGTCCGCGCCTACGACGACGTCCGGCAGCTCTGGTCCCACACCGAGGTCGGCTACACGCCGACCTTCGTGGTGGCGTACGGCGGTCTCTCCGGCGAGCTGTACTGGTACGGGAAGGACGAGGTCTGGAAGGATCCGCGCCTCATGCGCTGGAGCCCGCGTTTCGTGATCGAGCCCCGCGCCATGCGGCGGCCCGTCGCCCCCGAGGACCACTACAACCACGTGGAGGTGGCGAAATTCGCCAAAAGCCTGCGCGATGCCGGGGTGGGCGTGCACATCGGCGCCCACGGGCAGCGGGCGGGTCTGGCCGCGCACTGGGAACTGTGGTCGATGGTGCAGGGCGGCTTCTCCCCTTGGGAGGCCCTGCGCGCGGGCACGGTCGACGGCGCCCGTTACCTGGGCATGGACAAGGATCTGGGCTCGCTGGAGGAGGGAAAGCTCGCCGACCTGTTCGTGGTGG
Organism: Candidatus Polarisedimenticolaceae bacterium; assembly: GCA_036274395.1. GTDB lineage: Bacteria > Acidobacteriota > Polarisedimenticolia > Polarisedimenticolales > DASUFT01 > DASUFT01. The sequence goes on along the minus strand of DASUFT010000111.1, from coordinate 15,075 downwards.
ACGGAAACCCCCTGGAGGACCTCCGCCGCTCCGAGGACGTGGCCTACACCATGCTCAACGGCCGCCTCTACGAGGCCGAGAACCTGGCGCAGCTCGCCCCCGATCGCACGAAGGTGGAGCCGTTCTACTTCGCCAAGGAGGGCGGGGACACGATCCATCCCGCCACCCAGGAATGGCTGGAGCGGCTGGAGGAGAGGTTCGGCTGGAGGGACTGACCTCTTTCAGCGGATGGTCTTGAGCTCGGGCCAGTTGAGCGCGTAGCCCAGAGCGCGCTTGACCTGGCCCTGCCGCGCGTGATCGAGGACGCCCAAGAAATCTCCGATCGAGCTGCGATCGATGGAGCGCACGGCGTCGAGGTTGGCCACGCAGCTACGGGGAAGCCCCTCTCGTTTGCCCAGGACCACTTCTTGCGGGATGCCGCGCACCGTGGTCGTGATCTCCGCGATCAAGACCCGGCTCAGGTACTCGTAGGCAGGGGTGCGGGAAAGCAGCAGAACGGGTCGCCGCCCCGCCGGCGAGGGCAGATTCGCCCATCGCACCTCGAACTGCCTCATCACTTCTTGACTCGGGCCTTCGATTCCTTGGCGGACCAGGTTTCCCACCTCGGCTCGGGCCACGCCGACCCCGGCTCATCGGGATCGCGAAGGTAAGCCGCACGGGTCTCTCTTTCTTCGAGCTCCCAGAGCGCCCGCCAGATGGCTTCTCGGATGAATGCGGAGCGTCTGCGTGAACGCGCGGGGGCGGCTCGCTCCAGCTTCGCAGCGGTGTCCTCGTCGAGCTCGATGAGAATCTGTTTGACCATATGGACAAGTATATGGTCAATGGTGCGGAAGTCCAGCAGATCAGCCGGTCAGGCCGGCCGAGGAGACACCGCGAAGAGGCGCCAGGGCTCGGAGAAGCTCGGCAGCGTCCGGAGCCCTCGGTCCTCGAAGGCGAGACCGGAGCCGGCGCACAGCTCGCGCACCGTGTTGGTGGCCAGCACCTCGCCCCCTTCCGCCTCGGCGGCCACCCGGGCGGCCACGTGCACGGCGATGCCGCCCACGTCCTCGCCCATGCGCTCCACCTCGCCGGTGTGCACTCCCGCACGGAGCGCGATCTCCGGCGCCCCCGGGTCGGCCACCAGCGCCCGGGCGCAGCGGAGCGCGCGGCCCGGTCCGTCGAAGACCGCGAGCGCGCCGTCCCCCATGAACTTCACGCGCTGCCCCCGGTACGTGCGCACGTGCCGGTCCACGGCGGCGTAATGACGCTCGAGGCGCGCGCGCCAGGCGCGGTCGCCCAGCTTGGCCGCCTGGGCCGTCGAGCCCACGATGTCCGTGAAGAGCAGGGTGGCCAGGATGCGGTCGGCCTGCGCGCGCTCCCGCACCCCGGTGACGAAGGCGCGCACCTCGTCCACGACCGGTCCGGTGTCTCCGGCATAGGGAAGGTGGTCGGCGCCGGGGAGGACGACCAGGCGCGCGCCCGGGATGTGGTCCGCGACGTAGCGCCCCTCCTCCACGCGCGCGTCGGCATCGTGCTCCCGGTGCAGGACGAGGGTGGGGACCCGGATGGCGGGCAGCACGTGCCGGACGTCGATCTCCGTGTTGAGCCTGGCCAGGGCGAGGGCACCCCTGGGACTGGCGCTCATCCGGAAGTAGGTGGCCAGGCGCCGCCGGGCCGCCGGATCCCCGGCCATGCTGGGCGCGATCGTTGCGATGTCCATGTCCGCGTGCCAGCGGTGCGCGATGGCGTCGTAGAACGTCTGCCGCTCCTCCGGGGTGGGCGCCCAGGGGTAATCGTGCTGCCGCGTGCGGCAGGCGAAGCAGCCGAACAGGGTGAGCGAGCGCACCCGCTCCGGGTAGGTCGCGGCGAACAGGAGGGAGAGGCTTCCGCCCTCGGAGACGGCGAACACGTGGGCCCGCGCGATCCCCGAGGCGTCCATCACGGCGCGGAGATCGTCGATGCGCTCCTCCAGCGTGGCCGCCCCCACCTCGCGGTCCGAAAGGCCGGTGCCTCGCTTGTCGAAGATCGTCACGCGCACGAAGCGCGCCAGCTCGTCGTGGAAGGCCGCCCTCTCGGGGATCTCCCAGCCATACTCGACGTTCGAGACCCACCCCGGGCAGATCACGAGGTCGGGGCCGCTCCCGAAGTTCTGGTAGGCGACCGACACGTCGCCGGCCTTGGCGTAGAAGGTCTCCGGCCGCATGGGCCCGGCCATCGTACAGGAGCGAAGGTACAGTGCGGCCGTGGAGGAGGAGATCCCGGACTTCTCGCCCCTGGCGGCGAGCTACGCGCGGGGGCGCCCGCGCTACCCGGCCGAGCTGTTCGCCTGGCTGGCTGCGCTCGTGGATGGGCACGCGCTGGCGTGGGACTGCGGCACCGGAAACGGACAGGCCGCGCTGGGGCTCGCCGCGCACTTCTCCCGTGTGGTGGCCACCGATCTCAGCGCGGAGCAGCTCCGCCAGGCCGCCCCCCACCCCCGGATCGTCTACCGGCCGGCGCCGGCGGAGCGCTCGGGCCTGGATCCGGGGAGCGTCGACCTCGTGACCGCCGCCGCGGCCGCGCACTGGTTCGACCTCCCTGCCTTCGGCAACGAGGTCGCGCGCGTGATCCGGCCCGGGGGGGTCCTCGCCGTCTTCAGCTACCACATCGGCCGGGTGGCGCCTCCCTTCCAGGAGGCCTTCCATCGCTTCTACTGGGAGCGGATGAAGCCGTGGTTCGCGCCCGGAGCCGTTTTCGTCGACGAGGGGTACCGCACGCTCGAGCTGCCCGGGGTCCCGCTCTCGACGCCTCCGTTCGAGGTGAGTGCGGCCTGGACGCTCGACGAGGTCCTGGCCTTCGCGGGGAGCTGGAGCGCGGTGCGCGCCTATGGGGAGGAGACCGGGGACGACCCCCTCCCTGCCCTCCGCGCCGAGCTGGCGCCGATCTTCGGCGACCCCGGGCGCTCTCTACCTTTCCGGATGCCTCTCCATCTGCGCGTGCAGCGGCTGTAGCTGCTCGGCATTGTCCGCCGGAGGCGCCGGGGGTACCGCTCTCGTACTCGCGCGCAGCCGCGCGCAAATCCGTCGTTCGGAGCCGTCCGCACGCGTGCGCGAGCTTCCAAAAGCTGCGGCACTATGCGAACAAGCCCGGTGTGCACAGAACCAATTCGGTTACCAAGATTACTATTGCTGCTGGTTGGCGACATCGTACCTCCACGCGCCTCGGGTCCTGGTGCGCTGGAGGATGCGATGCGCTGCTGGACACGTTGGCTGACGGCGACGGTGGTCGCCCTCGTTCCCACCCTGGCGCTGGCCCTGCTCCCCGACTCGTCCTTCGAGGGAGCGGACGGCGACCTCGTGCCCGCCGCGGGCACGGACTGGCAGAACCTGGTGGGCAGTCCGCGCCTGATCGTGGGGCATGACCTGCCTTCGGGCCAGACGGACGACTCGCTCTCCGGCAAGGAGGACGACGAGGCGCCGAGCGTGGAGTTCGGCTCCATCCCATCCAACAAGAGCGACCTCCTGCGCTTCTACGCCTACCACGAGCGCGTGCCGGTGGGCTCGGCGTCGCACGACTTCCTGTACCTGGGCTGGGTGCGGTCCGACACCCTGGGTACCGCCAACATGGACTTCGAGTTCAATCAGTCGAGCGCGCTCACCAGCAACGGAACCACCGTGCAGCGCACCGCGGGCGACATGCTCATCAGCTACGGCTTCAACGGCAGCTCGAACGTGGTCCAGCTCGGCGTCTCCCGCTGGACGCTCACCGGTCCCTGCGAGGCGGCGTCCAGTGCCCCATGCTGGGGACCCATCCAGTCCCTGAGCGGGTTCGCCGAGGGCGCGGTCAACACCACCCAGACCGTGCTCGACCCCATCGCCGGGGGTTCCCTCCTCCCCCTGACCTTCGGCGAGGCGGCCATCGACCTCACGGCCGCCGGCGTGTTCGACGACAGCACCTGCGTGAGCTTCGGCCGGGGGATGGCGAAGAGCCGCTCCTCGACCTCGTTCACCTCGCAGCTGAAGGACTTCATCCGCCCCATCGACGTGCGGGTGAGCAACTGCAGCACGTTCACGATCCGCAAGCGCGCGGTGCCCGGGGACGGGCAGGACTTCTCCTTCCTCCCCTCCTCCGGCATGGGCATCTCCCCGTTCGACCTGGACGACGACGGCGACGAGAGCAACGCCCTCCCCAGCAGCCGCTCCTTCACCGCCCGCTTCCAGGGCAGCTACAGCCTGGCCGAGCTGGCGACGGCGGGGTGGGACCTGACGGACCTCACCTGCTCCCCCGGCGGCACGCCGGTGCGCGATGAACGGGGAAACCTGACCGGCGAGGTGACGCTCGACCTGTCCACCGGGGCATCGGTGGACTGCACGTTCACCAACACCGCCCGCGGACACCTGCGCGTGCTGCAGGTCGTGTCCCCCAGCGGCGATCCCCAGAGCTTCGACTTCGCGCTGGGCGGCGTCCCCTCCTTCTCCCTCCAGGGCGGCGGGTCCTGGGACAGTGGCGTGATCGTCCCCGGAACGTACGCCGTCTCGCAAGCCGATCCCGGTGAAGCCTGGGACGTCCAGAGCGCGGTGTGCGACGACGGCAGCCCGGTGAGCGCCGTCCAGGTGGGCGCGGGCGAAACCGTGACCTGCGTGTTCACGAACGTGAAGCGCGGCCAGCTCCTGGTGGACGAGGTCACGATGCCCTCGGGAGAGGCCCAGTCCTTCGCCTTCTCCGCCGCCGGGGAGTCCTTCTCCCTGACCGATGCCGACGCCCCGCACGCGAGCGCCCTGCTCGTACCCGGCGTCTACTCGGCCGGCCAGAGCCCGGTGCCCTCGGGATGGGACCTCACCTCCGCGATCTGCAGCGACGGCAGCTCGCCGTCCTCCATCACCCTGAGTCCCGGCGAGACAGTGACCTGCACCTTCACCCACACCAAGCGCGGCACCCTCGTGGTGGACGAGGTCACGGTCCCCTCCGGAGACTCCCAGTCCTTCGCGTTCGTGGCCGGCGGGGAGTCCTTCTCCCTCACCGACGCCGCCGCCCCGCACGCCAGCGCCGCCCTCGTCCCCGGCGCCTATTCCGCGGCGCAGACCCTACCCGCGGGGTGGGACCTGCAGGGTGCCGTGTGCGACGACGGCAGCCCCGTGGCCGCCATCCAGCTCTCCGCGGGTGAGACCGTGACCTGCACCTTCACCAACGTCAAGCGCGGCCAGATCCTGGTGGACCTCGTGACGACGCCGTCCGGCGATCTCCAGAGCTTCGACCTCGGCCTCTCCGGCGGGCCCGACGCCATCTCCCAGAGCTTCTCCCTGACCGACGCCGCCGCCGCGCACGACAGCGGCCTGGTCCGGCCCGGCACCTACGCCGCCTCCGCGGGAGCCCCACCCGCCGGCTGGGACCTCGTCTCCGCGGTCTGCAGCGACGGTAGCGCTCCTGGCGCCGTTTCCCTGTCCGCGGGCGAGACCATCACCTGCACCTTCAGCTACGTGAAGCGCGGCCACGTCCGCGTGGACGTGGTGACGCAGCCCTCGGGCGACCCGCAGAGCTTCGGGTTCACCGTGACCGGCGGGCCCGACGGCATGAACCAGAGCCTCTCCTTGACCGATGCCGCCGCCCCCTACGACAGCGGCGCCGTGCGTCCCGGCACCTATGCCGTCAGCGCCGGGGCCACTCCCGCGGGCTTCGATCTCACGAGCGCCGTCTGCAGCGACGGCAGCGTTCCTTCCGCCGTCTCCCTCTCCGCCGCCGAGACCGTGACCTGCACCTTCACCTACGTGAAGCGCGGCAAGATCGTGGTGGACGAGGTGACGGTGCCCTCCGGCGACCCGCAGGCCTTCGCCTTCGTCGCCGCCGGCGAGTCCTTCTCGCTCACCGACACCCAGGCCCCGCATCAGGGCGCGCTGCTCGTCCCCGGCACGTACTCGGTCGCGCAGACGCTCCCCGCCGGCTGGGACCTCGCCTCGGCCGTCTGCTCGGACGGCAGCTCCCCTGCCAGCGTGTCCGTGTCCGCCGGCGAGACCGTGACCTGCACCTTCACCAACGTGAAGCGCGGCAAGATCCTGGTGGACGAGGTCACGATCCCGGCCAGCGATCCCCAGGTCTTCCCCTACACGCTGTCCGGTGGACCGGATGCCGTGTCCCAGAGCTTCTCCCTCACCGATGCCTCCGCCAAGCACGACAGCGGTGTCCTGCGTCCCGGCACCTTTACCGTGGTGCAGAGCCCGCTCCCTGCCGACTGGGACCTGACCAGCGCAGTGTGCAGCGACGGCAGCCTGCCCGGTGCCGTAGCCCTCGATCCGGGGGAGACGGTCACCTGCACGTTCACCCACACCAAGCGCGGCAAGGTCGTGATCGTGCTGGACGCACAGCCCAACGACGCACAGGACTTCGCGTTCTCCATCTCCGGCCCCACCGCCCAGGCGCCGTTCCTGCTGGACGACGACGCCGACCCCGCGCTGCCCTCCAGCCGGACCTTCTCCTCGTCCCTCCCGGGCGGCTACAGCTCGGCGCTGGCCGATCCCGGCCAAATGTGGGAGCTGATTGGGATCTCCTGCGCCAGCTCCCAGGGCTTCTCTTCGTTCTCCATCAGCCTCCCCTCCCGCACCGCGGGCTTCCAGCTCCACGGCGGCGAGACCGTCACCTGCACGTACGTGCTGGTGAAGCGCGTGCAGATCACCGTGATCAAGATGCTGGAGGACCCCACCCCCGGCCAGACCGTCGACCCCGCGCAGTGGCTCTTCAACTTCTCCGGCAGCTGGGGCGCCACCTTCTCGCTGAAGCACGGCGAGCACTTCGACAGCCCGTGGATGACGGGCGGACGCTCCTATACGGTGGCCGAGACCGGTCCCAGCGGCTTCCAGGTCAGCAGCTCCTGCGTGCTCCCCGGCGGCAGCCTGGTCACGGGCGGCGCCTCCATCACCGTCAACCCGCCCCCCGGGTCGCAGGTGACCTGCACGTTCGTGAACGCCTTGCGCATCCACCCCGGCTCCTCCGGCTTCTGGAGGAATTGGCGCAATCACTACTCCTCCTCGGAGTTCCGCCTCATCCTCGAACTCTCCCTGCGCGGCTCCCCCGTGTTCGCCTCGCTGTACGACGCCGACGGCAACCTCCGCAGCGACGCCATCTCCATCATCGACGGCCTCTACGCGTCGGGCGGCGACGGCGGCGGCAATCGCACCTTGACGCGCGAGCTGTGCACGCTCTTCCTCAACCTGGGCGTCAGCAACATCTCCGCCATCCATCAATTCCAGAACAACGACGACATCACCCGCGACACCGCCCTGCGCCTGACCAATCTGCCCGGAGCGGAGGCCCTGATCCGCGCGCTCGCATCCTGCGACATGGACGAGGGCGTGCGCATCGGGGACGTTATCGACATCGTGGAAGCGGCCTGGGGCGGCAACGTCGCGGCCGCCCTGTACCGCTACGATTCGCTGACGAGCAGCCAGAGCGGGACCCTGTCCTCGGTCCTCACCGGGATCAACAACGGCGACCTCGTCCGCGTCGATCCCGATTCGTACCCCAGCGATCCCTCCGGGTTCCCGCTGGGCGGTCCCGAGACCTTCACCTGGTACCGCGACGCCGATGGCGACCAGCACGGGCTGTTCTCGCCCCGTACCCAGACCTGCAGCGACGCCGCCCCCAGCGGGTACGCGCCGGTGTTCGACGATTGCGACGACACGCATGGCACCGTCTATCCCGGTGCCGCCGAGGTGTGCGACGGGCTCCGCAACGACTGCAGCGCCGCCGGCTGGCCCACCGTGCCCGCCGGTGAGCGCGACGACGACGGCGACGGCTTCTACGTGTGCGGCGGCGACTGCGACGACGCCCGCGCCTCCGTGCACCCCGGCGCCGCCGAGGTGTGCGACGGGCTGCGCAACGACTGCAGCGCCGCCGGCTGGCCGGCGCTGGGCGGCGTCGAGCGCGATGACGACGGCGACGGCTATGCCGAGTGCGCCGGCGACTGCGCCGACTCCGACGCCAGCCGCAACCCGGGTGCCGCCGAGGCCTGCAACACCATGGACGACAACTGCGACGGCAGGGTGGACGAGGACGCCCTGGGCGAGGACAGCGACGGCGACGGGATCCGCAACCTGTGCGACAACTGCGCGCTCGTGACCAACGCCAACCAGGCCGATGCCGACCGGGACGGCGTGGGCGACGCCTGCGACGGCTGCCCGCTGACGTCGGACCGGCTGCAGGCCGACGCCGACCAGGACGGCGTCGGCGACGCCTGCGACAACTGCCGGACCATGGACAACCCCTACCAGGACGACGAGGACGGCGACCTGGTGGGCGATGCCTGCGACAACTGCGGAGGCCTGGCCAACACCTCCCAGGGCGACCTCGACCACGACAACGTGGGCGATGCCTGCGACACCGCCGACGGCCTCATCTACCTCATGCCCATGGGAGCCGGGCCCACCTACGTGGAATGGCAGCAGGAGGCCGGCTACCAGGACTGGAACGTGTATCGCGGCTCCCTGCTGGTGCTCAAGGCGGGTGGCGGCTACACCCAGACCGTGGGCTCGAACCTGCTGGCCGGGCGCTTCTGTCACGTGGCGAATCCCTGGGTGCTGGACCTGACCGTGCCGCAGGCCGGCAGGGCGGCCTTCTACCTGGTCTCCGGTGTCGCCAACGGAGTGGAAGGCAGCCTGGGCACCGACAGCGCGGGTGCCCTGCGGCCGAACACCAACCCCTGTCCCTGAGCCCTCGAAGATCCGCGGCCCCAAATCCTCCGGGGCCGCGGAAACCCCACCCCCCTCCGCCGTCTCCCCCTTCGGCGGAGGGGGGTGGGACCCTCTCCGGGACTCACCCCTACGGACACGTTCCCCCGTTGCTGCGGAGCGTGAAGCCGCACTGGCCGGAGGCGGTGGTTCCGCCGCGCTCGGCGCCGCCGCTGGCCTGGCCCCAGCTCCCCTCCGTGCCGGCGGCATCGTCGCCCACCACCACGAACCAGAGGTCGCCCGCGGGGACGCCGGACCAGTCGTAGCTCCCCAGCGGGCCCAGGCCGCAGACGCCGCCGCTCACCGTGTAGGACGCGACCGTCGCCAGGGGGCCGTAGAGCAAATGGTAGTTGGGCGTGGGACATCCCGCGGCGTCCCAGCCCAGGTGGATGCTGCTCGCGTCCAGCCGGGAGGCCGTCATCGCCTGCGCCGGCTTCGGCGGTCCGCCCGGCGTGCACGTCTGCGCCGGAAAGCTCAGCGCCAGGGACCAGCTGTCGATCGTCCCCACGTCCACGCCGGCCTGGTCCACCACCCTGAACCGCCAGGCCCCGGCGGCGGACAGGCCGTCCGCCGTGCTCAGCAGCCCTTCCGGCCGGAAGGCGCCGGTGAAGGGCGCCGTGCCCGAGGAGATCGGCAAGGACCCCTCATCGTCGAACACGGTGGCGGTGAAGTTGTCCTGCGAGCCGCCCCTGCGGTTGGAGAGCGTCACCGCCGGGGTCGCCGGGGGAAGCAGGGAGAGCACGAGATCGCCGTCGTAGGTGTGGGTGACGTTCACGGTGACGTTGACGTCCAGCACCGTCCGGGAATCGGCGACGTCGATCGTGCTGGTGGCGCCGGTGGCGTCGTTGTCGGGAATGGGAACGGGAGCCCCGCTGCTGCCGAAGGTCTGCACGGGATTGGTGCCCGTCGTGAAGGCGAGATATCCACCCCCGCCGTGGGTCGTGGACAGGTTCCCCGCCTCGTCCGCCGACTCCACCCAGTAGTAGTACGTGGTGCAGGACGTGAGGCCGTAGAGCAGCACGCTGTGGGCGGACACCCGTCCCGGCACGGAGGCGGTCTCCCCGGTGGGAGCCGATGTGCCGTAGTGCACGACGGTGGTGGCTGCCTCGCTGCTGTCCCACTGGATGGTGGCGCTGTTCCCGGACACGGAGGCGCGCACGTTGGAGAGCGCGGGCGGGAGGCAGTCCATGGCGGCCGTCTTCTCCACGGGAACGTTCGGTGTCCCGCAGCTGGAGGCATCCAGGTACTGCACGCGGAGGGTGTCCCCGTCCGCCACCGAGAGCTGCCCGTCGCCCGGCACCGCGGGCGCGGCGGTGGTGGGCATGGTGCCCACGAAGTGGCCGGATCCGGCGGGGCTCTCGGTCAGGATGCGCGGCTCGCCGGCGGGCTCGGTGTTCGAGGTGACGACCACCGGGGCAGAGCCGCTCCCCGCGAGATCCCGATCGTTCAACGTCAAGGTAGGGGCGGCGCCGCAGGCGAAGACGTTCGCGTCGAGGGTGACCGTCCCCGCGCAGGGCGCCAGCGGGATCAGGTCCGGTCCGGAGATCTCGCAAGGCTCACCGTTGCCCCCCGGATCGTTGTGGTCGTAGGTGGAGTGATACCAGGTCACCAGGCGCTTGCCGGCGCCGATGGCCTCGCCCGTCACCCAGGGAGCGACGTTGACGCTGGTGTTGGTGTTGGCGTCGTTGATCTCGTTCGAGTTCCAGGCCAGCGCCGCCAGGTCCCACTTGCCGTACGTGTCCCCGGTGGCGTTGCCGTCCTGCGCACCCGGCTTCAGCACGTAGCCGTTGCCGGTCACCGGGTTCGTGATGCGGAACCAGTCCTTCTCGCTGTCCGCGGCCGGCCGCACGAAGGTTCCCTCCGCCGCCACGGGATCCCAGGTGTCCGGTGTCCCGGCGCGGAGGCGCTCCAGGGTGGCGATCCCGCTGGTGGTGTCGGCCGTGCTTCCGTCCAGCGCCCATTCCAGGCGCCAGTAGGCATGGTGGTAGTGCTCGTTGCACGTGCAGCTGTTGCTCGTGGCGCCGAATCCAAAGCGCGGGTGAATGGACCCGTCCATCCCGAACCGCCATTCCATGACGTAGCGGTACCAGCCGGCGGTGGTCTCGGTCATGAGCAGGAGGGAGTCGCCCTCGTCGTAGATGGCCACGCCGCGGAAGTTGCCGGCGTCCGATTGCGACTCGCACAGCGTGGTGGGGGGGGCCGACGCCACGCGGATGCCGCTGCCCGTGCCGGGCACGTCCGTTCCCGCGGCCTGGAAGCAGTCCTCGGAGTCCAGCCAGTCACGGTAGGGACCGCAGGTGTTGCCGGCATACAGGACGTTGAGCACGGGCACCTCCCCGCGCTTCAGGATCAGCCGGTCCTGGAAGGTGACGTCGGTGATCTCCAGGCCCGTGCCATCCCCCTGGACGTCGTTCGTGCATGATGGGTGGCGCACCTTCATCGTCCACACGGGATTGCTGGAGGGCCACGACACCAGGTAGCTCGCGCAGGAGGTGCTGGAGTAGCTGCAGCCGGAGGTGCCGGGGCCGCAGGCCAGCGCCACGGTGGCGCGCGCCGTGTCGGGGGCCTTGGCCTCGTAGCGCACGATCTCGCCGGAGGCAAGGTCCACGGAGACGATCTCGTTGGCCTGGAGAGGATTGCCCGCGCTGGGGTGGGACATCACGCCCACGTTGACGAGGCGGCGCCCGGCCGCGTCCACGCTCACGGGCGGCATGGGCTCGTAGAGCTCGAGCACGCCGCCCTTGGCCAGGCCGGAACCGAAGGCGGCGCTCTCCCGGACCAGCGTGGCGGCGTCCTCCAGCTCCGCGGGGGAGCGTGCGGGCTGACCGGGGAGCGGCGTGCGTGCGAGCTCCTTGCCCTCGGCCTCCAGGAGCACCTCGTAGCCTCGCTGGACCGCGTAGTCATAGAGGGTGGCGTCGAAACGCCCGTCGTCGCGGGGCCGCACGGACACCACCCGCACCTCCGGGAACCGGCGGCCCTCCGGTGCGGCGAAACGCTCCGCCAAGGCCTGTCGCACGCGGGAGACGGCGAGCGAGGTGCTCTCCTCGACCTTGGTGACGGTGACGCGGCCGACGGTCTTGGTCGCCGCCGCCGCGTCTGCAGCCAGGAACAGCGCGGCCACCCCGACGACGCCGAGCACCCGCTTGCCGTGCATGGAGCCCCCCTCGAAGGTCTGAACGGTTGGGGCAGGAATGTACACACTCGCCGCCATTCCGGACGGGATGGGGCGAAATCTCCGGCCCCAATTTTCGCTTCCGGAAGGACGCAATGGACGTAAATTACGGCGTTCGTACCGAGGTGAGGTGTGGCCCGAGCCACGCCATCGTCCAGGGGGGTCCTGCACAATGTCCAATCGCACATCGGTCGGCCGCGCCGTTTGCCTGGCGGCGCTCGCCTGTCTCCTCCTCGCTCCGGCGGCGCTCGCGGCTGCCAAGGAACCGCCGTCCTTCACGCGGCCCGTCCAGGACGCCCGTGCGGTGGGCGCCTGGCTCGCACCCCGGATCGACCTGCCTGCCATCCAGGCGGAGGACACCGCCAACGCCGGCCGATTCGACGTCCCGCTGAGGATCGGCCTTCCCATGCACGTGGACCTCGAGCCCGGGAAGAGCGGGACCTGGGAGGACCTCGCCGGCGGCGACCGGCTCTGGCGGCTCAAGCTCGAAAGCCCCGGCGCGCTCTGGATGGTGGTGGGCTTCGACGCCTTCCGCATCCAGGACGGCGGCCTTCTGTGGGTGTACGACGCGGGGCACAAGACCGTGCTCGGCCCCTACGGCGCCGCGGACGTCCTCGACCACGGTGAGCTGTGGCCCGTCCCCATCGAGGGGGACACCCTCTACCTCGAGCTGCTCTGGCCGGCCAAGCTGCGCGCGGAGCAGCCGCGCGTCCACGTGGGAACCGTCTCCCACGGGTACAAGCCTTTCGGTTCCCTCGGCGCCTCCGAGGAGAGCGGCGAAGGGACCCTGGGCTCGGGCTCCTGCAACATCGACGTCGCCTGCCCTGCCGGGGACGAGTGGCACGACCAGGCCCGGGGCGTGGTGATCCTCCTGTCGGGTGGCTCCGGGTTCTGCAGCGGCTCGATGATCAACAACACCAACAACGACTGCAAGCCCTACATCCTGACGGCGGCTCATTGCAGCGCGGGCGCCAGCACCGCCTACGGCTTCAATTTCCAGCGTTCCGCCTGCGGCTCCGGCGAGCCTCCCGGTCCCACCACGCAGATGGTGTCGGGCGGCACCGTGCGCGCGAACTTCGCCTCGTCCGACTTCACCCTCGTGGAGATGAGCGCTCTCCCACCCCAGTCCTTCAACTTCTACCTGAACGGCTGGAGCCACGATGCCAACCCGTCCACCAGCAGCTGGGTGATCCACCACCCCAGCGGGGACGTCAAGAAGATCGCCGTCGACTCCGACCCGCCGGTGAACGGCAGCAACTGGGGCCCGAACCACTGGCGGATCGATGACAGCTCCTCGGACCCTGCCCACCGCGGGTACGAGGCAGGAACCACCGAACCCGGCTCCTCGGGCTCTCCCCTCTTCGATCAGGACCACCGCATCACGGGCCAGCTCCACGGCGGCACAGCCTCCTGCACCTCCGACACCTACGACGAGTACGGGAAGGTGGCGGCCTCCTGGACGGGAGGCGGCACGACGGCCAGTCGCCTCTCCGACTGGCTGGACCCGCTGAACACCGGGGTGCTGGGGATGGACGGCCGCAACGGGGACCTGTGCTTCTTCAATCCGGCGGGCACGGTGACTGCCACCCGCAGCAGCTACGCCTGCACCGACACCCTCACCCTGCGGGTATCCGACGACAGCCTCCAGGGAGAAGGCACGACCTCGGTGACGGTGACCTCGACCACCGAGACCACGCCGGAAACCGTGGTGCTCACCGAGACGCCGGCCGGTTCGGGAGACTTCCAGGGCACGATCGCCACCGCCCCCGTCGCGCCGGTCAACGGCGACGGCACGCTCTCCGTGGCCAACGGCGACACCATCAGCGTCACCTACATCGACGCGGACGACGGTGCCGGCGGCACCAACGTGCCGCGCAACACGAGCGCCGCCGTGGACTGCCTGGCGCCCTCCATCACGAACGTGCAGGTGAGCAACGTCACCGGCAACTCGGCGCGGGTCACCTGGAGCACGGATGAAGCGTCCGACAGCCGCGTGCGCTACGGCGCCACGCCTCCTCCAGGATCCTCCGCGTACGTGGGGACCCTGGTGACCTCGCACGTGATGGACGTGACCGGTCTCACCCCGTGCAGCGATTACGTCTTCTCCGTGGAATCGGCGGACGCGGTGGCGAACCTGGCCTCCGACGACAACGGCGGGACCTACTACGCCTTCAGCACCGGGCAGAACGTGAATCCCAGCTACCCGAGCTCCAGCCCGCCGGTGCCCATCCCGGACAACAACCCCACCGGCGCCTCCATGTCCCTGACGGTGCCGGACAACAAGACGGTGCTGGACGTGGACGTGAAGGTGAACATCACCCACACCTTCGACGGCGACTTCACCATCCAGCTCATCCCGCCCGTCGGCGCGCCCGTCTTGCTGTCCAACCGCCGGGGCAGCAGCGGCGACAACTACACGAACACCGTCTTCGACGACGAGGCCTCCACTCCCATCTCCTCGGGCACGGCGCCCTTCACCGGCAGCTTCCGGCCCGAGGTGCCGCTCTCCTCGCTCGACGGGATCAACGCGGCGGGCACCTGGACGCTGAAGGTGGTGGACCAGGCCAACGTGGACGTGGGGACGATCGACAACTGGACGCTCACCCTGCTCTTCCCCTCGGTGGCCTGCGGCCCGCATGCCACCACCACCACCACGGCCACCGTCTCCGACGTCTGCACCGGCAGCGGAGGCGGGAGCGGCAACGGGCTCTGGGAGTCCGGCGAGGAGGTGTCCTTCTCGGTGACGGTGAGCAACGACGGCAGCGGGACCCTCACCGGGGTCACCGCCACCGTCACCTCGCCCACGCCGGGGGTGACCATCCTGGACGGGACGGCCACCTATCCCAGCCTGGCTCCGGGTGCTTCTTCCGCGGGCGACGCTCCCTACTTCAAGGTGCGCATCCCCGCCGCCGCGGCCTGCGACTCCGACGTGCAGTTCAACGTGCAGGTGGCGACGGACCAGGGCTCCTGGCCCGGCACACCCTTCACGCACAAGGTGGGTCTGCTCATCCCGGGCAGCGCCACGCCGCTCGACGAGAGCTTCGCGGGCGGCATCCCCGCGAGCTGGACGGTGGTGGACGGCGGCAACGGCGGCGGTGCGGCGGCCACCTGGACGACGGCCAACCCCGGACTGCGGACGTTCTCGGCGCCGCTGGTGGCGCCGGTGGCCATGGTGGACAGCGACAACGCGGGGACCGGGGCGTCGCAGAACGAGGAGCTGATCACGCC
>DASUFT010000110.1:0-26208 GCA_036274395.1 Candidatus Polarisedimenticolaceae bacterium | reverse complement strand
GCCGCGCGTGGCGAGCGTGTCGCGCGCCCCCTCTCCCAGGAGCCGGGCCTGGGCGTCGCCGGTGCGCGTCAGGCGCTCCGCGGCCTCGTCGTAGCGGGCGAGGTAGAGCTCCAGGCTTCCCAGGGCCGAAGCCGTGCGCAGCGTCTCCGGATCGTCCGCTCCCAGGTTCTTCTCGAAGAGCACCAGCGCCTCGCGGAGCGCCGGCTCCGCCTGCTCGCCCAGTCCCAGGCCGAGGTAGGTCTGGCCGAGCGTGCGCTGGATCGAGGCCTTGACCACCGGCTCCCCGCGGAACTCTCCGCGGATGCGGGCGGAGGCGAGGTCCACCACCTCGCGCATGGAGATGTCGCGATCGGCGGTGCGCGTGGGGTCGGCGCCGGCGAGGAGGTCGTCGTTCAGGAAGTCGTTGACGGCCCTGGCGATCTTGGCCTGACGTTCCGCCTCGGCCTGCGCGCGCGCCGCCCTCCCGTAGAGCACGCCCATCCACACCCCGAAGCCGAGGATGGAGAGGGCCAGCGCCGCCGCCAGGGCGGCGGGGATCCGGTTCCGCGCGATGGCCTTCCGCAGCTGGTACACCGTGCTGGGGGGCCGCGCCTGGATCGGCTGCGACGTGAGGTAGCGGCGGAGGTCGTCGGAGAGGGCGGCAGCGGTGGCATAGCGCTGGTCGGCGTCCTTCTCGAGCGCCTTGCCCACGATCGTTTCCAGGTCCTCGTCCAAGCGGAACCCGCCCCGCCAGCGGGCGCGCAAGGGCAGGGGCGACTCGGTGCTGATCACCCGCAGGGCGTCCACGATGGTGGAGCGCTCCAGGGAGTGAGGGCGTCCCGCCACCAGCATCTCGTAGAGGATCACGCCCAGCGCGTAGACGTCGGAGCGGGCGTCGATCGCGTCCGGGTCGCCGCGCGCCTGCTCCGGACTCATGTAGGCGAGCGTGCCCTTGATCATCCCCACTTCGGTGGCGCGCGTGGCGGTGGCCACGTCGCTGTCCGTGATCCGGGCCAGACCGAAGTCCAGGATCTTCACGGTGGGCCGGCCCGACTCCTCGGTGACGATGATGTTGCTCGGCTTGAGGTCGCGGTGGATCACGCCCCGCTGGTGCGCGTACTGCACGGCGTCGCAGATGGTGCGGAAGAGCGCCAGACGGGAGGCGAGATGGGAGCGGTCCTGCACCGGGCGTCCGCCCATGCAGTCGCCCAGCATGGGGCCGCGCACCAGCTCCATGGCGAAGAAGTGCTGGCCGTCCTCGGTCCGTCCCGCCTCGTAGATGGCGGCGATGTTGGGGTGCTTGAGGCGCGCCAGGGTGTCCGCCTCGCGAGCGAACATGCGCAGCGTGTCCTCGTCCACGAACTGGCCGGCGCGCACCACCTTCAAGGCCACGGTGCGCCCCAGGCTCGCCTGCTCGGCCTCGTACACCACGCCCATCCCGCCCTGCCCCAGGAGGCGCATGATGCGGTAGGGGCCGATGGAGCGCGGCAGGGGTGGGGGAGGGAGCGGGGTCGTGGGCGTGCCGGCGGACAGGTGGGTGGCGTCTGGGTCGTGGCCGCTCATCGCGGCGGATCATACGGGAAAGGCGGCAGCGTATACTCGAGGGAGGTCCCTCGCATGCTGCTCGCTCCCGCGGAACCTCTCGTCATCCTGCTGGTGGAGGACAACCACGCGGATGCGCGTCTCTTCCAGATCGCGCTCCAGGGTTGCGACGTGCCCGCGGATCTGACGGTGGTGGGGGACGGAGAGACGGCGGTGAACCTCCTGGAGGCCCATGCCGCCCCGGAGGATGCGAAGCGCCCGGACCTCGTGGTCACCGATCTCAACATGCCGCGGCGCAGCGGGCACGAGCTGATCACCTTCGTCAAGACGCATCCCACGCTGCGCTCCCTCCCCGTGGTCGTGTTCTCCGGAAGCCGGAACCCCGCCGACGTGGAGCGGACCTACCAGGAGGGCGCCGCCAGCTACGTGTGCAAGCCGGGGGACCCGGAGCGGTTCTTCGAGGTGGTCCGCACTCTCGTCGCGTACTGGTCCCGGATCGCCCGTGCGCGCCGGGCCATCCGCACCGGGCTGCGCGGGCCGGTGCTCGAGGAAGCGCCCATCCTCACCCAGGCGCTCGACGGCACCATCCTGTCCTGGAGCCCGCTCGCCGAGGAACTGTACGGCTACGCCGCGGAGGAGGTGGTGGGCCGGTCCATCCGCACGCTGGTCCCGCCCGAGGCCGAGGGGGATCTCAAGCGGCTCCTGGAGGCGCTCGAGCGCGGCGAGTCGGTACCCGCCTTCCACGCCGTGCGCATGCACAAGGACGGCCGCCGCCTGGAAGTGCGCCTCACGGTGTCGCCCCTCCGGAACCCGGCGGGGGAGGTGATCGGGTCGGCGTCGGCGATGCGCGACCTGCAGTGACCCGCCCTCACCGCGCCAGGGCGGCCACCGTGGGAAGCCCGTGCAGGCCCTCGCCGTCGGCGACCTCGATCGGGGGGAGTCCGAGCCGGTGGACGAGGCTCCGCCCCCTCGTGGGCATCGTGTAGCCGAGCAGGTCGAGGTTCCCGCGGACGTCTCGCCGGAAGACGATCTCCGGCGCGGTCGCGCGGACGCCCTCGGCCCGGCGGCTCCGGCTCAGGAACATCCCCATGGGCCGGTGGTCCACGGAGATGAGGTGCAGGTCCGCCACCGGCGAGAAGGTCCTGGTGCGGCAGACGGTGAGCATCCCCGCCGGGTGCAGCGCGCCGTCGGGCAGCCGGAAGGGGGAGACGACCCGCGCCGAGACACACGTCCCTCCGGCGGCGTGGGTGAAGGGCACCCCGCAGAAGGACAGGACGATCACCGTGGTCGTGAGCACCAGCAGCAGCAGGCGGCCCACCGGAAGGAGTCGGTCGATCATGGCGCCCTCCCCGTGTTCGCTCCTCGGACGGCGCCAGAGCAGCGCAATCTCCGGACCGCAGGAGGCCGCGCCGACGTACGCGTGGCCAAGTGGTTGAACCACCAGCGGTTCTTCGAGCAGGGCGGCCGCGGGGCCAGGGCCGCCCGCTGTCTCGCAGGCGAGACACGGGCGCCCTTGCCTCCTCCTCAACTCCTTCGTGCGGCGAGGGTTCCCTGCCGCACGGGCGGGGACTCCACTCTGTCTCGCAGCCGAGACATGCGCTCCGCTTTTCTGTTCCCGTCTGCGCAAAGTTCCAGGAGAATGCGCCATGGCCAGCGACCGCTACGTGCGGCGGCGGATGCTGGGTGAGGGTGGAGCGGGTCGGGTCTGGCTCGTGGACGACCGCGCCCGCCCGGGCCGACAGCTCGCGCTGAAGGAGCTGACGGTCACCGGTGCCGAGCGCGAGGAGGCTTTCCGGCATGAGTTCGCCACCCTCGCCGGCCTACACCATCCGGGACTTCCCGAGGCGGACGTGTTCGAGGCGCGGCGCGGAGAGGCACCCTCCCGCTTCACGCTGGAGCTCGTCGATGGGTGGACGATCGGGGAGACCGTGCGCCGGGAGGGGAGGACCCTCCTCCCCGAGCTGGCGGTGGAGGCGCTGCGCGCGCTCGCCTTCCTCCACGACTTCGACCTGATCCATCGGGACCTCAAGCCGGGGAACCTGCTCGTCCGCCGGGAGCCCAAGCTGGGCTGCCGGCTCGTCATCGTGGACTTCGGCCTGGCGCTGCGCGGGGACGATCCCTCCCCGGCCGCGGGGCTCGCCGGCACGCTCCCCTACCTGGCCCCGGAGCTGTTCGCCAACCGCGCCGCGAGCCGGCGCACCGACCTGTACGCGCTCGGCGCCGTCTTCCACGAGCTGACCTTCGGCACGCTTCCCGCCGGGGGGGAGCTCCCGCCCCTCCCTCCCGGACTCCCGGGTGGATTCGACCTGTGGCTCCTGGAGATGCTCTCCCCGGATCCCGAGCGCCGGCCCGCCAGCGCCCCGGAAGCGCTGGCGCGTCTCAACGAGGCCTGCGGGACCGGGGCCGTCGCCGAAACGCCGGTCACGCGCCTGGCCCGCCTTCTGTCCGGCCCCCCCGCCGGACGGGAGGAGGCGCTGCAGGAGATCTGGAGCCACCTGGCGCCGGCGGAGGGTCCGCGGCTGGTCTGGCTCCACGGAGCTCCGGGAAGCGGGAAGTCCCGCGTGTTGCGCTGGCTGGAGGTCGAGGCCGTCCTCCGCGGCTGGCAGGTGGTCCCCGCTCCCGCCTCCCTGGAGGACCTGCGCGCCCGCGCGCAGGAGGGACCGACGCTCCTGCTGCTCGACGACGCTCACGCCGCGGAGACGGCCCGCGTGCACCTGCTGGACAGGGTGGCGCGCGAGGGTGCCGCCCCTCCTCTCCAGGTCGTGGCCGCGCTGCAGCGGGAGGCGATCGCCCGTCCCGCTCTCCGCGACCTGGTGGCCGGCACCGGGACGGTGCCCACGCTGCGCGCCGTGCACCTGCCACCTCTCGGGGAGGACGGCGTGCGCGCGATGGCCTGCCGGGCCACGGGGGGAGCGGTGTCCGAGGAACGCGTGCGCTGGCTGCTGCGGGCGTGCGACGGTCTCCCCGCACGCGCGGAGGCGCTGCTCGTGGAAGGCGCGTGGGAGCGAGGTGGCCGGATCCGCCCGCAGGCCAGCGCGCCCCCCGTGCTGGCGATGATCTCGGAGACGGCGCGGCGCTGGCTCACCTGCGCGGCCGTGCTGGGGAACGGGATCGAGGAGGGCGCGGTGGCGGCGCTGGCCGGCCTCCACGGCGAAGCGGCCCGCGCGGCCTCGGCCGAGGCCGAAGCCGCCGGACTGGCGCAGGCGCGGGAGGGGACGTGGTCGGTGCGCTCCGGAGCACTGGCTGCGCACCTCTGCGATGCGCTCCCCCAGCCCGCGCGCGTCGCGCTCCACCGGGCGGCGGCCGCGCTTCTCGAACGAACGGCCGAGCCCTGGCGCCTGGCCACCCTCTGGGCCGGTGCGGACGACCGGCCCCGGGCCGTCGCGGCGTGGATCGCGGCAGCGGAGGATTCCCTGCGCGCGCGCGATCCCGCCGAGGCGGCGGCGCGCTACGCGGAGGCGCTGCGCCTCCTCG
This sequence comes from Candidatus Polarisedimenticolaceae bacterium, assembly GCA_036274395.1. Classification (GTDB taxonomy): domain Bacteria; phylum Acidobacteriota; class Polarisedimenticolia; order Polarisedimenticolales; family DASUFT01; genus DASUFT01. The sequence continues at coordinate 21,213 of DASUFT010000110.1, read as the reverse complement.
GCCGCGCCGACCCCGAGCGTCCAGCCCTGCGCGTGCGTCAGGCGGCGGCGCTCATGCGCGCGGGCATGCACGCGGCGGCGGCGCGTGCCTCCGGCGCGGCCGTGCGCCTGGCGCGCGACGATGCGGCGCGCACGTCGGCCCTCGCCCTGCAGGCGCTGGCCCTCGTGCACGCGGGGCGGTTCCGCCTCGCCCTGGAGGTCGCCGCGCGCGCGGCGAAGCACGCGGAGGCGGGGGAGGACCGGCGTGCGCTGGCCCTGTGCCGCCGGGCGGCGGGGATCGGCCTGGCCCGGATGGGACGAGAGGAGGAGGCGATCCCCCTGCTCGAGGAGGCGAGGCGTCTCTCGCAGGAGGCTTCGGACGCGCGCGGGGAGGCGGAGGTGCTGCACACGCTCGCCGCCTGCCGTGCCCGTCTGGGTGATCCCCGCGCGGAACAGGACTTCCAGGAGGCGATCGCCCGCCACCGCCGGGATGGGACCGACGAGGGACAGGACGGGAAGGCTCGCCTCGGCCTGGCCGTGCTCCTCCTCCGCTCCGGGCGCTACGTGGAGGCGACCACGCAGCTGGAGGAGGTGCGCGCGGAGGCCGCCGCCCGCGGGGACCTCGGTCTGCAGGAGGTCGCCCTGGCCAAGCTGGCCGTGGCGGCTCTCGACCGGGGAAGGCTCGACGCTGCCATCCAGCTCGCCGGCCAGGCCGCGGACCTCGCGCTCCACCTGGGGGACCACAACCTCATCCTGGTCAACCGGTGCGCGCTGGCGGACGCGTGGATCCGCTGCGGGCGCTCGGGGCGGGCCGTGGCCTTGCTCCGCGAGACGCTGGACCTGCCGCTGACCAAGGTGGAGCCGGAGAACGTGGACTACGCGCGCATGCTGCTGGCCAATGCGTGGATGGAGGCCGGCGGCGGCGACGAGGCGCACGTGCGCGCGCTGGTGGAGGAGACGCTCGACCGCTGCCGGGAGCGCCGCAAGCGCCGCCCCTGGCTGATGGCGCTCGTGATCGAGATGGAGCGGCGGCTGGCCACGGACGGCGCGGAGCCGCTCGGCCCGGTGGCCGCGGAGTTCCAGGCCGTGCTCGCGGGCGCTCCCGAGGCGGTGGATGCCGAGATCGGCATCCGGGAGGCGCTGGCCGCGGCCGCCGCGCACCTCCGGGAGGCGCAGCCGGGAACGGCGCTCTTGCGCTGCGAGGAGGCCGGCGCAAATGCCCGCAATCGGGGCATGCCGGCGTTCGCCGCACGGGCCGCCGCCTGCCGGGGAGAAGCGCTGGAGGGGGCGGGGCGGGAAGCCGATGCCGAGGCCGCCTTCGAGGAGGCCAGGCGTCTGCTGGACCAGGCGGCCTCCGACATCGCGGATCCGGCGGTGAGGGCCGACTTCCTGAATCGGACGGTGTACGCCTCCCTGCGCCGCCGCGGGACCGAGGACGCCGGCCGCACCCGCGGCCGCCTCTCCACGCTCTACGACCTGATCCGCGTGCTCAACTCGGAGCCGGAGCCGGAGGTGCTCCAGGAGAGGATCCTCGACCTGGCCCTGCGCGCGGTGCGCGCCGAGCGCGGCATGGTGCTGCTGCGCGAGGATCGCGAGGGGGCCGGGCAGGGCCAGTTCTCGGTGCACGTCTCCCGCAACCTGGAGGCGGAGACCGTCCGGGACGCGGAAGGCCACAGCCGGCGCATCGTGGAGCAGGCCGGGGAGGGGCGGTCGCTGCTCGCCCTGGACGCCGGCGCCGACGCACGCTTCAAGGACCTCGCCAGCGTCAGCCTGTACCGGATCCGCTCCCTGATGTGCGTCCCCCTGCGCTCGCGCGGCCGCATCCTGGGCACCGTGTACCTGGACACGCGGCGCCAGGGGCGCCTGTTCACCGAGGACGACCTGCGCTTCGTGGAGGCGTTCGCCGACCAGGCGGCGCTGGCCATCGAGAACGCGCGCATGCGCGCGAGCCTGGCCCGCCAGAACCGGCAGCTGCTGGCGACGGTGGAGGCGCGCGCGTCCTTCGGCAGCCTGGTGGGGCGGTCCCCGCAGATGCAGGCGCTGTACGCGCTCCTGGAGAAGATCGCGGACACCGACCTCCCGGTGCTGATCCGGGGCGAGAGCGGGACCGGGAAGGAGCTGGTGGCCCGCGCCATCCACCTGCACGGGAGGCGGCGCCGGCGGCCGTTCCTGGGCGAGAACTGCGCCGCCATCCCCGAGGCGCTCCTGGAGAGCGAGCTGTTCGGTCACGTGCGGGGAGCGTTCACGGGCGCCGACCGCGACCGGCCGGGGTTGTTCGAGCAGGCCAGCGGCGGGACGCTGTTCCTGGACGAGGTGGGGGACATGCCGGCCTCCATGCAGGCCCGGCTTCTGCGCGTGCTCGAGGAGGGGAAGGTCCGGCGCGTGGGGAGCGAGCGCATGATGGACGTCGACGTCCGCGTGGTCGCCGCCACCCACCGCGACCTGCAGCGCGAGATCGAGGGAGGAAGGTTCCGGCAGGACCTGCTCTACCGCCTGCAGGTGCTCACGGTCGAGATCCCGCCGCTGCGCGCGCGCACCGGCGACATCCCCGTGCTCACCGCGCACTTCCTGGAGCGGATCGCCGCCGGGCGAGGCAGGCCCGAGGGGTGGCTGGTGCACGAGGATGCGCTCGCCATCCTGGAACGTCACCCCTGGCCGGGGAACGTGCGCGAGCTGCAGAACACGCTGCAGCGCCTTTCCCTCCTGGCCGGGAACAGGGCGATCACGGAGGAGCTGATCGCGTCCGATCCCACGCTGCGCCGCACGCTGCTCGGGGAGCAGCCTGCGCGCGCCGCCTATTCCCTCCGCGCCGGCGAGCGGGAGCAGGTCCGCCAGGCGCTGGCCGCGGCCCGGGGGAACCGGAAGAAGGCCGCCGCTCTTCTAGGGGTCTCCCGGGCAACGCTCTACCGGAAGCTCGAGCAGCACGATCTGTAGCCCGGCTCCATTGCATCTTCGTATGCCACGCCTATATTCCGCACCGATTGCATCTATGCAATCGCGCGGAAACGGCGAGGTGACGCATGCGAAGCTCGAGCCTCATGGCGGCGCTGGGAACGCTGGGCTGGGCGCTTCTCATCCAGGTCGGGGCAGCGTCCCCGATGACGGCTCCGCTCGCCGCCGCCATCCTCTGCGGGGCCGTGCTGGACGACGGCGCTCCTTTCTAGAGGAGAGCCGAACTCCATCGCTGCGCTTTCCCGGACACCGAAGGATCGCCTGTCGCGTTAGCATAGGCGCCTTTCGGCGGTCCCAGGGGGAGCCATGGCGCGGATTGCGGCCTTCGTCCTCGTCCTCGTTCTCTGCAGCGCCGGCTCCCTGACGAGGGCCCAGCAGGGCGTGCCCGTCATGGGAAAGGTGCTCGCCAAGAGCACGGGCGCGGGCATCCCCGGGGTGGTGGTCCTCGTCAGCGAGCTGCAGCTCACGGACGAGACCGACAGCCAGGGCCGGTTCCGCATCCTCGACGTTCCCCCCGGCACCTACCACCTGGTCCTCACGCTGGGCGGGGACACGTCCATCCAGGACCTGGTGGTCCCGGCGGAGGGGACCACCGACGCCGTGTTCGAGGTGGAGTGGACCTTCGAGGAGGTCCGGGTGGTGGCCGAGGAGCTGGCCACCAAGGTGGTGGACGCGCCGGCAGCGGTGACCGCGATCCATGAAGAGGAGATCCAGCAGCAGGCGGCGCAGGGGCAGGTGCCGAAGCTCCTGGAGTTCACTCCCGGGGCCGAGGTGACCCAGAGCGGCCTCTACGACTTCAACTTCAACACCCGCGGGTTCAACAGCTCCCTGAACCGCCGCGTCTCCACCTACATCGACGGCCGGGACGTGGGGGTCGTGCTCCTGGGCGCCCAGGAATGGGCGGCCATCGCCGGGGGCCTGGACGACATCGCCCAGCTGGAGTTCGTGCGCGGACCCAGCGCCGCCCTCTACGGCGCCAACGCCAGCAGCGGGGTCGTGAACATCACCACCCGTCCTCCGAAGACAAGCCCGGGCGGGATGGCCCGCTTCACCGGTGGGGAGCTCGACACGGTCAGCCTGGACGTGCGGCACACCGCCGAGCTGGGGAACGGCTGGTGGGGGAAGCTGGTAGCCGGGTTCAAGGACTCCGGGGACTTCACGGTCAGCCGCAACCCGGACGTCGTCCGGGACCCCGAGTATGTCGACTACGCGCCGGACGCCGTTTCTCTCTCCGCCGGCAAACCCGTGGAGTTCTGCCTTCTGACCGGTCTGTCCGACTGCCTCCCCGCCGAGCGGACCCTCCTCCGCGAGCAGGACAATGCCATCCGCTTCGGTGCGCTGCGCCTGGACAAGTACTTCGACAACGGCTCTCTCTTCACCGTCGAGACCGGGGCCTCGGTGATCAAGGGTCCCGTCTTCCAGACCGGCATCGGACGGGTGCAGAACGTGCGCTCGCAGCGCCCCTTCTACCGCCTGAACTGGTCCAACGACCGCTGGAACGTGCTCGGCCACTACACCTCGCGCGACGGAGAGCAGGTCAATCTCATGAAGGAGCTGAGATTCGACTATGACCTGATCACCCAGGAGCAGCGCTACGGCCTGGAGGGGCAGGGGAAGTGGACCTTCGGCGGGACGCGCGGCCGCCTCGTGGCCGGAGGGTCCTACACCAGGGAGCACGTGAACTCCGTCGACCACGATACCGGGAGACAGACCGTGCTCTACGAGCCGATCTCCAGCCACCGTGAGGCGCTCTTCTCGCAGGCGGACTGGCAGCTCAACGAGCGCATCAAGCTCGTGGGCGCGGGCCGGGTGGACTGGAGCACGCTGCACGACACGCAGTTCTCCCCCAAAGCAGCCATGGTCTTCAATCTGAACCAGACCAGCTCCCTCCGCCTCACCTACAACCGCGCGTTCCAGGTGGCCAACTACTCCGAGTTCTTCCTGCACACGCCGATCGCCTCCTTCCCCATCGGCGGCTTCGTGCGCACGATCTGTCATGCACCTCTCCCCTGGATGCCGCCGGAGGGTGTGGACTGCGGGATCGAGGGGGACTATATCCCCATCCTGGCGGTGGGGAACGACGACCTGAAGCTCGAGAAGACCGAGGCCTGGGAGCTCGGCTACAGCGGCGTGCTGGCGCAGCGCGTCTACGTGACGGTCGACTACTACCGCGCCAAGAACAAGGACTTCATCACCGATCTCGTGCCGCAGGTGGGGACCGTGCTCGGCAACACGGAGGGCTGCTTGGATGTGCGGGGGAATCCCACCTCCGATCCCCGGGAGTGCCCGATCAACAACGACTACGGGGCCTGGGTGGGGCCGGAGGAGGCGGAGACCACTTTCTTGTTGCCTCCGGGTGTCTCGACCGAGTGGCCCGACGGCCTGACCGTAGCGCAGGCGCTCCGCAACGCCGTGGACAACTCCGTGGGGGGCAACACACTGGGATTCCGGCTGGGTCAGGACTTGAACGGCGCCCCCGTGGTGGTGGGGCGGACCTACACCAACGTGGGCCGCGTGGACACGCAAGGCGTGGACGTCGGCATCCAGTACTTCATCACGCCCGGCCTGAGCGTGCAGGCCAGCTACTCCTGGTTCGACTTCACCATCGTGGACCCGGACGTGGGCTCGCTGAGCACCGGCATTCCCGACGAGGAAGAAGAGGCCAGGCAGATCGCGGACATCCTCTTGCCCAACACGCCCGAGCACAAGGGAAGCCTGGCCATCTCGCTGAACCGCAAGCGCTGGAGCGTGAGCCTGGCCGGACGGTGGGTGCAGCACTTCCGCTGGTCGGCGGGGGTGTTCCAGGGGGACGTTCCCGACTACTCCACCTACGATCTCGGGGGGACCTTCCGCATCAACAAGTTCGTGGGGCTCGGGGTGAACGTGGCCAACCTCCGCGACACCCCGAACCGGCAGACGTTCGGCGGCGACGTCCTCCGGCGCCGCGCCCTGGCCAACCTGACGTTCGCCTGGTAGCGACATCCGCCCAATTCCAGATTTTCGGCGTGCGTTCGCCCGCCACCCTCATTTTTTCTCCACCCAAAACCAAAAAACGGGCGAGAATCGGCAGCCAACGTCGTATGCAAACCCTTGGGGGGTCCATCATGCGTTTCTTTGCCCGACGGATCGTGCCGGCTGGCGCGGTCGCTCTGATGCTCTTGTTCTCCGCTGGCCTCGTCACGTACGGCCACACCCCGACCGTGGACTCGGCGCTCACCGACTGGTGCGTGGGTGCCACCTCGAACACCGCCAACGGCGGAGGCCGGATCGAGGACCGCGCCGTCACGCTCACCTGCGGCAACTGCAACGTGACCACGACGCGGGCCTGCGTGCTGAACTCGGACTGCCCGGTGGGGCAGACCTGCGTGAACCCGGGATCGAAGACGGAGACCGCCTTCTGGGACAACCGGACGGATGGGGCCGTGAACGACCTGGGGACGGTGGCGATGACGCAGAACGCGACCAACCTCTACATCGCCGCCGAGCTGTGGGTGGATCCCGACCCCGTCTCCCTTCCCTTCGGGGAGATCGCCATCGACTTCAAGGCCGGTGGGGTCACGCAGTGGCACGATCCGAACGGTCTGATGGTGGCGCCCGGCCGGTGCAGCGTGTCCACGAACCGCGCCTGCACGTCCAACGCCGACTGCGCCTTCTGCAACGTCTCCGACGAGCCGACCGGAGGCTGCAGCGTCACCACCACGAAGAGCTGCGTCTCCAACGCGCAGTGCCCGGTGGGGGAGACCTGCATCCACCGCGTGCGCACCTGCGGCTCGGCCTGCGACACGGGGGACACCTGCAACACGAGCCAGACCTGCACCAACCTCGGAGTGGGTGGCCTCAAGCGCGACATCGGGGTGGGCTCGAGCCCGGTGGAGCAGGCGGACCTGCTCGTCCTCTTCGACTTCAGCCTGTGGCTGGTGGGGGCGGGGGATGCCGTGATGGTGATGCGTCCGCGCACGGCGGCCGATCCGCCGGATCCCACCACCCCCTGGATCCCCATCACCGGTCCCGCCGTCTGCTCCGCCGACGGGGACCCGGCGTGCGACTTCGCTCCCGCCGTCAACCCGGGGGCCAGCGGTGGATCGGGCGGGCCCCCCGGGTCCGTCGAGGTGGCGATCCCCTGGGCTGCCCTGACCGGCCAGGGCTTCACGTCCAGCACGCCTTTCCGCTACACGATGACGATCGTGCGCGGCAGCCTGACCCTGGACTTCAAGCCCGACGGCGCCCACGAGGATCTGCTGAGCGAGCCGGTGGCGGGCACGAGCACCACCACCACCAACAGCTGTCCCGGGATGGGGGTGACGACCACCTTCTGCGAGCTGGCGAACGGCAGCGCCGACGCCTGGCTCCCGCGGACCCCGGCTCTCCCGCACGAGACGCCCGGCGGTCGGATCTCCGGGCTGAACGTGACCAAGGCCGCGGGCGGCCAGATCACCCTGAGCTGGGGTCCGTCCTGCGCGGCGGGGGACACGGACTACGGGGTGTACGAGGGGACGGTCGGGACCTGGTACAACCACGCCGCCGTGACCTGCAGCACGGCGGGCACCTCGGCCACGCTCACCCCGGGGGCGGGGAACCGCTATTACCTGGTGGTCCCGCACGCGGCCAGCGTCGAAGGTTCGTACGGCACGGGCGTCGCCAATGCCGAGCGCCCCGTCGGTGCCGCGGCCTGCCAGCCGCAGGTCCTCACGAGCTGCCCATAGCACGGCAAGGGGGGATGAAGTGATGATCGACCGCACGCGGATCCGGTGGACCCTGACCCTTGCCCTGGCGGCGGCGCTCTCCGGCGCCGTGTCCGCGGCGCAGCTCGACGGGCCGGCCACCATCTATTACGACGCCTACAAGGTTCCCACCATCGCGACCCAGACCGAGCACGACGCGATCTTCATGCAGGGCTACCTGCATGCCAAGAACCGCTTCTTCCAGATGGACTTCCAGCGGCGCCTCTTCTCGGGAAGGGTGTCGGAGCTGGTCGGCTCCTCCGGCGTGGCGCAGGACGTCCAGCTGCGCACGCTGGGCCTCAGGCGGGCGGCGGAGCGGAGCCTGCTGGTGCAGACGCCGGAGTCCATGGCCTGGCTCCAGGCCTACGCGGACGGCGTCAACGCCTGGCTGCAGGACACGACGCAGGCCCTCCCCCTGGAGTACGGCGCTCTGGAGACCAATCGCGCCGGCATCCCGCCCTGGACGCCGCTGGACAGCCTCACCATGGCCAAGGGCCTCGCCTTCGGCCTCTCCTTCGACCTGGGGGACATCAACCGCACGCTGGCGCTCCTCAATTTCAGAGGCGTGTGCACCGTTCTCGGCTGCAATGGGCTCCAGCTCTACAACGACGACCTGTACCGCGTGCAGCCCTTCGAGCCCGTGGCCTCCATTCCCTCGCCGCCGCTGTTCACGGCGGACGCCACCCCCGCCGTGCCCGCCGACGAGCCCGAGGCCGAGTACCTCAACGACCCGGCGCTGTACGAGGGGCTCCAGAGCTACCGGGCACAGATCTCCGACATCCCCATCCTGAAGAGCGCGCTCACGCGCGATTCCGGCGAGACGGGCAGCAACTGGTGGGTGGCCGCGGGGGCGAACACCGACTCCGGCCATCCCATGCTGGCCAACGATCCCCACCTCTCCCTGGGGACGCCCGCCACGTTCTACGAGAACCACCTGAGCGTGGCCGGCGGGATCAACGTCACCGGCGTGAGCTTCCCCGGCACCCCGGGCGTGGTGATCGGCTGCAACGACACCATCTGCTGGGGCGCAACCGTGAACGCCCAGGACGTCACCGACGTCTTCAACGAGGTGCTGGTGATGTCGGGCGGATCGCCCGTGGCCACCATCTTCAACGGGGCGCCGGTCCCCCTGGAGTTCATCCCCCAGACGTTCATGGTCAATGTGATCGGGGACAGTGTCCCCAACAACCTGGTGAACGCGGGCGTGCCGGCCAGCTCCGGTGGCGTGACCATGATCGTGCCCCGGCGCAACAACGGTCCCATCGTGCAGGTCCAGGCCAACTCCTCCTCTCCCACGGGGTTCATCGGCTTCTCCGTGGCCTACACGGGCTGGAGCGCCACGCACGAGGTGGAGACGCTGCGCCGCTTCGCCCGCGCCGGCAGCATGGCCGACTTCAAGGCCGCGCTGCAGTACTTCGACGTGGGCTCGCAGAACTGGTCCTACGCCGACGTCAACGGGAACGTCGCCTACTACACCAGCGGTGAGCTGCCGCTGCGCGAGGACCTGCAGACCCTGTTCTTCCCCGCCGGCCTCGTGCACCCCGGTCTCATCCGTGACGGCACGAACACCAACAAGCACCAGTGGCTGCCCCAGGGCGCGACCCCGCCCGAGCCCAACCAGGCGCTGTCCACGCGCATCCTGCCCTTCTCCGAGATGCCGCAGGTGGAGAACCCTGCGAGCGGCTACATCCTGAACGCGAACAACGACCCCATCGGCACGACCTTCAACAACGTGAGCTGGGACCAGTTCCGCCTCGGGGGAAACGGCATCCTCTACCTGAGCGCCGGTTACGCCTCCGGGGAGCGGATGGGCCGCATCCAGCGGCTCTTCGCGGACATCCTGGCGGGAGACGGCACCCTCTCCGTCTCCGAGGCCATGGCGGTCCAGGCCAACAACCAGATCCTGGACGCGCAGATCCTGGCCCCCCACCTCCTGAACGCCTACGCGCACGCCACGGCACCGGACGCTCCGCCGGAGCTGCAGGCGATCGTGGCCGATCCCCGCATCGGGGACGCCATTGCGCGCCTGACGGCGTGGGACTTCAGCACGCCCACCGGGATCCAGCAGGGGTTCGACCCCGGGGACAACCCGCTCGCACTGCAGCCGCCCTCGGCCGACGAGGCGGCGAAGAGCGTGGCCGCCACCCTCTACTCCGTCTGGCGCGGCCAGCTGATCCAGCGGGTGGTCGACACCACGCTGGCCACGCTTCCCGTGTCCCTGGTGGCCTACACGCCCCCCAGCGACCAGGCCCTCTCCGCGCTGCGCAGGCTCCTCGACACCTACGACACCACGGGCGGCGTCGGCGCGTCCCTGATCGACTTCTTCCAGGTGCCGGGCGTGGTGGACGCGGCGGTGCAGCGGGACATCATCCTGCTGCAGAGCCTGCAGAACGGGCTCAACCTGCTGGCCTCGCCCACCTTCGATGCGGCCTTCGCCGGCTCCACGAACCTCGACGACTACCGCTGGGGGAAGCTCCACCGCATCGTCTTCGCGCACTTCCTGGGCGCCTCGGGGCCGGGCACCGCCTTCAACATGCCGCCTCCCGGCCACCCGCTCAACCTGTCCCCCAGCCTGCCCGGGATCGCACGCGCCGGCGGCCGCCAGTCGGTGGACGCCGCCGCGCACGACGCGCGGGCAGACGGGCTGAACGAGTTCATGTTCAGCAGCGGACCGGCGCGCCGCGTGATCGCCACCATGACCCCGGGGTGCCCGCAGGTGTTCGAGGTCATCCCCGGAGGGGAGAACGGAAACGCGGGAGGGGCCAACTCCACGGACCAGCTCTTCCTCTGGCTGGTCAACGCGTACAAGCCGCTCCCCGTGTGCCAGGCCGACGTGCTGGCCACCACGGTGCAGACGGAGACCCTGGCCTGCGGGAACGCGGTCCGCGACCCCGGCGAAGGCTGCGACGACGGGAACGCCGACAACGGCGACGGGTGCACGGACAGCTGCGTGGTGGCGCCCGTCGTCACCTGTTTGTCGCCTACGGCGACGGCGAGCACGGACACCTGCACCGCCGCCGTCGACTGCGCGTCCATCGCCACCTGCGCGGACGCCTCCGGAAGCGTGCCCGCCGCCTGTGCTCCCGGCGGCCCCTACGCGCCCGGCAGCAACGACGTCGCCGTGACCTGCGGTGCCGCCAGCGGCACCTGCACGGCGACGGTCACGGTGCCGAGCTGCGACGACGGCGTGCCCTGCACCACCGACGGCTGCGAGGTGGGGGCCGGCTGCACGCACACCGAGACCAGCGCGGAGGAGCCCAACCCCCGCACCACCGGCTACTGGAAGAGCCTGTGCCGGGGACCGCACTCCGGCGACGAGCTGGTCGAGGCCGACGCCGCCTGCGTGGCCGCCTCCGGCGCCACCTTCGCCGGCGTGGCCAGCGTGGACGACCTGTGCGCCGTCCTCCTCCAGGGCGGGCAGGGCGGGACCTGCGCTCACACCGAGATCGACCTCATGAGCCTGGCCCTGAACCAGTGTCACCTGCGCCTGTGCGGCCCGAATGCGATCCAGTCCCAGTACTCCGGGAACGACAGCGTCTCCGATTCCTACGCTCAGGCGGACGGGATCCTCGCCGATCCCGACCGCACCCAGCAGGACTGCCTGCTGGCCAAGGGTCTCCTGGAGGAGATCAACACCGGCCGCGCGCTCAACCTCGACACCACGGTCTTCGCCAAGGTCACGGGCGGGGTGGTGCGCGTGACCTGGCAGCCGCCGTACTCGATCGAGCCCATCAAGTACAACGTCTGGCGGAGGGCGGCGGGGAGCCTGGCACCCTACGTGAAGGTGGGGGAGACCGTCACCCCGGTCTTCAACGATGCCACTCCCGGCAGCTTCGAGTACGACGTGACCCCGGTCCGCTGAGCCTCCTGCCTTCCTGGCCGTCCGGCCCTCCGCGAGGAGGGCCGGGCGGCGCCTCTACAGGTCGGCGCGCCGCAGCCGGGCCACGGCCGCGAGCACGGGGACGAGGACCCAGGCCACCACCGATCCCCCGAGCAGGAGCGCGGCCATCGGCGCTCCGCGCGTGAATCTCAGGAATGCCAGGGAGGCCGCCCCGAAGGCGGCCGCGCCCTCGATGCCGAGGAGGGTCCCGGTGCGCACGGCGTCCACGGGGTTGAGGAGGACGCCCACGATGAGTGCGCGGGAGGCCAGGCCGGAGGGGACGTAGGCGGCGATCCCGAGAAGGGCCACGTCGAAGACGATCACCAGCGCGACCCAGAGGAGAAGGGCGAGGGCCAGCGTGCGCGCGCGCCTCCGCCCCGGATCCCCCGCCGCCAGGAGCGCGGCCAGACCGAGGAAGACGCCGGTCAGCGCGGCCGACCCCAGGAACACGAGGGCGAAGCCGGCCACCCCCTCCTCTCCGGCCTGCCAGAAGATGAGCAGCCCCGCCGCCCCGAAGCCGAGCGCCTGGGCGGCCACCAGCGCCTGCCAGAGACCGAGCAGCTTCCCCAGCAGGATCGTGGCCCGGGACACCGGGAGCGAGAACACGATCTCGAGGCTGCCCCGATCCGGAGACAGCGCCATCACGCCGAGGAGCAGGGAGGTCAGCGGCACCGCTAGGAGCACGAGCTGCACCAGCGAGACCGCGCTGCGGCCGAAGTCCTGCACGCCGTAGCCGCCCGTGAGCACGTACCCGGAGCCCGCCACGGCGATGGACAGCGCCGCGAACACCCCGGCGAACGTCTGCGTCCACCGCGAGCGCACCGCGAGGATCCGCTCCTGACGGGCGAAGAGGAGGAGAGGGGAGGCGCTGGAGCTCATGGCAGGCCGCCGGGCGAACCGCGCGGCCCGAAGACCTCGGCGGCGGTCCGCGGCGCCGCACCCTCCGGAAGGGAGGGGTCGGATTCCCGGGAGGCAGCGTCGATCCAGGCGGCGAGGCCGGAGCTCATGGGCGTGGACAGAGCTGCGCTGTGCGCGTAGACGGCCCCTGACGCCGGGACCCAGGCCCCGGTGCGATGGTCCGCCACGTAGGCCACCGTCCCCGAGGCGAGGCCGGCGCCCCCTGCGAGGTAGTCCCGCAGGCAGCCCACGTCGTCGAAGACGCGTGGCTCCTCGAGCGGCGCCACGAGCTGCGCGGCGGTGCGGAGGTCGGAGACCGCCATGCGGCACCAGGCGCAGGCCTCGCCGCGGCCTTCGATCCGCACCGGCTCCGGCACGCCCCCGCAGGAGGCGAGCAGGAGGAGTGCCGCCGGCCACGCTCTCACGCGCCGCCTCCCACCAGCTCGCGGTACAGGGTGTCCAGGCGGCCCTCCTCGGTGGAGAGGGACACGATCGCGGCACCGGTGGCGCGGATGCGCTCGAGCACGGCCGGGCGCAGGGCCGCCGGGCAGGGAACCACCAGCTCGTCGCCGCGGAGGCGGGCGCGGGGGGCGAGCGCCTGCACCTCCTGCAGGGCGGCCGGGCCGCCAGGGGCGAGGCGTACCCGGAGGATGCCGCGGTCGGCCAGGCGGTCCGCCATCTCCCGGGAGGTGAGGGTGGCGGCCAGGCGGCCACCGACGAGGATGGCGATGCGGTCCGCCAGGCGCTCCACGTCTCCCAGCTGATGGGACGTGAAGAGGATCGTCTTCCCCTCGTCCCGGTGCCGGCTCACCAGGCCGTAGAACGCGCAGAGACCGTCCGGATCCAGGGACGCGGTCGGCTCGTCGAGCAGGAGGATGGGGGAGTCCCGCAGCACGGCGACGGCCAGGCCGAGCCGCTGCACCATCCCGCCCGAGTAGGTCGCCACCGGCCGTCCCCCCGACCCGTTGAGCGCGGCGAACCGCAGCACGTCGTCCACGCGGGCGGGGGGAGAGCCGTGAAGGGCGCGGTAGAACTCCAGCGTCTCCCTGCCGGTGAGCGCTTCCGGGAAGGACACCCTCTGGGGGAGGAAGGACAGGACGCGCCGGGCGTCCGGCTCGGCGGCGGGGCGCGGGGGCTCTCCCAGCAGGACCTGGCCGCGGCTGGGGCGGAGCAGCCCCGCCGCTGCCTTGAGCGAGGTGGTCTTCCCCGAGCCGTTGGGGCCGAGGAGGGCCACGGCCTCGCCGCGTCCGATCTCCAGGGACAGCGAGGCCACCGCGCAATGCGCGGCGTAGTCCTTGCCGAATTCCCGGAAGAGGATCACCGGCGTCTCCCCCGGAGCAGCGTGGCGCTCCCCGCGGCGAGCGAGGCGGCGGCCAGCAGAAGACCGCCCGCGAGCGGCCGCCGGTCCCGGGGAGCGGGGCGTGGCACGGCAGGGAGCAAGGGCGGGCGCACCAGGGGCGCCCGGTCCTCCGCCTGCACGGCCTGGAGCACGGGGAGCGTGCGCTCGGCTACGCCCAGGGCGGCGGCACCGATGCTGTCCGTCAGCAGGTCGGCGGCCGCCACGTTCCCCCGTACGTGATCGAACACCTGGGACAGCCGGTGCGGCCGGTCGCTGCGGCCGTCCCCGTCCAGGTCGGGCTCGTCGTTGTCCGACCAGTAGTTGCCGTCGAACACCGTGTCCGTGCGAAGGCCCACCAGGGTGAGCGGGGTCATGTTCCCCAGGAAGGCGTTCCCCGCGATGCGGTTCCCGCCGCAGGAGTCGTAGAGCACGATGGCCACGTCCGACCCCGCCACCACGTTCCTGCGCAGGACGTTGCGGTAGGAGCCCTCCAGGAAGATCCCGCGCGCGTTGTCGGCCAGGAGGTTGTCCTCCGCGATCACGTCGTCGCAGGCCTTGAAGAGGAGCCCAACCGAGGCGAAGCCGCGGTTGCGGAGGAAGCGGTTGCGGCGAAAGGTCATGCGCCTGGAGTACATCAGGGCGGCACCGGCCGCCCCGTTCTCGAAGGTGTTGTCCTCGAACAGGTTGTCGTCCGAGAACATGTAGTGGATGCCGTAGCGGATGTCCCGGACCACGTTTCCCTGGATCGTTCCTCCCGAGGAGGACTGGATGTAGAACCCGTCGCGCACGTCCGTGATCGTGTTCCCGGCCAGCCGGAACCCCTTCGTGTTCCAGACGTGGATGCCCGAGCCCTTCTCTCCGGGGTCCTTGCCCGGGATGCCGCGGATGCTGGTTCCGGAGATGGCGGCGCCGTCCGCCTCCCGGAGGTAGATGCCGAAGAGGGTGCCTTCGATGCGGCAATCGCGGACCGTCGCGCCCGCCGCCGCCACGTGGACTCCCGAGGAATCGCGTCCCAGATCACCGCCACCGCGACCGTCGAGATCGAAGCCCTCCACGCGCACGCCCGCGGCCCGGATGCGCACCACGCTGCCCGCGCCCGAGCCGAGCAGCTTCGGCCTTCCCCGGCCCCGCAACCGGATGGGACGGTCCAGGACCAGATCCCCCGGATACTCACCCGGGCCCACCTCGAGGACGCCGCCCGTCGGAGTCGCGTCCACCGCCGCCTGAAGGGACGAGGCTTCTGCGGGCGCCGGACGGCCCTCGAGCGTTCCCGGAGGCGGCATCTCGTCCGCCAGTGCCCCGCTGCCGAGGGCCGCGGCGGCGGCCAGGGCGGCGGCGAGCCTCACGCCGGAGTCCCCCGCTGCCGCCATCCCACCAGAAGGGCCACCACGAGCAGGAGGGCCACGGCGGCGAAGGCGTACGTCCCCATCTCGGGGTAGGAGTACACCTCGAAGTTGGCGATCTTCTGGTAACCGAACAGGGGCGGCATGAAGCCAGGCACCTTCACCGCCGCCCCCGGGGCGAGATCGTGCCCCCACACCCACAGCTTGAACCCGAAGGACCAGAGGGAGAACAGCCCGAAGTAGAAGAACAGGACCACCACGTCCACCAGGTGTCCCATGTGCCCGAGCACCGCCGTGCGCAGGAGGAGGAGGACCAGCGCCCCCACCACGAAGGGGATCCACTTGAACTCGGTGAAGGACGCGGTGTCCAGATCGCGCATCCCGATGTAGTGGTTGAGGACGTTGACCTCCTTGACGTCCTGGCCGTTGTTCCCCCCGTCCAGCTTCCAGCTGTAGATCTGCAGCCGCAGCCCGTCCTGGTACTGCGGCGCGAAGAGGGTCAGCTTCCAGAGCGGGAAGACGTAGGTGGGGAGCAGCAGCAGCGCCGCCATCAGGATGAGCGCCCGGGGGGTGACGTCGAGCTTGACGTCGAGAAAGCGATCCACCCTCTCCAGGAAGAGTCTCACGGCAGCACCTACTTCACGACCATGTAGCCCTGCATCTCCTGGTGGAGCGCGGAGCAGAAGTTCGTGCAGTAGTAGGGGAAGACCCCCTTCTTGCGCGCCTTGAAGGTGACGGTCTTGGTCTCCCCGGGGTCCACCACCACGTTGATGTTGTAGTCGAGCAGGCCGAAGCCGTGCAGCTCGTCCGTGGTCTGCTCGATGTTGGTGAGCGCCACCGTGACCTCGTCCCCCTCGTTCACCTCGAAGGCGGTGGGGGTGATGGTGGAGCGGACCTCCACCACCTTGACCGTGACCTTGTTGCCGTTCCGGGTGACGCCCGCGTCCTTGACGTCCCAGATGGCCAGGGGGTGCCTGTTCTCTTCCTTGGGATAGACCTCGATGGGATGCAGCTTGTCCGCCTTGATGATCTGGGCGTAGTGAGGCTCCGGCTCGGTGAAGGCGTCGTAGACCAGCTTCATCTTCTCTTCCGTGACGTCCACCAGCTGGGAGGATTCGGGCTGGCTGGGTCCCACGGACAGATGCCGGCCGTGGGAGAGCTTGTTCAGCCCCACCAGCCAGTTGCCGTCCGGACTGACGGTGTCGCCCTCCGCGGCGGCCAGGTGTCCGATGGAATAGGACATGGGGACCTTGTCCACCACCTCCCAGGTCCCGAGCTTCCACTTGGCGATGGCGCTGTCCACGAAGAGCGAGGTGTAGGCGTAGCCGTCGGTGCCGAACTGCGTGTGCAGCGGTCCCAGCCCCACCGGGACCTCGGCGTCCTTGATGGACTCGTACTTGAGGACGGGGATGCCGTCCTCCTCGCCGGTGAAGTCCTTGTTGCGGATGGCGGTCTGGACCTTCTCGAAGTTGAAGGCGGTGGTCACCCCCTGGAGCTTGCCGGAGCCGATGATCCACTTGCCGTCGGGAGAGACGTCCACGCCGTGAGGCGACTTCCCGCAGGGCATGAGGTAGACGACCCCGGGGACCTTCTTGGGGTCGATGACCTTGACGCCGCCGATCACATCCGCCTTGCCTTCCCCGGCCGCCTTCTCCGCGGCGCGCCAGTCGATGGCGGCGATGTAGTCCCGGTCCCGCTGGCTCGCGGTCACCTCCAGGTTCCCCGTGGCGCGCTCCGTGTTGTAGGAGGTCCAGAACATCCACCCGTCCGACGCCTTCTTCCCCGCGTCCCCCAGGTCGTAGTCGAAGGGCGGCATGAGGATCTGCCATCCCTGCGACATCTCGCCCGTCTTGGGGTCGATCTTCACCGCCGCCACCACGCCCTTGTAGTCGGTGGCGTACTTTTCCACGGGGGCCACCGTTCCCTTGGGGATGGGGATGGAGAAGCGCGAGGCCAGCATGGAGTACTCGCTGTTCGGGGTCACGAACGCCGAGCCGTGGTTCCCGGAGACGTTGGGCATGGGTCCGAAGATCTGCTTGGTCTTGAAGTCCCGCAGGTCGATCCGGGCCACCCGGCCGTTCATCTCGTTCACGAACAGCCAGCGGCCGTCGTACTCCCCGTCCGTCTCGGAGAGGGCGGGGTGGTGCACGTCCCCCCAGGTGTACTCGCCCAGCATCTTCTTGCTCTCGTCGTCGAAGCCGTAGCCGGTGGCGGGGTAGGGCGTGAACACGGGAATGGTGGAGAGGTGCCGCATGGAGGGGATGCCGTACACGTACACCTGTCCCGAGTGGCCGCCCGAGGAGAACATGTAGTAGGTGTCGAGATCCCCCGGCGCCACGTAGGTCTTCATGGCCGCCACACCCAGATCGGACGTCTGCCCCGCGGCCCTCCTCCCCTTGGGTGCGCTGGGCGCGCACGCGGCGACCACGGCCAGTCCCACCAGCGCCATCGCCGCCAGGATCCCCCACCGAGACCGACTGCTCATGACCCACTCCTCGCGGCGGTCGCCTGTGCCGCCGCCTTTTGCTTCTGATGCTCCGCGAACGCCTCCCGGAGCTTGGCGATGGCGATCGCCTTCTGCTCCGGGGTGAGCACGATCTGACGGGAGAGGACGACCGCCATCGTCCCCGTGGGGGCGGCGAGGAAGTCGTCCAGGGTGCGGCCGAAGCGGGACTGCACGTCCTCCACGGCCGTGGAGAGGTCGGGCCCGATCTGCGCCGGGCTCTTCACCCCCAGGGCCGAGATGGAATGGCAGACGAAGCACCCGGTGGAGACGAACCAGGCCCCCGGTCCGGTCTTCATGCTGGCCTCGGCCGCCACCTCCTCCGGGGTCTGGGGGTCGGTGCGGGGAACGCCGGCCACGAACTCCGCCGGCACCGGGGCCTTGCGCCACGACAGGACCAGCATGGCCAGGGCCTGCGCCTCCTTGGTGCTCAGGTGGAAGTTGGGCATCACGGTGTCCGCCACCAGGGCGCGCGGGTCCTTCAGGTGCGCCACGTGCCAGGCGAAGGCCGTCTTCTGCCCGGAGAGCCGGCCGTAGTCGTACTGCTCGGGAGCCTTGTCCCCCACGTAGGTGAGGTCGGGTCCGATGGTTCCCCCTCGGCCGTTGATGGCGTGGCAGGCGCGGCAGCCCTTCTCCTTGACCAGGTTCTTGGCCAGGTTGATGAAGTCCGCGCCCTGCGTCTCCCGGTCATAGCGGTGGCAGACGTTGCAGTTCATCTGCAGGAGCGCGCTCTTGTCGTCGGCGATGGCGTAGGACTCGCCGAGGAAGCTCCCCAGCACGGGCTCCTCCCAGTGCTCGACGGGACCGTGCGCGGGGTCCGCGTCCACCGCCCAGCCCTGCCCACCGTGGCAGGACGTGCAGCCGAACTTCTCGGGCGGGTGGATTCTCAGGATCTCCGGAGGATGGGTGCGGTGGGGCTCCTCGGCACCCTCGAACCCCTTCCAGCTCACGGCCTGATGGCAGGTGATGCAGCGGTCGGCGTGGCCCAGGGCCGGCACCCAGATCTGCCGGGTGCCGGAGGGAAGGGTGGCCGCCTTCTCGGCGCCGAAGCGCTCCGCCACCAGGTCGCGGAACTCGCGCTGGTAGTAGCGCCACTCGTGCTCCCGGTCGTTGCGGGCGAAGAGGATGGTGGAGATGACCACCAGCACGCCCACCAGCGCCAGCACCGGCCGGTCCACACGTGGATAGGGAGAGTTGGTGCGCTTTTCCATCTCAGATCCTCGTCGGGATCTCGGGCCAGGGCTGCCACGGCCAGAAGAAGTCCCAGTAGGGCCCGCGCAGGAACGTCCCCACGATCGTCAGCGCCAGCACCAGGAGGAGGAGGACGAGGAAGACGGCGTTCTGCGTGCGGCGGTGAGAGGAGAACCAGACGCCGGCGGCGCGTGCCGGGCTGCGGTCGAGCCAGGGCCAGAGGACCATCAGCGTGACCAGGATCCCCGGCAGCACCACCCCGCCCAGGAAGGCGCCGTTGATCGTGAATCCGCCCAGGTGCACCGTGGTGTCGGTCACGATCTCCTGCAGCCAGAGGAAGTACCAGGGCGCCTTGGCCGGATTGGGCGTGATCATCGGGTTCGCCGCCTCCTCCAGGGGGGAGGGGATCAGCACCGCGAGGATGGAGAGGACCGCGATGCATCCCAGGACCACGATGGCGGCGCG
Source organism: Candidatus Polarisedimenticolaceae bacterium (assembly GCA_036274395.1). Lineage (GTDB taxonomy): Bacteria > Acidobacteriota > Polarisedimenticolia > Polarisedimenticolales > DASUFT01 > DASUFT01. Next base: position 1,944 of record DASUFT010000110.1, on the reverse strand, counting down.
GCGGATCAGATCGGGGACGGCGTTCACGGTGCGGTGCGGCGCCTCCAGCGAGGCGGCGCGGACGGTGGGCGCGGTACCCGAGGCCACCCCGAGAAGGGTGTAGGTCTTGCCCGGCGCCACGGCGGTGGGCGCCGCCTCCGCCAGGAGCGCCTCGCGGTCCGCGCCCGCGAGCCCACCGTCCTTGCGCACCCGCCACATGTGATAGACGAAGAGAACGCCCAGCAGGGCCGGCAGCACGAAGACGTGCAGGGCATAGAAGCGGATCAGCGTGGGCTGATCGATGGCGCGCCCGCCGATGAGGAGCTCGCGCACCGTGGCGCCCACGGCGGGGACGGAGGCGGCGATGTTGGTGCCCACCGTCACCGCCCAGAAGGCCAGCTGATCCCAGGGGAGGAGATAGCCGGTGAAGGAGAGGAGAAGCGTCACCAGGAGCATGACCACGCCGAGGACCCAGTTCCACTGACGCCGCTGGCCGCGTCCGGTGCCGTTCTTGTACGCCCCGGTCAGGAACACCCGCACGAGGTGCAGCACCACCGCCACCACCATGAGGTGGGCGGAGAGGCGGTGCACGGAGCGGAGCCAGGAGCCGAAGGTGACGACAAACTCGATGTCCTTGATGGAGGCGTAGGCGCGCTCCACCGAGGGGATGTAGAGGAACATGAGCGGCAGCCCGGACACGATCAGGAGGAGGAACAGGGCGGCGGAGGCGGTGCCCAGCCAGAAGGAATAGGTCCACTTCATCGAGGGCTTCATGGCCTTGGCCGGGAACCAGTGCAGCAGGAAGTTCGAGGCCACCGCGTCCCCCGACTCCCGGTCGGAGCGTGGGCGCAGGCTCCAGAGGCGGCGAGCATGGACGTGGGGGGCTTCGGGCGCGAGCCGTGCCATGCGTCCTCCTCCTCAGACCGTCGCCAGACGGAAGTCGCGGTCCACCTCGCGCGCCAGATCGACGACGAGCTGTCCATCGTCGGGGGCGAGCTCCAGGTGGTACCAGGCCAGCGGGCGCGGGGCGGGACCGGCCACGTTCTCGCCGTCCCCCGTGTACTTGGAGCCGTGGCAGGGGCAGAGGAAGCGATGCGTGAGCCGCGTCGGCTTCCCGCCCACGTCCATCGTCTCCGGCTGGGGCAGGGCCTCCGCGCGCACCGTGCAGCCCAGGTGCGTGCAGGTGGCGGAGATCGCGTGATAGACGTTTCCCTCGCGGAACACGAACAGGCGCTGGTCCGGGAGGTACTTGAGCCCGTCCGGGAAATCGCCGGGCAGGCCCAGCTTCACGGTGGTGGGGGCGTCGTAGGACACGTTGGGGACCAGGGAGCGCAGGGAGGCGCCCGCCTGCGCCGCCAGCCCCGCGCAGCCGGCGGCGATCCCCATCTTGACGAGAAACTCGCGGCGGTCCTTGGGTGGGCTCATGGCCTCTCCTGGGAGTCCTGGGAGTTTTGGAAGCGCTCGGTGATCCGGAACCTCTCCATGGTCATGGCGTCGGTGGGGCAGCGGATGGCGCACAGGCCGCAGCGGATGCAGCGGTCGTCGTCCTTGATCATCGCGGCGAGGGGGAGCCCAGCCGCCTGCGTGCGCTCCACCAGGGCCTCCCGTTCCTCCGCCGGAAGGTCCAGCTCCTGGAAGGGCACCAGGGCCAGGCAGTACTCGGGGCAGACGTCCACGCAGCGCCCGCAGAGGATGCACGCCTCGGGGTCGTAGATCGTCTGCACGTGACAGACCAGGCAGCGAGCGGCCTGGAGGCGCGCCGCCTCCTCGCCGTAACCGGTCTCCACCTCTGCGATGCCGGTGCGGCGCCCCAGGTCCAGGGTGGGGGGGGTCTCTCGGTCGAGCACCTCGAAGCCGGCCATCATCCGGTAGTGGGAGGTGGGGAGCTTCTCGATCTCCAGGAGCGACGTGACGGCCGCGGCGTCGCCGGCCAGGTGGGCATGGATGGAGCGCGCGGCCTGCTTG
>DASUFT010000109.1:0-9043 GCA_036274395.1 Candidatus Polarisedimenticolaceae bacterium | reverse complement strand
TGGGAGTTCGTCATGAACGAAGAACGGCGCCATCATCTGAGACGCTTCACCGATCGATCGACCGCCGTCGCCGCGGCGATGGAACAGCCCCGCAGCCGCGTGTCGTGGGGAGCCCTGTTCGCAGGGGTCGTGGTGGCGCTCGCCACCCAGCTCCTGCTGGCCGCCCTCGGCATGGCCATCGGCTTCACCGCACTCGACCCCGGCGACCGAGGCTCCGCGTTCGGCGTGGGCGCGGGCATCTGGTGGCTGCTCTCCGGTCTCATCGCCCTCTTCCTGGGCGGCTGGACGGCGGGGCGGCTCGCCAATCCCACGCGCAAGCTCGATGCGAGCCTGCACGGGTTCGCCACCTGGGCGCTGGCCACGCTGATCTCCGCCTGGATGCTCACCTCCGCGGTGGGCGGCGTGATGGGTGGGGCGTGGAGCGCGGTCAGCACCGCGGCCACCACCACCGCCACGACGGCTGCGGCACGGCCCGATCTCGCAGACCGCGCCGGAGATCTCCTGCGACAGGCGGGGGTGGATCCCTCGCAGGCCGACGAGCTCGCCTCCCGTCTGAAGGGGGAAGCGAACTCGCCGCAGGCTCAGGCGGAGGCGCGCCAGGCCGCGGACAAGGCAAAGGAGGCCGCCTCCACCGCCTCCTGGTTCCTCTTCGGCATGCTGCTGCTGGGGGCCGCCGCCGCCACCATCGGTGGGGCCAAGGGCGCGCCCGAGATCATCGACGAGCTGGACGTGCGCTCCCAGCCGGAGCGGCGCACCTCCGCCGCGAGCTGAGGAAGGGGTGACCCTGACCGCGGGCGGCGCCTCACCGGCGCCGTCCGTGCTCCTATTGATCTCACTGAGGCTTCTCGCAGTCCCCCAGGCGGCGGCCGTCCAGCTTGAGGTTCATGCTTCCCTCGCTGGCGGCGAACTTGATCGCACCCGACCAGGCGTCGGCACCGTCGCGGGTGAGCTCTCCCTCTCCGGTCATGGCGGGCGGGCCGGCGCAGGTCACCTTCCAGGTGGCCTTCCCCGACGGGTCCATCCTGAAGTCGGAGTTGGTGCACTTCATGCGCGGATCGGCGGAGCCTGGAGGCTCCTTCCAGTCCTTGGCCGCGCAGACCTTGACCTTGTTCACGGGAAGCGCCATGGGCATCCCCTCCATCGACATCTGGGAGGTGATCTCCCACAGGTCCCCGGATGCGGCGGCCTCCGCGGCAGCGGGCGGGGAAGAGGGAGCCGAGGCTCCCAGGACGAGCAGCGTGCCGGCGAGCAGCGCGTACCTCATGATCCGTCCTCCATCGGGCCTGTGATTCCGGCTAGACCAGGCGCTCGCGGATCGCGCGCGCCACCGCCTCGGGCGCGCTGTGGACCTGGAGCTTGCCGTACACCTTGCGGATGTGGGAGCGCACGGTATCCACGCTGATGTGGAGATCGTAGGCGATCTCCTTGTAGCCCTTTCCGGCCACCAGCGCCCGCAGCACGTCCGCCTCGCGCTCCGACAGCCCGTAACGCACGAGACCGTCCTGCGCTCCCGGGGGGAGCGGAAGGCCGGCCCGCACCGTGGCCAGCACGGAGCGCGCGACGGAGGGCGTCATGGGGGACCCCCCGGCCACGATGGACCGGATCTCCTCGAGCACCTCGCGCGCGTCCGAGCGCTTGACGAGGTAGCCGTCGGCCCCGGCCAGGATGGCGCGCACGATCCGGTCCGGCTCCTCGAAGGCGGTCAGCATGACCACGGTCGCCCCGGGCAGGCGCGCCTTCAGCTCGCGGGCGGCCGAGATGCCGTCCAGCCCGGGCATCTCGATGTCCATGAGGACCAGGTCCCAGGTGGGGGGCGGGGTCTTCTCGGCCGCCGCCAGGAGGGAGCGCGCCTCCCCGAAGGAGGCCACCATCTGGAAGGCGCTCTCCAGGGCGAGCAGGTCGGCGATGGCGCCGCGGTAGGGCGCGTCGTCGTCCACGATGGCGACACGGACCGGCATGGGAGCGGCCTCCGTGATCGCCGAGTATAGGTTCGGCGGCAGGACCGATCCATCGCACGACCATGCGATTGTGGCGCGCGGAGGAGGCAGGTACACCCGTCTCCACGGAGGCGATCCATGAAGCGATGGCCGGTCTCCACCCTGCTGCTCCTGCTGGCATTCTCGGCCGTCGCGGCGGCGGACGACCCGCCCTGCCGCGCCTATCTGGTCCCGTGCAACCTGGGCGCCTCCTTCAGCGGGACGCTGCACTACGTGGCCACGGTGGAGTGGGCGGACGGCAAGAAGGTCGACGACGTCACCGCCAGGATCGGCAGCGGCAAGGCTGCCTGCCGGACTCCCGAGGGACCGATCGCGGGAGAGGGGCAGGTCGTCGTGGAGCGCGGGGTGGGCACGGACACCGATCCGGCACAGCCCTGGTACCGCATTGCCGTGACCTGTCCGGGGAAGGACGAGATCGACACCTACAAGCAGCCCCTCCAGGGGGGCCTGCAGAGGCTGGAGGGCTCCGTGCAGGGGGAGCACCCGGAGACGGACCCCGTGAACGGGGTCTCGGGCACGGTGAGGCTCACGTGGTCCCTGACCCGTTCTCCGTCCTGAGGGGGCGCAGGTCGGCCGGCGCCACCACGTCCACGATGCGCCCACGCTCCAGGAGGAGGACGCGGTCGCACAGCGCCAGGACCTCGTCCCTGTGGTGAGTGACGTAGAGGATCGGCACGTCGAACTCCTCGCGCATCCGCCGGAGGAAGGGAAGCGCGCGCGCCTTCAGGTCGGGATCGAGTCCGGTCAGGGGCTCGTCCAGGAGCAGGATCTCGGGGGTGGCGAGGAGCGCCCGTCCCAGGGCGACGCGCTGCCGCTCTCCTCCGGAGAGTCCGGCGGTTCCCCGGTCGAGCAGGGGCCCCATCTCGAACGTGTCCACGACGCGGGCGAAGGAGACGCCTCCTGGGCGATGGCCGTAGAGCAGGTTGCGGCGGACGGAGAGATGGGGGAAGAGCGCATCCCCCTGGGGCACGTAGCCGACGCGCCGGTGGCGGGCAGGGACGCAAACCCCGGCCGCGATGTCGGTGAGGACGCGCCCACCCACCTCGATCCGCCCCGCACGGGGGCGCAGCAATCCCGCCAGCAGGTCGAGGACGGTGGTCTTCCCTGCACCCGAGGGACCGTAGAGGCCCACCACCTTCTCGCGCACCTCGGCGCTCACCTCGAGGTCGAAGCCGGGATAGCCGAGACGCACGCCGCGCAGGGAGATCACCGGCGGCTCCGGGAGCGTCGCGCCAGCCACTCCGCCGTGAAGACGGCCAGGAAGGCGAGGAGCGCCGAGATGCCCATCATCCGGTACGCCTCACGATCGTGCCCCAGCTGCACGGTCTGGTAGATCGCCACCGAGATCGTCTGCGTCCGCCCTGGAATACTGCCCGCCACCAGGATCGTCGCTCCGAACTCGCCGAGGGCCCGCGCGAATGCGAGGAGAACCCCCGCCCCCACCCCCGTCGCGGCGAGGGGCAGCGACACCGTGAAGAAGACGCGCCCCCGGCCGGCGCCCAGCGTGGTGGCGATCTGCTCCAGGCGCCGGTTCACGCCCTCGAAGCCGACGCGGGCGGAGCGCACCAGCAGCGGGAAGGACATCACGGCCATGGCGGCCACGATGGCGCGCCAGGTGAACACGAGGTCGAGGCCGAAGAGGCGCTGGGCCGCCCCACCGAGCGGCCCCTTCCGCCCGAGGAGGTCGAGCAGGATCAGCCCCGTCGCCACCGGAGGCAGGACCAGGGGCAGGGTGACCAGCGTCTCCACCAGCGCCTTTCCGGGGAAGCTGCGCCGGGCGAGGATCCAGGCCAGGGCGAGACCCGGGGGGAGGATGAGCGCCGTGCTCAGCGCCGCGGTGCCGAGGGTGAGGAGGACGGCGTCGCGCATCGGCATCAGGGCTGGACGAGGAATCCGAGCTTGCGGAACACCTCGAGCGCCGGGCGAGAGATCAGGAAGGCGAGGAAATGCCGCGCCCGGTCGGGATCGCGCGTCCTCCGAAGGACCGCGAATGGATAGGAGATCGGAGGACCCTCCGAAGCCGGCACCTCGAAAGCGACCGTGACCCCGTCATCGATGCTCGCGTCCGTGCGGTAGACGATTCCCGCATCCGCGTTCCCGGCCGCCACCGCGGCCAGGGCGGCGCGAACGTTCTCGGTGGGGACGATGCGGTCACCGAGCTTGGACCACAGACCCTCGTCGCGGAGGTACTGCCTGGCGTAGATCCCGGCGGGAACCGTGGAGGGCTCCGCCAGGACCACGGTGCGGACCGCCGGCGAGGCGAGGTCGCCGGGACCGCCCAGGCGCAGCTTGCTTCCCTTCGGCACCACCACCGCCAGGGTGTTGGAGAGGACGCTGCGGCGCGTGCCCGGGAGCAGCAGCCCCTCCCCGGCCAGCCCGTCCATCTTCTCCTCGTCCGCGGACAGGAACAGATCCGCCGGAGCTCCCTCGCGGATCTGGCGGGCGAGAAGGCTCGAGCCGCCGAAGTTGAAGACCACGTGCCGTCCGGTCTCCTTCTCGTAGGCGCCGCCGATCTCCTGCAGGGCGTCGGTCAGGCTGGCGGCGGCGAAGACGACGAGGTCGTCGGCGCGGGCGGGCAGGGAGAGCACGAGCATCAGGGCCAGGAGGGCATGGCGGGGCATGGAACGCGGATTAGGCCCCAGCCGATATCTCTTGTCAACGATATCGGAGCAGCTTCGCCAGCTCGGCCTTCTCGGCAGCGGTGGCCCGCAGCGCCCGCTGCTGCATCTTCCGGTAGAGCGCGAGCACGCGCTCCCCGGTGGGCGTGAGGACGGCACCGCCTCTCCCCTGCCCCCCCCGGCGTGTGGCCACGAGCGGCCGCCGGAAGGCCTCGTTCATCGTGCGCGCCAGGCTCCAGGCACGCATGTAGGACATCCCCATCTCGCGCGCCGCCTGGGCCAGGGATCCGGTGCGGGCGACCGCCTCCAGGAGGTCGGCCTTTCCCGGTCCCAGGGCGACCTCGCCCCCGTGCACGAGACGGAAGCGCGGCTGCACGATGGGGCGGTCCTTCATCGGATCCGATGCTAGCAGCGGTTGCAGGGCTGCAATCGTCCCTACGTTTTCGTCTTTGACCGGACGCGGCAGCGACCTACGTTTTCCCTTCATCTAGATGAAGGAGACGCCGGTGCGCAGCCATCGCTCGATCCTCCCCTTGGTGGGGATGCTCCTCGTCCTCTCCCTGGAGGCCCCCCGGGCCGCCGAGCGCGCGGACGCGCCCTATCCCGCGGTGTCGCCGGCCTGGACGCTGCGCCTGGAGCAGCCGGTGCGCTGGCAGCGCGTCCACCCCATGGGCGCCCTCCTCGTCGCCACCGACCTCTGCCTTCATGGCGTGGACACCGACAAGGGCGCCGTCGCCTGGTCGCGGTGCGCGCTGGAAGGGCCGGTCGAGGATTCCTACGAGGTGCTGCACGGGACCACGCTCTTCGTCGTCTCCGCGGGCAGGCTGCGCGACCGCACCCTGGCGCTGGACGCGCTGGACGGGCACGTGGTCTTCGATTCCCGGGCGGGGGGGATCGTCAACATCCTGCATCGCACCGTGCTCTTCCAGTCCGGTGGCCTCCTCATTCTGGGGCAGGAGAAGGGGGACCCCACGCTGAAGCTGTTCCTGGCCGACCTGGCCACGGGCAAGGTGCGCTGGGCCAACGACGAGGTGGTGGGCGGCACGTCCCCCGGCATGAAGAAGCTCGCGGGCCTGCTCGCCAACCTGGCGCAGGCATCGGGCAACGTCCCCGATCCCTCGCGCATCCCCGCTCCCCTGGAGGTGAACGGGGAGGCGGTGGTCCTGGCCTCCGGGACCGAGATCCTGAAGCTCTCCACCGGGGACGGGCACGTCCTCTGGCGCATGCCCAACCGCGACGGCTCCGGGCGCACCGGTCTCTTCGTTCCGGAGGCCAGGCCCGACGTGCTGCTCGTGGGCACCGAGGTCACGGGCACGGGGATGAGCACGAACGGTGCGGCGCCCGTGCAGACCTCCTTCACCGCCTACCGGCTGGCGGACGGCGCCCCGCTCTGGCCCAAGCCCATCAAGATGAAGGGGCCGCTGAACGCGCCCGTGCTGCTGGCCCACGGAGCGCTGCTCAGCTCGGGGGGAGGGGCCGACGGCGGGATCAAGCTCGTCGAGTACGGCACCGGCCGCTCCGTCTGGGGGAAGAACGGAAAAGGGATCGACTCCGACGGCGGCATCGTGGACTACGCACGCACGGACGAAGGCCTGGTGGTGACGACGGGCAAGGACAGCGTCTGGACCAGCAAGGGGATCGTGTACTCCATGAACCTCGTGGACGTGGGGGCGGGCTCCGTGCGCTTCCCCAAGCCCCTTCGTGCCCAGGGACGTCTCCTCTGGACGGAGAAGGTGCCCAAGGGAGTGCTCTACGTCACCACCCACGAGGTCAACGTCTTCGATCCGCGCACCGGCCGCTCCGCCCTGGGCCAGGCGCTGGTGTCGGAGTCCCTGGTCACCGGGGACGCCGGCACGCTCCTCTATGCCTTCACGCCCGCCGATGGAGGGCTGTGGCGTGTGGACAAGCAGCAGGCCACGGCGGTGCGCCTCAACGCGGGGAGCGTGCGCTTGCAGGGAGGGGACCTCCCGCGGGCGATGGAGGTCACGGACGATCACGTGACCCTCCTGGGGATGCAGAGCGTGGTGGGCTTCGACCTGAAGGGGACGGTCCTCTTCCAGGCCTACTACCCCGCCCCGCGCAACCCCGGCTGGGTGCGGGCTCTTGCGGTGGCCCAGTCCATTCGCATGGGGATGGCGGCGGCGCAGGCGGGGATGGCGAGCGCCGCTTTCGCCCAGTACGCCTCCGCGCAGCAGGACGGGACCCTGGGGCGCGCTCTGGGGGACGAGCTGGCGCGGGGGTACGGCCAGGTATCGCAGGCTGCGGCGGGGGCGTCTTCCTCCTACGCGGCCCTGGCCCGGCAGCGCTTCCAGGCGTCCGCGGAGGCGCGCGACTTCCAGTTCATGATGGTGCAGGCCGAGCGCGGCTTCGGCATCGCCCAGGTGGACAAGGCGACGGGGGACGTGCGCGGCCTCATCCCCATCGGCCGGGACAAGGACCCGTCCTATGCCGTGGACGACGTCGCCCGCCGCGTCTACTACCAGCCGGACGATCGCCGCATCCTGGGCTACGCGTTCTAGCGCCGTCTGGCATCCTGTGTCGCGGGGAGGGCCCGCGATGCAGGCGCTGATCCTTGCCGTCCTTGCCGGTCTCTGCTGGGGTGTGGGCGAGCTGTGCACCAAGTCGGTGCTCCACGGGCACCGCATCGGGCCCATGACCGCCATCGCCGTGCGCTCGACCATCGCCCTGCCCGTGCTGTGGATCGCCTGGGCCGTGGCCACGCGCTGGACGGCGCTGGAGCCGCGGCCGCAATGGCGCGCGCTGGGGACCGGGGACCTGCTGAAGCTCGGGCTGGGGTCCGGGCTCACCGCCGGTGCGGCGGGGATGATCTGCTTCTACGCCGCCCTGAACCTGGACGACGTCTCCCGGGTCAAACCCATCGCCTTCACGGTGGCCCCGGCCGTGGCCGTGGTGCTGGGATGGCTGCTGCTGCACGAGGCCATGACGGCGCGGAAGGCGCTGGCGGTGGGGCTCATTCTGGTGGGGGTGGTCCTGCTGACGGGCGGGCCGAAGCGATAGGGCTTGCCTGGCCAGGATGAAAAGGCTATTTTGGCTTTGTGAAAAAAGCCACCATCACGGAAACCAAGAACCAGCTCAGCGCTCTTCTGGCGCGCGTGCGCCGGGGGGAGACCGTCGTCATCCTGGACCGTGGGCGCCCCATTGCACGGATCGAGTCCATCGTGGGGACGGAGTCCGATGATCCGGAGGGACGTCTAGCCCGGCTCGAGCACGTCGCCGCCATCCGGCGCGGCAGAGCCTCTCCCCCGGTGGAGGTCCTGTCCAGACGCCCCCCCAAACCTCGGCGGGGGACCGCAGCCAGTCGCGTGCTCGTGAAAGAGCGCAGGGAAGGGCGTTGAGGTTCTGGGACGCGTCGGCGCTGGTCGCCCTGCTCGTGGACGAACCTGGCACTGGGAAACTCCTCGAGCTCTACCGTGAGGATCCCGCCGTGCTCGCGTGGTGGGGCTCTCTGGTCGAGTGCGCCTCCGCCGTTGCCCGGCTGGAGCGAGAAGGGGAACTCGAGGGCGGGGCGGTCGCGCAGGCCTTCGAGCGTCTGGCCGCGATGTCCGCCGCGTGGCACGAGATCCAGCCCACGGACGAGCTACGCGAGGCAGCGGTACGCTTTCTGCGAGTTCACCCACTGCGCGCCGCGGACGCGCTCCAACTGGCGGCGGCGTTCACCGCGGCCGAGCGTCGCCCCAGCTCGCTGGCATTCGTTTGCATGGACGAGAAGCTCCTGGCCGCTGCCCAGCGGGAGGGCTTCACGATCGCGCTCTTGGCGGGATAGCAGGCGTCGCCGCCCGCGCACGTGAGCGCACGGACGGCGACGAGGAGAGCTGGATCACTTGGCCTTGGGCTGATAGGGGTTCCCCCCCAGCGCGTTCGAGATGTCGGCGATCGCCTTCTGGGCCTTGACGCTGTTCCCCGCCTTGTCCAGCGGGGGCGAGATCACGGCGATGCCGAACTTCCCCGGGGAGACGGCGAGGATGCCGCCCCCCACGCCGCTCTTGGCGGGAAGCCCGGTGTGGTAGAGCCACTTGCCGGTGTCGTCGTAGAGGCCGGCGGTGGCCATGACGGCGAGGACCTCGGGCACATTCTCCGCCTTCATCACCTGCTGGCCAGTGACCGGGTTCTTGCCACCGTTGGCCAGGGTGGCGGCCATGGTGGCGAGATCCTTGGCGTTGACGCTGATGGCGCACTGCTCGGTGTAGATGTCGTTGGCCTGGAGCGGGTTGTCCTTGATGTGGCCGTAGGCGTACATCAGCATGGAGATGGCCTGGTTGCGCTGGTTGGTGTCGGCCTCGGACTTGAAGACCTCCTGGTTGACGGAGAGCTTCCGGCCGGCGAACTTGCCGTGCCAGTCCAGGATCTTGTTCCACACCGCGTCCCGGGTGCCGCCCGAGACCATGCTGGTGGCGGTGATGGCGCCCG
>DASUFT010000108.1:0-35397 GCA_036274395.1 Candidatus Polarisedimenticolaceae bacterium | reverse complement strand
CTTCCAATCCTGCGCAGGCGATGCACGGGCAGGGCGTCGAACAGCTCCACCGCCACCAGGCAGCCCGTCACCCCGTGCGGCATCTCCTCCGGGGGCACCACCTCCGCCTCGGGCACGCGTTCCGCCGCGGCCGCGCGCATTCCCGGGCTGGAGTCGGCGAGCACGCCGCGCACGCGCGCGCGCAGCCCCGGGGCACGCCGCGCCAGCCCGTCCAGGACGTCGCGGGCCAGCAGCCCGCGGCCACACCCGAGCTCGAGAAGATGAAAGGGATCGGGTGCGCCCAGGCGGGCGTCGAGCTCGAGGAGCTGGTGCGCGACGGCGTCGCCGAAGGCATCGCCGGCATCGGAGGCGGTGACGAAGTCCCCTCCCGCGCCCAGGCGCTCCGGTCCCCGGGCGTAGTAGGCCTGGACGGCCAGCTCCATGAAGCGTGCGAAGGGGATGGGGCCGTGGGCGCGGATCTCGGCGCGGATCGCCTCTTCGATCAGAGCGGGGCCGGGAGCACGCCGCGCTCGGCGGCGATCTGGGAGGCGCTCTTCTCTCCACGGGTGATCTTGCGCTGGATCTCCATCACGGCCTCGATCAGCCCCTCCGGGCGGGGCGGGCAGCCGCTGATGTACACGTCGACGGGGAGGATCTCGTCCACGCCCTGCACCACGGAATAGGAGCGGTACATCCCCCCGGTGGAGGCGCAGGCGCCCATGGCGATCACCCAGCGCGGGTCGGGCATCTGGTCGTAGATCTTGCGCACCGCCGGCGCCATCTTCTTCGTCACCGTGCCCGAGACGACCATGAGGTCGGCCTGCCGGGGGGAGAAGCGCAGGGCCTCGGCCCCGAACCGCGCCAGGTCATAGCGCGGCCCCACCGTGGCCATCAGCTCGATGGCGCAGCAGGCCAGTCCCATGGGCATGGGCCACAGCGAGTGCTTCCTCCCCCAGTTGACGAAGTCCTCGACGCGCGTCGTGTAGGCGGTCTCCGTCACGTCCTCGGGAGGACGCTGGCGCAGGACGAGGAGGGGATCCTTCGCTGCCATGACGCGCATCGTAACACCTTCAGCCGGGCTCCTCCCACGCGCCGTCCTCCTCGGCTGGCGCGTCCCCGAGCCACAAGGCCTGCGGCTCCGCGATCGTCCACCAGAGCACGACGTCACTGCCCGCGCGGCGGGCGGGGAAACTGAGCCTGCCGCGGTGGAGGTCCACCTCGGCGCCCGCCGCCCGCACCTGCTCGACGGCTTGAACCAGGCGCCGCACCCCGGCGAAGTAGGCGAGATCCACCGGCCGCTCCTCGCATCCGGGCGCTGGCGCCCGCACCGTCAGCGCGCGGTAGAGGCGAAGGGCATCGGCCAGCGTGGGGCGGAGGGCGTGCGCGGCGTCCCACGCGGAGCGCGGGGTGAACAGCGGCTTGTTCGATTCCAAGGGGAAGCTCCCGGCGGAGGCGGGAGCAGGAGGATGCCAGGAGAAGGCAGGGCAAGTCGAGCCGTGGGGTCGCGCCGTCGGAACCTCTCGTTCCCGGCTCGTGCAACCGAGTTCCGAGCAGATCCTTGCACTAGACTCTTCCCGATGCCGATCTTCGAGCCCATGCTGCGTGCGCTCAACGAGGCGGGGGTTCGCTACGTCATCGTGGGAGGTGTCGCCGTCGTCCTGCACGGCCATGTGCGTCTGACGACCGACCTCGACCTGATCGTGGACCTCGAGCCGGAACAGGCGAAAGCCATTGACGTCCTCGTTGGGCTCGGTCTGCGGCCACGGGCCCCGGTCGACCCCAGGCGTTTTGCCGAGCCTCAAGTGCGTTCCACCTGGATCCAGGAGAAGGGCATGCGGGTGTTTACGATGGTCGACCCGGCGGGGAGGCGGGAGGTGGACCTGTTCATCGAGACGCCGATCCCCTTCGAGCAGCTCTGGTCGCGCTCGGTGGAAGTGAAGTTGACGGACACGACCGTCCGTGTCGCCTCGATCACGGACCTCATCGAGCTCAAGCGCGCCGGCGGGCGCCCCATCGACCTGCTCGACATCGAGACCTTGAAGGAGATCCTTCAACAGAAGGAGCAGGACGAAAGGAAGCGAGATGCCTGACGTGCCGGACCGGGAGGATTGGGGAGACCTTTCCTTCGAGGGAACGCGCCGTTACCACTTGACCGTTACCATGTCGGTGTCGCCGGCCGAGCGGCTGGCCTGGCTCGAGGACCTCATCGATTTCGCCTACCAGGCGGGCGCGCTCCCCAGACGGGAGCCTCGCCATCCTTGACGCTCCCGCCGGGGCTCCGCTATCGTGGCCGGTCCAAGTGCGCCCCCTTCAGCAAGATGCTCAGCTTTGACGACGCACGCGTCTGGCTTCGCCGCGGTCCCATCCATCGCGCGGCTGGAAGCGGGAGACGACGTTGGCCGAAACCGCGGAGACCTTCGACGTCACGGTGATCGGCACGGGGCCGGGCGGGTACGTCGCCGCCATCCGTGCCGCGCAGCTCGGGCTGAAGACGGCAGTCGTGGAGAAGGACGCGGTCCCGGGCGGGACCTGCCTGCTCCGGGGCTGCATCCCCACCAAGGCGCTGCTGCAGGCGGCCGAGGTGATGGACCAGACCAGGCACGCCGCCACCTTCGGCCTGAAGGTCGCGCCGGCCGAGCTGGATGTGCCCGCCCTGCACAAGTACAAGAACCGCGTGGTGCAGGCCAACACCAAGGGCGTCGAGTTCCTCTTCAAGAAGCACGGCGTGCGCTGGTTCCAGGGGCTGGGAAAGCTGGCGGGGCCGGGCAAGGTCCAGGTGAACCCGGCGGGCGGCGGAGCGCCGGTCACCCTTTCCACCAAGAACGTCCTGCTCGCCATGGGCTCGGTGATCCGCGATCTCCCCTTCGCGAAGCCGGACGGGAAGAAGATCATCAACTCCGACCAGGCGCTCACCCTCGAGGAGATCCCCAAGTCCATGGTCGTCCTCGGCTCGGGAGCGGTGGGCGTGGAGTTCGCCTCCATCTACGCCTCCTTCGGCGCCAAGGTCACCGTCGTCGAGCTGCTCCCCCGCCTGATCCCGCTCGAGGACGAAGCCTTGTCGGCGGAGCTGGAGAAGGCCTTCAAGAAGCGGGGACTGGAGATCCACACGGGCACGCGCATCGAGGCCATCGACGCCGGCAGCGACGGCGTGCGCCTGACGGGGAGCAAGGGCGACAAGCCCTTCGAGCTCACGGCGGAGAAGGTCCTGGTCGCCGTGGGACGCCGCCCGCTTTCCGAGGAGGTCGGCCTGGAGAAGACGGCGGTCAAGGTGGACCGCGGCTTCGTCGAGGTGGACGCCATGATGCGGACCGCCGCGCCGGGCATCTACGCCATCGGCGACCTCCTGAAGACGCAGGCCCTGGCCCACGTGGCCTCCCACGAGGGGATCGTGGCCGTCGAGCACATGGCCGGAAAGAACCCGCATCCCATCGACTACGACAAGATCCCCTCCTGCACCTACTGCGCCCCCGAGGTCGCCTCCGTGGGCCTGTCGGAGGCGGAGGCCAAGAAGCGCGGGCACGACGTGGCGGTGGGGACCTTCCCCTTCTCCGCCATCGCCAAGGCCAGGATCCTGGACGAGCGCACCGGGTTCGTGAAGATCGTGGCCGAAAAGAAGCACGACGAGGTGCTGGGGATCCACATCATCGGGCCGCACGCCACCGAGCTGATCGCGGAGGCCTCGACGGCCCTGTCCCTCGAAGCCACCGCCGAGTCCCTGTTCCAGGCGGTGCACGCCCATCCCACGCTGTCCGAGGCCATGGGCGAGGCGGCGCTGGCCGTGCACGGCCGGCCCATCCACATCTGAAGGAGAGCTTGCGATGCGCGTGGACGTGACGATGCCGCAGATGGGCGAGTCGATCGCCGAGGGGACGATCACCCGTTGGATGAAGGCCATCGGGGAGACCGTGGGGCGGGACGAGCCGCTGTTCGAGATCTCCACCGACAAGGTGGACGCGGAGATCCCTTCCCCCGCCGCCGGCACCCTGGTGGAGGTCAAGCACAAGGAGGGGGAGACCGTCCCCGTGAACCAGGTGGTGGGCGTCCTGGAGACCGAGGCCGGCGCCGCGGCCTCCGCCCCCGCCCCGCCGTCTTCCAAGGCACCCGAGGTGCAGCAGTCCAAGGCCCCCCGTCCCGACGAGCCCATCGTGCCGGGGGCGCCCAAGGCTCCGGCGCCCTACGCCGCCAAGCCCGCCCAGGGCTCGGCGCAGCCCGTCGCCTCCGGGGACGGCGGCGGGTTCGTCTCCCCCGTCGTGCGCAAGATCGCGGCCGAGCACGGGATCGACCCCGCCCGGGTCTCCGGCACGGGTGCCGGCGGCCGCGTCACCAAGAAGGACATCCTCGACTTCATCGAGAAGGGCGGGAAGGCGGGGGCGGCCGCTCCCGCACCCTCGCGCCCCCAGGCGGCGCCCGCCCCCGCTCCCGCACCGCGCCCCCTGGAGGCTCCCGGCGCCGCCTCCGGCGAGCGCGTGGAGCGCGTGCAGATGACGCAGATGCGCAAGCGCATCGCCGAGCACATGATCGAGTCCCGCCGCACCTCCGCCCACGTGCACTCGGTCTTCGAGATCGACGTCACGCACATGATGAAGCTCCGCCAGCAGTTCAAGGCAGTCTACGAGGAGCGACACGGCGTCAAGCTGACCGTCACTCCCTTCGTGGTGCGCGCCATCGTCCCCGCCCTGCGGGCCTTCCCGGTGGTCAACTCCTCCGTGGAGGGCGAGGAGATCGTCTACAAGAAGGACATCAACGTGGGGATCGCGGTGGCCCTGGACTGGGGTCTCATCGTGCCCGTGGTGCGCAGCGCGGACGAGCTGTCCATGGCCGGCCTGGCGCGGCGGATCAACGACCTGGCGGATCGGGCGCGCACGAAGAAGCTGAACCCGGACGAGGTGCAGGGGGGGACCTTCACCATCACGAACCCGGGGATCTTCGGCGGCCTCTACGGCCTTCCCATCATCAACCAGCCGCAGGTCGCCATCCTGGGGATGGGTGGGATCCAGAAGCGGCCGGTGGTGGTGGACGGCGACGCCATCGCCATCCGCCAGATGATGTACGTGTCCATGTCCTACGACCACCGGGTGGTGGACGGGGCCGTGGCCGACCAGTTCCTGGCCATGGTGAAGAAGAACCTGGAGACGTTCGACGAGGCGCAGCTCTGATGCGCGCCCTGGCGGTGCGCTGGCTTCCCCGTGTCCCCTACCCGGAGGCCGTCGCCCTCCAGGACGCGGTGGTGGCGGCGCGCCGGGCCGGCGACGTCCCCGACACGCTGCTGCTGCTCGAGCACCCGCCGGTGGTCACGCTGGGCAGGGGCGCCCATCCCGAGAACCTGCTGCTGTCGGCAAAGGCCCTCGCCGCGCGGGGGGTCGCGCTCCACGAGAGCGGGCGGGGAGGCGACGTCACCTACCACGGACCGGGCCAGCTCGTGGGGTGGCCGGTGGTGGCGCTGCAGGGCGGAGAGCGGGACGCCCACGCCTGGCTCCGGCTCCTGGAAGAGGTGCTGATCCGCACCGCGGCGGACTTCGGGGTCCGCGGGTTCCGGGAGCCCGGCCTCACCGGGGTGTGGACCGACCGGGGCAAGATCGCCGCCATCGGCGTGCGCCTGGCCCACGGCTGGATCACGTCGCACGGGTTCGCCCTGAACGTGGCGGCGGACGTGTCCGGCTTCTCGGCCATCGTGCCCTGCGGCATCGCCGGGAGGTCCGTGGCCTCCCTGGCCGGGTGCGGGGCCGGCCCCGCCACGCTCCAGGAGGTCGGCTCCATCCTCGCCTCCCATCTGGCCCAGGTCCTGGGCCGCCGGCTGCGGGTCGCGGAGGCGGCATGAGCGGCGCGGTTCAGCATCGTCCGCCGTGGCTGAAGGTCCGGCTCAGGACGGACGAGAGCTTCCGCCACGTCCGCTCCATGGTGGGGGAGCTGCGCCTGAACACGGTGTGCGTGGAGGCCCGCTGCCCCAACATCTACGAGTGCTGGAACGCCGGCACGGCCACCTTCATGATCCTGGGGGACGTCTGCACCCGCCGCTGCGGCTTCTGCAACGTGACGAGCGGCCGCCCCGCCCCCGGAGTGGACGGCCAGGAGCCCGAGCACGTGGCGGAGGCGGTGGCTCGCCTGGGCCTGGTGCACGCCGTGATCACGAGCGTGGACCGGGACGACCTTCCCGACGGCGGAGCCGCACACTTCGCGGAGGTGGTGCGGGCGGTGCGCGCTCGAGTCCCCGGGTGCGCCGTGGAGGTGCTCACCCCCGACTTCAAGAAGAAGCCGGGGGCGCTCGCCACCGTGCTCCGCGCCGGCCCCGAGGTCTTCGCGCACAACGTGGAGACGCCCCCCCGGCTCTACCGCACCGTGCGTCCGGGCTCCTCCTACCGGGGCTCGCTGGCGGTGCTCCAGGTGGCGTCGCAGCACCGGGATGCGTGCGCCCCCGCGCTGCGCGTCAAGAGCAACGTCATGCTCGGCGTGGGAGAGTCGGACGCCGAGGTGCTGGACGTCTTGCGCGACCTGCGTGCGGTTGGCGTGCAGGTGGTCACGCTGGGACAGTACCTGCAGCCCACCCGCGAGCACCTGCCGGTGGCGCGCTTCGTGCCTCCCCAGACTTTCGACGCGCTGCGCCGCTCCGCCATGGAGATGGGGTTCCTGCACGTGGAGGCCGGGCCGCTGGTGCGCTCCTCCTACCACGCGGAGCGGCACCGGCCCCCAGGCTAGGGCCGCGGCGGCGGCGCCTCGGGCAGGACCATGGACCCGAGGGGCCGTCCCGCCAGAACCGCGTCCACGTCCTCCATCAGCCCCTCGATCTGCGCCGGAGACGCCCCCACGTAGCGGCGCACGATCTTCCCCTCGCGATCGATCAGGAACGTGGTGGGGAACATGCCGATCCCGCCCCAGCCGCGCAACGTCTCCAGCGTGGCGCGCATCGTGGAATAGCGCACCCCCACCTCGTCCAGGTACCGGCGCGCGCCCTCGTCGTCGCTCTTGGGATCGAACAGCAGGCCCAGCACGGCCAGTCCGTCCCCGCGGTGCTTGTCGCTCAGGCGCTGCAGGGCAGGCATCTCCTCCCGGCAGGGCTTGCACCAGGTGGCCCAGAAGTTCACGAGCGTGAAGGCGTGGTCCGCGAACACGTGGGGGCGGGTCTCGCCGGTGAGGGAGGGAAGCTCGATCCTGGGGGCGGGATCCCCCGGGGCGAGGGCCAGTCCATAGCGCACCGCGCGCCCGGCGCCCATCAGCGCGAGGGCGGCGACCACGACCGTCAGGATCTTGGAGGAGGACCGCACGAGCGCTCCCGATGTGCTCCCGGTGCTTCTGCCGAAGAGGCGTGGAGCGGGAAACGGGACTCGAACCCGCGACCCCGACCTTGGCAAGGTCGTGCTCTACCAGCTGAGCTATTCCCGCCCGTTGCGGCCGGGGGAACATACCGTAGCTTCAGCCGGTCCGCCAGAGCCGAAACGCGTCGGCGAGATGGTGCGTGAGGAGCCCGCCCCCGGGTGCGTCCCGGACCTCCACCACGTCGAAGCGGCACGGCGGAGGGGGTGGGGCGGCGCGGGAGAGCCACACCGCAGCCGCCTGCGCGAGCCGCCTGCGCTTGCGCGCGTCCACCGCCTCCGCCGGCGAGCCGTGGGCATCGCCGGCGCGCGTCTTCACCTCCACGAAGACGAGGACGGGGCCGTCCCAGGCCACGAGATCGATCTCTCCTCCGTGGCAGCGGAAGCGGCGGGCGATCACCTCGAGCCCGGCGGCCGCGAGCGCCGCCTCCGCCGCCTGCTCCCCCGCCACTCCGCGCCGATGAGAGTTTTCGACCTGCCTAAAAACCAATTGCGTTACCCCAAAAAACGACCTATCGTTCGCCGCGTGAACCTGCGGCGCACCCGAGCGGAACAGGTCCCGGCGCCGGCCTGGCGCCGTGCCCGGGCCACCCCCAGCCTCGCCGAGGCGTACCGGACGATCCCCGTGGCCTCCACCCGGTGGCGCAAGCTGCTGGCGTTCGCCGGCCCGGGTTATCTGGTCGCCGTCGGCTACATGGATCCCGGGAACTGGGCCACCGACCTCGCCGGCGGCTCGGCCTTCGGCTATACCCTGCTCAGCGTCATCCTGATCTCGAACCTCATGGCCGTGCTGCTGCAAGGCCTGTCCGCCAAGTTGGGGATCGCAACCGGCCGCGACCTCGCCCAGGCTTGCCGCGACCACTACACCCGTCCCGTGGGCTTGGCGCTCTGGGTCCTGTGCGAGCTGGCCATCGCCGCCTGCGACCTGGCGGAGGTGATCGGCTCCGCCATCGCCCTGAACCTCCTCTTCGGCATCCCTCTGGCCTGGGGCGTCGTCATCACCGCCGCGGACGTCCTGGTCATCCTCTATCTCCAAAACAAGGGCTTCCGCCTGCTGGAGGCGCTGGTGATCGCGCTCGTGATCACGATCGGGGGCTGCTTCCTCTTCGAAATCCTGATCTCCCGGCCCGACCTGCCGGGGGTGCTGCGCGGGTTCGTTCCCAGTCCCTCCATCCTCACGAACCCCGTCATGCTCTACATCGCGCTCGGCATCCTGGGCGCCACCGTGATGCCCCACAACCTGTACCTGCACTCCTCGATCGTGCAGACGCGCCGCTACGAGGAGAACACGGAGGGCAAGGGCGAGGCCATCCGCTACGCCTTCCTGGACTCCACGGTGGCGCTCTCCTTCGCGCTCTTCATCAACGCCGCCATCCTCATCGTGGCCGCCGCCACCTTCCATCGGGCGGGCAGGACGGAAGTGGCGGAGATCCAGCAGGCGTACGAGCTGCTGACGCCGCTTCTCGGGGTGGGGGGCGCCAGCACGGTCTTCGCCCTGGCCCTTCTGGCCTCGGGCCAGAACTCCACCCTGACGGGGACGCTGGCCGGCCAGATCGTCATGGAGGGCTTCCTGGACATCCGCCTGCGGCCCTGGGTGCGGCGGCTGATCACGCGTGCCATCGCCATCGTGCCCGCCGTCATCGTGGCCGCCATCTACGGGGAGAGCGGGACGGCCAAGCTGCTGGTCCTCAGCCAGGTCATCCTCTCCCTGCAGCTGAGCTTTGCCGTGTACCCGCTGGTGCGCTTCACGTCCGATCGCGCCAAGATGGGTCCCTTCGTGAACGCGCGCTGGGTGCGGGTGCTGGGCTACACGATCTTCGCGGCCATCGCGTCGCTGAACGGGTGGATGCTGGTGCAGACCTTCCGCGGGTGGCTCTAGCCGATGTACCGCCGCATCCTCGTGCCCCTGGAGTGCTCCTCCTACGATGAGGCGATCCTGGACCACGTGGTCCGCCTGGCGCGCCTCACCGGCGCCTCGCTCTTCCTGATCCACGTGGCCGACGGCTGGGCGGCGCGCAACATCCACCAGCTGCAGCTGCGCGAGTCCGAGGAGATGCAGCGCGACCGCCAGTACCTGGAGGGGGTGGCCGACCGGCTGGAGGGGGAAGGACTGCGGGTGGACGCCATCCTGGCCAGCGGCGATCCCGCGGCGGAGATCGCGGATGCGGCGGAGCGCGAGGGCTGCGACCTCATCGCCATGTCCACCCACGGGCACCGCTTCCTCTCCGACCTGCTGTACGGGAGCGTGGCCAACACCGTGCGCCACCGCAGCAGCGTCCCCGTGCTCCTGGTGCGCGGCCTCCCCGAGACCTCCCCTTCCGGGCCGCGCTGGCGGCGGGCTCCCAAGCGGGCGTAGCCCTACTCCACCCGCCGCTTCCAGTGCACGCCCTGGGGCGTGTCCTCCAGCACGATCCCCATGGCCGAGAGCTCGTCGCGGATGCGGTCGGCCCGGGCGAAGTCACGGCCGGCACGGGCCTGCGTGCGCTCCTCGATCAGCGCCGCCACCCGCGCGTCCAGGCTCTCCGCCGGGCGCTCCAGCACGGCGAGGACCCGGTCCATCGCGGCCAGGGCCTCCCGCACCTTGAGGCGGGACGCGTCGGGCAGCTCGCGGTGGTCGAGGGCGGCATGGGTCTCGCGCACGAGACGGAAGAGCGCGGCCAGGGCCACGCTGACGTTGAGGTCGTCGGCCAGGCCGGCGCGGAACTCCTCCTCGGCGGCGGCGATGCGGCTCTCCGCCTCCGCGTTGCTCCCGGGCTCTGCGGGCTCGCGGTCGAGGCGCGCCGTCAGGTCGTCCAGGCGCTGCAGATCGGACGCGGCGCGGGACAGCGCCTCGAAGGTGAAGTTCAGAGGACTGCGATAGTGCGTGGACAGGAGCAGCAGGCGCAGCGCCCGGGGATCGTGGCCCCGGGCCTGCAGGTCGCGCAGCGTGTAGAAGTTCCCCTTGGACTTGGCCATCTTCTCGTTCTCCACGAGCAGATGCGCCGCGTGCACCCAGGTGTGCACGAAGGGGTGCCCGGTGGCGCCCTCGCTCTGTGCGATCTCGTTCTCGTGGTGGGGAAAGATGTTGTCCACCCCACCGGTGTGCAGGTCGAAGGTCTCTCCCAGGTACTTCATGCTCATGGCCGAGCACTCGAGGTGCCACCCCGGCCGGCCCGGCCCCCAGGGGCTGTCCCAGGACGGCTCGCCCGGCCGCTGCCCCTTCCAGAGCACGAAGTCGCGGGCATCGTCCTTCTCGTACTCGTCGCTGTCCACGCGGGCGCCCACCTTGATCTCGCGGCGGTCCAGGTGGGACAGCGACCCGTAGGACGGGAAGGAGGCGATGCGGAAATAGAGCGACCCCTGGCTGACATAGGTCAGCCCGGCTGCCTCCAGGCGCCTCGCCACCTCGATCATCTCGGGGACGTGGGCGGTGGCCCGAGGGTAGAACTCCGCGCGCTCGATGCGCAGGACGTCGAGGTCCTCGAAGAAGGCCTGGATGAACGGCGCCGTCACCTCCTCGATGGTGGTGCCGGCCGCCATCGCCTTGGCGATGATCTTGTCCTCGATGTCCGTGATGTTCATCACCTGCGTGACGCGGAAGCGCAGGAGCTTCAGGGTGCGCCGCAGCAGGTCCTCCCAGACGTAGGTCCGGAAGTTCCCGATGTGGGCGAAGTCGTAGACGGTGGGACCGCAGGTGTACAGGCGCACGTGGCCCGGCTCCACCGGCGTCACCGTCACCAGGGCGCGGGTTCGCGTGTCGTGGAGGCGCATCATGGAGCCGGGGATTCTACTCGATGCGAAACGTCCCCGTGGTGCTGGCCCGCTGGCCGGAAACCCGGTCGTGCAGGTCGATCCGGGCCTGGTACTCGCCGGGGGGCCAGTTCCCGACAGGGAGCGAGAGCCCCAGGGACGCGCCGCTGGCGCCCCGGACCACGAAGGGCTCTCCTTGCCGGCGCAGCCTGCGGCCCACGCGCGAGAACTGGACGCGCAGATCGACCCGTGGCCGCAGCGTGGCCGCGTCCGGCGCCGCCCCGTAGAGCTGGAAGTAGAGCCGGAGGGGCTCGGATCGGCGGAAGGTGGCGCCGGGACGGGGCACCACCTCCTCCGAGCCCACCGCGAAGTTCGCGTTCCCCGGGGAGACCGGACCGAACCGCTCGGCTGGGACCACGGAGCTGGCCGAGAGCGCTCCTCGCTCCAGCTCGGGAACGTCGATCCGGTCGCTGTGGACGCGCAGGGTGCCTCCCGCCTCCCGCACCGCGAAACGCAGCTCGTAGACCCCGGGATCGAGATGGGCGCGGCCGGTGAAGCGGCCCCATCCCTCCTCGGCCCCGCTCTCCTCCGCCAGGTCCAGGGGGACGTGGAGGCTGCCTCCTCCCATCCCCTCGGCAGCCCTCCACACCCACACCGCGGCCTCGGGGAGAGCGCCACCCGGCAAGGGAGCGTCCGCCGCGAAGACGGCCAGCACGCTGCCGTCGGCGGCACGGAAGAACCAGCTTCCGGTGCGCAGGTACGCCCCCGCCTCCACCTGCGGCTGGGGCGGAGGCAGTCCGTGTCCGGGCTCGGCCCGCGTGGGGGCATCCGGCGGCCAGACCCGGGCCCGGGCCTCGGACTCCTGGATGAGCTGCACGAACATGTGGATCACCTCGGGCGAGCCCCGCGTCCGCATGGCACGCGCCATCGCCTGGATGCGGATCTGCTCGGGGTCCACTCCCTGGACCTGCGGCCGCTCCGGATCGAGCCGAAAGCGTCCCTGCGCGTCGCGGTAGAAGATGACCTCGACAGGACCGCGGCTCCCGGAGGGCTCCGAGCCGTAGGTCCACACCTCCCGCTCCACGGCCACGGGGTCGTGGTGGTCGCGCCGGATGGCGGTGGGGGCGCCGGCCAGCAGCAGCACCCGGCCCCGGTCCGTGCGCCAGCCCGGGGTCAGGGGCTCGCGGAAGCGGTCGGTCTCGGCGACGCGCGCTTCGAAGCGCTCCTGGAACTCGTTCCTGGGTGTGGCGGGGTCCGGGTCGAGCCGCCGCCAGAAGCGATCCACCCAGGCCTGCCGGGCTTCGGGTGTGCGCAGGCGCGCGAAGCGCCGCTGCTCGTCTTCCGTCAGGAGGTACCGGACCGGTCCGTCGCGCCAGGAGCGGGACGGAGGCAGATCGCCGCGAACGGCGGTCACGGCGGCCAGCACCGCGACCGCCGTGAGCCGCCTCACGCGTGAAGTCCCGTCTAGAAGGCCAGCCGCGCGGAGATCTGGAAGGAGCGGCCGAAGTCGCGGAACCAGGCGTTGGTCCCGTCGATGTTGTTCTGGATGTACAGGTAGTCGCTGTTGAACAGGTTGAAGATCTCGGCCCGGAGCTGGAGGTTGAGCCCGCCCTTCAGGTTGAACTCCTTGGCCGCGTTCACGTCCACGTTCCAGTACGACCGGTTCCGCATGTCGTTCCGCTGCTGCGTGGGGTAGACGAAGCGGACACGAGGCGACACCTGCTCCTCCAGCTCGGCGTAGGTGGGAGGCAGCGAATCGACCGCCAGCCTGGTCGCGAGCTGCGAGTAGGGAAGACCCGACAGCCAGTTCACCGCCGTCCCCACCCGGAAGCCCCAGGGCGTGATCGTGGTGGCGTTGACCTTGATGGCGTGCCGGCGGTCGTAGGATAGGAAACCGCGCTCGTACTGCTGGTTGGACAGGTCGTCCCCCGCCAGGGTGTTGTAGTCCTCGGCATCCCCCACGGCGCGGGAGTACGTGTAGGACGCCTCCATCTGCCAGCCCTTGTACTGCCGCCGCGTCAGCTCGATCACGTAGGCCACGAAATCTGCCGTGTTGTAGTTCCCCACCAGGTAGATGGACCCGAAGGAGGGGTTGAGGAGGTAGGCGTCGGGAACGCCGTCGGGCTCGTTCAGGATGCGGTCGGTCGCTCCCCCGGGGGGAGGATTGTCGCCGCCCGAGGCCTGGATCAGCTCGATGTCGCCGTTGCAGTCGTCGATGCGGCCGTCCCCCGGGCCGGGGTCGTTGTCCGTGTAGAACGTGTTGGTCCAGGGATCGAACATCTGCTCGCCCTGGCCGGGGCTGGGGCTCACGCCCCAGCCGGTGTCGCTGAAGAGGCAGCGGCCGTAGTCCCCCGGCGCGTGGTTGACGTCGATGTCCTGGAACTGGTCCTTGAACTTGCGCTTGATGTAGGTGAGCCGGACCGACGTCTCCTGCCACAGCTCGCGCTCGAACCCCAGCGTCAGCTCGTCCTGGTAGGGCGTCTGCAGGTTCCGGTCCACGACGACGATGTCCGCGTTGGTGGGCGCGATGGAGCTGAAGGCACCGGGAGGGATCACCTGCTCCCCGCCCTGGAACCGGGTCTCGATGCGGGTGAAGAACGACGCCGGCTCCATCTCGTTCAGGGGCACGCCCAGGAAGATGTGGTCGTAGTGGCGGCCCAGGGTCCCCGAGACCTTGGTCTTGCCGTCGCGGAAGGGATCCCAGTTGACGGCCAGGAAGGGGGAGAGGTTGGTGTTGGAGATGTCGATGTTGGAGAGCTGGCGCCGCCGGTACCAGGAGTCGTTGATCAGGTTGGTGAGCGACGAGAGCTCGATCTGGGTCTCGTCGACCTCGAGGATCCGGGCCAGCTCCGTCTTCAGGTCGGCGATGTTCTCGAAGGCGGTGAAGGCCAGGGGGAGGAGGTTGGACCGGTTCAGTCCGTTGCCGCAGTCGGTCCCGTCGGCGTTGCACCGGGCGAGCAGATCGGCGTAGAGCGCGGACTGTGCGGCGGGATCGAACTGCTCCTTGCCCTTGGCCTGGATGTCCTCGCGGTCCACGCGCAGCCCCACCGTGGCCGTCAGGCTGGAGGTCAGCGAGACCTGGTCCTGGCCGAAGAGCGCGTACTTCACGCCCGTGGCCCGGGCGAAGCTCGACTGGGGGATGCTGAACTGGGTGAGGGCCAGCCCCACCGGATCGAGATCGGCCTCGCTCCCGGACTCGTCCGGGTTGGGGGTGAACTTGAAGAAGAACATGCGGGGGCGATCGGTGAGGTCGCGCGCGTAGCGCTCGTTCTCCACCTGGAAGCCGAACTTGATCCGCTGGTCGAACCCCCAGAGCTTGGTGGCGAAGTGCTCGGCGTCGCTCTTCACCGTCAGGCGCTGGCGGTCGTCCTTCCAGGTGCGGTTGTACGACCCGCTGACCTGCCCGGTGGTGCCGTTCTGGCAGTAGGCGCCGGAGAGGGCCTGGGCGATGCCATCCGCACCGCTCACGCAGTCGTTCTGGATGCCTTCCGAGGTGGGGTTGAACTCGTAGTGAAGGTCCTGCCAGGAAACCAGGCTGTGCACCAGGAGCGCCGTGGAGTACGGCGCGTCCCAGGTGAAGACGTAGGTGGGGCCCTCGCGGATCCACTCCTCGGCGGAGTCGGGGCCGCGCAGCGAGGTCACCCCGATATTGCTCAGCTCCGAGGGGTCGGAACGGTACTGGAACTGCAGCTTGTTCCGCGGCGAGGCCTGCCAGGTGAGCAGGTCGTCGTTGAGCTTGCGCCGGGTGGTGAGCAGGGCCACGGTCCCGACCGTGTTGATGGGCTGATCGATGTAGTGGTACTCGTGGGAGAGCCGGTACCAGAGCTTGTCCCGGATGATGGGACCGGAGAGCTGGATCGCCGGCTGGTACTGCTTGAAGGACTGCAGCTTGTCTCCCTGGATGGTCCCGTCCGCCCCGTTCCCGTCCAGCAGGCTGGAGCGGAAGAGCAGGTTGGCCACGCCCTCGAAATCGTTGCTCCCCTGCTTCTGGACGATGTTGGCGAAGCCGCCCTGGGCGCCTCCGTACTCCACGCCGGCGCCGGAGGTGACGACCTCGATCTCCTCGATGGAGTCGGGGTTCACCAGGCTGGCGAAGCCGCCGGTCAAGGGGTCCTGGTTGCTCACGCCGCTGACGTTGGCCTTGAAGTCGCGCTCGCGCGCTCCCATCACGTTCGGGTTGCCGTCGCCGTCCGAATCATCCACGCCGGGGGCCAGCGTGAGCACGTTCTGGTAGAACCGGCCGGGAACCGGGAGGTCCTGGATGAACTCGCTGCCGAACGAGGTCGTCTGCGCGTTCTCCGCCAGATCGACGACCTCGCTCCGGCCCTCGACCTTCACCACCTCCTTGAGCGTGGGAAGCATGGGGATTTGCCACACCAGGGGAGCACCGATCTTGACGCGGATCTCGAAGCCGCTGTCGTAGTCGGTGTAGTCCGACATGAGGACGCGGATGCGGTAGCCCTCCCCGGGGCGGAGGACGGGGAACATGGCCACGCCGTTCACGTCGGTCTGGATGTTCGTTTCCTTCACGTAGCCGAGCTGGCTGCTCAGCGTGACGATGGCGCCGGGCAGCGGGGACTTGTCGGCTCCGTCGAGGACCACCACCTTCAGCCCACCGGTCTGTGCCGAAGCGGCCGAGACGGCCACCCAGACGACCAGCGCCGCAAGTACCCCTTTGATCGCCCGCATGACCCCTCCTGGACGGAAACAGCCGGTCGGAACCCCCCCGGACGGAAGCCGCTCTATGTACCATCGGGCCCCGGAGTCGTCAACGTTTCACCCGGAGACCCCGGTCACTCAGTTGTTTAACCCCATTCGGCCCGCGGTGCACGTCCCGGGTGCATCGCGTGCTGCTCCGGTGCAGCGAGGGGCCCGGAAGGGGGACGCCGGCCCGGGGGGCCGGCGCCGGCCGTCCCCTCAGAAGGGGACGATGATCCCGAGGCGCTTGATCTTCTCGTTGAGCGTGGTCGGCTTCAGCCCCAGCATCTCCGCCGCTTGCTTCTGCACCCCGCCGGCGCGCCGCAGGGCGGCCTCGATCAGCTGCCGCTCGTACCGGCTCACCGCGTCGTAGAACCCCATCCCCTCGGGGAGCACCGCCACCTCGGGGAGGGAGACCCTCTCCAGCAGCTCGCGGGGCAGCAGGTCCACGTCGATCTCGTCCCCCCGGGCCAGCACCACCCCGCGCTCCACCACGTTCTCGAGCTCCCGCACGTTCCCCGCCCAGGGATAGGTGAGGAGCCGCTCCAGCACCGCCGGGGTCACGCGCTCCACCCGCTTGCCGTTCTCGGCGTTGTACCGGGCGAGGAAGTGCGCGACCAGCAGGGGGATGTCCTCGGCCCGCTTGCGCAGCGGGGGAAGGGTGAGGCTGATCACGTTCAGCCGGTAGAAGAGGTCCTCGCGGAAACGGCCCTGGTCGGTGAGGGTCTTCAGGTCCTCGTTGGTGGCGGCCAGGATGCGGACGTCGACGGTCTTGCTCTCCAGGGCCCCCAGGGGCAGGAACTCCCGCTCCTGCATCACTCGCAGGAGCTTGGCCTGGACCTCCGGCGCCACCGTGCTGATCTCGTCGAACAGGATCGTGCCGCCGTCCGCCATCTCCAGCAGGCCGGGCTTGCTTCCGGTGGCGCCCGTGAACGCGCCCCGGGCGTGGCCGAACAGGTTGTCCTCCAGGAGCTCGGTGGGGATGCTGTTGGAGTTCACGACCAGGAAGGGCTTGCCGGCCCGGGGGCTCCGGCGGTGGATGGCCTGGGCGACCAGCTCCTTGCCCGTCCCGCTCTCCCCCTGGATGAGCACGGTGGCGCGGCTCCCCGCCACCTGATCCACGAAGCGGTACACCTCCTGCATCGCCCGGGACTTCCCCACCAGCTTCTCGAAGCGGAAGCGCTCCTCCAGCGCCTTCTTGAGGTCCTTGTTCTCCTGGCGCAGTCGGGTGGTCTGCACGGCCTGGCGCACCAGCGCCCGCACCTCGTCGTTCTTGAAGGGCTTGGTCACGTAGTGGAAGGCGCCCAGCTTCATGGCCGCGACCGCGTTCTCCACCGTGCCGAAGGCGGTGATCATGACCACCGCCAGGTCGGGCTCGCGCTCGCGGATCCAGCGCAGAACCTGGAGGCCGTCGGCGTCGGGCAGCATGAGGTCGAGGAGGACGGCGTCCCAGGATCCCTCCGCCTCCAGGAGCGCGCGCCCGGAGGCGGCGTCCGCCGCCGCGTCCACGGCGTACCCCTCCTTGTCCAGCAGGTTGCGGAGGACGTCGAGCACCACCGGCTCGTCATCCACCACCAGAACCCTGCCCTGGGAGGTCTCGCGCGCTTGCGGGAGCATGGAACCGTCGATTCTAGCAGCGGCGCTCTTCAGGCCCGGGCCCTCGCGGTCGCCCGGGCGGGCAACTCGACCCGGAAGCGCGTCCACTCACCGGGCGCGCTCTCCACCTGCATGTCCCCCTCGTGCTCCCGGACGATGCCGTAGCTGATGGCCAGACCCAGGCCCGTGCCCTTCCCCCTCCCCTTGGTGGTGAAGAAGGGATCGAAGATCCGGGGCAGATCCTCCTCCCGGATGCCCACGCCGTCGTCGACCACCTCCAGCAGCACGCGCCCGTCGCGCAGGGCCGTGGTCACCTCGATGCGCCCGCCGTGATCCTGATCGACCGCGTCGGCGGCGTTCCGGAGCAGGTTGAGCAGCACCTGCTGCAGCTTCCCCTTGTGCCCGTGCAGGATGGGGATCGCGGGGTCGAGGCGGGACTCCACCCGGATCTTGCGCGGCCTCACCTCCGGCGAGAACCAGTGCAGCACCTCGGCCACCGCGTCGTTGAGCGAGAGGTCCTCGAAGCTCCCGCGCTCGGGGCGGGCCAGGTTGAGGAGGGCGTTGGCGATCCCCGAGACCCGCCGGCTCTGGTCCTCGATCTTGGTGAGGAGCCCGTGGCGGGGATCGGCGGGGGAGGTGTCCTCGAGCAGCATCTGGGTGAAGCTGGAGATCCCCGTCAGGGGAGTGTTGATCTCGTGCGCCACCCCCGCGGCCAGCATGCCCAGGGAGGCGAGACGCTCCTGGCGCGAGACCTGTTCCTCGAGCTGCAGCCGCTCCGTGACGTCGTCGAAGGTGACGACCCGCGCCCCGTCGCCCTCGCGGTCCGGCCCTGCCGCCGAGATGGACAGGTGGACGACGCGGCGCTCCCCGCGCCGGTTGACGAGCGTCTGACGGTAGAGGCGTCCTTCCTCCGCCGCATCGAGCTGGCGCTCGATGCCCCGCACCAGGTGCAGCGGGAAGACGTCGGCGACGTTCCGCCCCAGCGCCTCCGCCCGCGGCAGCCCGTAGATCATCTCCAGCGCCCGGTTCCAGGCGAGGATGCGGCCGTCGCCGTCGGCCAGCAGGAGGCCGACGCCGCTGCTCTCGAGGATCTTCTCCTGGCGCGACTGGAGCCTCCCCACCTCCGCCACCTGCTGCCGCACCTGGCGGAGGAGCCGCGCGGCCTCGATGGCGGTGCCGGCGTGCGCGGCCAGCGTGGACAGGAGGGAGAGGTCCTCGCTGGTGAGCGGGCCGTCCGTGCGGTCGGAAACGGCGAGCACCGCAGCCAGGCTTCCCTTGACCCGCATGGCGAAGAGGTGACGCGCCCAGGGGAGCGCGGGCACGGCACCCGCCTCCAGGCGCGCGTGGGTCCGTGCCCCCAGCAGCCCCTGGTCGAGCGCCACCCGGGTTCCATCGGCCGTCTCGAAGGTGGCGCGATCCACGCGCACCACCACACGCGCCTCCTCGAGCCCCAGGGTGGCGAGGACGCGATCGCGCAGGCGCTCGAGCAGGTCGGCGAGGTCGCTCTCCGCGTTCAGCTCGCGCGCGAAGTCCAGCAGCGTGGCGCGGTAGCTGTAGCGCTTCTTGAAGAAGGCCCGGTCCACCGCCACCCGGACCCAGCCGCGCAGCTGCGGGTAGGCGATCGCCGCGGGCAGGATGGCCACCCACCGCGCCACGTTGCGGGTGACGGGGAGCAGGCCGCCCTCCCCCAGCCAGCGCAGCACGAGCACGGTGACCGCGTAAACCGCCACGGTGCAGAACGCCGCCGTCACCTCCACCGATCCCCGGCGGAGGATCGACCCCAGGTCGTCGAGCCGGTAGCGCACCAGCGCCGCGGTGAAGAACGGAGGCACCACGAGCAGGGGAACGACGGCGAGGAACTGGGCCCAGGCGGGAACCGCGGCCCCCAGGGTCCAGGGGAGGACGTAGAGCAGCGTGAAGGGAACGAGCCCGATGCACAGGCCCCACAGCATCCAGCGCAGCTGTCCGCGATGGAGCCCCGAGCGGGAGCGCGCGTAGGCGACCCCCATGATCGCCGCGGAGGCGGCCACCGCGCACCCCAGGAAGAGGTTCTGCAAGCGGTCCAGCCCCTGGATGGCGGCGGCGGGATCCGGGAAGCGGAGGGCCCCGTTCCCCTGCACGCCCCACAGGGCGAGCAGGATCAGAGCGGCGGTGCCGCCGTAGGCCACCAGGCGTGCGAGCGTGCGCGCGCGCCCTCCCCGCCGGGCGAGGACGAGCGCGAGGTCCACGAGCAGGGCCGGCACCAGCGCCCCCGCCACCAGGTCCAGCCAGAAGATGGTCCAGTCGAGCGGGCCGCCGGCGCCGGTGTGGCTGAAGACGAGCGTGGTGAAGAGGGCCGCGGAGAGCGCCGCGTACACGCCGCTCCCCCGCATCGCCGGCCAGCGCCAGAAGACGAAGGCGCCCGACACGGCGAACGCCAGCCCCACCAGGCTCAAATACCCATACAGGTCGGGCGTCTGGTGCGCGAGGTCCGCACGCAGGGTCAGCGCCAGGCGCGCCCCGCCCCTCTGGACTTCCACGCGCACCGCCCGCTCACCCGCCGCCCAGGGAAGGCTCACCTCCCGGAGCGCCCCCTGCGCAGGCTGCCCGTCCACGCCGACGAGCACGTCTCCGACACGCAGGCCCGCGCGCTCGGCGGAGCCGCCGGGCTCGAGCTCCGTGGCGATCGGCCCCACGGAAGATGGCGTCCAGGAGACCCCGAGGGCGGGCTGCGTGCCCCAGAGGCGGCGCCCGAAGGACACGCTCCCCACCACCGCCAGCGCGATGGCGGTCGCCAGCAGTCCCCCACGCGCCCACGGCTTCATCCCGACCGTCCGCACCTTCCCGTGCTCTGCAAACCATGCGCCCGGACCCGAGGGCGAAGACGGCATGGTCCGGCGGGACCGGGAACGACAATCTGGATCGGGTGCGCCGGACGTCCGGAACCTTGGATCGCCGGCAGCGATCAGAAGGCCAGAGAGATCCCCGCCCCCATCCAGTGCTGGGTTCCTTCCCCGGAACCGTCGGCGGCGGCCTTGCCATCCTGGATGGCACGGGCCGCCAGCAGAAGCCGCCAAGCCGCCCCACGGGACTGGAGCCTCACCAAATCCTGCGCGATGCGGAGCTCGACGGATTCGCCCTCTACGGAACCGGTGGCGAGCACCCTCCGGTACTCTGCCGTCACGGCGGTCCCGGTCGGCACCAGGCGCATGCCCAGACGCCCGGCCACGAAGGCGAGCTCCTGCGCTTCCAGGGCGCCGACCGTCTGGTCCGCGGGGCGGACCACGGCGAGGCCGCCGCGGGCGGAGCCCTGCTCCATCTGCACGAACGCGCGGGTGCTCCGGGCTTCGTGCTCCAGCGTCAGGCGGCGCGCGCGCGTGGCGGCCAGGCCGTCGGTCACGAACGCCGCCCGGTCGAGCACCAGGCCGGGAACGGGCCCGCTCAATCCTCCGTCCGCCACCGGCGCATCCGAGGCCTCGCCGCGGACGCGCACACGCGCCCCGATCGGGAACTCCGCGGCGGCCGACCACCCGTAGGCGTCGTCGACCACCGGCACGGAAACGGCGTCCGATGCGGTCACCGCGTGGTGAGAGAGGCGGAGGTCCAGCTGCAGGTCGGCCTCGGACCATGCAAGCCCCACCTGCTGCATGGAGGACCCGGGTCCCTCGCCGGTGACGTCGGTCTCGTAGCCCACGCCCACCAGGAAGGTGAGCGGGGTGCGGACGTGCCAGGCGTCCTGGACGTCCAGACGCACACCCCACCCCAGGGGATCCGGAACCCCCGCGGGAAGGCCGATCTCCGAAGGGCCACCCGGCCCGTCCGCCGCGAGCAGATCGAGGACCGACATCTCGGCGGAGCGGGCCTGCACGCGCAGCGTCATGTCGTGATCGGGGATGAACCGCGTCGCATAGCTCGTCCCCGCCCGCAGCGCCCGGCCGGCGGCGGGCCCGGGGCCGGAGATCGGAGCCTCGATCCCGGTGTCCAGGTAGGCGATCCCTGCCGTCATGCGCGAGGTGGGGGAGAACCGGCGGGACCAGCTCGCGTCGTAACCCCACACGCGAGAGGTTTCCGGGGCGAAGACGGGACCGCCGTCGCGGGCGCCGTAGAAGGCCTGCAAGGCGAGCTGGCCGTCGAGGCTCGTGTCGTAGTCGAGATCGAGCGCCAGCTCGGACCGGTCCCAGGGTGTCGCGGCATCGAGCGCGTGCTTGCGTCCTTCCAGGCGCACGGACGTGCGTTCTCCCGGGTGCGAGCTCAGGACCAGCCGGGTGTCGCCGCCCTCGAGATGCGCCCGCGGTCCCGCGACCGCATCCGCTCCGAAGTGGACGACGTGCTCGACCTCGCCCTGGATGAGGCGGTCGACGCCGTCCCGCGCCACCGTCGTGCCTCCCCGTCCTTCTTCCTCCAGCAGCGCCGCCGCGTCGGTCTCCCGGAGCAGGCTGCGATCCGGCACCCGCAGCGCCCAGTCCGGGTCGAGTGTGGGATCGGCGGCCGCCGGCTGCAGCACGAGGTCCAGCGTGGTGCGAAACGCCACGGAAACCCGGCCCAGCCAGGTGGCGTAGCCGTCCTTCACGGCCATGACGCGGTAGGTCCCGAGAGGGAGGTCGAGGAGGAACCGGCCCGACGGGTCGGTGCGGGCGACCGCGACCGGGTCCGGGCCGCGCTCGCGAAGGACCAGCACCTCGACGTCCGCGAGGAGGCTCCCGACCGCGTTCCGTACCGTGCCGGCGAGCTCCGGCCGCGGCACGGCGAACGTGACCGGGATCCAGCCCAGGACGGCGAGCAGGAGCACCCCCCGCCGGAAGGCTCCGCGCGCCTGGCGCAGCCGCATGGCATCCTCCTCGAGACCGGGGTCCCCCAAGGTCGGGCCTCGCGGACTGGCTTGAGTCTAGAGTTCAGATTCCTACATTGTCAACGACGCCCGCTGCGGGGGGAGGGAACATGACGGGCTCGAGGCGGATCTGCTGGGCGCTTTGGGTGCTGCTGCCCGGATGGGTGGTCGCCGCACCCTATCCCGTGGTCCAGGTGCCCGTGTTCCATCTCTCCTGCCGGGTCCTTTCCACGCCGGGGAGCGCCTCGGTGGTGCTCTCGGAAGGAGCGGTGGACCTCGAGCCGGACCGGCCCGGACGGCTGGAGCTGGAGATCCCCTGGGACGCCTCGGGCGCGGCCGCGCTCGACCTGGACGCACTGCGGCAGGAGGCACCCCAAGGGGGCCACCGGGTTCACCTCAACGCGGTCCTTCGCCCACCGACGGGACCGCCGGTGCGGCTGGACCGGACCGTGGACGTCACCGAGGGGGCGACGGCCCTGCTGGAGCTGCATCGCCGCCCGGGCCGGACGCTCGTCCTCGCCCTGGACATCGAGAGCGACCGCCGCCCGATGGTGGGAATCCCGAGCGGCGTCGGCGCCCCGGTCGTCTTCCACCTCACGGTCGAGCGGGTCCTGGGGGCGGAGAGCCTCCCCCTGGAGACCAACGCGCTGCACACGCTGGTGGGCGAGAGCGTGGAGTACGCCTTCCGCCGCGGTGGGGGGGACGCCGAGGAGGTGCTCCGCCTGCGGCTGACCCCCGTGCGGGTGGGAGCCGAGGTGGTCGAGGTCGACGTCCAGCTGGAGGGGAAGCTCCCCGGCGGGCAGGGTCCGTCCGAGCTGCGGAGCGACCGTCTCCTGGCCACCCGCGGGTCCACCTCGAGCGTGGACGCCGTGGCGGGCACGCCCCCCGCCGGCTACCGCTTCCGGATCCGGCCCGAGTTCTGACCTGACGCTGTGGTAGGGTGCGGCGTGCGCGACGGCACCCTGGACGACGCCACCCTCCGCCATCTCGCCTCCCTCGCCCAGCTCACGCTGGACGAGGCCACTTTGCCGGATCTTCGCGCGCAGCTGGGAACGATCCTGGCTTACGTGACGAAACTCCAGGAGGTCGAGGTCGCGGGCGCCGGCACGATGGCGCACGCGGGGAGCGCGGCGGCCGGGCTCCGGCCCGACGAGGTCCGCCCTTCCCTGCCCGTCGAGGACGCGCTCGCTCCCGCCCCGGAAGCCTTCGCCGGTCTCTTCCGGGTGCCGCGCGTCCTGTCCGGATGAACGCGGCGCGGCCGGGCATGCGCGCGATGCTCGATCGTCTCGCCGGCGGTGAGACGACGGCCATCGCGCTGGTGCGGGGCTGCCTGGACAGGATCGCCGCCCTGGACCCCGGCCTGCGTGCCTTCCTGCGCTTGAACCCGCGCGCGGAGGAACAGGCGCGTGATGCGGACCGCGCGCGCGCGGAGGGGCGCGCGGGTCCGCTGTGCGGGATCCCGGTGGCCGTGAAGGACAACCTGGCCACCGCGGGACTGGTCACCACGTGCGGAAGCGCGCTCCTGCGGGACTTCGTGCCCCTTCGGGATGCCACCGTCGTCGCCCGCCTCCGGGAAGCGGGGGCGATCGTCCTCGGCAAGACCAATCTCGACGAGTTCGCGATGGGATCGTCCACCGAGAACTCCTCCTTCGGCCCCTCCCGCAATCCATGGGATCCCGCGCGCGTTCCCGGAGGATCGAGCGGAGGATCGGCCGTGGCCGTGGCCTGCGGCATGGCACCGGCGGCCCTGGGGAGCGAGACCGGCGGCTCGGTGCGGCAGCCCGCCGCCTTCTGCGGCGTGGTGGGCGTCAAGCCCACCTA
Organism: Candidatus Polarisedimenticolaceae bacterium; assembly: GCA_036274395.1. Lineage (GTDB taxonomy): Bacteria > Acidobacteriota > Polarisedimenticolia > Polarisedimenticolales > DASUFT01 > DASUFT01. The sequence goes on along the minus strand of DASUFT010000108.1, from coordinate 11,460 downwards.
CGGGAGGGTGTCGCGCTCGGGGCTGGTGGCGTTCGGCTCCTCCCTGGACCAGGTGGGTCTGCTCGCGGGGTCGGTGGAGGACGCGGCGGCCTTGCTCGCGATCGTCGCCGGCCCCGATCGTGACGATGCCACCGCGGTGCCCCGTCCGGTCGAGGACTACGCGAGCGCCTGTGAGGCGGGGGTGACGGGCCTGCGCATCGGCCTCCCCCGCGAGTACCTCGGCGACGGCCTGGCGCCGGACATCGCGGCGGCCGCGCGGGAGGCCGCGGGGCGCCTGGCTGCCGCGGGGGCGGAGATCGCCGAGGTGTCCCTGCCGCACACGCCGTGGGCGATCCCCGCGTACTACGTCATCGCCACCGCCGAGGCCTCGAGCAACCTCGCGCGCTTCGACGGCGTGCGCTTCGGCCGCCGTGTGGATCCTGGAGCCGGGTTGCAGGCCATGTACCGGGCCACCCGCGGGGATGGCTTCGGGCCGGAGGTGAAGCGGCGGATCCTCCTGGGAACGTTCGTGCTCTCCGCCGGGTATCACGACGCGTACTACGGGCAGGCCCTGCGCGTCCGTGCCCTGCTGCGGCGCGACTTCCTGGACCTCTTCGCCGCCGGATTCCACGCCGTGCTGACGCCCACCACACCGACCCCGGCATTCCGCCTGGGGGAGAAGGTGTCCGATCCGCTGGCCATGTACCTGTCGGACGTGTACACGGCCACGGCCAACCTCGCCGGCCTCCCCGCGCTCTCGATCCCCGTCGCCCTGTCCGGCGGACTGCCGGTGGGCGTGCAGGTCCTGGGGCCGGACTTCGCGGAGGCGCACCTGTTCCGGATCGGCGCCGCGCTGGAGCGCGCCTTCGGGACCTTCGTCCCTCCGGCCGCCGCATGAAGCGCGGGCCCGCGGCCGCCGCCCTTCTGCTGGCCTCCGCCGGTGCCGCCGCGCTCGGGCAGGTCGGGGTCCCGGTCACGCACGGGCCGAGCGGCGAGAGCCTGGTCCTGAACGGCGAGCTGACGGTACGGATCCGCTCCGGGCGCGATCTGGAGCTCGCCCTCACTCCCCGCCCGGGGGACACGTGGCGCACGCTGGCGGCGCGGTGGGCGCCGGAGGCGGGAGCGGAGGCGCTCGCGGCCTGGAACGGGACGGGCACCGGCGCCTCGCTGCCGGAGATCGTCCGCCTGCCTCTGGCCCTGGCTTCCGGGGAGCTCCGGAGGCTTGCGGTGTGCGCGCTCTTCCCCCGGGACGGACGGGACGGCGACGGCTGGGTCCATCACGCCCGGGCGGGGGCGCTCCCCACCTACGGCGAGGGGCTGGGAGAGGTGGCGGCCTGGTTCACGGGCGACCCCCGGCGCTGGACCGATCTCGCCAAGGCCAACGGCCTGCCTGGCCCGGAGCTGTCGGCCGGGCAGCGCGTGCGCATCCCCGCCGCCCTCCTCCACCCCGCCTTCGCGGCGCGTCCCACCTCCGCCGACGGCTCCCTCGAGTACGGCACCGACGGGGAGGGAGCGTACGCCGGCTACCGCCTGAAGGCGGGAGAAGCCCTCTACAGCGCGGTCGTGCTCCGCTACACGGGGCGCACGTCCGCCGAGGACGTCCAGGCCGTGCTCGAGACGGTGCAGCGCAGGAGCGGGATCGCCCGCGCCACCGACATCCCGGTGGGGTGGGTGGTGAAGGTCCCGTTCGACCTCCTCGAGCCCGAGTTCCTCCCCGAGAGCGATCCCGCGCACAGGGCGCAGGTGCAGGCCTCGAAGGAACGCGCGAAAGCGCTGGCCGAGCGGCCCGTCCCCAAGGCCGGCCGCCGTCTGGAAGGCGTGCTGGTCGTGCTCGACCCCGGTCACGGGGGCCGCGACCTGGGCACGATGAGCCACGGCATCTGGGAGCACGACTACGTCTATGACCTCACCTGCCGGCTGAAGCGCTGGCTGGAGACGCACACCCGCGCCCGGGTCGTCCTCACGCTCGAGGACCTGGAGACGGGGACCGCACCCTCGGATGCGGAGCCGCTGCTGGCCAACCGGCAGGGGACCGTGCGCACGCACCCCCCGTTCCTGGCCCGCGAGGTCGGCGAGGCTCCCATGGGAGTGAACCTCCGGTGGTACCTGGCCAACGCGCTGTACCGCGAGGCTCGCACGGAGGGGAGCGCGCCGGATCGCGTCGTCTTCCTTTCCCTGCACGCGGACGCCCGCCACCCGGGGCTGCGGGGCGCCATGGTGTACGTGCCTGGAGCCTCGCGCTGCGCGGGGACGCACGGCTTCTCCGATGCCGCCTACCGCGCCTACCGGGAGGTGCGCGCGGCACCCCTGGTTTCCTTCTCCCGCAAGGACCTGGTGCGCTCGGAAGCGGTCTCCCGGAAGCTCGCCGAGTCGGTTCTCCGCGAGCTGCGCGCCTCCGGGCTCCCGGTGCAGACGATCAAGCCCGTGCGCGATCGCGTCCTGCGCGGGGACGCCTCCTGGGTGCCGGCGGTGCTGCGGGGAAACGCCATCCCGGCGAAGCTCCTGATCGAGGTGCTGAACCTCAGCAATGCCGAGGATGCCGCCCTGCTGCGCGCGGGCCCGGAGCGCCAGCGGATCGCGGAGGCGCTGGGGGCGGCGCTGATCCGCCACTTCGGGGAGCGGCCGGTCGACGCCGGCTCCCGGGCGGCAAAGCGGGAATGACCGGTTCTTGACAGAAGCGCTCCTGAACCCCATCAATACCGGGCATGCCGATCTACGAATACCGCTGCCGCAAGTGCGGCCACACCCTGGAGAAGATCCAGAAGGTGGGAGACCCCCTGCTCGTCGAGTGCCCCGCCTGCCAGGGCCCGCTGGAGAAGCTCATCTCCACCGTGGCCGTGCAGTTCAAGGGAGGGGGCTGGTATGCGGATGGTTACTCCGGCAAGGGCGGCGCCAAGGGGGGTGGCTCGGACGCGGGCACCGAGGGCGGGGGCGGGAAGAAGGACGGCGGCGAGACCAAGAAGGCGGCGGCAGGCGGCTGCGGCTCGGGCTCCTGCGGCTGCCACTGACCCGGCGCTCCGCCGTGGGATAATGCGCGGCCGGTGGCTGCTCCGCTCAAGGTCCTGATCGTCGGTTCCGGGGGGCGTGAGGACGCGCTCGCCTGGGCCTTGCGGCGGAGCCCCGAGGTCGGGCTCCTGCGCTGCGCACCCGGAAACCCAGGAACGGATCGGCGCGCCGAGAGCGTGCCGATTCCCGCCTCGGACGTGCCGGCGCTGGTCAGGCACGCGGAGGGCGAGCCGTACGACCTGGTGGTCGTGGGTCCGGAGGCACCTCTCGTGGGAGGACTCGCCGACCGCCTGCGCGCGGCCGGGATCGCCGTCTTCGGGCCGGACGCGGGTGCCGCCGAGCTCGAAGGGAGCAAGGTCTTCGCGAAGCGGTTCATGGCCCGGCACGGCATTCCCACCGCCGCGTTCACGGTCTTCGAGGACGAGGCCGAGGCCAGCCGGTTCCTGCTCTCCGAGGAGGCCTCCTATCCGCTCGTGGTCAAGGCCGATGGCCTGGCGGGGGGGAAGGGGGTGGTGGTGGCCGAGGATCCCGAGTCCGCGGTCGAGGTCGCGCGCGCGATGCTGGGGGGACGGGCCTTCGGATCCGCGGGCGCCCGCATCGTGGTGGAGGAGCGCCTGGTGGGCCACGAGGCCTCGTTCTTCGTCCTCAGCGATGGCGTGCGGTGTCTCGACCTCGCCGTGTGCCAGGACTACAAGCGCGCGGAGGACGGTGATCGCGGCCCCAACACCGGGGGCATGGGCGCCTACTCCCCTTCCGCCTGGCTGGACGAGAACACCCGCCGGTCGCTGCTGCACGGCGTGGCCCGCCGCACGATCGAGGGACTGGCGGCGGAGGGACGGCCGTACCGCGGCGTCCTCTTCGTGGGCGTCATGCTGACGGCATCGGGCCCGCGCGTGCTCGAGTACAACGTCCGGTTCGGCGATCCCGAGACCCAGGTCCTCCTCCCCCGGCTGCAGACGGACTGGCTTCCGCTCCTCCTCGGCGCCGCCCGAGGCGACCTCTCCGGCGCGGAGGTGCGCTGGAAGGAGGCCGCCGCCGTGTGCGTCGTGCTCGCGGCGCGGGGGTATCCCGGCTCGCACGCCACCGGATACGGGATCGAGGGGATCGAGGAGGCCGAGCGCGTGGAAGGGGTCGAGGTCTTCCACGCCGGAACCGAGCGTGAGAGAGGCGGGCGGATCGTGGGGGTGGGGGGCCGCGTCCTGGACGTGGTCGCCCTCGGGGATTCGCTGGCGCAGGCGCGCGAGCGTGCCTACCGCGGCGTGGCGCGCATCCACAGCGAGGGACTGCGCCATCGCGAGGACATCGCCGCGGATGCGCTGGCGGCCGCCGAGGGCCCCGCCGGCGTCTGAGGCCCCGCCTACTTCGGGGGAGGCGCCGGAGCCAGCACCAGCGCGCCCTCGCCGGGATCGCCGGAGTCCACCTGACGCCGGAGCACGTCCCGGGAAGCTCCGTCCCCCGCGGCACGGAACTCGACGTAGTCCTCAAAGCGGGCGGGGAGGCCGCGCACGGTGGGATCGGTCGGATCCGGCCGGTCCATCACCTGCACGTGGAGATGGGGGACGAAGGTGTTGCCGCTGTTCCCGCATCGCGCGAGGGGAGCGCCGCGGCGGATCAGGGCGCCCGGCTCCACCCTGAGAGAACCCTGCTGCAGGTGTCCCAGCAGGACGTAGATGCCCGGTCCGGCCTCCAGGACCACGTGGTTCCCGAAGATCCAGTCGGGCTTTGCCAGGTCGTCCTGCAGGCTCCGGCGCGGGAACTCGTGCAACCCGTCATTGTCGGGGACGTCCCCCACCGCCCGCACCACTTTCCCGTCCACCGGCGCCAGCACCGCCTGGCCGAACGCGGCGGTGTCCGCGTTCCTGTGGGTGATCTCGTAGGCCTCGCTGGCCAGCAGGCCGCGGCGGTTGATGGCGGCGAAGTCCCAGGAGTACTCGCCGCCCAGCCCGCCGATGCGATGGTTGCTCCGGCAGCCGTGGCCTTGCGTGACGCGCCAGTAGCCGTCGAAGGGCAACGTCAGGGGCACGGTGCTCCGGTCGGGCACGATGGGCACCTCCAGCGTCTGCGTGGCCCGCCGGCGCCGCAGCGCCATGCCGCTCGTGAGATCGAGCTCCATGCGCACGCGGGTAACGGCCTCCGGCACCTGTCCGAGACAGACGCCCGGCCAGTCCACGTGCCTTCCCGGATCCACCCGCACCTCACGGTGCACCCAGGTGCCTGGAAGGAAGTCCTCGTCACGCTCCACCTGCAGCGGCCGGTCCTCCACCAGGTAGACGAAGCGCACCGCGTCCACGTGGACCGCGCGCGAGCCCCGGTTGTGCAGCTCCAGGTTGAAGGAGAGGGTGGCCCCGGAGTCGCAGACGTGCCGGCGTACGGGACCGGCAGGACGGACCACCAGGTCGAGCAGCGTCCCCGCAGGCGCGGGCGCGCTCTCCTTCGCCGCGCGGGGCACGGCAGGGAGCAGGAGCGAGAGAAGGAGCAGAGAAAGCACCCTGCCCGCGGGCTGCGGGCAGGGTGGCCCAGAGGCAGAAGTTGAACGGATCGCGGCCGCCTTACTTCTTCTTGATGAGGTCCTTGAGCTGCTTGGCGACGGTGAAGCGCACGACCGTCTTGGCGGGGATCTTGATCGCCTCGCCGGTGGCGGGATTCCGGCCCATGCGAGCCTTCCGCTTCACGACCTTGAACTTGCCCAGGCCGCGCAGCGGGACGTCTCCGCCCCTCTTGATGTTCTTTTCCACGAGGCCAGTCAGCGCGTCGAGGAACATCTTGGCCTGCTTGCGCTCCATCTCCGCGCTGTCGGCGAGCGCCTGAATCAACTCCGTCCTGGTCATCTAGGTCCCTCCATATAACGGACCGGGGCCGTTTTATCACCACAAGCGCGACGAAATCAACGGGAACGCGCAAATTCTGGAGGAAAAATGCGCGAATTGAGGAGCAGGGCGCGCGCGATCTCCCGGGCTGGGGCGGCGGACGCATCCACGCGCACATCGGCGAGGGCGTAGGAAGCGCGCCGGCGCTCGAAGAGCGCGCGCAGCGTCAGCGGGTCCTGGGTCCACAGCGGGCGTCCCGCGGGTGGCCCCACGCGCGCCGCGGCGACCTCCAGCGGCACGTCCAGCCAGACGGAGCGACCGAGGCGGCGCACGATCCGCCGGTTCTCCACGCCCAGGAAGAGGCCTCCCCCCGTGGCCACCACGGCCGGCCCGCTGCCCTCGAGCGCGTGCAGCGCCTTCCACTCCGCTTCCCGGAACGCTCCCTCTCCACGCCGCTGGAAGATCTCCTCGATGGACATCCCCTCCGCGCGTTCCACCTCGCGGTCGGTGTCCACGAAGGGAAGACCGGCGAGCTCGGCCAGGGCGCGTCCCACCACGTTCTTCCCCGCTCCCATGAACCCCACGAGGAAGGTCCGGGGGATGCTCACGGGACGCGCTCCTCCGTGGGCCAGAGGGCGCCGACCATGACGAGGTGCATGGGGAGGCCGATCAGAGCCTGGATCTCCCGGGTGAGGAGCCACACGATCCCACCGAGGATCGCGGCCCCCTCGGTGACGGCCAGGCCCAGGAACAACGAGCGCAGGTACGCCCGCCGCCCCTCCTCGGCTCGTCCGCTCGCCCCTTCGCGCACGCGCGCCTGCAGGCGCCACGCGATGGCGGGAGCCACCAGGCCGAGCACGCCCGCAGGGACCACGAGCGTGGAAAGCCCCTGGGCCGGAGACACGACCCCCGCGAGGACCATTAGCAGCAGGGGACCGGCGCCCAGGGCGGCTGCGATCAGGCGCGCCGTCGACAGGACACGGGCGCGGTCAGAGAGATCCATCGGTGCCCTCGTGCGCTTGCCACCCGCGCTCCCCCGCCCGGATGGGCACGGCCAGGCGGTTCTCGCCCGGAGTGCGCGGACACTGGAAGCGCTCGGGGGCGCCGTAGGCGCAGGACGGGTTGAAGGCCAGGTTGAAGTCGAGGACGTAGCGCCCCGGGCCCACCTCCTCGAGGTTGACGTAGCGCCCCGCAGGGTAGGTGTCCTTCCCCGTGGTCGCGTCCATGAAGGGAACGAACAGGTCGGCGGCGGTGCCGGTCTGCGTTCCATCGAGCAGCCGGTACACGGTGAGGTGATGCTCCACGCCTTCCAGCGTGAAGCTCAGGCGGCCAACCCGCTCGCAGGGCCGCGCCTCCCCCATCGTGGTCACGATGGTGAAGCGTTCCTTGGATTCGAACTCGTCCAGGGGGACGGTGAGCCGGTAGCGCGGGTCCACCGGCCAGTACTGCAGTCCGTGGAATCCGTTGCGCAGGCCGGCCGGGATCGGGCTGTCAGGGTCGATGACGAACTGGCGGTCCTTCTCGCTTCGGCCGGCGGCGATCGCGTCCGCATAACCGTCCGGCAGGGGGGCAACCCCTCCGGTGCCCGACCGGCCGCAGCCCAGCGCGAGGGCCAGCAGCAGCGAGGAGAGCAGCGCGCGCCGCACGCGCCCATCCTAGACCACGCCCCCCCAGGCGACCGGCAGGCGCAGCGCGCGCCCCTCGCGATCCCGGTAGAGGAGGTAGCCGCGCTCCGCCCCCAGGGCATAGAGGCGATGGGTCACCTCCACGTCCTTGCGGCAGTACGCCTCGATGAGGTCCACGCGGCCCTCCTTCCACCACCGCAGGCTGGTGAGGCCGTCCGCGGACTTGCTCTCTCCCAGGTTCGCCTCGGCCAGGTGCTTCAGGGAGAGCCGGAACCCGAGCCGGGAACGGACCTCGGACAGCAGGTCGAAGAAGCGGATGCGCGACAGGTCCCAGGGCACGTAGCCCGACAGGACACGCAGATCGAAGCGCGCCACGTTGAAGCCGACCACGCGGTCGGCGAGCACCAGGTCGAGGAGCAGCCGGTCCACCTCGCGCTCCCGGTAGGTGCGGTAGGCCCCTTCGCCGACGTCGTAGACGACCCCCAGCGCCAGCCCCATGCGGTCCGCTCGGTGCCACCCCCCCACCTCGGCGGCGCTGCGCTGCGTCTCCAGATCGAACACCAGGATCCGCCCGCCCGGCGCCGCCGGAACGACCGGGATGCCTCGCGTGATGCCATGCCGCTTGCGCTCGGGGGGGGTAGGGGGGGCCGGGGGCTCGGCCTCCTCCTGCGGGAGGGGCAGCTCCCCCAGAAGCATGCGAAGCAGCTCCGTGGCCGCCGTCTTGTCCAGGGGCTTGTTGCCGTTCCCGCAGCGCGGGGACTGGATGCACGCCGGGCACCCCTCCTCACACGGGCAGGCCGCCACGTGGGCGAGCGTCTTCCCCAGCAGGTCCTCCAGGCCGCGAAAGCCCTGCTCCGCCAGCCCCACCCCTCCCGGTACACCGTCGTAGAGGAAGATCGCGGGGCCGCCCACCTGGGGGTGCGCGGTGTAGGAGATGCCGCCCACGTCCCCCCTGTCGGCGATGGCGAGGAGCGGGAACAGGCCGATCATCGCGTGCTCGGCCGCGTGCAGTCCTCCCATGGCGTGGCGCTCGCGGCGGGTGAGGTCCTGCGGGATCCCCGGCGGGATCTCGATCCAGAAGCCGACCGTCTCGAACGTCAGGGGCGGACAGGTGAGCGGGTGCACGGAGATGGGCTCCCCCGTGAGCAGGCGCTTCTTCTGGTACTCGCGGATCTGCACCGTCACCTGCAGGCGACCGAGGCCGGCAGTGAAGGATCCGCAGGGCCGGGACTCCAGGCGCTCCAGGATCTCCGTCTGCTTCTCGCCCAGGACGACGGTGTAGTGGTCGACGCTCGCCTCCTCGACCTCGACCCTTCGCGCCTCCACGTCGAGCGTGCGCACGACGAAGCTGCGACCTCCGTGCAGGTAGACGGCTCCCTCGTGGCACTCGTGGTAGACGCGCGTCCCGTCCACGCTTCCCAGGAGCCGTCCGGATCCGGCCATCACGATCGAGAACGGCTCCCCCGAGGAGCGCGGGTGCACGTCGCGGTGCGGGTTGCGGCGGAAGGCGTACCAGCGGGTCCCCTCGGCATCGCGGACCAGCCGGTGCTCGCCTTCCAGCGTGCGGGCCACCGCGCGCGCCCGCGCCTCCTCCCCGACGTCGGCCTCCCGCAGCGGGTCCTCGGCGGCGGCGCAGACCAGGTGCTGGCCGGCCACGATGGGGTTCCAGGGGTCGAGCACGGCGCGCTCGAAGGCGCCGTCGAAGAAGGTGTCGGGATGGGCCATGAGGTACTGGTCGAGCGCATCCGGCATGGCGATGAGCACGACCAGGGCCTCGCGGTCCTGGCGCCCCACGCGGCCGATGCGCTGCCAGGAGGACATGCGCGAGCCCGGGTAGCCCACGAGCACGCACACGTCGAGGCCGCCCACGTCGATCCCCAGCTCGAGGGCGCTCGTGGTGAGGACCCCCAGGAGGTCCCCCTGGAAGAGGCGGGCCTCGATCCGCCGCCGTTCCTCCGGGAGGTAGCCGGCGCGGTACGGCGCGACCCTGGCGGCGAGATGGGGCGCCTGGCGCACGAGCCACGTGTGCAGCAGCTCCGTGATCCTCCTCGCCTTCGTGAACGCGATCGTGCGCTTTCCCGCGGCCATGGCCTCGGCCAGCACGCGCACCGCCGCGGTGTAGGGCGACACCATCGTGGGATTCACGAAGAGGACCTCGCGGGGGGCCCGCGGCGCGCCGGAGCCCGCGACCACCTGGAAGGGCTCGCCCACCAGGAGCTCTGCGAACTCGGCCGGGTTCCCCACCGTGGCCGAGGCGGCGAGGACCTGCGGCCGCGCCCCCACCCGCGCGCACAGCCGGAGGAGGCGGCGGAGGATGTGATGCACGTGGGCGCCGAAGACACCCCGGTAGACGTGCAGCTCGTCCAGCACCACGTAGCGCAGGCTGCGAAGGAACCCCTCCCACTCCCGGTGCCGGGCCAGGATCCCCAGATGCAGCATATCGGGGTTCGTGAGCAGGACCTCGGGGGGATCCGCCTTGATCTTCCTGCGCACGTGCGGCGGCGTGTCGCCGTCGTAGATCTCGAACCGCGGGACCCGGAAGGGGCCGAGCGACAGCGCCAGGTCGCGGAAGCCGCCGAGCTGGTCCTGCGCCAGCGCCTTGGTGGGATAGAGAAAGAGGGCCCGTGCGCCGGGATCGCGCCGCACCGTCTCCAGGACGGGCAGCGCGAAGACGAGCGTCTTCCCGGAGGCGGTGGGGGTCACCGCGAGGACGTTCCTCCCCGCCCGCGCCGCATCGAGCGCCTCGGCCTGATGGGTGTAGAGCCGGCCGATTCCCTGAGCCTCGAGGGCGAGCCGCACATCCGCGGACAGCGGCTCGGACGGTTCCCAGTAGGCCGCCGCCGATCCCTCGATCCGCCGGTGGTGGACGATCTTCCCGCCGAGGCCGTCGTGGGCGAGCAGGCGATCGACGAGGGCGCGCATCGGGCGCGGATTATGGCACGCTTTCGCCTCGCCTTCGCCTGGTCAGTGATCGGCGGGGCGCGCCGGCCGCTTCCTCATGTGCAGCGTGCGCCCGCCGTCCTCGTAGCGCACCTCGTCCATGAACTGGTTGATCAGGAAGACGCCGCGGCCGCTGCTCTTCATGATGCCCGGCTCGGCCACCGGACTGGGGAGGGTCTGGGGGTCGAACCCCTCTCCGGGATCGCGGACCACCACCAGGAGCTCGCCGTCACCCTCGATGGCCACGCAGCACTGCACGTGCTTGGTGGGGTCCCCACCGCATCCGTGCTTCACCGCGTTGGCCAGCGCCTCGCAGAGCGCGATCTCCACGTCGGCCTCGCGGCCGGGATCGACACGCTTCTCGCGGACGATCTTCATCACCCCCTCGACCACGGCGGGGATGCACCTGGCATCGGCGGGGATCACGAGGTTGAACTGGCAGGCGGTGGAGAGGGGCAAGAGGTCGGACAATTTTCTCAGCTCCTCGAGGAGCCGCTCCCGCTCCTCCCCGATGCGGTCCCTCTCGGCCAGGGCTTCCTTCAGCTCCTCCAGGTTCCGGCGCAGCGTGAGCTGCGCCATGACCTGCCGGCGCAGGGCGTCCAGACTCTCCTTCTGCTCGGAGGTGAGGGTGCGGGGACGATGGTCGAGCACGCACAGGGTTCCCAGGGCGTGACCATCGGGCGTCACCAGCGGGGCGCCGGTGTAGAAGCGAATCTTGGGTGCGGAGGTCACGAACGGGTTGTCGCGGAAGCGGGCGTCCCGGGTCGCGTCCGGCACCGTGAACAACCCGTGCTGCTGGATGGCGTGATGGCAGAAGGCCACCTCGCGGGAGGTCTCCCGGATCGCCACCCCCACCCCCGACTTGACCCACTGGCGGTCACGGTCGACCAGCGTGATGAGCGCGATGGGGGTGCCGCAGATGCGGCTGGCCAGGAGGGCCAGGTCGTCGAACGCGCGCTCGGGCTCGGTATCCAGGATGCGATAAGAGCGCAGAGCCGCCAAGCGGGCGGTCTCGGTCACCTCCATGGAGCCTCCCCCAAGGGACCACATACGCGGCGGGGTCAAGAAAGTTGGTGGATCACCTGCACGAAATCGGCGGGGAG
>DASUFT010000107.1:0-4173 GCA_036274395.1 Candidatus Polarisedimenticolaceae bacterium | reverse complement strand
TGGTGGAGATCCGCAAGAAAGGGGATCTCTACAAGAAGCAGAAGGAGCTGCTGGAGCGGAAGATCAACCTCATCACCGACCTCAAGAAGAAGCAGTCGGTGCCGGTGCACATCCTCGATCAGATCTCCCGCAACCTGGCCGACTTCCTGTGGCTGGACAGCATGAGCGTGGCCGGCTCCAAGATCACGATCGCCGGGAAGGGGACCACCTACACGGCAGTGTCGAACTTTTACAACAACCTTGCCGCTTGCGGATGGTTCGACGAGGTGGTGATGGGCAAGGTCTCCGAGATCCCCGAGGGCGTGGGGTTCTCGCTCACGTGCAAGTTCAAGACTCCCCAGGAGTCGCCCGAGGCGGGCGCTCAGGCGGCCTCGCAGCAGGCCAGCAAAACCCCGGCTGCCGTGCAGCCCCGCGGCTGAGGAGAGGACGAGATGTTCGAGAAGCTCCCGTTCTGGGGACAGCTGGCGGTCTTCGTGGGCATCGCCGTGGCCATCGTGGGCGTCGCCTACTGGCTGTGGCCGGGCATCGAGGACCAGGGCATGCAGATCGACCGCCTGAAGGGCGAGCTGTCGTCCAAGCAGGCGCAGATCGACGAGGGGCGCGCCATCGAGCAGAAGCTCCCCGAGTTCGAGGCCGAGATCGCGAGCCTGGAACGGAAGCTGGGGGACATCCAGCAGATCCTGCCCAGCCGCACCGAGACCGGCGATCTCCTGCGCTGGATCAAGAACCTGGGGGACCAGTCCAACCTGGACCTGAACTCCTTCGGCCCGGGAGCCTTGAAGCCCGTGGAGTTCTACAAGGAGTTCCCCATCGACATGCAGGTGACCGGTCGCTACCACGACCTGGGCATCTTCCTCGATCGGGTGAGCAAGTACTCGCGCATCGTCAACGTGGACAACCTCAACATGAGCGCGGCCAGGACCAAGATGGACAAGACCATCTCCGCGAGCTTCACCGCCACCACCTTCGTCTACGACAACGACGCGGTGAGCGCGCCCGAGGACGAGGAGGCCAATCAATGAAGTCCCGCCGACTGGGGTGGATTCTCGTGGTGGCGGGGCTGACCGCGATCGCGGCGGTCTCGGCACCCGCCTTCCCGGCCGGGAAGGACATGGTCAACAGGGCCAAGGACGCGGCCGCTGCCGCCGGCTCCGGGACCGCGGCCCGCGCGGGAGCGACGGCGGCCGCGCCGGCCCCCGCCGCCAAGTCACCGGCTTCCGGTGCCCCCGCCGATCCCGCCATCAAGGCCGGCGAGGCCACGGTGGAGGAGATCCTCAAGCAGCAGGAGCAGCTCCTCTCCGGCCAGCGGTTCTCCTACGACCCGGCCGGGCGGCGCGATCCCTTCCGCTCGCTCCTGGAAGAGGTGGCGGTCAAGAAGAAGGGGCCGCGGCCCAAGGGCGTGGCGGGGATGCTGGTGACGGAGCTGGACCTGGTCGGCATCGTGAAGGACTCCGGAGGCGCGGACATGGCCTTCGTCATCGGGTCCGACAACCGCGGCTACTTCCTGAAGTCCGGCGACGAGGTGTACGACGGGTCGCTCATGGGAATCGATCCTCGGGCGGGCACCGCGACGTTCCGCCAGCAGGTGGACGACCCGCGTCTCATCAAACCGTATCGCGACGTGGTGAAGAGGCTCGTCCCGCTGGAGGAGGAGAAGGCGAATGAGTAAGCAGGGCAAGCTCATCATGGCCGTGTTGGCGGTGCTTCTCCTCCTAGGGAACGCCGTGCACGCGGCCGACCCCGCCCCGGCGGGCCAGGCGGGGAACCCATCCGCCGCCTCCGCCCCCGCGGGTCCCCAAAACAGCCTGCTGCGCCTGCAGGTGACCGAGGGCGCGGCCGGTCCCCAGGTGGAGATGGTGGCCGAGGGCAATCTCGCCTACACGAGCGAGGTGCTGTCGAACCCCGACCGCCTGGTGCTCGATCTGCCGGGCACGGTCAGCCGGCTGGTGGCGCCCCAGGTCACGGTGGGCGCCGGCGGGGTGCAGCGGGTGCGCGCGGGCCAGTACCGCACGAAGCCCGACCCCGTCACCCGGGTCGTCTTCGACCTGGACGGGCCGGTGGCGCACCGGATCGAGAAGAAGGAGAGCGGCCTTCTGGTCGCCTTCGGACCCACCGCCGCGAAGGACGCGCCGGTCATGGACGTGCCCCCATCGCAGGCCGGGCCCACGGACGATGCCGTCGCCTCCATCCTCGAGGAGAGAGCACCGGCGCCGGCGGCCAGGCGCGCCCTCCCCGCGGAGGCGCTCGCCGCCTACATGAAGGAGCCGAACCTGGCCGCGCCGCAGGCGGACGCCAGCGGCGCCAAGCCTCAGGCCATGCCCAGCTTCGAGATGCAGACGATCGAGACCAACGCCGTCCGCTACACCGGGAAGAAGATCTCGCTGAACCTGGTGGACGCCGACCTGAAGCAGGTCTTCCGCCTCTTCCACGAGATCTCGGGCCTGAACTTCGTGCTCGACCCCTCGGTGGACGGCAAGGTCACGATCGTCCTGGACAACGTGCCCTGGGACCAGGCGCTGGACATCATCCTCAAGAACAACGCCCTGGACAAGATCGTCGAGAACAACGTGATCCGCATCGCCCCCACCTCCAAGCTGGCGTCGGAAGCGGCGTCCCGGAAGCAGCTCAAGGAGGCCAAGGAGCTGGAGGTGGAGCCGGTCACCGTGACCCGCACCCTCTCCTACGCCAAGGCCAAGGACGTGGAGCGCGTGGTGCGCGACGGTGGCGTGCTCTCCCCCCGCGGCAAGGTCATCATCGACGAGCGCACCAACACCCTGATCGTGAGCGACATTCCCAAGAGGGTGGAGCCCATCGAGGCCCTGCTGGGCACGCTGGACACGGAGACCCCGCAGGTCATGATCGAGGCCCGCATCGTGGAGACCTCGCGGCAGTTCGTGCAGGACTTCGGGGTGGTGTGGGGCTTCTCCGCCATCGCCGACGCCTCCCGCGGCACCTCCACGCCCCTCTCCTTCCCGCACAACGCCTCCGTGAAGTACGGACTGAACCTGCCGGGAGCGGGCGAGGCCAGCAACCTGGCCTTCAAGTTCGGCAACGTGCTCGACTCCTTCACCCTGGACATCGCCTTGAACGCCCTGGAGACGGAGGGCCGCGGCCGCATCCTCTCCTCGCCCAAGATCGCCACCCAGAACAACGAGCGGGCGGAGATCGAGCAGGGCGTGCGCATCCCGGTGGTGAACACCACCGCCACCGAGATCAACGTGGAGTTCGTCTCCGCCTCTCTCCGCCTGGCGGTCACCCCCCAGATCACGGCCGAGGGGACGGTCATCCTGGACGTGCAGGTGGAGAACAACTCGCCCGACTTCGTGAACAGCGTGGGCGACGTGCCTGCCATCAATACGCAGCGGGCCCAGACCAAGGTCCTGATCGCCGATGGCGGCACCACCGTGATCGGCGGTATTTTCACCGTCAACGAGGGACAGAGCGAGACCGGGGTGCCCTGGTTCCGGAAGATCCCCGTCTTCGGCTGGCTGTTCAAGACACGCAACATCACGAACGAGAATCGTGAACTCCTGATCTTCATCACCCCGAAGATCATGAAGATCGGCTAGGAGGGGACTGGATCATGAGGAACCTGCGAACCTGGACCCTGTTTCCCCTGCTGGCGCTCCTGGCCCTGGGCCTTCCCGGGTGCAACGGAGAGTCGCCCACCCTGGACGACCCGGACGACGCCAACTCGGTGCTCGAGGTGCTGACCATCACGCCTCCCACGGCCAACGCGGCCGGCGACATCAGCCTGGGGACGTGCGTGATCACCATCGCCAACGTGACGGCCACCCTGGCCAACAAGGCCAAGAGCATCCCCGCCGCGGGCAGTCCCTTCAACGACATCACGCTCCTGTGGGTGGATGCGCACTACACCTGGGACGATCCCACACTGGTGACCCCCGACCGCCGGTTCAACATCGGCGGCACCGTTCCCATCGGGGGGACCCAGGCCGTGCAGTTCGGCTCCATCGCCTTCGGAGACTTCACCGGGGCCATGCAGGGGCACTCCGTCAACATGCACTTCATCTTTCACGGCATCGCCGTCTCGGGAGAGCCGGTGTCGGCACAGGCCGGTGTGACCATGGGGGTGGGCGGGGTCTGCTCTTTCTAGGGCTGGGTTAGACTGCCCGTTCGGCGGGCTTGAAGCATGTGGGCCCCTCCGCGGAC
>DASUFT010000106.1:0-2179 GCA_036274395.1 Candidatus Polarisedimenticolaceae bacterium | reverse complement strand
TGGATCATCATCCCCGGGTTCTGCAGCTGGGGATTGAGTCCCCGGCCGTCCGCGGGGGTGAAGGGGAGCCGCTCGAACGGATTGGCGGCGAAGATCATGGTGCAGACGAAGAACGCGGTGACCGCGGAGGTCACCCCGGCCACGTACGGGAGCAGCGCGGCATAGCGCCGCGGCGTGAGCACCTGGGCGAGGGAGGCGAACAAGCTCAGGACGAGCGCCCAGAAGAGAAGCGAGCCCTTCTGCCCTGCCCACAGCGCGGAGACGATGTACCCCGAGGGCAGATTGCGCGAGGTGTACGCCGCCACGTACTCGATGTTGAAATCGTGGGTCACCAGCCCTTTCCAGAGGGCCAGTGCCGCCACGGCCAGGGCCGCGAAGGTGCCATACACCGCCCCCGAGATGCTTCGGCGGAGCTCCTCCCTGCCCTGCCACCGTCCGCTGAACGCCACTGTCGTCGACCAGACGCCGAGCAGGAGCGCCACCCACAGCGCGAACTGTCCCAGGAGAGTCATCGGTCAGGCCTTCTTGGACTTGTCGTACGCGGCGTCGTAGCGGGACCCGCACTTGGCCAGGACCTCGGTGGCGCGGAACACCCCGTCCCGGCCCAGCCTGCCCTCCACGATCACTTCGATGTCGTTGGCATCGGTGAACGTGTCGGGGACGAGGCCCCGGTAGGTCACCGGGTAGGTCTTGGCGCCGTCACTCACTTCGAAGTCGATCTGGCGGTTGTCGGGCGCCCGTCGGACCGAGCCGGGCACCACCTTGGCGCCCATCTTGAGGCCGACGTCGTAGAAGGTCGGATCGGCCTGGGTCTTCGCGGCCAGCTCGGAAGGCGTCAGAAAGTAGACCCCGGTCTCCTTCACCCCTTCGGCGATCAGGAAACCCACGCTCACCACGATGGCCGCGGCGCCGAGGAGGAACTTGTGTCCTGCTTTCATGGTGTGCTCCGAAGGTAGCGATCAGGAGCCGGCCGGCGAATCCTTGGCGGCCAGGGCGGCCCGGCGGAAGTCTTCCAGCGACCGGGTGTGCTCCTCGTACTCGGCCCGTGGGGTCTTCATCTCCGCGTCATAATGCTGGAGAAAGCCGGCGTACGCACGGCGCAGCGCCGGCTCGTCCTTCTTCCATCGCGCGACGGTCCCCAGAATAACGTAGCCGAACAGGTGTCCGGGGGCCTCCCGCAGCACGGTGTCGCCCAGGGCGCGGGCCGCGTCGGCATCGCCGGTATGCACCTGGAGCAGGGCGGCGTGGAAGCGGGCGTCGGCATCGATGGTGTCGAGCTGGGCGTAGGCCATCAAGGCCATGGGGGTGAACCGCGTCACGCTGGCCTCGTCCCCCGCCTCCGCCCCGCGCATGATCCGGTTGTAGAGCCGGTTGAACCGCTCGCGCGGGCTCATGGTGCTCAGATCGGGAGGATTCTCTCCGCCGGGCTCGGCAGCGGCTACCTCCCCCTGGTCGGGCTCCACGTCCGGAGTTCGAGCCGGCGCCTGGCGAACCAGTGTGAGGAGGAGCATACCGAGGAGCCCGGCCAGGGAGACGCCGGCCACCACCCACGGCGTGCGGTCGCGGGATCCCGCCGCGGATCGGGCCTCGCCCACACCGCGGCCACAGGTCGAGCAGAATCGGGCCCCGGGGGCCAGGGCCCCGCCGCAACGGGGACAGGGTGCACCCCCTCGAGGCGTACCGCAGGTGGAGCAGAAGTTTCCGCTGCCTGAGGCACCGCACGTGGCGCAGGTGCTGACCGTCGGGGGCATGTTCCTAATCTAGCAGGGGTGCCGGTCTCGGCCGCGGGCTCGCGAGTCACGCTGAGACTCTAAAGGAACGTTCAGAGATCTCGCGCCAACCCACAGACGAATATGGGATTAAAGGGGTCGGGGTAGGTATACCTCGGTACACCTTGCGTAAAGATACGGATGGTCGAACTATGTGTACGTTCAACTGTCCCTCCAGCAGTCCGGATCCGCTCAAGGCGGTGCCCATGCGCCTCCGTCCGGTCTCGACCCTCCGCCTCCTGGCCCTGGTGGGGCTGGGGGTCGCCTTCTCGTCCGCCTGCACCGATGAGAAGGTGGTCTATCGCGAGCCCTTCAATCCCCCGCCCGACGCCGAGGCCGGCTTCGTCGGCTACTTCACCACCAGCGACAAGTCCACCACCTGCGGCAACTGCCACGTCGACCACGAAAAC
>DASUFT010000105.1:0-76532 GCA_036274395.1 Candidatus Polarisedimenticolaceae bacterium | reverse complement strand
GAAGGCGCCGAACTCGGTGGTGCGCACCACCCGGCCGGTGAGGATGTCCCCCACCCCGTGGGAGCGGAAGAAGTCCTCGGCCACGTTGGGCTGGAGCTGCTTCATGCCCAGGGAGAGGCGCTGGTTCTCGGAGTCGATCTTGAGGATCACCGCCTCCACCTGGTCGCCCTTCTTCAGGAGCTCGCTCGGGTGCTTGACCCGCTTGGTCCAGGAGAGGTCGGAGATGTGCACCAGGCCGTCGATCCCCTCCTCCACCTCGATGAAGGCCCCGAAGTCGGTGATGTTGCGCACCGTTCCCGTGATGCGATCCCCCACCCGATACTTGGTGTTGATCATGTCCCAGGGGTTGGGCTCGGTCTGCTTGAGGCCCAGGGAGAGCCGGCGCGCCTCCTGATCGATGTCCAGGACCACGCACTCCACCCAGTCGTTCTGGTTGAGGATCTTGCTGGGGTGCTTCACCCGCTTGGTCCAGGACATCTCCGAGACGTGGATCAAGCCCTCGATGCCTTCTTCCACCTCCACGAAGGCGCCGTAATCGGTGAGGCTCACCACCTTGCCGCGGATGCGCGTCCCCGGGGGATACTTGGCGGAGGCGAATTCCCAGGGATCCTCCTGCAGTTGCTTGAACCCAAGGGAGACGCGCTCGCGCTCGCGATCGAACTTGAGCACGACCACGTCGAGTTCGTCGCCGATCTGGAACTTCTCCGAGGGGTGCTGGATCCGGCCCCAGGACATGTCGGTGATGTGCAGCAGTCCGTCGATCCCGCCCAGGTCGATGAACGCCCCGTACTCGGTGAGGTTCTTGACGGTGCCGCGAAAGACCTTCCCCTCCTCCAGATCGGTGAGGGTCTTCTTCTTCTTCTCCGCGTTCTCCTCCTCGAGGACGGCCTTGCGGGAGAGCACGATGTTGCCGCGGCGGCGGTTCACCTTGATCACGCGCATCCGGAATTCCTGGCCGCGCAGCGACTCGAGGTTGCGCACGGGCCGGACGTCCACCAGGGAGCCGGGAAGGAAGGCGGGCAGACCGATGTCCACCTTGAGCCCGCCCTTGATGCGATCCACCACCCGGCCGAGGATCGGCTCGCCCGTCTCATAGGCGCGCTCGACCTCGTCCCACACCTTCATCTTCTCGGCCTTCTCCTTGGAGAGGACGACGTAGCCGTCCTCGTCCTCGGCCTTCTCCAGGAGAACCTCGAGGCGGTCTCCCTCCTTGACCGTCACCGTGCCGTCGGGTCCGCGGAACTCGTCCAGGTGCACGACGCCCTCGGACTTGTAGCCGATGTCGACGATGACTTCCTTGTCCAGGATCTTGATCACGCGTCCCTGGACCACGTCCCCTTCCTTGAGGGACTTCAGGCCTGCTTCCCACTGGTCGAGGGCGCGGCTGAAGTCCTCCACCTCCTCGCCGGCGTCGCTTGCCCACGCGGGAGCGCTGGTCACGGGGGGCTCGGTGATCTGATCTCGCGTATCCATGTGCGGTCGGTACCTCCTGGCGGGCACAACTTCGCAGACGTCGCGCGCCGCGGTCCCGGTGTCCCGGGACGCTGGTCAGCCGCTCGGGCACTCCAGCAAATCGGTCATGCTAGAGAACGGCACCCAGGCTGTCAAGATCATCTCCGGCGTTTTCATGGAATTACGTGACCCGCCGCCCGCCGGAGACGCGCCACCTCGGGCGGGCTCAGTGCCCGCAACCTCCCGGGCCGCAGATCGCCGAGATCGACCCCCCCGTAGCGGATCCGGCGGAGCCGCTGCACGGGATGGCCGACTGCCGCGAGCATGTCGCGGACCTGGTGCTTCCGGCCCTCGACCACCGTGACCTCCACCCAGGCGTTCCGTCCCCCTTCGAGGAGGCGGGCCTTGGCTGGGAGCGTGCGGCGTCCCTCCAGGACCAGTCCCGAAGCGAGGCGCCGGAGGGCCTCGGGCGGCGGAGTCCCTCGCACCTTGGCGGCGTAGGTCTTGGGGACGGCCCGGCTGGGGTGCATGAGGTCCCGGGCCAGGGCACCGTCGCTGGTCAGGAGGAGGAGGCCCTCGCTGGCGTAATCGAGACGGCCCACGGGGAAGACCCTCCCGCGCACCCCGTGGAGGTAGTCGCGGACGGTGGGACGTCCCTCGGGGTCCGACAGCGTCGTGACCACGCCGCGGGGCTTGTGGAGCATCAGGTACTGGGGGGTGGGGTCGCCCGTGCGTACGCGGGTGCCGTCGACCCGGATGGCATCCCGCTCCGGATCCACCTGCGTGCCCAGCCGCGTGACCACCGCGCCGTTCACGGTGACCCGTCCTGCCGCGATCAGGGTCTCGGCAGCGCGGCGGGAGGCGATCCCCGCCCGGGAGAGCACCTTCTGCAGGCGCTCCATCACTCCTCCTCGGACGAGGCCTCCTTGGAATCCTCCTCGTCCAGAGGAGCCGGTGCTTCCGGATCCGGGAACAGCGGGCCCGGGCCGCCGGACAGCGCCCCCACGAACTGGTCGAAGTCCTCGAGGGAGGGAAGGTCGGCCAGGCGGTCCAGCCCGAAGTGGACGAGGAACTGCTTCGTGGTGCCGTAGAGCAGCGGGTTGCCCACCACCTTCTTGCGTCCGAGGATGCGGATCATCCGCTTTTCCAGCAGGCTCTTGATGCCGTGGGCGGGGTCCACCCCCCGGATGGCCTGGATCTCGGGTGCCGTGATGGGCTGCTTGTAGGCCACGATCGCCAGGGTCTCCAGGGAAGCCGGGGAGAGCCGGGTGCGGTTCCGCTGCCGGAAGAACCGCCGCACCCAGACCCCCACCTCCGGCCGCGTCGCCAGACGCCAGCCCCCGGCCACGCGCTCCAGGCGGAGCCCGCCACCGCTTCCGTCCAGGCGGCGGCTCAGCTCCTCGATGGCCTGCTCCACCTGCTCGGCCGCCAGTCCTCCCAGGGCTCCCGCGATCTCGCCCGCCGGCACCGGCTCGGCGGCGGCGAACACCACCGCCTCCACGGCGGCCACGAGCTCCTCTGGCCCCGGCGGAACCTCCAGCTCCTCGACGCTCACGATGCGCTCTCCCCGGCGGACGTCTCCCCCGCCTCCCGACGGCGGACGAGGCGGATGTCCCCCATCTGCTTGCTCTGCAGGCACAGCACCATCTGGAGCCGGACCATCTCCAGGAGCGCGAGGAAGGTGGCGATGCGCTCCAGGCGCGTGGGCAGGCTCTCCCACAGATCGTGGAAGTTCACGAACTCCTGGCGGTCGAGGAGATCGGTCAGCCAGGCGATCTTGTCGGCAACGGAGATGTCCTCGCGCCCGAACTTGAGCTTGGCGTCCTCGTCCAGCCGGGACAGCAGCTTGCGGAAGGCGGCCAGGAGGTCGAAGAGGTCGACGGCCAGCATCTCCTCGCCCGCGAACTCCGCAGGAACCCCGCCCTCGCGTGTCCAGATCATGCTCCGCACGCTGTCCATGGCTTGCAGGTTCTCGGCCGCCTGCTTGTAGCGCTCGTGCTCCAGGAGCTGCTGCACCAGCTCGGCGCGGGGGTCCTCCGCAGCTTCTCCCTCCTCCCCCGGCACGGGATCTGCGGGGAGGAGCATGCGGGACTTGATGTGGACGAGCGTGGCCGCCATCACCAGGTAGTCCCCGGCGATCTCCAGGTTGAGCTCCCGCATCATGGCCAGGTAGTCGTCGTACTGGCGGGCCACGTCGGCGATGGGCAGGTCCCGGATGTCCAGCTCGTTCACGCGCACGAGGTGGAGCAGGAGGTCGAGCGGACCATGGAAGGCGCCGAGCTGGAACCGATGGGCGGTCTCCGATCCCGTGAGCTCCGTCACGGCTGCAGCCCCATGGCCGCGCGCACGCGTTGCATGGTGGGACCGGCGGTGGCCCGCGCCCGTACCGCACCCTGCCCCAGGATGGCATCGACCCTGGCCGGGTCCTCCTCCAGCACCCGGCGACGCTCCCGGATCGGCTGGAGCGCGGTCTCCACGCTTTCCTTGAGCGCGCGCTTGCAGTCGCGGCACCCGATCCCGGCCGTGCGGCAGCCCTGGGCGGACCAGGCGATCCGCTCTTCGGAGGAGAAGACCTTGTGGGTGTGGAAGACGGGGCAGATCTCGGGGTTCCCGGGGATGTGCCGGTGGGTCCGCTGCGGGTCGGTCAGCATGGCGTCGATCTTGGACGAGACGGCCGCCGGCGGATCGGAGAGGTAGATGGCATTTCCGTACGACTTCGACATCTTGCGGCCGTCGGTGCCGGGAAGGCGCGCCGCGGAAGTGAGCATCGGTTGCGGCTCCGGGAAGATCTCCCCGTAGAGGTGGTTGAAGCGGCGCGCGATCTCGCGGCAGAGCTCGAGGTGAGGCACCTGGTCCTCTCCCGTGGGCACGAACCTCGGCGTGTACATCAGGATGTCGGCAGCCTGAAGGAGAGGGTAGCCGAGGAATCCGTAGGTATGGAGGTCTTTCTCCCGGAGCTGCTCCTGCTGCTCCTTGTAGGTGGGGACGCGCTCCAGCCAGGGGAGAGGGACGATCATCGACAGCAGGAGATGCAGCTCGGCATGCTCCTTCACGGCCGACTGCACGAAGACCACGCTGCGCTCGGGATCGATGCCCGCGGACAGCCAGTCCAGTGCGACGTCACGCACCCAGCCCTGGATGGGCCGAGGGTCGGCGTAGTCGGTGGTGAGCGCGTGCCAGTCCACGATGGGGAAGTAGCACTCGTGGGTGTCCTGCAGGCGCACCCAGGTCTGCAGTGCGCCCACCAGGTGCCCGAGATGCAGGGGGCCGGTGGGGCGCATGCCGGAGAGCACCCGCGGCCGCGATGCGGACGCGCTCACCGGGGAGCCTTGGCCCGGCAAACGACCTGCGCCACCCGATCCGCAGCCTGGTCCATCGCCTCCTGGGCGGCGGCCCCGTCCACGTCCTCGTCCTGCGTACGGGGGGTGCGGCGCACATCCACCGTCAGGCGCCGCTGGTCCAGGCGCTCTTCCGCCGGGAGCCTGATCAGCTCCACGAGGAGCGTGGCACGCAGGCGCGCCACGCGAAGGCTCTTCACGTCCGGAGAGGCATCGGGGGAGACGCTTTGGGCCAGCGAGGTCCCGAAATCGGTCTCGCGCTGGAGATCCTCCACCCGCACGTGCACGCGGAGGTCGGCCTGCGTTCCCCCCGGCCGTTCCACGCCGGCCAGGCACCCCTTGGCACGCAAGCGCTCCGTCACGATCTCCGCCAGGTCGTCCCGCCAGCTCGCCTCCCCCACCTTGGCGGCGGCGGAGACCTCGACCACCGCGCGCCAGGGAAGGACACGCCGCACCCGGGCCTGAACGGGGACCAGGCAGGCCAGAGCCAGCAGACAGAGAGCGGCGCGGCGCATGCTCATGCGGCTCAGGTGCGAAAGACCAGCTTGACCATGCCCAGGCTCAGGCGGTCTCCCTCCACGAGCGGGTGCGGGCGGCCGGTGATCAGCTTCTCGCCATTGACGAACGTGCCGTTCAAGGCCCCGACTTCCTCCATGACGAAGAAGCCATCGGCGTTCCGCACGATGCGCGCGTGTCGGCGGGAGACGCTGCGCTTGAGGTCGATGTCGGTGAGGTCGATGTCAGGACGCTGGTCGGTGACGGGGTCGTAGCGGCCGAGGAGAGTGTCGCCCTCGCAGAGGGCGAACGCGCGCGCCTCTCCCTCCGCCTCCAGCCGGACTCCCGATTCCACGGGGCCCGGGCGCAGCGAGGGGGTGGCGGCGGCACGAGGGAGCACCGCGACGGCCCCCGCCAGCTGGAGCTCCTCGATCCGGCGCTCCGCGTCGCGGAGGCGGATCGAGAGCTTGCGCAGCATGCGGATGGCGATCTCGATATTCCCCTTGATCATCTTGTCGAAGGTCATGCTGTTGATCTCGATCAACTCCGCGTCCTCGACCGCCTCGGCGGCGATCGTGCGCGGCATGCCTTCGAGGATGGACATTTCTCCGAAGAAATCCCCCTTCTCCATGGTGCCGTGCACGCGCTTGACCCCGTCCACCAGGCGGAAGAGGCGCACCTTGCCGCTCTGCACGATGTACATCGTGGTGCCGAGATCGCCTTCGGAGAAGATGCGCTCCCCGGCACCGTAGCGGACCATGAAATTCTGGAACGGGTGGATGGCCACGGCGGAGGAATCCTAGCAGAAGCGGCGAGCTAGAGACCGTCCTTGGCCTCGATCCTCCGCTCGTACAGCAGCTTCTCCGCCGCGTACCGCACCGACTGCTCGGGATCTTCCCGCGCGATCTCCTCCAGGAGCGTCCGCACGTCCGGTCCGGCGAGCTTGCCCAGGGCGGCGGTGGCGGCCACCCGCACCTCGGGAGCCACGTCCCGCCGGGCAGCGGCGGCGAGGTCGGCGAAGACCCCGGTGCGATCGTCCACCTCGGGCGTGCGCGCGAGGATGGTGGCGGAGAGGTCGGCCGCCGACCGCCGGACCCGGGCCCGGGGATGGTCGAGCAGCCGCCGCACTGCAGGCATCAGTTCGCCGCTCCCCTGGCGGAACTTCAGGAAGAGCTCCAGGGCGGTCTCCACGAGCACGGGGTTGGCATCGTCGAGCATCCGCCCCAGCTCCGTCCAGGGGAGGAAGGATGACGCGGTGTCCTGCAGGTGCACCAAACGATCGACCGCCTCCAGCACCGCGCCCTCGCCTTCCTCCGGGAGCACGCGCGCGCCTTCCACGCCACGCGCCAGCACGAACGCGTTGGGAGCTCGCGCCCGGGACTCCCCTTCGAACGGGTTCAGCAGGAGCAGGTACGTGCGCCCCCACTTGAGGTCGAGCGCCTGCTCGCCGGAGACGCGGTCCCGGTTGGCTTCCCGGCGGTCCACCCAGAGGACCTGGCCTGGAGACTGCCCGCGCAGGACGCGAACGACGCGGATCTCCACGAACCGACCCTCGAGGCGCTCCGGACGGGCGGCGACCACCAGGCGCGCGGCGGAAACCCACTCGTAGAGGTTCGTCTCGGCGCGGCCGGGGAAGGTGGCGCCGATCCCGGCCAGGGCAGCCAACAGGCGGAGGAAACGCATGCGAGCCTCGGAGCGGGCGGTGCGCCTCGGTGCCGGGAGGAAGGCGCCGTGCCGGATCCCCGACATCCAGAGCATACGACGCACCCCGAACGGGCGCACTACTCGGCAGGCGTCAGCGTCAGCGTCAGCGCGAGCACGAACCTCCGCACCTGGCCGCCCTCCGTCAGTTCCACCGGGATCTTGACCTCGCGGGCCGTGCCCACGGTCAACCGGGCCACCTCGAGGTCGGGATCGGCGAAGAGGGACGCGCCAGTCGCCACGTCGGTGAGCAGCACCTCCGCCGCCGCCGGCCGGGGAAGGGCCGGGGCGGGCTCCGGCGCCAGGTCGGGGGGAGGCTCGGGGGCCCATGCTGGATCGAAGCCGCGGTCCAGCGCGTAGGGCTCCTCGGGGGCGGGCGGATCCCAGGCTTCGGGTGTCGCCGCCGGCACTGCCTCCAGGGGCTGGAACGTCTCCTCCGCCGGCGGCGAGGCGAGGTCTTCCAGCACGTCGACGGCCGGCGTTCCCCCGGCCGCCCACGGCTCGGCCGGATCCCCCTCGGGGGCGCCCATGTCGGTCTGCCAGGCGGCGGCCGCTTCGTGGGGCTGCCAGGCGGGGGGGGCTTCCCGAACCTCGTCCACGAGCACGTCCACCTCGGAAGCATCGAACGAGAAGTCCGTCTCCGCGGGGGGCACGACCTGTGCCGCGACCGGATGGACCGGCCGCGCGGGGCGGGCAGGCGGCACCGGGACGGGCTCCGCTTCCATGCTGGAGATGCTGGAGAGCGGGATCGCCCGCACGGCGGCCGCACGGGGCGCAGGAGGTGCCGGCGGAGGCGGAGGGGCGGCGGACGTGACGACGGGGGTGGCGATCCGTGAAGGGGCCGCGGCCTTCTCGGGCGCGGTCTTGGGGTCGTACTTCCGGGTGAGATGGAGCAGCACGAGCTTCACGATGGCCTTGAGCGTGTCCTGCACGCCGATGCCCGTGGTAGCCACCGATTCGTAGAAGGGAGCGTTGTAGCGGTTGAGCGCGGAGTTGAGCTCCTCGATCGAGCTCAGCCGCGGGAGGTCGCGCTTGTTGAACTGGATGACGTGAGGCATGTCCGCCAAGCGCAAGGCGTGCCCCTTGAGGTTCTCCTCCAGGTTCTTGAACGACTCCAGGTTCGCGTTGAGCATCGCCTCCTGGGAGTCCGCCACGAACACGATCCCATCGGCGCCCTTGAGCACGAGCTTGCGCGTCTCGTTGTAGAAGACCTGACCGGGCACGGTGTACAGCTGCACGCGCGTCTTCATGCCCCGGATGTCGCCCAGGTCGATGGGGAGGAAGTCGAAGAACAGCGTCCGGTCCGTCTTCGTGGCCAGGGAGAGCATCTTCCCCTTCACCTGGTCCGGAAGGTTGCCGTGGATGTACTGGAGGTTGGTCGTCTTCCCACAGAGGCCGGGTCCGTAGTAGACGATCTTCGCCGTGAGTTCCTTCGTCGAGTAGTTGAACAGCACCATCGACGGCGTTCCTCCCCACCTCCGGCAGGCGCCGGAAACCCCGGGCGAACATAGTGCCGTCCCCTGGGGGGGTCAAGAAAGGGCGGCGGGGACCATATCCTCGCGGTTCCCATTGAGCACGGCCGCGAGCTCGGCCGCGAGCAGGGTCACCGCCACCGAGGTGTAGATCCACAGCAGCACGGCCACGATCCCCGCCAGCGTCCCCGTCACCTCCCCGTAGGCGGTGCTGTTCGCCAGCATGCGCCCGAAGACGCGCCGGGCCGCCTCCCACAGGACCACCGCGGTCAGGGCCGACCAGGCCACCGCCGACCAGCGCACGCGGCCGCGCGGCAGCACCTTGTAAAGCGCAGCGAAGGCTCCGAAGTTCAGGAGGAGGTGGACGGCGTAGGAGACCGCGCGGCCCAGCGGTCCCAGCCAGGGGGACAGCCCCAGGGTGTGGCGGTAGGCGTCGACCAGCGCAGCCACGTGATCGGCGACCAGGGAGCCCGCCAGCACACTGGCCACGGCGGCCGCCGCCACGAAGGCCTTCAGGCGGGACAGCCAGAACCGGCGTCGGCGCACGGTGGCGAAGGCGACGTTGATCGCATATTCCAGGGCGAGAAAGGCGCCGCTGGCGATCCAGATCAGGCCGGGGAGGGCGAGCACGAGCAACCCCCTCCCCTGCAGCAGGCTCTTGGCGAGGTCGTCCACGAACGGCTCCGCCTCCCGCGGGAGGTAGGCGGCGAGCTGCTGGAGGGCGGTGCGGTCCGCGGGGAGGAGGCCTCCCAGGAAGAAGCCCACGAGATAGACCGAGGGGCCGAGGCCGAGGATGGCCCAGAAGGCCACCATGGCGGCCAGGTTCGGACAGCCGTCGTTCCAGAAGTTGCGCAGCGCTCGCCAGCCCAGGCCGGGCCATCCGCCGGGACGGAATCTCCCCACGTCAGGACCGTGCCCGCTCGCGGCGGCTGCGGAACTGCAGGTGCAGGGGGGCCGCTCCGAAGCCGAACTGCGCGCGCAGGCTGTTCTCGAGACGGCGGCGCAACGAGAAATGCACCCGCCGCGCATCGGAGCAGAAGAGGACGAAGCGGGGGGGATGCACCCCGGTCTGGGCGGCGTAGAAGAGCCGGACCGCGTGCCCTCCGGCGGGGGACGTGCGCTCCGCCTGCGCCTCCTCGTGCAGCCAGCGATTGAGCTCGGGGGTGGGGACCCGGAGCCCGGCGCTCGCGTACAGGGTGTCCACGTGATCGAGCACCTTCAGCACCCGCTGCCCCGTGCGCGCGGAGAGGAGGATGATGGGCACCTCCTTCACGAAGCGCAGGCGCTGGCGGACCTCGTCCTGCCACGCCGCCGCCGCTTCCTCGCGCCGCTCCACGAGATCCCACTTGTTCACGGCCACGACCACGGGCTTCCTCGCCTCCATGGCGTAGCCGGCGATGTGCGCATCCTGCGCCGCGAAGGCCTCGGTGCCATCGATCACCAGGACCACGACGTCCGCGCGCTCGATGGCGCGCCGGGCCGCGGCCATGGCCAGGCTGTCCGCCGCCTGGTGGACCCGTCCTTTCCGACGGAGGCCCGCGGTGTCCACGAGCAGATAGCCGCGTCCCTGGTAGCGGAAGGGCGTGTCGACGGCGTCCCGGGTGGTGCCGGGAACCTCGCTCACCAGGACACGCTCCTCCCCGAGGAGGCGGTTGACCAGCGACGACTTGCCCACGTTGGGCCGGCCCACCAGGGCGACGCGCACCGGCGGCGGTGCGGTGTCTTCCCGGATCTCCTCCCGATCGCCGTCCGGCAGCATCGCGTCCACCGCCGCCAGGAGCTCGCCGATTCCTTCTCCGTGCTCCGCGGAGATCGCGATCGGCTCCCCCAGGCCCAGGGCGTGCAGTTCGTGCACGAGCGGCAGGACGGAGGGAGCATCCACCTTGTTCGCCACCAGACGCACCGGGATACCGCGCCGACGGAACCGGGTCGCCAGCTCCTGGTCGAGGGCGCTCGCACCCGCCCGCGCATCCACCAGGTACAGGACTCCTGCGGCTTCGGTGAGGGCGATCTCGGCCTGGTGCTCGATCTGCTGCGCGAAGGGGGCGGCGAGGCCCGGGGTGAGCCCGCCGGTATCCACCAGGCGGAAAGGGCGCGGACCCTGCCGCACGGTGCCGTAGAGGCGATCCCGCGTGACCCCCGGCTCGTTCGTCACGAGCGCGCTGCGCCGGCCGGTGAGCCGGTTGAACAGGGTGGATTTCCCCACGTTGGGGGCACCGACGATCGCGATCAGGGGAGCGGCCACGCCGGCGAACGCTAGCACGCCCTAACTGACTGAGCTAACTTGACATCTTCTCGGATGCCCACCTAAACTGCGCCCTCGTTGGAGGCACCGGGTCGATGATCAAGGCGGACATCATCAATCAGGTTGCGGAGGAAGCCGCGATCACGAAGGTGAAGGCCATCGAGGCGGTGGAGGCCGTTTTCGAGGCGATGAAGGCCGCCATGATGCGGGGAGAGAGGATCGAGCTGCGCGGCTTCGGAGTGTTCCAGGTCAAGCCCCGCAAGAAGGGGATCGGCCGGAATCCGAGAACGGGGCGCGAGGTGCGCATCCCCCCCGGGAAGACGATCCGCTTCAAGCCGGGGAAGAACCTGCGGAACCTCGAGAGCTGACGTTGTCGCCGGGGTCCGATCCCGGCTCGGGCTCGAGCACGATCCGCAGCTCCTGCACGTCGTCGGCGGGGACCACCACGGTCTGGCGCCCGGGCCGGTAACCGGGCCGCACCACCTCGAGGGAGTGCTCGCCGCTGGGGAGCGGCCTGGAGCGCCTGAGGTGAATGTCGCTCGCACGCCCCACGAACTTCCCGTCGAGATAGACGGCGGCATCCGCTGGCTCGACGTCGAGGCGGAGAAAGCCCTGCGCGGGTGGTGCGGCCGCCGGGGGAGCGGTCGGCACCTCCGAGGAGGAGCGGGAGTCGATCCCCTCGCCCTTCTGCAGCTCCCGCCGGATGTGGTAGACGCGGCCGGGCTGGGCGTCGAGGTGCACCTGCAGCGTCTGGTGCCCTTCCAGCGCGAACTCCAGCACATGAGATCCGGAGGGGATCTGGAGGCGGTCCCAGACGCCGTTCCAGTCCTTGGCGAAGCCGACGTCCTCCCCGTCGAGCCGGACCGAGGCGCGCTTGGGGATCACGTCCGTCTCGACCCACGCCGGATAACCGGCGCCCTGCGGAGGGGGCCCCTGGGACTCCGCGGGATCGTACGGGACGGGCACCGGCTCGGCGTAGCCTCCCCCGTAGTACGCCCCCCCCCAGCCGACGCTGAGGCCGACGCCCCAGCCGTACCACGGGTCACAGCCCCACCAGCCGCACGGGTACCCGTAGTAGCCGTAGCCGTAGCCGTAGTACGGGTATCCCCAGTAGGGGTAGTACGGATAGCCGTGTCCGCCGTGTCCGTAGTACCCGCCGTGCCCCCAGGTCGCCTTGCCCTGCGTGTGGTGAGGAGGTGCACCGCCTCCTCCCCCTGGCCGGGTCGCGGTCGCGCGCCCGGAGGCGACAGGGCGCGCCGCGGTGGAGCGCTGGGGGCCGGCATAGGAGCCACGGCCTCCGTGTGAAGGACGGGCCGCCGAGGCTCCTCCCCCGCCCCGCCCGTGGGAGGCGGATCGCGCCTCCACGGGGAAGGACGCGAGGCCGAGCACGAGAAGGGTGATTCCCACGAGCGATGCACGGGTGAATCTCATAAGGACCTCACTCGTCTATCGGGGCACGCACTCCATGGCGTCGTCATGACCGACCCCGGGGGCGGAACGCGTCGCGATCGGCATGGGAGTGGGGAAATCCCCCGCGCTCTCGTCCCGCCAGTTGGTGAAGGGCGGCGGGGCGATGCCGGAGCGGAACCCGTCCCCTCGGTAGGACCCGGGCGTGGTGCGCCGGCCGAGGGTGCGGGGCCCCGCTCCCCCAGTCGTCTTCCCGCCCCGGACCGCCGTGGGGCGGTCCGCCAGTCGCGTGGTCGGCGGGGGGGCCTTGGCGCGTCCGGCCGTCGCCGCCCCGGCCAGGGTGATGGTCGCGCCGAGCAGAACCACGCCCGCCAGAGCCGTGCGCGCCTTCCGCATGATGTGCCCTCCCCGCTACCTTACGCCGTAAGCCGCGCGTAGCAAGCACCATTCCTCTCTCGAAGGCGTTGCCGGAGGAGCCACACGGCGCATCCGGCGTCCTCTCGCGGACACACCGCGTCCCCGGCGACGGACGCTATACTCGGGCTCGCTTGCACCCGGTCTCCCCACCCCGCCGCCGTCTCTGGCTCCATCTCGTCCTGGTCGCGGCCACCGCCTGGTCGCTCACCCTCTCGGCATGGATCACCTGGGGGGGAGGGTTCGAGGAGGTGGCGCGCCAGGAGAGCGTGCGCGCCATGGGGCGCACGCTCCTCATGGCCGTGGTCCGCTGGGACGTCCTCCGCGCGGGGGCGCCCTACGCACTCACCGTGCTGGCGATCCTGGGGGCCCACGAGATGGGGCACTACCTCGCCTGCCGCCACTACCGAATCCCTGCCACGCTCCCCTTCTTCCTTCCCGGGATCGTTCCCTTCGGCACGTTCGGCGCCGTCATCCGCGTGCGCGGGATCGTCCCCCACCGCAAGGCCCTGTTCGACGTCGCGGCCGCGGGCCCGCTCGCCGGGTTCGTGATCGGGCTCGTCGCCCTGGTGGCGGGGAGCATGGCCGCCGACGGCACCCCGTCGCCCCTCGGACGGTCCGTCCTGGTGCGGCTGCTGGAGCTCGGCCTGCCCCGGGGACGGGCGCTCTCCCTCGACGGCGTCGGGGTCGCGGGGTGGTTCGGCATGCTCGTGACCTCGCTGAACCTGTTCCCGGTCGGACAGCTGGACGGTGGTCATGCGGCCTACGCCGTCTCCCGCGCCCTCCATCGCGCGCTGTCGCGCTGGACGGTGATCGCGATGATCGCCTTCGTGGCGGTGGAGACGCTTCGCTCCGGCGGTCCCTCTCCCTACGTGCTCTGGACCGTGGTCCTGGTGCTGATGCGCGACCGGCACCCGCCCCTGGCGAACGAGGGGGGGAGCGTGGGGAGCGTCCGGCGCGTGATCCTCGTGGCGCTCGCGGTCGTGTTCCTCCTCACCTTCCTCCCCGCCCCCTTCTAGCCAGCCCGCTGCCGTCTCCACCAGACGCACCGACCCGTCCCGGTCCGTGCGCCTCAAGGGGATCCCGGCGCGCCGGATCCTGCGGGCCGTCTCCGGATGGGGATGCCCGTGCACGTTGTCCCGTCCGGCCGAGACCACCGCGATCCGCGGCCCCACGGCTTCGAGGAACGCCGCCGGCGTCCCCGATCGGCTGCCGTGGTGGGGCACCAGCAGCGCATCGGCCGCCACGTCCCCGGCGTCCGCCAGGGCGAGCGCGCCTTGCCGCTCCACGTCTCCGGGCACGAGCAGGGAGGCGCCACGGGCGCGCACGAGGACCGCCACGCACCGGTCGTTCACCGTCGCCGAGAAGGGTCGCGCAGGATGGCGTACGCGGACGTCACACCCGGCGCGCCGCGCCTCGAACCCGCGTTCCACGAGAACGAGGGCGGTGCCGCGGCTCCGCGCCACCTCCGCCGCTTCCCGCGCCAGCGGCTCCCGCGTCCAGCCGGGACCGAGCCAGAGCTCCCCCACCTCGCACTGGCGCAGCACCGCCGGGATGCCGCCGGCGTGGTCGTCGTGCCCGTGCGTGAGCACGAGCACCTGAATGCGCCGCAGCCCCAGGCGCGCCAGGGCCGGCGCCACCACGCGCTCCCCTGCGTCGAACGACCCGCGCCCACGTCCACCGGCATCGATGAGCAGCGCGCCGCCGTCGGGACCGCGGACCAGGACGGACAGGCCCTGCCCGACGTCGAGGACCTCCACCTGCGCCGGCCCTGCGCGTGGTGGGGCGGGGCCCAGATGCAGGGCCACGAACCCGAGGGCTGCGGCGAGGCTCCAGGCCGGGCGCGACGCGGACCGGGCGCTCCGCCACGCGCGCCATGTCGCCCCCACCAGGGCGCCGAGCAGCAGCACGGAAGGCCGTGCCACCTGGAGCGTCCCCCATGGGACGACCGCCATGGCGCCGGCACCCGTCAGGCTCGCCTCCGCGCAGGCGCGCGCCAGTCTGCCCGCCGCTTCCCCGGCCACCGGCACGTCGGCCGCGAGCAGAGCGAGCGCCCCCGTCCCCATGACGGCGGCACAGGCCGGAGCGGCGCCGAGGTTGGCCAGAAGGCCCACCGGGGCCAGGCGGCCGAGGTGCCATGCCAGAGCGGGGGCGGTGGCGAGGTAGGCGGCGGCGGAGGCGCCGAGCGACACCGCGGCGGCCCGCGGCAGCGGAAGCACGGCCGCCGCGGCGCGCGTTCCCACGAGGAGCGCGGCGGTGGCGAGGAAGCTCAGCTGGAATCCGGGATCGAGCAGCCGGGCAGGACGATCGAGGACCAGGCAGGCCGCCGCCAGGGCGAGGGTGTTGAGCCCATCGCCCGTGCGGCCAAGAACGCGGCCGGCGAGGGCCAGCGCCGCCGCCGCAGCCGCTCGCGCCACGGGAGGCTGCGCGCCCACGAGGGCCACCAGGCCGCCGAGGACCGCCCCCGCGACCCCCAGGCGAACCAGGCTCCCGCCGCGGCGGAGGCTCACCGGCCGCAGAGGGAGGAGGCATGCGCCCAGGAGGAGCGCCACGTGCAGACCGCTCACGGACAGCACGTGGAAGGTCCCCGAGTCGCGCAGCGCGCGCAGGGCATCGGGAGAGAGGGAGCCGCGCTCCCCCAGGAGCATGGCGCCCACGAGACCGCGGGCGTCGCCCCGGCCCAGCGTCCGATCCAGGCGCGACCGGAGACGCACGGTGGCCTCGTCCAGGGCGCGTGAAGGGCCGGCCTGGCCGCGGCCCAGGCAAACGACCAGACGAGGCGTCTTGACCGTGCCGGTCAGATCGATGCCGCGGGCCCGCAACGTCAGGTCGGGATCGTTTGCCCCGGGGTTCCCGAGCGGGACGGGCCGGCGCAGGCGGCACCAGGCGCGGATGCGATCCCCGCGCCGGAGCCCGTCCACCTGCGCCACTGCCTCCGGTGTGGTTCCCTCCGGCACCCGTACCCTCATCCACAGCGTGAACGATGCCTGGACGAGTACGGCGCGCGTGCCGTCGGCCTCCCTCTCCGCCGCGCGCAGCACCAGGCCCTCCAGGTTTCCTTCCCAGCTCCCGCCGGCTTCCGGGATCCAGGGGGCGATCCGCGCCGCGCGCTCCCGGACCTCGGCCGACGCGAGGCCGAGCCCGACGAGCGCCGCCGCCAGCAGCAGGAGGGCGCGCGCGCACCGCCGCCGCCGGCGCAGCGCGGGGACTGCCGCGAGGAGCGGCGGGACGGTGAGCCAGACGGTCCGCGGCGCGCAGGGGAACGCCTCGCCGAGAGCGACGCCGGCGAGCAGAGCCAGGCAGGGCGCGAGCGCGGGGCGCCTCGGAGGGTGCAAGACCCCTCGCACCGGAGGCGGGACGGCCCGATTCTATCAGGCGCCCCGCGGCGGCAGGCCCAGCGCGCGACGCAGCCCGTCGCGCAGGGCGCGCCGTCGCGTGGCCGTGAACACGTCCTCGGTCATCCGTGCCCGGAACGGAGCGAGGGCGCGGTCCACGTCGGCGCGAACACGCGCCGCGCGTGCGTCCCCGGCCAGGTCGGGGAGGAGCGCGTCGAGCTCCTCCTCCAGCTCGTCCGCAGCGGACCCGGCGCGGAGCCGGGCATCCGCCTGCTCGAGCCAGCGGGCGAGCGCGTCCTCCTCGCTCCTGCGCTCCCGCAGGCGCCTCCACGCGGAGGCCGCATCCGGTGCCTCCGGCACCTCCACGGGCAGACCGGGACGGCCCCGCTGCACGGCGCTCCAGGACTCCTCCACGCCAGGAGCCACCAGAGCCAGGCTGCGCACCTCTCCCCCCCGGCGGCGCATCCGCGATCCGACCTCCTCGAGCGCCTCCAGGACCAGCGGCAGGGGAATGCCGCGCGCGCACCAGTCCGCCACCCGCGCCCAGTCGCGGGGGGACAGCACGCCGGGACGGCCCCGCACCCCTGCCAGCGCCTGCTCCACCGCGCGGGCGTAAGCTCCTGGGCGGCGGTCTCTCAACCGTGATGCCTCAGGTGCAGGACGAGTCCTTCCACGCAGGTCCGAACCTGGTCGAAGGCGGTGGCGTAGGCGGCGGGCGGGCCACCGATGGGATCGTCGAGATCGGGAGCACCCAGGGACGGCTCCGGGCCGTGCTCGAACGCGCGAAGGAGCAGGGCGCGAGTGCCCAGGTGGGGATGGCGGGCGTGCAGCTCCTCCAGGTGGCGCAGCTCCATCGCCACCACCAGGTCGGAGGACGCGAGATCCGAGGGCCGCACGCCGCGCGAGCGGTGGGAGACGAGGTCGCACCCCAGCGGCCGTAGGAGGGAGACGACCTCCGGGGCCGCCGGTCTTCCCTCGATGCCGAGCAGCCCCGCCGAGTCCACGGACACGTGCGTGAGCCCGGCGGCCGCCGCCCTCTTCGCGAACCATGCCGCCACCATGGGGCTGCGGCAGATGTTCGCGGTGCAGACGAAGAGGACCTTCACGGCCGGTTGCGCTCCCACAGGAGCCGGAGCCCCTCCAGCGTGAGCCCGGGGTCCACCGCGTCCAGGAACCCGAGCGCCTTCTCGAACACGGGGGCGAGGCCGCCCGTGGCCACCACCGGGGCGGACGTCCCCAGCTCGTCGCGGATGCGCCGGACCAGCCCCTCCACCATGGCCGCGTAACCGTGGAAGAGCCCGGCGCGCACGCTCTCCTCGGTGTTCCGCCCGATCACGCGCGCCGGCTCCCGCAGGTCCACCCGGGACAGACGCGCCGCTTTCTCGAACAGGGCGTCGGCGGAGATGCGCAGGCCCGGCGCGATGGCGCCGCCCAGGTACTCGCCGCGGGCCCCCACCACGTCGAAAGTGGTGGCGGTTCCGAAGTCAAGGACGATCACGGGCGCCCCATAGCGCGCCTTGGCGGCGAGCGCGGTGACGATGCGGTCGGCTCCCACCTCGGCCGGGTTGTCGTACAGGATGGGCATCCCCGTCTTGATCCCGGGCTCCACCATCAACGGCGTCAGACCGAAGACCGCCCGGCCGGTGCGGGAGAGGATGTCGTTGAGGCCTGGGACCACGGAGGACACGATCATTCCCTCGAGGTGAAGCGGCACCAGGCCGGCGTCCCGGAGGAGCCCCCGGATCAGCACGCCCAGCTCGTCCACCGTGGTGTCCCGGCGAGTGGGGATGCGCCAGTCGGCGCGCCGCTCCTCTCCCTCGAAGAGTCCGAGCACGGTGTGGGTGTTCCCCACGTCCACTGCCAGCAGCATCACGCCTCCAGGTGGAGCAGGCTCTCTCCCAGGGAAAGCGTGCGCAGGGCGCCGCCATCGTCCCGCACGCGCAGAGCACCGGTGGCGTCGATGCCCTCGGTGACCGCCTCGAAGGGAGGAGCGCCCCGCCCGGGGAGGACGCGCACCCGTCCCCCGCTCGCCGCGAACGCCAGCGCCGACCAACGCGCGCGCACGGCCTCCCACTTGCCGGCCCGCAGCCTCTTCCCGCCTTCCAGCAGAGCGGTGACGTAGAGTGCGAACAGCCGCTCGCGGTCCACCGGTCCGCCCGCGGCCATGCGCAGGGAAGCGGCCCGTCCCGCCAGCTCCGGAGGGAAGTCCCCCTCCCCCTGCGCCACGTTGAACCCGGTGCCCACCACGAGCTCCAGCACGACCGCCCCCGAGGTGCGCAGCTCCGCCAGCGTCCCCGCGACCTTGCGCCCGCGCCAGAGGAGGTCGTTCGGCCACTTGATGGCGACGCTCTCCGCACCCACCCCGCGAGCCGCCTCGCAGGCCGCCACCGCCGACAGCAGGGTGAAGCGGGTGGCGTCGGCGGCCGTCCCCGGCGGCCGGAAGAGGACCGAGAGGTAGAGGCCGCTCCCGCGGGGCGAGTGCCACGCCGTCCCCAGGCGCCCTCGTCCTGCACTCTGTTCTTCCGCCAGCACGACCGTGCCCTCGGGCGCTCCTCCGTTCGCGAGGCGGCGCAGGGCGTCATTGGTCGAGGACGTGCGTTCCAGCACATGGACGGTCCCCGCGCCCGCCGCTGCGCCCAGCGCGTCCAGCAGGGAGAGCGCCCGGGGCAGGTCGAAGCCGTTCATGGCGCGGGGTCGAGATCGAGGGCGACGTCCGCGGCCTTCACGGAGTGGGTGAGCGCGCCCACGCTCAGGGCGTGCACCCCGGTCTCGGCCACCGCGCGCAGGCGTCCCGGACGCAGGCCTCCGGAGGCCTCAAGCACGATCCGTCCTCGCGCCCGCTGCACACAGGTCCGCAGCGCCTGCAGGTCCATGTTGTCCAGCAGCGCCCTTCCCGCGCCGGCGGCGATCGCCTCCTCGAGCTGCTCGGGCGTCCCCACCTCCACCGTGATGCTCGACGCCGCGTGGCCGTGCGCCAGCGCGGCGCGCACCGCCCCCGCGATGCCGTGCGCCGCCGCCAGGTGGGTGTCCTTGATCATCACCGCATCGTACAGCCCGCGGCGGTGGTTGGTGCCCCCGCCCGCCGCCACCGCGTACTTGTCCAGCAGGCGCAGCCCCGGTGCCGTCTTGCGGGTATCGAGGACGACGGCTCCCGTGCCCGCGATCTCCTCCACGCACCGGCGGGTGGCCCCGGCGATCCCGCACATGCGCATGAGGAAGTTGA
Organism: Candidatus Polarisedimenticolaceae bacterium; assembly: GCA_036274395.1. GTDB lineage: Bacteria > Acidobacteriota > Polarisedimenticolia > Polarisedimenticolales > DASUFT01 > DASUFT01. Next base: position 57,450 of record DASUFT010000105.1, on the reverse strand, counting down.
GCGCGGTCCTCTCCCCTCGAAGGATGGGAGCGGCAGGGCCAGAGACCTCGGCCAGGGCGGCCGCCAGGGGAACGCTCGTCCCCTCGGCGGCCCGGGAGAGGAAGGTCACCCCTGGGTCGAGCTGGCGGAAAACCTCCTCCGCCACCGGGAGCCCGGCCACGATCAAGGGTTCCCGAGCGACGATGCGCCCGGAGACCCTGCGGCCCGGTGGCACCACGGCGTCCGTGGTGACGTCCCCCGCCCGGCCCAGGTCCTCCGCCAGGGCGGCCGCCACCACCTGGCGCAGCGCCTCTGGCGGCAGCTCCGGGAGGTTCACGCCGCGGGGCCGCCGCTCAGGGTGGCGAGCGTGCTCTCGATGCGCCGCTTCTTGTCCAGCAGCTCGCGCTGCAGCGCCCGCTCCTTCTCCACCACCTCGGCGGGAGCCCGCTGCACGAAGGAGTCGTTGGCCAGCTTGCGGTTGCGCGCGGCCACGTCCTCCTCCAGACGCGTCAGCTCGCGGGTGAGCCGGGTGCGCTCCGCCTCGAAGTCCAGCAGGCCCTCCAGCGGCAGCGCGATCTCCAGCCCCCGCACCACCCCCCGCGCGGCCACCAGCCCGGATGGAAAAGTCTCCACGCTGCGCACCGCGGCGGCGCGACAGAGGGCACGCAGCAGCGGCGCCTGCTCGTCCAACAAGCGCGCGTTGCGGGCGCTCTCCGCGTGTACCAGCACGTCGATGCGGCGCGAGGGATCGATGTTCGTCTCCGCGCGCAGGTTCCTCACCTTCACCACCAGGTCCTGCAGGATCTCCATGTCCCGCTCCACCTTCTGGTCGATCCGGGCCGGCTGGGAGCGCGGCCAGGGCGCAACGGCCAGGAAGTCCCCCCGGTGCGGGATCTTCTGCCACAGCTCCTCGGTGACGAAGGGCATGAAGGGATGGAGCAGGCGCAGCAGCAGGTCGAGGACGTCCACCAGGACGGCCCGCGCCGTGGCGGCGCGCGCGGGATCGCTCAGGTCGGGCTTCGCGCACTCGATGTACCAGTCGCAGAACTGGTGCCACACGAAGTGGTAGAGAGCCTCCGCAGCGCGGTCGAAGCGATAGGCGGAGAGCGCGCGGTCCACGTCGTCCACCAGCCGGTGGGCGCCGGAGAGGATCCAGCGGTCCACCAGCGAGAGGTCGGCGTCGTTCCAGCCCTGAGCGGCGGGCGCGTCCTCCAGCTTGAGGAGCACGAAGCGTGTGGCGTTCCACAGCTTGTTGGCGAAGGCGCGGTACCCCTCCATCCGCTCGTGGGCGAGGGGGATGTCGTTGCCGGGCGCCGCCATCACCGCCATCGTGAAGCGCATGGCATCGGTGCCGTACCGGGCCTGCAGCTCGGCCGGCTCGATCACGTTCCCCTTGCTCTTCGACATCTTCTGGCCGGAGGCGTCGCGCACCAGGCCGTGGATGTAGACCTCCCGGAAGGGAGGGGCCTCCATGAACTTGAGGCCCATCATGATCATCCGTGCCACCCAGAAGAAGATGATGTCGAACCCGGTGATGAGGAGGTCGGTGGGGTAGTAGCGTGCGAGGTCTTCCGTCCTCTCCGGCCAGCCCAGGGTGGAGAAGGGCCACAGGGCGGAGGAGAACCAGGTGTCGAGCACGTCCTCGTCCTGCCGCATCGCCGCCTGGCAGGAGGGGCAGGCCGCGGGCGCCTGCTCGGCCACCTCCATGGTGCCGCAGCCGTCGCAGTACCAGGCGGGGATGCGATGCCCCCACCAGAGCTGGCGCGAGATGGTCCAGTCATGGATGTTCCGCATCCACTCGAAGTAGGTCTTGGCCCAGGACGCGGGCGTGAACGTGATGGCGCCGCTCTCCACGGCCTCGATGGCGGGCGCCGCCAGGGGAGCGATGCGCACGAACCACTGGGTGGAGAGCAGGGGCTCCACGATGGTGCCGCAGCGCTGGCAATGGCCGACGGCGTGCTCGTGGTCCTTCACCTCCACCAGGAGGCCCTGCTCCTCGAGCTTCTGCACCACGCGCTTGCGGGCGGCGAAGCGGTCCAGTCCGGCGAACTCCCCCGCCGCCTCCGTCATCTTCCCGCCGGGGCCCAGCACCACGATCTCGGGGAGCCCCAGGCGACGCCCGGCGGCGAAGTCGTTGGGATCGTGGGCGGGGGTGACCTTGACCGCGCCGGTGCCGAAGCTGGGATCGACGAAGGCGTCGGCCACCACCGGGATCCGCCGGCCGGTGAGGGGTAGCTCCACCTCCCGCCCCACCAGGCCGCCGTAGCGCGCATCCTCGGGGTGCACGGCGACGGCGGTGTCGCCCAGCATCGTCTCGGGGCGCGTCGTCGCCACCTCCACACCTTTCCCCTTCCCGTCGGCCGGGGGGTAGCGGATCGTCCAGAGCTTCCCCCGCTCCGTGTGGTGGACGACCTCGAGATCGGAGATGGCGGTCTGGCAGCGCGGGCACCAGTTGACGATGTAGCGGTCCCGGTAGATGAGGCCTTCCCGGTAGAGGCGCACGAACACCGTGCGCACGGCGCGGGAGAGGCCGGGGTCGAGGGTGAAGCGCTCGCGCGACCAGTCGCAGGACGCGCCCAGTCCCTTCAGGGCCTCCACGATGCGGTGACCGTAGAGCTCCTTCCACTGCCAGACGCGGGCCTCGAACGCCTCCCGTCCGATCTGGCGCCGATCGATCTTCTCCTTCGCCAGCTCCCGTTCCACCACCATCTGGGTGGCGATCCCAGCGTGATCGGTGCCGGGGAGCCAGAGCACGTCCCTCCCCTGCATGCGGCGCCACCGCGCCACGACGTCGTGCAGCGTGTAGACGAGCACGTGCCCGATATGCAGGTTGCCCGTCACGTTGGGGGGCGGAATGACCATGCAGAACGGCTCCGCCTCCCCCGGCTTCGCCGTGAACAGGCCGCGCTCGATCCACGTGCGCACCCACCGAGGCTCCACCTCGGCCGGCTTGTACTCCTTGTCCAGCTCCATGGCGCTAGTCCGGCTCCTCGCGCTCGAGCTGGATGAGGCGCTGGCGCACCAGGCGCTCGGCGGTCTCCGGGACCACCTCCCAGGCCACCTCGCGCACCACCTGCTCGGCCAGACGGGAGACCACCAGCTCTGCCAGGCGGCGCAGGTCGGCTTCGGAGAGACCGGGCACCTCGGGCACGCCCGCGCCAGGGTCCTGGAGCAGGGTCTCGATCCCCGCCGGCGCGCTCTCCGGCGCGTGGGGGGCGGAGGCGGCGAGGTCGTCCAGGACGCTCTCCAGCTCCTCTTCCGGCGCAGGCTGGGGCTGCGGCGGCACGGCGCGGGTCACGCTGGCGGGGGGCGCGGCCAGGAGCGCTTCCACCCGCTCCACCAGCGTGCGCGACTCGAAGGGCTTGATGAGATGACCGTCCGCTCCCGCACCCCGGGCCCGCTCGGGGTCGAACGGCTCGAACGTTCCCGCCAGGAGGAGCACGGGCACGGGACGCTCCGAGGCCTTGACGGCGCGGCAGACGTCGTAGCCGGAGGGCTCGGGCATCACCACGTCCGCCAGCACCAGGTCGGGGCGCAGCACGGGGATGCGGTCGAGCGCCTCCCGTCCCGAGCCGACGCTCTCCACGCGGATGCCGGTCTCGGCAAAGGTCAGCTCCACCACCTTGCGGATGGTGATGCTGTCGTCGGCCACCAGGATCGACTTGCTCATGGCAACACCGGCTACAAGCGGCGGGGCTGGACGTTCCCCTTGACCCAGGCCACCACGCTCTCGGTGGAGGTGCCCGGGGTGAAGATCCCCTTCACCCCCGCGGCCTGGAGGGAGACGATGTCCTCGTCGGGGATGATCCCGCCCCCGAAGACCACGATGTCCTCCGCCCCCTGGGCCTTCAGCAGCTCCAGGACCCTGGGGAACAGATAGTTGTGGGCGCCCGAGAGGATGGACAGGGCAACGCCGTCCACGTCCTCCTGGATGGCGGTCTGCACCACCATCTCCGGGGTCTGGTGGAGGCCCGTGTAGATCACCTCGAAGCCGGCATCGCGCAGGGCGCGGGCGATGATCTTCGCCCCCCGGTCGTGCCCGTCCAGGCCCACCTTCCCCACCAGGAGCCGGAGCCGGCGTGGTGTTTCCATCAGAGGACCGAGACCTCGCGGTAGAGACCGAAGACCGGCACCAGGGCCTGGCTGATCTCCCCCACCGTGCCGTAGCGGCGGACCGCTTCCAGCATGAGGGGGATCAGGTTGTCCCCGCCCGCGGCGCCGGCGCGGAGATCGGAGAGCGCGGCCTGGAGGGCAGCCTCGTCGCGCGTGCGCCGCACCTCGCGGAGACGATCCAGCTGCTCCCGCTCCACCTCCTCGCCGATCTTCAGGATCTCCGGCCGCTCGTCCTCTTCGGCCAGGTAGCGGTTCACCCCCACCACCGTCTTGGCCCGGCCGTCCACGTCCTGCTGGTACCGGTAGGAGGCGTCCGCGATCTCCTTCTGGGGAAAACCGGCCTCGATGGCGGCCACGATCCCGCCCATGCGGTCGATCCGCTCGATGTAGTCCATGGCCTCGCGCTCCACCCGGTCGGTGAGCGCTTCCACGAAGTAGGATCCCCCCAGGGGGTCGACGGTGTTGGCGACACCCGACTCCTCGGCCAGGATCTGCTGGGTGCGCAGGGCGATCGTGACCGCGCGCTCCGTGGGGAGCGACAGGGTCTCGTCCAGGCTGTTGGTGTGCAGCGACTGCGTCCCCCCCAGGACGGCGGCCAGCGCCTGCACCGTCACCCGCACGATGTTGTTGCTGGGTTGCTGAGCGGTCAGGCTGCAGCCGGCGGTCTGGGTGTGGAAGCGCAACGCCCAGGAGCGCGGGTTCTTGGCGCCGAAGCGCTCGCGCATGACCCGCGCCCAGATGCGCCGGGCGGCACGGTACTTGGCGATCTCCTCGAAGAAGTCGTTGTGCGCATTGAAGAAGAAGGAGAGACGGGGCGCGAACTCGTCCACGTCCAGGCCGGCGGCGATCCCCGCCTGGACGTAACCGATGCCGTCGGCCAGCGTGAAGGCCAGCTCCTGCACCGCGGTCGAGCCCGCCTCCCGGATGTGATAGCCCGACACCGAGATGGTGTTCCACTTGGGGACGTTGCGCGCGCAGAACGCCATCAGGTCGGTGATGATGCGCAGGCTGGGGCGCGGCGGGTACACCCACTCCTTCTGGGCGATGTACTCCTTCAGGATATCGTTCTGGAGCGTTCCCTCGAGCTTGGCCAGAGGAACGCCCTGCTTCTCGGCCACGGCCAGGAACATGGCGAAGATCACCGCCGCCGGGGCATTGATCGTCATGGAGACGGAGACGCGGTCGAGAGGGATCTCCGAGAACAGCATCTCCATGTCGGCCAGGCTGTCGATGGCCACCCCTTCCCGCCCCACCTCGCCCCTGGCCATGGGATCGTCGCTGTCGCGGGCCATGAGCGTGGGGAGGTCGAAGGCGGTGGAGAGGCCGGTCTGCCCCTGGGAGAGCAGGTACCGGAATCGCGCGTTGGTCTGGCGGGCGGTGCCGAAACCGGCGAACTGCCTCATGGTCCACAGGCGCGTGCGGTACATCGTGGGATGGATGCCGCGGGTGAACGGGTACTCCCCCGGCCATCCCAGCCGCTCCTGGAAGCGCCAGTCCGGGCCCAGGTCCTCGGGGCCGTAGAGCCGTCCGATCTCCATCCCGGAGACGGTGGTGAAGGGAATGTCCCGCTCGGGAGCCCGCTCCTTGGCGGGGGCGAGCGTCCGCTCCTCCCACTCCTTGCGGTCGCGTGAGCTTCTGCGGTCCTCGTCGGCCATGATCGAAGGACGCTACCAGCCGACCCCGCCGAGGGTCAAGCCGCCCGAAGCTAGAACTCCGGGTCCACCAGTCCGAAGTGCCCGTCGCGGCGGCGGTACACCACGTTGACGCGGTAGCTCTCCGAATCCCGGAAGACCAGGATGTCCTCCCCCGTTCCCTCCAGCTCCATGACCGCGTCCTCGGGGGAGAGAGGCTTCAGGCGATAGCGCTCGGAGGGGATGATGCGCGTGGGCCCATCCGAGGGGGCCTCCTCCTCCAGCACCTCCACCTCGGAGGAGAGGACGGCCGCGGCGTCCGAGGCCCGCGTGCCCTCGCGGCGCCGGCGCCCGGTGATCTTCTCCTTCTGCTTGAGGGCCTGGCGCTCGATCTTGTCCACCACCTCGGAGATGGACGCGAACAGGTCTCCCGTCTCCTCGGCGCCGGCGAGCACGGCGGTGCGGGACTTCACCTGGATCTCCGCCATCTGCCGGTGCTTCTCCACCAGGAGGACCAGGTGCACCTCCAGGGGACCGTCCAGCAGCTTCTCCAGCTTGCGCAGCTTGTCCAGCGCGAAGTCGCGCATGGCGGGGGTGATCTCGACGTGACGTCCCACGATCTCCAGGTTCATGGTCTCTCCCGGTTCAGCTGAACACCTGCTTGCGGCTGCTGGAGGAGGGGATCTTGAGCTCCTCCCGGTACTTGGCCACCGTGCGCCGCGCGATCTGCAGCCCCTCCGCCTTGAGGATCTTGACGATGGCGGCGTCGGAGAGAGGGCGCTTCTGGTCCTCGCCGCCCACGATCTTCTTGATGCGCTCCTTGACGGTGAGCGAGGAGACGTTCTCCCCCCCCTGGGTGGAGGCGATGCCGCTGTGGAAGAAGAAGCGCATCTCGTAGAGCCCGCGGTGGGTGTGCATGTACTTGTTGTTCACCACCCGGCTCACCGTGGACTCGTGCATGCCGATGTCGTCCGCCACGTCCTTGAGCACCAGGGGACGCAGGCGCTCGATGCCGTAGTCCAGGAACTCCCCCTGGAACTTGACGATGGATTTCGCGACCTTGTAGATCGTGCGCTGCCGCTCCTCCAGGGACTTGATGAGCCGGAAGGCCGAGCGCAGCTTGTTGCGCACGTAATCCTTGGCCTCGGGCGAGGTGGAGCTGGGCGCGCCCCGCTCCACCATGCGGCGGTACACGGGACTGATGCGCAGGCGGGGCAGCCCTTCCTCGTTGAGGAAGACCTGGTACTCGTCGTCGATCTTCGCCACGTAGACGTCGGGAACGACGTAACGGCTGCTGCTCACGTTGAAGCGCTGGCCGGGGCGGGGGTCCAGGTGGCGGATGATCTCCAGCTCCTCGTGCAGCTCGTCCATGGAGACGCCCAGCGCCTCCGCCAGATCCTTGTAGCGGCGGTTCTGGAGCTTGTCCATGTGGTAGCGGACGATGGTCTCCGCCGGGGACCCGTCCTCCCCCAGGTGCTTGAGCTGCGCGGTCAGACACTCCACCAGGTCGTGAGCCGCCACCCCCACCGGGTCGAATCCCTGGATCATCTCGATGGTGGCGCGGACTTCCTCGGGCGGGAAATCCCCCATCTGCTGGATCTCCTCCACCGAGGCGCGCAGGTAGCCGTCCTCGTTGAGGTTGCCGATGACGGCGCGGCCGATGGCCTTGCGCAGGTCGGAGACGTGAGAGAGGTCGAGCTGCCAGGTGAGGTGGTCGGAGAGGTCCTGCGGTTTGGAGAGGGTGTTCTCGAAGGAGGGGAGCTCGTCTCCGGTCTCCATGGCCGGGCGGGGAAGGTAGCCCGTGTCCACGTCCTGGAAGTAGGACTCGTAGTCGATCTCCTGGTAGGGCTCGGGCTCCGGCTCGGCCTCCCTCTCCTCCGGCGCGCGCTCCCCCTCTCCCTCCGCGGGGGTGGCCTCCGGGGCGGGCGCGTCGCCGTCGGCCTCGTTGCGCTCTTCCCGGGTCGGCTCCTCGAGCGCCTCCTCCAGGACCGGGTTCTCGACCAGCTCCTGCTGGATCTCCTCCACCAGCTCCAGCTTCGACATTTGCAGGAGCTTGATGGCCTGCTGGAGCGACGGGGTCATGATGAGCCGCTGGCTCATCCGGACGCTGAGTTTTTGCTCGAGGGCCATCGCTGTTGGCTGCTCCCGACTCAGTGCAGGCGAAAATTCTCGCCCAGGTACACCCTGCGGACGTCCGCGTCGGCGGCGAGCTCCAGGGGCGTGCCGTGCCGGAAGATGCGACCCTGGCTGATAATATAAGCGCGGTCCGTGATCTGTAAAGTTTCGCGGACGTTGTGGTCGGTGATGAGCACGCCCAGCCCCCGCCCCCGCAGCTTGGTCACCACCTTCTGCAGGTCGGCCACGGCGATGGGATCGATGCCCGCAAAGGGCTCGTCCAGCAGCATGTAGCGCGGCTCGCTGGTGAGCGCGCGCGCGATCTCCGCCCGCCGCCGCTCTCCGCCGGACAGGGCGTAGCCGTAGGACCCCGCCACCGTGCGCAGCCCGAACTCCTCCAGGAGGGTGGCGGCGCGGCGCTTCACCTCGGCGCTCCCCAGACCCCTCGCCTCCAGGATGGCCTCCAGGTTCTGCGTCACCGTCATGCGGCGGAAGATGGAGGCCTCCTGGGGGAGGTAGCCGATGCCGCTCCGTGCGCGCATGTACATGGGAAGGGCGGTGATGTCCCGCGTGTCGAGGAGGACCCGTCCCTGGTCGGGAGGGATGAGGCCGAGGATGAGGTGAAAGGAGGTGGTCTTGCCGGCACCGTTGGGGCCGAGGAGCCCGACCACCTCGCCGGGGGCGATGCGCACGGAGACGCCGTCCACCACCCGCCGTCCCCGGAAGGTCTTGGCCAGCTCCTCGGCGATGAGGCCCTGGGACGAGGCTCCTTGCTCCGCCGTGCCGGCGGGCGCTGCGATGGGCTCGCGCACTTCCGTGGGCGCCGGCATCACGTCCCCGAGGTCTCGATGCGGCCTCGGTCCCGCGCGCCCGATTCCACCTCGAGCACGCCCGAGTCCAGCACGTAGCGTAACACTCGCCCCTCGGTCGTGCCCCCTTGTGTCCCCTCCTTGCGCACCGTGGCGGGAGCGTGGTCGCCGAAGAGACGGACGCTGCTCTCGCCCGGCAGGTACTGCCCGCGGTCCGCCTTTCCCCTGGCCAGCTCCTCGGTCCCGTCGGCGCGGCGGTGCCGGTACTCGAAGGAGACGTCCTGCGAGGCGAGCGCCTCCTTCAGCCCTCCGCCCGGAAGCAGGGCTGCATCCAGACGCTGCGCCTGGAGCCAGCCTTCTCGCTGGCGCAGGCGCACGTCGCCCCGGTATCCCGCGGTGGATTCCGCCCCCGCGTAATCGAGGGCATCGGCCGTCACCTGCACGTAGTCCCCCTCGGAGACGGAGGCGATCTGGGCCCGAGGGAGGCGGCTCACCACCGAGCCGCGTGCCGAGAGCGTCTGCGCGCTCTGGTCCATCTCCACCCGGGCGGCGGCGAGGCTGCGCTCGCCCTGCCATCCTCGGACGGAGCCCGTGAAGAGAAGGTGGTCCCCCTTCTCCGTGGCCTCCAGGCGATCGGCCACGAAGTGGACGGGAGCGTCGGCGCGGAAAGGGGTGGTGGTGCGGCGCGCGCTCGTGGCCGCGGGGTCGGGGAGGAGCGTGGCCTCCACCCTTCCCTCCGCCACCGTGGTCCCCGTTCCCTCCTGGACCACGATCGTGTCTCCCGCCACCCGGGCGCGCCCGGTGGAGAGGGCGGCCTTGCGCGCGCCGCCGGCCACGGCCACCCGCAGCACCCGCGCCCCCACCTCCCCGCGCAGTTCCATGACGTCCCCTTCCGCGCTCCCCTGCGGCCCCTCCACCTGCACGCCCCCGCTGGCGTCCGCGCGGGTCACGCTCCGCCCGGCCACGTGGGCGCGCACCTCCTCGCCGCGCAGGCGGGAGGTTCCGCTCGCCCCCGCGGCGGTGGCGCGCACGCCGCCACGCGCCGCGACCTCCCACTCCGCGGGAGCGCCCGCCGTGCGGGCGGCGTCGATCCAGTCGGCGAGGAGGGTGGTCTGCTCCTGCTGCAGCTCCGCCTTGCCGCGGAGCTGCGCGTGCACGATCTCGCCTCCGGGCTCCCAGTCCAGATCCACGGCATCCGCCCGGAAGCGGCGCGCCCCACCCGGTCCCAGCACCGCCGTGCCGCTCACCCCGCCGCTCCCCCGGGCCCGCTGCCCGGCGGGGGGGGCAGGGCGCAGGAGGCGAAGGGCGGCCGCGTCTAGCGCGCCCTCCGCTCCCCGCAGCCGCACCTCCCCCCGGAGCTCGACGTCGCGCGTGCCGTCGTGCAGCACGGCCATCGCCGCGGTGACGGTCTGGCCGCCGGCGGTGCGCAGCTGGGGCCGCTCCAGGGTGGAGGGCTGACCACGCACGCCGTACACGAACGCGGCGGCGGAGCCTGTCATCTCGGGAGAGCTCAGGGCCACCGCTCCCTGGGAGCGCACCTCCCCCGCTTCCTCGACCCAGTCCAGCGCCTCCACGCGCGCGCTCATCCCCGTGGCGTCGTCCTTGAGCTCGATGCCGCCCTGCACGTGCATCGTCCGGGTGCCCGGCTTCCCCGACACCACGCCCGACTGCGCGCGCAGCACGAGGGGGGGCGCGTTGTCGCGCTCGATCACCAGGCGGTCGATGCCCCGGAGGTGGAACGTGCCGTCGGGCCTTTGCTCCACCATCTGGGCCTCGATGGTTCCCCGGCGCCGCCCCCCCAGCAGATCGGTGAACTCGATCTTCTGCGCCGTGGTGTGGGGCGAGGGATTGCGCGGCGGTCCCACCGGTGCCGCGGTCCTCCCGCCGCGCACCAGGTAGTAGACGACCGGGAGCGTCACCAGCACGGCGGCCAGGAGCACGAGCAGGCGGAGGAGCCGGAGGCGGTGCACGCCTCCCTACTTGCCGGGGAAGGAAGCCTTCCGCTTCTCCAGGAACGCCGCGGTCCCCTCGCGCATGTCCTCGGTGGCGAAGCAGAGGCCGAAGAGCGCGGCCTCCAGGCGCTCCGCCTCCGGCTGCGCGCTCTCCCCCCCGGAGAGGACGGCCTCCAGCGCCCGGGCCAGGGCGGTGGGGCTGCGGCCGAGGAGCTTCCCGGCGTAGGCCTCGACCTCGTCGCGCAGGCTCGCCGCCGGGACCACCCGCTCCACCAGGCCGATGCGCAGGGCCTCCGCCGCCGAGATGGGCTCGCCGCTCAGGATCAAATCGAGGGCGCGCCCGCGCCCCACCAGGCGAGGGAGGCGCTGCGTGCCCGAGGCGCCGGGAATGAGGCCGAGCGCGACCTCCGGCTGCCCCAGGCGCGCCGTGTCCGCGGCGATGCGCACGTGGCAGGCCATGGCCAGCTCACAGCCTCCGCCCAGGGCGAAGCCGTTGACGGCGGCGAGCACGGGCTTCCCCGCCCTCTCGATGCGGTTGAGGCCGGCCTGCAGCTCGCGCGACCAATCCTGCGCCTGCTGGGGCGTGAGCGCGGCCATCTCCGCGATGTCGGCCCCGGCCACGAACGCCTTCTCGCCGGCGCCGGTGATCACCAGGACCCGCGTGCCCGCATCGGCGAGGGCGGCCTCCACCGCTTCCACGATCCGGCCGAAGGTGGCGCGGTTCAAGGCATTCAGCTTCTCGGGCCGGTTCACGGTGATCCAGGCCACCGCCCCTCGCTGTTCGGAGAGAACGGTGCTGGCCGTCTGGGTCTCGCTCATGGGTTCACCACCGGACGTGGTGCTCGGCATGGAGCACGTTCCGTCTGTAGTCGAAATCCGCCGCCTGCACGATGTGACACATCTCGTAGACGCGCGACATCAACGCCTGGCCCAGACAGTCCTCCAGGCTCAGCTTGGTGTGGGACTCGTCCCCATCGGCGTGGGCGGGACGGTTGGTCGTCATGATGAGCGGTCTGTTGTCCGGACCGGGCTCGTTCGTGCTGGCGTTGTAGCGCGCGGTGAGGATGTCGTGCAAGACCTCCCGCCCCCACTCCGTGATCCGCCCCGCCCCCACGTCGTCCAGCACCAGGACCTCGGCCTCCAGGACCGGACCCAGGACATCCGACTCGTTCCGCGCCGAGCTCGAATCATAGGTGGCCTGCAGGCTCTTCAGGAGCTCGCGCTGCTCGTAGAAGAGCACGCGCGCACCCTTGACGAGCGCCAGCTCCCGGGCCATGGCCACCGCCAGGTGCGTCTTCCCCGCCCCCGGCCGGCCGATGAACAGCAGTCCTCGATCCACCATGGGCCAGCGCAGGACCCAATCCTGTGCCACCGCTTTGTTGGACTCGTGCGCGCCCTGGCTCTGCCGGTGGAGCTCGAACTGCTCGAACGTGCAGTGATCGTAGCGGCGGGGGATGCGGGCGCCGCGCAGGAGCCGCTGGCCGCGGTCCTTGCGGTCGCACCCGCAGGCGGCCGCCACCGTCACCCCGCCGTCCCGGGTCTCCAGGCGGAAGCCGGTCCCTCGGCACTCCGGGCAGGTGGGGTCCATGGGCAGCCTCGGTTCAGTTCAGGTAGCCGCGCAGCTGCTGGCACTTCTGGGAGCGATGCAGCTTCTCCAGGGCCTGGGCCTCGATCTGCCGGATGCGCTCCCGGGAGAGGTTGAGCAGCTCTCCGATCTCCTTCAACGTCTTGGGTTCGGCACCGTCCAGTCCGAAGCGCAGGCGCAGCACGCGCTCCTCCTTCTCGTCCAGCTCGCCCAGCGCCGCCCGCAGGAGGCCGCGCAGGCTGTTCTTGAGGAGGACGAAGTCGGCGGAGGGAATCGTCTCCTGCTCCAGCTTGTCGGAGAGGTGGAACTCGTGCTCCTCGTCGATCATGGCGGAGATGGAGACGATGGGATCGGCGACCTGGAGGAGGTTCGCCACCTCCTCCGTCGTCACCTGCACCTTGGCCGCCAGCTCCTCCGTGGTGGGGACGCGCTTGAGCTCGGCGCGCATGCTGGCCTGGGCCTTTCCGATCCGGTAGAGAAGGTTGGCCTGCTTCTGGGGCAGACGGAACGCGCCGCTGTGGTCGGAGAGAGCATGGATGATGGCCTGGCGCACCCACCACACCGCGTAGGTGATGAACTTGACGTTCTTGTCGGGATCGTAGCGCTTGGCCGCCTCGATGAGGCCGATATTCCCCTCGTTGATGAGGTCGAGGAAGGAGAGGCCGCACCCCCGGTAGCGCTTGGCGTAGGAGACGACGAAGCGGAGATTGGCCTCCACCAGCCGCCGCAGGGCCACCCCGTCACCCTTCTGGATGCGGCGGCCGAGGTCCCGTTCCTCCTCGGCCGTCACCCGCGGGAGGCGGGAGATCTCCTTGAGGTATTTCTTGAGGGACTCGGAGCCGGAACCTCGGGAGTCTTCGCGCTCTTTGTCCATCACGTCCTTGAAGGAGCTACGAGCGCGCGGAGTATAGCATCCCTATCCGGGGTTCCCGTGCAGCCGGGACAGCTCGCGCTGGAGCTCGGCCACGCGGTCGCGCAGGCGCAGGATCACCTCCACGCCGGCCAGGTTCACCCCCATGTCCCGGGTGAGGCCGAGAATGGTCTCCAGCCGCTCCAGGTCCAAGGCGGAATAGAGGCGGGTGTTCCCCCGCGTCCGGCCGGGCCGGAGCAGCCCCTCCCTCTCGTAGAGGCGCAGGGTCTGCGGGTGCACGCGGTAGCGGCGGGCGACCCAGCTGATCAGGTAGTAATCCTGGTTCTGCTGGAGGGAATCGCCCATGTCACCGCACCGGGACCTTGATCGGGCCCGCGCGCACCGGGGAGCGCTTGGCCACCGCGATGCGCAGCACGCCCTCGCGGTACTTGGCATCGATGGATGCGCGGTCCACCTCCGGGGGCAGGGGGAAGCGCCGGGAGAAGCGTCCCGAGGAGCGCTCCACCCGGTGGTACTGCTCTCCCCTCTCCTCCCGGTCCGGTGGCAGCTCGCCCGCCACCAGCAGCTCGTCCCCCTCGATGCGGACGTCCAGCTGGTGCTGGTCGAGCCCGGGGACCTCCAGCCAGAACTGCAGCGCCTCCGCCGTCTCCACGACGTCCGACACGGGGGACCAGGCACCGAAGCCCCCCTCGTCCTCGAAGTCCCGGCGCGCGAGCGCGCTCTCGAAGAGACGGTTCATGCGGTGCTGCACGCCCGCCAGCTCCTGCAGGGGATCGGACTCGCCGCGCTTCATGTCGTTCCTCCGGGCCGACGAGTCTAGCCCCTCAGCTGCGCCGGGGCTCGTCCGCGTCCACCACCTCGGCGTCGATCACGTCCTCCTTGCCGTCTCCCCCGCCGGTGGAGGCCTGCCCACCCTGCCCCGCCTGGGGGCCACCGGGGCCGCCCGAGGTGCGGTAGATCGCCTCCGCCATGCGGTGACTGGTCTTCTCCAGCCGCTCGCTGGCGGACTTGATCGCCTCCACGTCGTTTCGCTCCAGCGCCGCCTTCAGCTCGGCCACGGCCTCCCGCACCGCCGCCTGGTCGGGCTCCGGGACCTTGGCGCCGCTCTCCTGGAGCGTCTTCTCCACCTGGTAGACGAGCTGGTCGGCGCGGTTCTTCACCTCGGCGGCCTCGCGCAGGCCCTTGTCCTCCGCGGCGTGGGACTCGGCATCCCGCACCATGCGGTCCACCTCTCCCTTGTCCAGGCCCGAGGAGGCCGTGATCGCGATCTTCTGCTCCTTGCCCGTCCCCAGGTCCTTGGCGGAGACGTGCACGATGCCGTTGGCGTCGATGTCGAAGGCGACCTCGATCTGGGGCACGCCGCGGGGCGCGGCGGGGATGCCGTCGAGGTGGAAGCGGCCCAGCGTCTTGTTGTAGCCGGCCATCTCCCGCTCGCCCTGGAGCACGTGCACCTCCACGCTGGTCTGTCCGTCGGACGCCGTGGAGAAGACCTCGCTCTTGCGGGTGGGGATCGTGGTGTTGCGGGTGATCAGGCGCGTGAACACCCCTCCCAGGGTCTCGATGCCCAGGGAGAGCGGGGTCACGTCGAGGAGGAGGATGTCCTTCACCTCCCCCCCGAGCACGCCGGCCTGCACCGCCGCTCCCACCGCCACCACCTCGTCAGGATTGACGCCCTTGTGGGGATCCTTGCCGAAGAACTGGCGGACCATCTCCTGGATCTTGGGGATGCGGGTGGAGCCGCCCACCAGCACCACCTCGTCCACCTCCCCGGGCTTGATGCCCGCATCGGCCAGGGCCTTCTCGCAGGGGGAAAGGGTGCGGCGGAGGATGTCGTCCACCAGCTGCTCGAACCGGGCGCGGTTGATCTTGAGCTGCAGGTGCTTGGGCCCGGAAGCGTCGGCGGTGATGAACGGGAGGTTGACCTCGGTCTCGGTCGTGGTGGAGAGCTCCATCTTCGCCTTCTCGGCCGCTTCCTTCAGGCGCTGCAGGGCCATCTTGTCCTTGGACAGGTCGATGCCCTGGTCCTTCTTGAACTCGTCCACGATCCACTCGATGAGGCGGTGGTCGATGTCGTCGCCCCCCAGGTGGGTGTCGCCGTTGGTGGACTTGACCTCCACCACGCCGTCCCCCACCTCGAGGATGGAGATGTCGAAGGTGCCGCCGCCGAAGTCGAACACGGCGATGGTCTCGTCCGCCTTCTTGTCCAGGCCGTAGGCCAGGGCCGCCGCCGTGGGCTCGTTGACGATCCGCTCCACGGTGAGGCCGGCGATGGTGCCGGCGTCCTTGGTGGCCTGGCGCTGGGCGTCGTTGAAATACGCGGGCACGGTGATCACGGCGCGGGTGACGGTCTCGCCCAGGTAGGCCTCGGCGGCCTCCTTGAGCTTGCGCAGCACCATGGCCGAGACCTCGGGGGGCGCGTAGGTCTTCCCCTGCAGCCGCACCCGCACGTCGCCGTTGTCCGCCGGCTCCACCTTGTAGGGAACCATGCGGATCTCGCCCTGCACCTCGTTGAATTTGCGGCCCATGAAGCGCTTGATCGAGTAGATGGTGTTCTCGGGGTTGGTGATGGCCTGGCGCTTGGCCACCTGGCCCACCAGGCGCTCGCCCTTGTCCGTGATCGCCACCACCGAGGGCGTGATGCGCCCGCCTTCGGGGTTCGTGATGACCGTGGGCTTGCCGCCTTCCATCACGGCCACGACCGAGTTGGTCGTGCCCAGATCGATGCCGATGATCTTGCTCATTCCCGTCTCCTGGGGACTGAAGGTCGAAACGACGGGTGGGGGTTAAGACTTGAGCGCCGGGGTGTCAAGGCGGGCGGGCGCCACGGGCGGGGGGCGGCAATGGTCAGGGGTCGGGGACCACCCCGCCCTCGAGCACCATGCGCTGGGCTGCGCTGAAGCGATGGGTGAGGGTGAGCGCCTCCGAGATCGCCCCGGCGGGCGTGCGTCCCGCCACACCGTAGCCCTGGGCTGCGAGCTGGTACGCGTAGGGGCGGCCCCATGGGTCCAGGAGATCGGCGGCGCTCAGATACCCGGCGCCGGCCAGGAGGTCGAGGCGTGGCGGCAGGCTCCCGGTGTCCAGGTAGAAGACCTCCAGGGAGCGGGCGATCCGCTCCAACCTCCCCCTGCTGGCGAAGGTCTTCAGGCGCTCGGTCTGGGTCCCTGCTCCGGACAGCTGCCAGGGAGTGAGCGGGTTCAGGTGCAGCGTGAGCAGGGACACGAGCGCCGCCGCCGCCAGCAGGCCCAGGAGCACCCGGGGGAGAAGCGACGGCCCCAGGACCCCGGCCGCCGCCTGCACGGGGGCATCGGCGAGCGTCACTTCCTCGATGAAGTTCCGGTTGAGCAGCTCGTACAGCATGCGGTAGGCGTCGAACTCCCCCAGGGACGAGCGCTCGACCACGTCCTGCACGCGGCGCTTGCCGTCCACCAGGTGCAGGATCTGAAGCTCGTCGGGGGAGACGTGCGCCTCGTCCTGCTCGGATGGAGGGGAAGGCGCGTCCACCAGGGAGCGGAGGGGAGCGTCCAGCGCGCGCCCGGCCGCGGTCTGGCGGAAGACCATGTCCGTGGAGCGGATGCGGCGCTCCAGGATGGGCCACTCGTCCACCATGCGCGCGCCTTCCATGAGGATCGTCTCGGCGCTCACGGGCGTGAACTCGTGGTCGTAGTCGATGGCCTCGTCGGCCTGGAAGTGATACGTCCCGCTCCGCCAGCGGAACAGCCGGTAGACCACCTGCGTCACCTGGGTGTGCAGGGCGTCCTGGAGATCGTGGGGAGAGATGAACCCGTTCTTCACCAGCAGGTAGCCCAGCCGCTGCAGGGTCTTGCCCTGAAGCCGCAGCGCCTCCTGCAGCTGCGCGTCCGTGATGCGTCCGGTCCGCACCAGCACGGAGCCCAGCAGGTCCTCCAGCATCTGGGTGGCGGACTCTCCCCCCACCACCGCGCCCTCGTGGAACTTGACGTACACGGTCTCCCGCTCGTTGCGCAGGGTGAGCGTCCCCGTCTTCCGCTGCATGCCGATGAGCTGAAAGATGTCGGCCAGGCCGAAGTCGCGCAGGGTTCCCTGGAGCGCCATCTCAGCCCTCCCGCATGCGCAGGGCGGAGAGGTTGGCCACCAGCCACGTCAGCGCCGCCGCCGTCAGCGCCACCACCCCCGAGGGATCCAGGGCGTAGACGCCGGGCACGCTCCCCGAGCGCAGGAGGTCGAGGCGCAGCTGCGTCCCCACCAGGTGCTCCACCGGGATGAGGACCCGGGGCTGCCAGGCGATGAGCGCCGCCAGCCACACCACCAGGAGGAGGACCCCCGCCGCCGTGCGTCCCCGCAGCAGCTGGGCCGACCCGGGGAGGACGAGCGAGACCAGCCGGCGCACGCGGCGCGTGCGGCGGTCGTGGCGCTCGACCTCGTACATCTTCCGCATCTTGGTCTGGGGGGCGAGGCCGTCCCCGAGCACGAACAGGTGCACGCACTGGCTGCAGTACTCGTGCGCCTCGCGGTGGCTCTTGCAGGCCGGGCAGAAGGGCCGGCCACAGCGGATGCACCGCCGCGCCGGCTCGCGTGCGCCCGAGAATCCCAGCAGGAGACAGGCGACGAGCGCGGCCAGGGAGGCGCCGGTGAGGGGATTGAGCAGCAGCTTGAGCCCCACCTGGGGGGAGGCTTCCGCCCTCCCGGGCTTGAGCGCCTGGCCGGAGAGCGCGGCCTTCCACACCGACCCCAGGCCCACGGTGGCGTCCACCACGGTGGCGTGCTCGCCGTCGCGGCCCCGGCGCGCCAGGAGGTTCGCGATCCCCTTGCCGTCGATCTCGCGCGCCCGCCGCAGCGACTCCTCGGACTCCTTGAGGTGGAAGGACTGCTGCTGCGCCAGGTAGGTGTTGTACCAGGCCAGGGCGCTCCGCGGGTTGAGCTCGAGTGCGCGCCGGTACTCCACCACCGCCTCCGCCTGGCGCCCGGCCAGGAAGAAGACGTTGCCGCTGTTGATGCGCGCCTGGTAGAGGCCCCGGTCCACGCGCAGCGCCGCCTGGTACTCCTCGTAGGCGTCCTCGAAGAAGTGGCCGCTCTTGTAGAGGTTCGCCAAGAGGAAGCGGTAGGTGGCGTCGCCGGGATGGGCGCGCACCAGAGCCTGCAGCTCGAGGACGCGGTCCGGCTCGTAGGAGCCGGATGCCGCCGCCAGGGTGGTCCGTACCGCGGGGTCCGCCAGCACGCCGTAGAGCCCGACCGCGAAGCGGTAGGCGGGCAGGGCGGCGGCGGCCACCACCAGCAGGGCGGCGGCGGCCACCTTCTCCGCCCGGCGCAGGTAACGGAAGGTCGCGGGGATCCAGTAGAGGAGCAGCCAGCCTGCCCCGACCCAGGTGAGGAGGGGAAGCAGGAGGACCGCCCATCCCGCCGGCCCAGCCAGCTCGGCCCGCCCCTGGCGGACCATCCACTCCTCGACGTCGTGGCGAAACGGCACGTGGTGGCGCACGGCCATGAGGACGGCGAAGGCGGTGAGCGCCCCCACCATCCCCAGCACCAAGACCAGCGCCAGGTACTGGACCAGCGTCAGGTTGGTCCATGCGCGCGTCACCGACGCCCGGGCCGCCGAGGCCGCCTGGCCGACGGCGCCCAGCGCACCGCGGCCGGACTTCCAGAGGACGGCCGCCCGCGCCATGCGCGTCTGGGGACGCCCCGGATCGAAGGCCTCCGCGAGATCGAGCGAGGCCAGGGCGCGGTCGTAGCTCCCCTCGGCGATGAAGCGGTGAGCCTCCGCCACCAGGGCGCCGGCCACGTTCTCCAGGCGGCGCACCCCCTCCTCGCGCGCGAAGGCCAGGAGCAGGTCGCCCTGCCGCTTCGCCTCCTCGTCCCGTCCCGCCGCCAGGTGGGCCTTGCGCGCGAACCAGAGCGACTCGAGGCGGGCGTCGAAGGCCTCGTAGTCGAATCCGTGGCGTCCGTCCTCCCCGAACACCGGCACCTCCGCGTCCGGCGCGGGCGCGGCCTCGGGAACGTTCAGCCGGATGGGGGCGGACTGGGAGAAACAGGGAGTGGCGGTGGCGAGGAGCAGGAGGAGGCAGAGAAGGCGGAGCGTCAGCCCTGCGGGCCCGTCCTTGCCACGTAGAGCATCCGCAGCTGGTAGAGCACCCGCTCCAGAAGCCCTTCTTCCTCGGCGCTCAGGTTGCCCCGGCACTTCACCCTCAGCAGGTCCAGCATGTCGATCTGCAGGCGCGCCTGCTCGGGATTGAACGTCGCCTTTCCCGTGCCCGGGTGCGGGATCTCGCCGAGGAACAGCAACGCCGGCTGCGCCATGGCGTTGATGAGCATCGTGAAGTCCACGCCCTCGGGCTCGTCCAGCGAGCGCCGCTCGAACCCCTCGCCAGACGCGGGCACCGCGGCTTCCTTGGCGGGCGACTCGGGGCGAACCCGGGCCCCGACGGCCTCTTCCGGCTCGTCGTGAAGCTCCGAGCGGCGCTCTCCGTCGGCCGTGAAGTGACGCCGATCGGTGACCTTGAGCGTCTGTCGACCCCGGTCCTCCCCTTGCGTCTGCCGCCCGTCGTCGACCATCGCGGTCCTCCTGTCGCCGGATGGTACCACCCGGTTTTCAGGCCGGACAATCGAAGGTCCCGCCGCTAACATGGGCCCGGGAGCCGTCAAGTCAAGGGAGCATGTCCGGATGCCGGTCAGGGACGGAGCGTTCGCCGACCTCGTGAGCATCATGGATCGGCTGCGCGATCCGGGCGGCTGCCCGTGGGATCGCGAGCAGACCTACGCCACCCTCCGCAACTACCTCCTGGAGGAGTGCTACGAGGTGGTGGAGGCGCTGGACGCGGGAGACCGCGCCGGCCTGCGCGAGGAGCTGGGAGACCTCCTCTTCCAGATCGTCTTCCTCTCCCGCCTGGCCAAGGAGGAGGGCGCGTTCACCGCCCAGGACGTGGCCGCCGGGATCGCGGAGAAGATGGTGCGGCGCCACCCCCACGTCTTCGGGAACGAGCGCGCCGACACCTCCGAGCAGGTCCTGCGCAACTGGGAGGAGATCAAGCGCAAGGAGAAGGGAGCGCCGGCGGCACCGGCCTCCGTGCTCGCCGGCATCCCCCGCGGCCTCCCAGCGCTCCTCAAGGCCCAGCGCCTGGGCACCAAGGCCGCGCGCGTGGGCTTCGACTGGCATCGCGACGCCGACGTCCTGGACAAGATCGACGAGGAGGTGGGCGAGCTGCGGCGCGCCGCGGAGGCGGGCCGGCCCGAGGAGGTGCGGGAGGAGTTCGGCGACCTCCTCTTCTCGCTGGTGATGCTGGCGCGCCGCCTGGACGTGGATGCGGAGGAGGCGCTGGAAGGCGCCAACCGCAAGTTCCAGGCGCGCTTTCACGAAGTGGAGCGGCGCCTCGCCGCCGCCGGCATCCCCATCCAGGACGCCGGCCTGGAGACGCTCGACCGCGTGTGGGATGAAGTGAAGGGGACGTGAGAAGGGGTCAGGTCTTTCCTGTTTCCTTTTCCGCTCGTTCCGCCGGCCCATGTCGGAGAGAGGGGCGGAAAAGGAAACAGGAAAGACCTGACCCCTTCCTACCCCACTCTCCCCATGCGGCGGAACCTCGCGTAGCGTCCGGCGAGGAGCGTCTCCAGGGGAACGCGCGCCATCTCGTCGAGCTGCCGCTCAAGCACGTCCCCCACCAGCTCCGCCTGCCGCTGGGGGTCCACGTGCGCGCCCCCGACCACCTCTCCGATCACCTCGTCCACGACGTCCAGCGCCAGCAGGTCGGGCGCGGTCATCCTCATGGCGGCGGCGGCCTCCCGCGCCCGTCCGGGATCGCGCCAGAGGATGGCGGCGCAGCCCTCCGGGCTGATCACCGAGTAGACCGAGAACTCGAGCATGTTCACGCGGTCGCCCACCCCCAGGGCCAGGGCACCGCCGCTCCCCCCCTCTCCCGTGACGGTGACGAGCACGGGGACGCGCAGCTTGGCCATCTCCCTCAGGTTGTGGGCGATGGCCTCCGCCTGGCCCCGCTCCTCGGCACCGATACCGGGGTACGCCCCGGGGGTGTCCACGAAGGTGAGGATGGGACGTCCGAACTTCTCGGCGAAGGCCATCACGCGCAGCGCCTTGCGGTAGCCCTCGGGACGGGGCATGCCGAAGTTGCGGTAGATCTTCTCCTTCGTATCGCGGCCCTTCTGATGGCCGACCACCACCACCTGCCGTCCCCGGAACTCGCCGAAGCCGGCGACGATGGCGGGATCGTCCGCGTACTTCCGGTCCCCGTGAATCTCCACGAACCCGCTCACCAGGACGCGCAGGTAATCGAGGGTGTAGGGACGGCGGGCGTGGCGGGCGACCAGCGTCTTCTGCCAGGGGGTGAGCCCCCCGTACACGCGGGCCCGCACCATCTCCAGCTCCTGCTGGAGCGCCTCCCGCTGCCTGCGGATGCCGACGTCGTCCCCCATCCCGGAGAGCGCATCGATGCGCCGCTCGAGCGTGAGGATCGGCTCCTCGAAGTTGTCTTCGTCCAAGGCGTCCCCCGACAGCGGGCGCTAGGGATAGTCGAGTGTCGCCGAGCGTGTCAAGGAGCCCGGTGCGCCCGGGCAGCGCGGAGCGCCGCCCCCAGCTGCGCCTCCCTGTCCCCCCCTCCCTGCAGCTTGGCCCGGAGGGCCGCCTTCAGGCCGGCGGCGATCGCCGGTCCTTGCGGCACTCCCTGGTGGAGGAGGTCGCGTCCGGTGAGGTCGGGGCGTGCCGTGCGCAGCACCGTGAGATAGCGGGCCAGGCGCGCACGCACCTCCTGGCGGGGGGTGAGCACCATGGCCAGCAGGACCACCTCGGCCGGCTCAGCCACGCCCAGGGCGTGCAGCGCGGCGTCTCCCTCGCGGCGGAGCACGCCGGCCAGCAGCCTGGCCGCACGCTCGGGGGCGGTGACGAGGAGGGCGCGGTCCCCCGCACGCAGCACCGACCGTGCGAGCGCCGCCCCCCGCGCCGCCCGTGCCAGGGGCTCCAGGAGCACCGCCATGGGGATCGTCCAGGCCCGGACCTCGGGCACACCGGACTGCAGGCGCGCCCAGGCCAGGATCTCCTCCGCGCGCTCCAGGCGAGCCCCACCCCGGCGGGTCAGGCGGAGGTCGGGATGGATCACCTCGAGGAGCCGCTGTCTCGCCAGCGCGCGCACGACCCGGGCCAGGCGTCGCTCCGCGAACAGGCGCTCGATCTCCCGCGCCAGCCGCGCCGTGCTCAGCCGGGAGAACGCCTCCTCCCGACGCGCCACGCGCAGCAGGTGCTCCGTCTCGTCCGCCAGCGCGAAGTCCAGACGGGCGGCGAAGCGCACGGCGCGGAAGGCGCGGGTGGGATCCTCGAGGAAGGAGAGGCCGTGCAGCACGCGGATGCGTCCCTGCTTCAGGTCGGAGCGCCCGCCGAAGGGGTCGAGCAGCGCTCCGAAACGCGCGGGCCCGAGCGCCACCGCCATGGCGTTGATCGTGAAGTCCCGGCGGAAGAGATCCTGCCGGAGCCCGCCGGGAGTGACGCGCGGGAGGGCCCCCGGTCTCGGATAGTGCTCCGTCCTGGCGGTCGCGAGGTCGATGCGCCGTCCGCCGGGAAGGTCCAGCACCGCCGTGCCGAAGGCCGGGTGGGTGCGCGCACGCCCGCCGATCTCGCGCGCCAGCAAGGCGGCCAGGGCCGCCCCGTCCCCCTCCACCACCAGGTCGAGATCCCCGGTCTCCAGTCCCAGCAGCACGTCGCGGACCACCCCGCCCACGAGGTAGGCCTGCATCCTCGCCCCGTGTGCCAGCGTCCCCACCCGGCGCAGCAGGTCCAGCATCTCGGCGGGGAGCCGTTCCACCAGGAGCGGCCCCAGGTCCTCCGCCTCCGCCCCGTTCCCCCCCGTCTCCTCGACCGCCGCGCCGTGCAGGCCACGCAGCAGCTCGGCGCGCGTGATGATGCCCTGCACCCCGCCGGGACCCTCCCCCACCAGGACGAAGCGGTGGCCTCCCGCCAGGAGCCGCTGCCTGACCTCCTCCAGCCCGGCACCGGGCGAGACGATCGGCACCTCGGCGGCGGCGACGTCGGCCACGCTGCGGTCCCCCAGCCCGTGACCGAGGGCCACGTCCGCCACCTGCCGGGTGAGGGCGCCCACCACCCGGCCGCGCCGCACCACGGGCAGGACGTTGAGGCGGTAGCGATTGAGGGCGGCGACCCCCTCCGCCAGACGGGTCTGCGCGGGAAGGGTGAACAGCGGCGCCGTCATCAGCTCGGCGGCCGTCTTGCCGGAGGGGAGCGCCCCGTGCAGCGCGGCCAGCACCTCCGCACGCGCCTCCAGCAGGGTCCGGCCACGCAGCACGGCGGAAGCTGCGACCGCGTGGCCGCCTCCGCCGAAGGTGGCCGCCAGGCGCGCGGCGTCGAAGTCACGGGCCCGGCTCCGCGCGATGAGGAACACCCGGTCCTCCATCCGGATCAGCGCCACCAGCCGACGGGCGGCGAGGCTGGCGCCCAGGTCCTGCACGATGCGGGCGGCATCGGGGACGAATCGCGCGCACTCCGCCGTGGCCAGCACCACCTCGCGCATCCCCACCGCGTGCGGCCGTGCGTCGTGCAGCAGCGCGTGATGGAGATCCACCTGCTCGACGGTGAGCCCGCGCGCCCGCACCTCCGCGACCTGCGCCAGGTCGCCGCCGCAGCGGAGGAGCCAGGCGGCGGCCTCCAGGTCCTCGGCGCGGGTGCCGGCGTACAGCAGCCCTCCGGTGTCCTCGTGGATGCCCAGGAGCATCAGTGTGGCCTGGGCGGGCGTGGGTGGGCGCGCGGCCGTCTTGAGGCGGAGTGCCAGGAGCGAGGTCACCGCGCCCACCTCCTCCACGTGCACGGCTCCCCTTCCCAGCGCGGACCCGCGGGGGTGGTGGTCGTACACGAGGACATCCACCTCGGGGCGCCCGAGCAGCGCGCGGAAGCGGCCCAGGCGCTCCTCCGCCTGCGTGTCCACCACGATGAGCGTCCGCACGGAGGCGAGGTCCACGTCGCGCGCCCGCACCTCCGGGAGGAGACCGGGATGGGACGCGAGATAGGCATGGAGCGCGGGCATCTTCGCGCCGGGAAAGGAGACCACCGCACCGGGGTGCAGCAGGCTCGCCGCCAGCGCGCCTCCCGCGCAGTCGAAGTCGGCCTGGTCGTGGGTGGTGACGAGGATCATGCTACGCGCGGGGGTGGAAGTCCTCGTAGATCCGCCGCAGCCGTTCCCGGTTCACGTGGGTGTAGATCTGCGTGGTCGAGATGTCGGCGTGCCCGAGCAGCACCTGGATGGAGCGCAGGTCGGCGCCGTGCTCGAGGAGATGGGTGGCGAAGGAATGGCGGACGACGTGGGGAGAGAGCGGGGCGGTGATCCCCGCCCGCTTCCCGTAGGCCTTGATCGCCTTCCAGAACCCCTGCCGGGTGAGGCCCTCCCCGCGCGGACCCACGAAGAGGACGTCCGAGCGCCGCCCCCCCAGGAGCTTTCCCCTTCCTTCTGCGAGGTACCGGAGGAGCACGGCGCAGGCCTCCTCGCCCAGGGGGACGACGCGCTGCTTCTCCCCCTTGCCGGTGCAGCGCAGGTACCCCGCGTCCAGATGCAGATCGAGGAGCCGAAGGCCGCACAGCTCGCTGACGCGCAGGCCGGTGGCGTAGAGCACCTCCAGCATGGCGGCGTCCCGCAGGCCCCGCGGGCGGTCCCGCGCCGGGGCCGCCAGGAGTCCCTCCACCTCGTCCCCCCGCAGCACCTTGGGGAGGGGACGCCAGCTCCGCGGCGCGTCCAGGTGGGCGGTGGGATCCTCGGACACCACGCCCTCCGCCAGCAGCCAGGTGAAGTACGCCCGCACCGCCACCAGCCAGCGCGCCACCGAGCGGGGAGAGCGTCCAGCCAGGCGGGCGGCGCGCAGGTGCGCCAGCAGGTCCTCGCGCGTGGCCTGCTCCAGGGGACGTCCTTCCAGCCCCCGGGCCAGCGCCTCCAGATCCCTGCGGTAGGCGAGCAGCGAGTTGCGCGCCAGGCCCCGCTCGACGTCCAGGTGGTCGAGCCAGCGCGCCAGCCACCCCACCGGCCGCGCTCCCGTCAAGGCGCCTCCTTCCCCTCCAGGAGGAGGGTCACCGGCCCGTCGTTGACGAGCTCGACCTCCATCATGGCCCGAAAGACCCCCGTGGCGACGGGGAGGCCGCGTGCACGCAGGCGGGCCACGAAGTGCTCGTAGAGCGGCTCCGCCTCCCCCGGGGGCGCGGCAGCGTCGAACGAGGGTCGGCGTCCCCGACGCGTCGAGCCCGCCAGCGTGAACTGGGAGACCACGAGGCAGGCGCCGCCCACGTCCTCCACGCTGCGGTTCATGTGGTGCCTGTCGTCGGGGAAGATCCGGAGCTCGGCGGTCTTGTCCGCGAGGTGGGCCGCGTTCGCGGCGTCGTCCCCACGCTCCACCCCGAGAAGCACCAGGAGCCCCCGGCCGATGGTGCCCACCGCCCGTCCTTCCACCCGCACCTCGGCGCGGGAGACCCGCTGCAGCACGGCCTTCACGCCCCCGCCGCCGTCTCGAGGTCCGCCACCCGCAGTGGCCAGGGAGGCACCGCCTCCCTGGAGACCCAGGCCACGACGGCAGGCCGGCGAGATCCGCGGACGGGCACCCGCTCCCCCGCGGCCTCTCCCAGCTCGACCGTGAGCGTCTTCCCCGAGGCCAGCGTCACGACGACCGTGCGCGCGGGAGTGAAGGGCGCCCCCGCCGGCGCGAAGTCGCTCGCGTGCAGGAGTCGCACGCGGTCGAGCCAGGCGGCCACCGCCCCGGCCTCGGGCACCGCGGCCGGCCTGCCGTCTTCACGCGCCGTCCAGCCGCCATCGCCGGAGCGCAAGAGCGCCAGCTCGTGACCGCCCTGGCGGATCCTCACCTCGCGCGCTTCCGGGACGTCGAAGCCGGCCACGCGGGGATCGCGCAGGTCGGAGGCGGGACGCAGGAGGTCGGTGACCGCGCTCGCGGGCACCGGCCCCTCCACGGGGGCGGCACCGGGAAGACGCGCCGCGCGCGCGGCGTAGCGCTCGGGATCGTCCTTGGCGCCCAGCGGTCCCTCGGAGGCCAGGGCGAGCGCGGGGAGGGCCTTTCCCCCGGCGAGCGTCACGGTGACCCGCACCTGCGGACGCTCGAGAAGGGCCCTGGCCCGTGTCTCCTCCGACTCCCGCAGTCCCCGGCTGCGCTCCATCCCGGACAGCAGCCGCGCCCAGGCATCGGCGTCCCCGGCGTCTGCCTCGTCCACGACCGGGGCCAGCATCGTCCACCCCCCGTCCACCCGCTGGAGACGGATCTCCCCTCCCGGACGCTGCACCGCGATGGCGGCGATGTCCCGTGCGGGGACCGGGACCAGGCGCCGCTCCAGGAGGTTGTCGGCGGAGGTGTCGAGGCTCGACGCGAGGCTCGCGTCCACGAGCAGGAGGCGGCCCCGGTCGTCCTGCGCGTAGCGGTCGGCCGACACGGGCGATCCTCCGCCGAGGCGCAGGCGCACGGGAGCGCCCGCCTTCCCGGGGTGGAGCACCACCACCGCCTCCGGCGGGGCAAGGCCATAGGTCGCGGCGGCCTCCTCGGGAAGGCGCGGCTCGAGCACGCGGCGGACCCGCGCGTCCAGGACGCCCCGGAGGAGCGCCTCGGCCGCCTCGGAGCGCGCTTCCGCCAGGGCGGGCTGCGTCAGCACCCAGCCCAGCCCGGCGCGGCGCTCCAGGCGCAGGTGCTGCGTTCCCCGGATGAGCTCGATCGCCCCCACGTCGGAGGCCGCCAGGGCCACCAGCAATTCTTCCTCGGAGCCGGCGTCCTTCGCGGGCTCCTGCTTTTCCGGGAGCCACCAAACCGCCGCCACCGCGGCCACCAGGAGGAGAAGGAGGACGGCGAGGGCGCGCAGGCTCAAAGCGTCCTTCTCCGCCACCAGATGCCGAGGCCCACGATCAGCAGCGCCTCGGGCAGGAGCAGCACCGAGAAGCGGAAGAGGCGCCACATCTCGAGGTCGGTCATCTCCAGGCGCGAGGGGCGCAGACCGCGGGGCCGCTCGGCGATGAGCGCGTCGTCCCCCGCCAGCCACTGCACGGCGTTGAGCAGGAACTCCCGGTTGAAGTACGTGTCGAGGTTGGCGTTCCGTGCCAGGTCGGCATCGCCGAGGACCACCAGGCGCGTGGTCTTGGCGGCCACGGCCACCGCCACCGGGAGCGGCCCCTCCTCCTCCCCGGCGTCCTTGCGCACGCGGCCGGTGGCGAGCACCTCGCGCCATCCCTTCTCCGCCCAGCTCTCCTCCCCCGTCTCCGCGATCACCTGCCCCGTGGCACCGGCCACGGTGGGCTTGCCGCTCCACTCCACCGTGCGGGCCTGCAGGAGCACGATGCGCTCGCGGAAGTTGCGGGTGATGGGGTGCTCGGGGAAGCTCTGCACGATGGGGTCCACCCCCAGGCTGGCCCCGAAGAACGGCACCTGCTGCTGGTCCACCACCAGCGTGTCTCCCAGGCCGACACCGTACTCCGCGAGCAGCGGGGTGAGGCCCAGCTCCTCTCCGGGATCGACGAGCGCCAGCAGCCGCCCGCCGCGGGCGAGATAGGCGCGCAGCAGGTCGACGTCGTGGGCGGGGAGCGGCTTTCTCGGACCGGCGAGCACGACGAGCAGCGCGTCCTGCGGAACGGCCTGTGCGGTGGAGAGCAGGAGCGGCCTGGGCGCGAAGTTCGCGTCCGTGAGCGCGCGCGCGAGCAGGCCCAGGCCCGCCGGATCCTGGAGGTCCTCGGGGCTGGGCTCCCCATCACCGAGAAGCACGTAGACGGTGCGCGGGCCGGTGCGCGTGACGCGGAGCAGCAGGTTGGCGAGCGCGCCCTCTCCGATCCCCGCCCGGGGGTCCCCGGTGCTCTGCGCCGTCGTCTCCCCCGCCCGAGCCACCACCACCTTGTCCTGGGTCACCCCGAGCTGCCGGACCAGGAGCGCCTCGCGATCGGGGTCCACGAAGCGCCAGGTGAGCCTGGGGGATGCCTCGGCCAGACGCCGGAGCAGCGCTTCCACCTCGTGGCGCGCGGGATCGGCGGGCTGGAACACCGCCAGGAGCTCGACGGGAGCTTCCAGGCCCTGCACGAGGGCGCGGGTCGCCGGTGCCAGGGTGTGGATCTTGTTCTCGGTGGCATCCCAGCGCCAGGGGAAGCGCGCCGCGAGCACGTTCGCCGCCACGAGGATCCCCGCGAACAGCAGGCCGCCGATCAGCGCCTGCGCGCGCTCGCGCGTGCCGCGGCGTGCCACGGTGCGGCGCACCCCGGCGAGGTTCGCCACCCCGGAGACCGCGACCAGCACGCCGCCGCCGGCCACGTGGATCGCCGTCCAGAGGTCGAAGCGGCGCGTGAGCGCGAAGGAGAGGAGACCGAAGACCAGCAGCACGAGACCGGCGAACCCGAGGAAGCGCCCCACCCCGCGCACGGCGCTCACCTCCATCGCTGGGAGGCAAGGAGCGCCCGCGCCACGAAGAGGCCGAGCGCCGCCAGGGAGACGAAGTAGGCCACGTCGCTCCCGGTGATCAGGCCCTTGGTGAAGTCGTCGAAGTGGGGCGGGAGCGCGAGCTCCCCCAGCACCTTCCCCGCCGCTCCGCCCAGCGCCTCCGCCGGCCAGGCCAGGGCGAACAGGAGGAGGGAGAGGACGAAGGTGCCGATCCCCGCTACCGCCTGGCTGGAGGTGGCCGCGGAGACGGCGAGACCGAGGGCGAGAAGGCCCGCGCTCACCAGGGCCAGGCCCACCATCCCCGTCCAGATCGGGCCCCGCTCGGGATTTCCGTGGAGCGTGAGGAGGAACAGGAAGAGACCGCTCCCCGCCAGCATCGCCCAGAGCACGAGCAGCAGGCCCAGGAACTTCCCGGCCACCACCCCCCCCGGTCCCAGCGGGGCGGTGAGGAGCAGCTCGTCCGTTCCCCGGCGCCGCTCCTCGGCGATCGAGCCCATGGAGAGGATGGGGACGACGAACAGGAGCAGCACGAGCACGTTCGAGAACATCCCCTCCACGAGGAGGTTCAGGTTGAACCGCTCGAGCATGGTGGGGTCCTGCGAGAGCTGCGCGTACATCTCGTACTGCTGCATGGCCTCGGCGTAGTTCACCACCTGCGAGAAGAAGAAGTACCCGGCCGTGACGAGGAAGCCGGCGGCGATCGTCCAGGCCAGGGGGGAGGCGAGCTGGCTCCGGAGCTCCCGCGTGCAGACGGCGAGGAGGGCCCTCACGCCGCCCCCTCGGCAGTGTCCCCGGCGGTGACCCGGAGGAAGGCTTCCTCGAGGCTTCCGGCCCCGGTGAGCTCGGTCACCGGGGCGTCCGCCACCACCCGGCCCCGGTGCACGATCACCACGCGCCCGCACACCGCCGCCACCTCGGGGAGGATGTGGGTGGAGAGGAGCACGGTGTGCTCCCCCGCCAGGGCCCGGATCAGCTCCCGGATCTCGCGGATCTGCTGGGGATCGAGGCCGACGGTGGGCTCGTCCAGGATGAGCACCTCCGGCCCGTGCACCAGCGCCTGGGCCAGTCCCACACGCTGTCTGAATCCCTTGGACAGGTTCTGCAGCAGGCGGTCCCCCACCTCCCCCAGGCCACAGCGGGCGATGGCTCCGTCCACCGCCGAGCGCCGGCGCCGCCGGGGCACCCCGCGCAGCGCGGCGCAGAACCCGAGGTACTCGCGCACCGTGTGGTCGAGGTAGAGCGGCGGGTGCTCCGGCAGGTAGCCGAGCTTCCGCCGCACCGCCATGGGCTCGCGCGCGGTGTCGTGGCCGCCCACCGTGGCGCTCCCCGCGTCCGGCGTCAGAAAGGTCGAGAGGATGCGCAGCGTGGTGGTCTTGCCGGCCCCGTTCGGCCCCAGGAAGCCGACGATCTCGCCCCGTCCGACCTCGAAGCTGACGTCCTGCAGCGCGACGACGTCGCCGAAGCGCTTGGCCAGCGATCGAACCGCGAGCACGGCGGGAGTGTAGCGCGGACCTGCTCAGCGCGCGAAGCGTCTCCACAGGGCCTCGGCTTCGGGGAGGCGCATCCAGGCGCATCCCCCCGCCCACACGCCCATCCCCAGCGCCGCGCAGAGCACGACGCGCACCAGCTCGCGGGCCGTGCCCGGTCCGGGCAGTGCGGCGGCCAGGAGGACATAGGCGCCGTAGGCGGCCCCCCCCACCGCCGCCGACAGCAGGAGCAGGCGCAAGGTGACGGAGGTGACGCGGTGAGCGGAGAGCGATCCCACCCGGGCATGCAGTCCCACCCCGAGCTGCACGAAGTTCAACCACGCCGCCAGGGACGTCGACAGCGCCAGGGCCAGATGCACGGGCATGCCCAGGCGCCGCAGCAGGGCGATGAGCAGGAAGTTGGCCGCGATCTTGGCCGCCACCGAGACCGCCGAGGCCAGGACTGGCCGCCGCGTGTCCCCCAGCGCGTAGTAGGTGGGCACCTGGATCTTGGTCACGGAGTAGGCGTAGAGGCCGAGGGCGTAGCAGACGATGGCCAGGGCCGTGGCCTCGGTGTCGGCGGCGTCGAAGCGCCCGTGTTCGAAGAGGACGCGCACGATGGGGCGCGCCAGCGCGATCAGCCCGGCCGTGGCGGGAAGGGTGAGGAGGGCCGCCGCCCGCAGCGCCCCGGCCAGGCTCGTGCGCAGCGCGTCGTGATCCTCGCGGGCCACGTCGCGGGAGACGCGGGCCAGGTTGGCGGTGGCGATGGCCACCCCGAAGAGACCGAGGGGGAGTTGCATCAAACGGAAGGCGATGGCGAGCCAGGTGGGGGGGCCGTCCCCCATCTTCGAGGCCAGGATCGTGTCCACCAGGATGTTGATCTGCGTGGCGGCGAGGCCGAAGACCGCGGGCAGCATGAGCGAGCCCACCCGGCGCAGCCCCGGGTCGGAGAAGGCGAGGTCGAAGCGGAAGCGGTATCCCTCCCGCCGCAGCGCCGGGACCTGCACCAGGAACTGGAGGAGCCCTCCCGCCATGGCGCCCAGGGCCAGCGACAGCACGGGCGCCAGGCCGAAGCGGGGCAGCCAGGGCGACAGCGCGATCACGGCCAGGATGGCGGCGAGGTTGAACGCCGCAGGCGCCGCCGCGGGCAGGAAGAAGCGGCCGCACGTGTTGAGCACGCCCATGGCCACCGCCGCCAGCGCCACGCAGAGAAGGAAGGGGGCGAGGATGCGGGTCATGGTGACCGCGAGCGCCGTCTTCTCGGGGCTGAAGCCGGGGGCGTAGAAGGGCACGATCTGGGGGGCGAACAGCGCCAGCAGCACGGTGAGGACGCCCAGGATCACGGCCAGGGCGGAGACCACGCGGTTGGCCAGGCGCCAGGCCGCTTCCGTGCCGCTCCGCTCGCGCTCGGCGGTGAAGGTGGGGACGAAGGCGGAGGAGAGCGCGCCCTCGGCGAAGAGGTCGCGCAGCAGGTTGGGGATGCGAAACGCGGCCACGAAGGCGTCCGTGAGCGCGCCGGCGCCGAAGTAGTAGGACTGTACCTGATCGCGCGCGAGCCCGAGGACGCGGGAGACGAGGGTCGCCAGACTGATCGACCCCGCGGTCCGGAGGAGGGTCTTGCGCTCGGACATCGGCGGCCGCGAAGGATCGCACAGGGCCCTGGAAAGTGGTAGAGTCCGCGCGCCTCCCACGGAGAATCCCAAAATGGCCAGCGTCAACAAGGTCATCCTGGTCGGCAACCTCGGACGCGACCCCGAGGTGCGCTACACGCCCGGCGGCAGCGCCGTGGCGAACTTCACGCTCGCGACCACGGATCGCTGGAACGATCCCTCGGGGGAGAAGAAGGAACGCACCGAGTGGCACCGCATCGTGGTGTGGGGAAAGCAGGCGGAGATCGCCGGCGAGTACCTGCGCAAGGGGCGGCAGGTCTACGTCGAGGGCTCGCTGCAGACGCGGGAGTGGACCGACCGCGACGGCAACAAGCGCTACACCACCGAGGTGCGGGCGCAGCGCTTCCAGATGCTGGGCTCCCGTCCAGGGGACGAGCGCCAGCCGGTGGCGGCGCGGGGCCCCATGGAAGAGGTGGCCGAGCCGGAGGCCGGCTTCGGCGAGGACGACATCCCGTTCTAGGGCGTCAGGTCACGAGCCGGAGGGAAGCGTGAGCCCTCCGGGGGCGGCCGGACCCGTTCCCAGGCGCTGCTGGGCTTCCGTGGCCGCCGGACCCTGCGGAGCCCGGGCCAGCGCCTCCCGCCAGGCCGCGGTGGCTTCCTCGGTCTTCCCCTGCCGGCTCTTCACGTCCCCCAGCCGGAGGAGCGCCATGTCCGGCGGATAGACCGCTCCGGGGTCGTCTGCGAGCGCCCGCCAGACGGAGGCGGCCTTCTCGAGGTCCCCCGCCTCCTCGTAGGCCTCGGCGGCCATGGCCCGGGCGCTGTCCATCACGGTCCGGGTGTCCGCCGCATCGGCCGCCTTCTCGAGCAGGGGGGCGGCCTCCTTGGCGTTCCCCTGCCGGAGCGTGGCCGCACCCTCGTAGAAGGCGGCCACCTCGCCGGCGGGGGTCCCCCCCTTGGCCTCGGCGAACTTCTTCTTGGCCTGCTCCAGGGCATCGGCGGGGGCTCCGGGCTGCCCGGCCTTGGCGTACAGGGAAAGTCCCTCGGTGAGGGTCTTCTCGGCGCTGCTCTCCCGCATCCGGGAGATGACGGTCCACAGGCCCACCAGGGCGAGCAGGGCGAGGAACCCGCCCCCGACGGCGAGCACGGCCGGCCGGTGCTTCTCCACCCACTCCAGCAGGTCGAACCCGACCTCGACGAACTCGTCCTGCTGCTTGAGTTCCTTGCGGCTGATCCTCT
Source organism: Candidatus Polarisedimenticolaceae bacterium (assembly GCA_036274395.1). Classification (GTDB taxonomy): domain Bacteria; phylum Acidobacteriota; class Polarisedimenticolia; order Polarisedimenticolales; family DASUFT01; genus DASUFT01. Next base: position 24,705 of record DASUFT010000105.1, on the reverse strand, counting down.
GGGCCACGCGCGCTCCCGTGAAAGCGCAGGAGTCTAGCTTAGCGGCCGCCGGAGGGGCAAGGCGGAGATGGTGGGCCCGGCAGGACTTGAACCTGCGACCTACGGTTTAGGAAACCGCCGCTCTATCCGAACTGAGCTACGAGCCCGAAGGAAGCCCGCTAATCGTAGCGCACGAGGCTGAAGACGCCGGCCGGCCCGAGCTTGGTGCGCCCTCCCAGGAACCCGAGCTCGATCAGGAAGGCGTATCCCTCCACGGTGGCGCCCACGCGCTCCAGCAGGCGCCCGGCGGCGGCGGCGGTCCCGCCGGTTGCCAGGACGTCGTCCACCACCAGGACCCGGTGCCCGGGATGAACGGCGTCGCGGTGCATCTCGATGGTGTTCGTGCCGTATTCCAGGGCGTACTCCTCGGCGTGGGTCTCCCAGGGGAGCTTCCCCGGCTTCCGCAGCAGCACGAGCCCGCTCTCCAGCGCGTACGCCAGGGCGGAGGCGAGCACGAAGCCGCGGGCCTCGATCCCCACCACCGCGTCCAGCGTCTCCCCGCGGTAGCGCTCCACCAGCCGGTCCACCGCATGGCCGAAGGCCGCCGCATCCCGGAACAGCGTGGACACGTCGTAGAAGTTGATCCCCGGCCTGGGGAAGTCCGGCACCTGGCGGATGACCTTCTTGAGGTCGGCCACGGTCCCCGCCCCGCCCCGCCGTCCCGGGCCCTTGTCGCTCAACGTTCCACCCCGAACTCCCGGAAGCGGCCGGTGGGCGTTTCCTGCCGCCGCTCCACCGCCGTGACCCGTGCGTGCCGCGGCCCGCGCGCGATCGCTTGCTCCAGCGTCCGCACCGTCTCGGCCTCCCCCTCGATCCAGACCTCGACCCGGCCGTCCGGCAGGTTGCGCACCCAGCCCGTGACCCCGGCCGCGTCCGCCTCCTGCAGCACGAACCAGCGGAACCCCACACCCTGCACGTGGCCCGAGACCGTGAGGTGCACGGCACAAGACATGAAGAGGGGATGATAGCGCGCGAGGGCGTCAGGCCGAGGGGCTGATCCCATCTGCCTGAGGCGCCGCGGGATAGGAGCCGGGTCCGTCCTCCAGGAGCAGCTCCAGGCCGTGCCCGGCGAAGACCGCGTCGGCGGCCACGCCATCGGCGAAGAGCACCACGCGGACGCGGGCGTCTCCCAGCAACTCCAGGTCGCGGTAGCGCCGCTGGATGAACCGCTCGACGCGGCTCTCGCCAGGGACGCGCCACACCGAGTCGTCGTCGAGCAGGAGGTGGACGTCTCCCCGGACCAGGCTCACGTGGCGCAGCCAATGGATCGCCCGGACCACCTCCGGCGTCATGCTTCCCCCCGTGTTTTGAGTGACGGATCGCAGTGAAGCGCACCGGGGCGGGAATGTCCAGTGACAATCTTGCGCTGGCGAACAGGATATTCTTGGAGCACGCATGCCCGATTGCCCCCGCCAGCGCATCGTCCTGAATGCGGCCGCCGGCTCGGTCGAAGACGCCGGGGCGCTGGAACAGCGCCTCCGCGCCCTGCCGCACACCGAGGTCGTCTGCACGCGCGCACCCGGGGACGCGGCACGCGCGGCGCGCGACGCCGCCGAGACGGGCATCCCCCGCGTGGTGGCCGCGGGCGGGGACGGCACGCTCCACGAGGTGGTGCAAGGGCTCGCGCGCTGCTTCGATCGCGTGCAGCTCGGTCTCCTGCCGCTGGGGACGGGCAACGACTTCGCGCGCTTCGTCGGCATCCCCTCCGAGCTCGATGCGGCGCTCGCGATCCTGGAGAGCGGCGAGGAGTGGGGGGTGGACGTGGTGCGGCTCGAGGTGGCAGGGGAAGACACGCGCTGGATCCTCAACGCGTCGAGCGCGGGCTTCTCCGCGGTGGTGTCCGGCCGCGCCGACGGCAAGAAGGACGGCTGGGGGGCCCTCGCCTACTCGCTGGGCGCGATGCAGGCCATCCCCGAGCTTCAGGCGTACCGGCTCCGCGTACAGGTGGACGACGATCCGCCCGAAGAGCTGGAGGCCTGGTCGCTCGTCCTGGCCAACGGGGGATCGATCGCGGGGGGCATCCGCATCGCTCCGGACGCGCGGGTGGACGACGGCCGTGCCGAGCTGCTGGTGGTGCCGCAGATGCCGATGACGACGCTGGCCGTGGTGCTGCCCAAGATCCTCCTGGGGCAGCACACGGAGGAGGACGCCCTCTTCCGCCGCGCCGTGCGACGCCTGCGCGTTGAATCCGATCCCCCGATGCCCCTGAACGCCGATGGAGAGGCCGCAGGCGAGACCCCCGTGTTCTACGAAGTGGAGCCCCGCCGCGTGCGCCTGGTGACGGCTCGCTCCTGAGCTCCCCCTTGGCGCCCCGGCGCGTTTGGTGTATCTGCATGGCGCCGCAGGGGGGCGAAGCGTGGAAGACAGGACGCATGCCGAGCTGGTCAAGACCCTGTGGGACCACGACCGGCATTACTACGAGCGCTGCCGCGACTACGTGGAGAACGCCGCCAAGGCCGGCGGCGAGTACGCCTGGCTGCGTGCCCGCATGCCCGCGCGGGGCACCGTGCTCGAGGTGGGCTGCGGCGAGGGCGTGAACCTCGACGTGCTCGCCCACCCGGGAGTGCACTGCGTGGGGTGCGACGTCGCTCACCTCCCCCTGCGCATGGCGCTGGAGCGCGCTCCCGGGGACGCCACCCGCGCCTACCTCCAGGCAAACGGCGAGCATCTCCCCTTCCGCTCCGGGTCCTTCGATGCCGTCCTCGCCATCTCCGTGCTCGAGCACCTGGTGGAGCCGGAGCGGGCGCTCGCCGCCATGATCGACGTCCTGCGTCCGGGAGGCTCCCTCCTGCTCCTGTCTCCGCAATACGGCGGACCCCTCGGTGCGAGCCCGGGGCGTGTGGGAGGCGGTGCCCTCCGCTTCGCGCGCAGGCTGTGCGAGGCCCCTGCAAAGGGACGCGTCCAGGACCGGCTCGGCTGGGAGGGCGTGCGTCCGCCGGTCCTGGACGGCGTCACCTGGGACGGCGACCTCGACGCCCTGATCGAGCCCGAGCTCCGCTCCCTGCGCTCCTGGCTCCAGGCCCGCGGGATGAACATCGTGGACACCACCTCCGGCCTGGCCTGGTACTCGTGGACGACGCACCGCGCCAGCGCGCCCGTGCGCGTCGTGCGCAGCTTCTTCGAAGGACTGGGACGGCGCGGTCTTCCTCTCTTCCGCGACTTCGGTCCCCTGGTCGCGCTGCACGCGCAGAAGTAGACGCGGAGCGAACCGCAGAGGCGGATCGCACGGATTTGCATCGCGCGTCTGCCGGACGTCTGCCGGAGCGCGATCTCAGCGTCAAGGACTAGTAGTACCGCCGAAGGTACTACTTGCTTCGAATCCCGAAGACCTGCTGAAGAGGTCAGGGCTCCAAGACAGAGTTGCCGCACTGCCGCTCCTGCTCGGAGGGATGGCGGTCGGGGCAACACCTGCATCTTCAACCGCTGGTGCTACGGCAATGGGAAACGCAGTTACTCTTGCGTGGCGACACCGTAGGAGCTGGGCGCGAGCGCGGGACCCGCAAAGAGAACAGCACAACGTTTCGGGAGAGGGAGAAGACTGGTCGGGGCGAGAGGATTCGAACCTCCGACCCCCTGGTCCCGAACCAGGTGCGCTACCAGACTGCGCTACGCCCCGACCCAGAGAGAGCGCGCAGAGGGTAGCACAGCGTCAAAAGCCGAACTTCCCCACCAGGGGCACGAAGCGGCAGCTCCCCGCGTTCTCCCGCACGAACGCGTCGCCGCGCCGGGTCACCCGCACCAGCGTCTGCTCGGCGGCACCCTGGCTCTCCCCGACGGGGAGCACCAGGCGGCCCCCATCGGCGAGCTGGTCCAGCAGCGGCTTGGGGACGTCGGGCGCGGCGGCGGTGACCACGATGGCGCGGTAGGGAGCGAACTCGCTCCAGCCGTAGCTCCCGTCGAAGATCTTGAGGTGGACGTTCTCGATGCCCAGGGCACGCAGCGCCTGCCGGGCCCGGCTGGACAGGGAGGGCAGCCGCTCCACCGTGTAGACCTGGGCGAACACCTTGGACAGCACCGCCGCCTGGTAGCCGGAGCCGGTGCCGATCTCCAGGGCGCGGCCCGTTCCGTCCGGCTCCACCAGCTCCGTCATGGCCGCCACGATCCAGGGCTGGGAGATCGTCTGCTGCTCCCCGATGGGGAGCGAGGCGTCGGCGTAGGCCTTGGCCGCCAGCGCCTCGTCCACGAAGCGCTCGCGCGGGACCTCGCGGAGCGCGGCCAGCACCCTGGGGTCGGCGATGCCGCGCTCCTGGAGGGCGCGCACCATGCGCTCCCGTGGGCTGGTCGGGCTCATCCGGGGAGCTCCACGCCCCAGCCCTCGAGCACGGAGAGCGTGGGGAGGTGGGTCAGGTTGGCGTGCAGCGGCGTGATGGAGACGAAGCCCTCCTCGATGGCCCGGTGGTCCCCGTCCGGCTCCCCCGCCGGCGTGGTGTCCGCCCCCGCGATCCAGAAGTAGGGCCGCCCCGCCGGGTCCAGCCGCTCCACCACCGCCGCCCGGTAGGAGCGGGTTCCCTGCCGGGTGACGCGGACCCCCCGCGGGGTTCCCGCCGGGACGTTGACGTTGAGGAACACGCCGCGGGGGAGCGGCCGGGCCAGGAGCTGCTCCCCGAGCTTCCGCGCGATGGCCCCCGCCCGCGCGTAGTCGGGCGCGCCGGAGGCGTCGATCTGGGCGGACATGGCCAGAGCGGGCACCCCGAGCAGCGCCGCTTCCAGCGCCCCCGCCACGGTCCCCGAGTACGTCACGTCGTCCCCCACGTTGAGCCCACGGTTGATGCCGGAGAGGACGAGGTCCGGGTCGCGGCGGCCCGTCAGGTTGAAGATGCCCAGGTGCACGCAGTCGGTGGGCGTGCCCTCCACCCTCCACCGGTCTTCCCCGGCCTGGTAGACGCGCAAGGGGGTGCGAAGGGTGAGCGCGTGGGCGGCGGCGCTCTGCTCGCGGTCGGGGGCGACCACCACGATGCGGCCGAGGGGAGCCAGGGACGCCACCAGCGCATGGAGGCCCGGCGCATCGAACCCATCGTCGTTCGTGACCAGGACCAATGGGCCGGCGCTCACGTGGGGCTCCGTGGGAGCGAAAGAGGATAGCAGACTGCCGCAGAATGCCTTGCTTTTCTTGGGAAAGGGTGCAGAATCACCGCACCATGGGCTGGGTCTACGACGGATCGATGGGGCGGCTGGAGTATTACGACCGCCGGGGCGCCCGCGTGCACGAGTTCAGCGTGGCTGCCATCGCCGGCGTCCACGGCGTCCTCGACCTCCTCTTCTCCGCCGCCGAGTCTTCGAAGCTCACGGACGAGGACGTGGGCCGCCTGGTGCGCCTGCTCGCCGCGCGCCGCCGCGCCGAGCAGAAGCGCGGCGCCTAGCAGAGTTACCCGAGCCCTCTTACCGCAGCGCCGTCCGTGGAGCACCGTGTGCCCTTGACGGGCCGCGTCTTCGCGCGCGCGCCACGTGGCACCGCGCTTGAATTCGGCCTCCGCCATTGCGTGCGTGGCGCACGCCCTACCTCGTCCATTCCACGGAGGATCGAACCATGACGTACGGCTTCAGGGGAGAGGAGCAGCACAAGGAAGGCCCGGTGGCGACCGCCATCGAGGAGCAGACGGCCAAGCTGCCGTCGGACACGTTCCTGTGGGCGGCGGTCGGCTCCATCGGTGTCTCGCTGGCCCTGCAGATGATGGGCAAGAAGGAGGCCTCGAACTTCGTCGGGCAGTGGGCGCCGACTCTGCTCATCCTCGGTCTCTACAACAAGCTCGTGAAGGTGGCCGGGCACGACACCGCCAACCGTCCCGCCCGCTCTCGGATGTAGCCGCGACCGGGGGGATGCGTCCCCCCGGTTCCCTCAGGACAGGGCCCACTCCGTCACCTGCCCCAGCACCTCCCTCCAGCCGTCGTGTCTCGGCTCCCCGGCCACGGCGAAGGAGTGGTCCGCCTGCGGCACCAGCACCTCGGTGACGTCGATCCCCTGCACGCGCAGGCTCGCCGCCAGGACGTCGGCCGTGAAGGGCTCGACGGCGTCGTCGGCGAGGCCCTGGGCGACGAGGACGCGGGCCCAGCGGACCTCCGACAGCTCCTCCACCGGCGAGCTCGCGAGGAACGAGGCCCAGCGCGGGTAGGCCTGGCCGAGGAAGATCCGGTCCGGGTCATCCGGGTGGGCGAGGATGTCCTGCCACGCCATGCGTAGCGCGGCCTCGCGGGCGTCGGCGTCCGGGGACACGTGGCGGAGGAACCTTCCCTTCCGTACCAGCGCCGTGAGGTCGGCGAGCTGGGAGGGTCCGCCTCCGGCGAGCACCGCCACGTGCGTAACCTCGGGGAGCATGCGGGCGAGGCGGCTCGCCACGAGCCCCCCCTCGGAGTGGCCCACCACGAGCAGGCGCGCGCGGTCGATGCCGGGGAGCGTGCGGGCAGTGCGGATGGAGGCCAGCAGCGCCTCCGTCCAGCGCTCCAGCGTGTGCTCGCGCCGGAACTCCGGCCGTCCCACGGACTCTTGCGGCGCCCTGGGATCGTCGCCGGGATGTACCCCCGGCTTCTCCACGATGAGCACGCGGAATCGCCCCTCCGACGCCTCCAGCAGGCCCATGTGACCGTTGCGCGGGATCCAGCGGTTCCCTTCACGCGCGAAATGGGATCCGCAGCCCGAACCCTGCACGTACACGGCGAGGGGAACGGGCTTGCCGCCGGGCGCGGGCTCGCTCACGTAGGCCACCACGTCGCGGCCCAGATCGTCGCGCACCTTGAACTGGAGATAAGGCTGTCCGCGCAAAGGGACGAGCTGGGGCGGCAGCGCGCGCGGGTTCGCCGCTTCCAGGGCGGGAGCGCTGCAGGACAGGAGAGACAGCCCGAGGGCGGGAAGGAGAGCGAACGCCATCGATGCCACGCGCACGGAGAGCCTCCGCGTCCGGGTTCCCCAACCCACCTCCTACTACGCTCGGCACCGGCGGATGGTTGCAGGTCGAAGGGTCAGGAACTGGTGAATGGCGCCCCTTCGGGCGCGCCGCGCCCCAGCTTGTCCGGGAGCGGCTCGCCGGCGGGCGTGAAGGCGAGAGAAAGGGAGTTGATGCAGTAGCGCAGGCCGCTGGGAGGCGGTCCATCTGGAAACACGTGCCCCTGATGGCTGCCGCAGCGCGCGCAGAGCAGCTCCGTGCGCACCATGCCGTGGCTGGCGTCGCGCTCCTCGCGGAGGTGCTCGCGGGCGAAGGGGGCGGTGAAGCTGGGCCAGCCGGTGCCGCTCTCGAACTTCTGTCCCCCCAGGAACAGCGGCAGCCCGCACAGGCGGCACGTGAACACGCCCGTGCGGTGCTCCGTCAGCAGCAGGCCGCAGAACGGCGCCTCCGTGCCGTGACGGAGCAGCACCTCCGCCTCCTCCGGCGTGAGGTCCGCCTCCAGACGCGAGCGCTCCGGGGACGAGGGAGGGCTCAGGTCGAAGCGCGTCACCGCGCCTTCTCCTCGGCGTGCGTCTGGTAGGCCCGCATCTTCTCCACCTTGGGCTGGGCCACGGAGCGGATGTAGGGCTGGAAGGGGTTCCGCGCCGCGTAGTCGTGGTGGTAGGCCTCGGCGGGGTGGAACTCGGTGAGCGGCTCGAGCGCGGTGGCGAGCGGCCGGTCGAACAGATGCGCCCCCTCGATCTGCTTCATGTACTTCTCCGCCACCTCGCGCTGCGTGGCGTCGGCGTAGAAGATGGCGGAGCGGTACTGCCGTCCCACGTCGGGGCCCTGCCGGTTCACCTCCGTGGGATCGTGGGCGATGGAGAAGAAGACCTTGAGGATCTCACCCAGGCCGACCTGCGCCGCGTCGTAGAGGACCTCCACCACCTCGGCGTGGTTCGTGCGCCCGGTGGAGACCGTCTCGTAGTCCGCCGTCTCCCCGCTGTCCCCGGCGTAGCCCGGCCGCACCTCGGCCACGCCTGGGAGCTGCTTGAAGACCGCCTCCACGCACCAGAAGCAGCCGCCGCCCAGGACGATGGACTTCTCCCCCTCGCCCCTGGGATCGAACTCGGCCGCGGGGAAGGACCAGGGATCGATGGTGAGGGGCATGAGAAAACTCCTTTCGGGAATGGGCCGACTCTACCCCTTCAGGGCAGGCGCCGCCCGGGCCTGCGGCTGGGCTTCGTGGACTTGGATGCCGGGGAGGCTCGCCGGTTTCGGCATCAAGCGCCGTTCAGCATGAGCAGGGACGTGGTCAGAGGGCGTACTCGTCCGAGCCCTGCACCCAGAGGAAGGACTGGAGGTCGATCATGTCGCGGGGCCGCAGATCACGCAGATCGCGGCGCACGCGCGCCGCGCAAACCGCTGGGGAGAGAGGACTGCGTTGTTTGGTCGGGGCGAGTGGATTTGAACCACCGACCACTTGCACCCCAAGCAAGTGCGCTACCAGGCTGCGCCACGCCCCGACCCGAGAGAAGCGACACCAAGCACTCCCGGGTGGGGTGCCCGGAAGTCCGCGCATGGTATGTCAGGCATCCTCTAGGCGCTAGGGCCGGCGGCGCTCCGCAGGGCGGAGGCGACCTCCGCCACCCGCATGGACGCGCGCTGCGCCCGCTCGCGCCAGCGCTGGGCCTCCCCTTCCGCCGCGTCCAGCCGGGAACGCACCTCGGCGGCGCTCGCTTCCAGGGCGTGGAGCCGGCCGCGCAGGGCGTCGGCCGCGGCGCGCTCGTGCACCAGCGTCTCCCGCTCGGTCTCGAGCGCGGCACGGGTGTCGGCCAGGGTCTCCTCCAGGCGCAGCAGGTCCTTCTGCAGGCGGCCGGCGTCCCCCGACTTGCTCTGCAGCTCGGCGAGCGCCGCCTCCGCCGCATCGAGCCTGGCCGCCCGGGCCTGCGCGGCCTCGTGCTCCTGCTTCAAGGAGGCGATCATCTGCCGCTGGTTCTCGATGGTGCGCTGCGCCGCCTCCTGCTCCTGCCCCGCCGCGTCCTGCTCGCGCCTCAACTGCTCGAGCTTGGCGTGCAGCGCATCCGCCCGCTCCCGCTCCGCGCGCAGCTCCTGCCGAAGGTGCGTGGGGTCGGTCACCGGAGGTGCGGGAATGAACGGGGTCTCCAGGGCGGAGATGGCGTGCGGCATGTCCGCAGCCTCGGCCCTGGCCCTCTCCGCCCTCTCCGCCGCACGCGGAGGCTCCGCCTCGAAGAGGGTGGGAGGGGCGGAGGTCAGCGCCGCCGCCGCCGAGGAGGCGGACTCCGGAGGCTCGCCGTCGGGGAGGAACGAGACCGGGCTGCGGCCGTCCTCCTCGTCCAGACGCGCCCGGGCACTGGCGATCGTGTACTCCTCGTCGTGGAGGAGGCGCTTGATGCGCATGATCAGGTCCAGGTCGCGCCGCGTGTAGACCCGCTGCCCCGTCTTGTTCTTGTGCGGAGCGAGCTGTGGGAACTCGCTCTCCCAGAACCGGAGCACGTAGGGCTGCGTGTCCGTGTACTGGCAGACCTCGTTGACCTTGTAGAACGACTTGTCCGGGATCTCGCTCACGGCCCGCAGTATAGAGGAAGTTTCCCTTTCCCGGATGAGGTTTTTAGCGGTTCGGAGGCCGCGGGGAGTCCGTCGTGCCCTCCCGGCCGTAGTCGTCCTCCAGGCGCACCACGTCCTCCAGCTCCGGTGTGGACACCTCGAAGAGGAGCACGTCGGTCACGGCCCGGAACCGGTGCACGGTGTGGGGCGGGATCCTGCGGGAGTCTCCCCGGTCCAGGCGTACCACCCGCTGCTCGGCGCCTTTCCCCAGGACCAGCTCGAGCGTCCCCTCCTGCACGAAGAAGGCCTCGTCCTTCTGCTCGTGGAGCTGCAGGGAGAGCTGCGCGCCCGCCTTCACGAAGAGGACCTTCCCCGCGTAGCGGTCGGTGCGCACGAAGCGCAGCTCGTACCCCCAGGGCTTGTCCACCCGCTCCATCACCGGCCCCTTTCCGTGGTCTCCCCGTTGAACGCCCGCTGCTCCAGGGCGGCCGCCGCCGCCCCTTCCGCCCGGGTCACCTCGGTGGTGCGGATGGCGGCGCGCAGGGGGAGGAGCGCCCGCGGCTGCACCGAAAACTCCCGCAGGCCCAGCCCCAGGAGCAGCGGCACCAGCGCGGGATCGGAGGCCATCTCGCCGCAGAGCGAGACGGGGATCCCCCGCACCGCCGCGTGCTCCACCACCGTGCGCAGCATCCGGAGCACGGAGGCGTGCTGCGGCCGATAGAGATCGACCACCTCCTCGTCGTTCCGCCCCACCGCCAGCGCGTACTGCACGAGGTCGTTGGTGCCGATGCTGAAGAAGTCGGACTCGGCGGCCAGGAGGTCGGCCGTGATCACCGCCGCCGGCACCTCCACCATGATGCCCACCGGGATGTCGGCGCGGTGCGGGGTGCCGGACCGCGCGAGCGCCGCCGCCTCTTCGGCGAGCATGCCCCGCACCGCCCGGATCTCCTCGCGGTGGGTGACGAGCGGGATGAGCACGCGCACGTCCCCTTCCGCAGCCGCCCGCAGGATCCCCTGGAGCTGCGGGCGCAGGATCTCCGGATGCCTGAGACAGTAGCGCACGCCGCGCAGGCCCAGGGCGGGCCGCCCGAACCGCTTGTCCTCCCCCAGGTCGAAGATGCGCAGGACCACGGGATGGGGCGCCACCCGCCGCACGAGGTCGGCGTAGAAGCGCGCCTGCTCTTCCCCGGGAGGTGGCGCGCCGCGTCCGACGAGGAGGAACTCCGAGCGGTAGAGGCCGATGCCCTCCGCCCCCAGCCGGCGCGCCAGGTCCACCTCCTCCGGGAACTCCACGTTGGCGCGGAGGACTACCGCCACCCCGTCCTTGGTCACCGCCGGGAGCACGCCCTCCTGACCGGCCGCGCTCAGGCGGGACTCCCATACCCGCCGCCGCCGCTCCGCCTCCGCGAGCGCGTCGGCGTCCGGCTCCACCAGCACGGTGGCGGCGTCGGCGTCCACCAGCAGCAGGTCGCCCGCGCTCACGCGGCGGCTTGCGTCGTGGAGGCCGAGCACCGTGGGGACGCCGAGCGCGCGGGCGAGGATGGCCGTGTGCGAGGTGGGGCCGCCGAGATCGGTGGCGAGGCCCACCACCCCCAGGCGCGTCAGGAGCACGGCGTCCGCGGGCCCCAGGCTGGGCGCCACCACCACCACCGGTCCCTCCGGCGCCGGCGCCAGCTCGGAAGCCCCGGCCAGGACCTGCTGCAACCGGCGGTGCACGTCCGCGAGGTCACCGGCCCTCTCCCGGAAGTAGGCGTCGTCCACCTGCGCGAAGCGGCTGATGAAGCCGTCCACCGCCTCCTTCAGCGCCCAGGATGCGGAGAGACCCATCTCCCGGATGCGGCGCTCGGCCTCGGAGACGAGGCCGGGATCGTCGAGGATCATGAGGTGGGTCTCGATCATCCCCGCGAAGCGGTCCCCCAGCGCCTCCTGCACCCGGTCCTTCAGCTCCAGGAGCTCGGCACGCACGCGGGCCCGGGCCCCGGCCAGGCGCTCCACCTCCCCCCCCGCCGCCTCCGGCGGGAGCAGGAGGGCGCCCGCGGGGGTGTGCCCGGGATCGAGCAGGAGGGCGCGGCCCACCGCCACCCCGCCCCCCACCCCGATCCCGCGCAGGGCCTGGCGCATCTCACTCCTCCTCGCCGAACTTGCCGCGCACCAGCTCCGCCAGGGCGCGCAGCGCGGCCGGAGCATCGTCCCCCTCCGCGGCCAGGCGCAGCCGGCTCCCCCGCGCGGCCGCCAGCGTGAGCAGGCCGAGGATGGACTTGCCGTCGACGCGCGTGGTGTCCTTGCTCACCGTGATCCTGGAGCGGAAGCCGTTGGCCACGTGCACGAACTTGGCGGCGGCGCGGGCGTGCAGGCCCAGGCGGTTGCCGACCTGCACCTCCTCCTCGGTCATGGAGTCTCCGTGCTCTCAGGCTTGGCCAGGAGTTCCGAGGCCACCTGGATGGCCTGCCTGCCCTGCTCCGCCACCCGCCGCGCCACCTCGGAGAGCTCGGCCCGCTCGCGCAGGTTCACGCACTTGATGAGCATGGGAAGGTTGACGCCCGTCACCACCTCGATCCTGCCCGGCTCGAGCAGCGATAGCGCGAGGTTGCTGGGCGTGCCCCCGAACATGTCGGTGAGGACGAGCACCCCGCCCTCGCGGTCCACCCGGGCGATCGCCTCCTGGATGCGCCTCCCCGCCTCCTCCATGTCCACGTCCCAGCCGATGGAGACGGCTTCCAGGGCGTCCACGTCGGCCACGATCCGGCGCACGGCATCCACCAGCTCCCCGGCCAGCGTGCCGTGGCTCACCACCAGCAGTCCCGGCACGGCTACTCCCTCCCCAGGTCGCGGTGCCGTACGGTGGCCGGCACGCCACCCCGCGACAGGTGGGCCTGCAGGTCCTCGGCCAGGGCCACCGAGCGGTGCTTGCCGCCGGTGCAGCCGAGGGAGACGGTGAGGTAGCTCTTCCCCTCGGCGGAGTACAGGGGAAGCAGGAAGTCGAGGAAGGCCTTCAGGCGGTCCATGAACTGCTGCGTCTCCTCCCGGTCGGAGAGAAACGTGCGCACGCGCATGCTGCGGCCGTCCAGGGGCCGCAGCCCGTCGACGAAGTAGGGATTGGGGAGGAAGCGCACGTCGAACACGAGGTCGGACTCCACCGGGATCCCGTACTTGAAGCCGAAGGAGACCACGTTCACGTTCAGGACCTCGCGATGGCCGCCCTCGCCGTAGGCGTGCTTGAGGAAGCTCCGGAGCTCGTGGGCGGAGAAGCGCGAGGTGTCGATCACCCGGTCCGCGAGGTCGCGCAGGGGCGCGAGCACGGCGCGCTCGCGGTCGATGGCCTCGTCGAGCGTCCCCCCCTGCTCCATCATGGGATGGGGGCGGCGCGTCTCGCTGAAGCGGCGCTTCAGGACCTCGTCCGAGCCGTCGAAGAACAGCACCGTCACCGGGGTGCCGTTGTTCTGCATCTCCCGGAGCATGTCCGGGAACTTCTCGAGGAAGAGCCCCTCCCGGACGTCCACCACCAGGGCGGCGCGGCGGACCGGCTCTCCCCGGCGCTGGATCAGGTCCACGAAGGGGGGGATGAGGAGGACGGGCAGGTTGTCGACGGTGAAGAAGCCGATGTCCTCGAGGCAGTTGGCGGCCAGCGACTTGCCCGAGCCCGAGAGGCCGGTGACGATGACCAGCCGGTCCACTAAGGCTCCCCGTCGCGCGGCTCCCGCGCCTGCAGGGCCTCGCGATCGTCGTCCTCTTCCTTCGACGTGGCGCCGTTCCCCAGGCGCTCGCCCAGGCGCCGCGCCAGCTCCCGCGCCGGATGGTACCCCTTGAGCTTGAGCAGGTGGTTGCGCGCCGCCACCTCGATCAGCACGGAGAGGTTGCGGCCCGGGCCCACCGGCATCTCCACGTAGGGGAGCTCGATCCCCAGGATCTCGAAGCCGCGCTCGTCCAGCCCCAGGCGCTCGTAGCGCTTTCCCGGCTTCCAGGGATCGAGGCGGATGACGAACTCCACGAACTTGTTCTGGCGCACGGCGGCCACGCCGAAGAGGTCGGTGACGTTCACGATCCCCAGGCCCCGGATCTCCATGTGGTAGCGGGTCAGCTCCGGCCCCGTGCCCACCAGGGTGGCGGCGCGGCGGCGGATCTCCACCACGTCGTCCGAGACCAGGCGATGCCCGCGCACGATGAGGTCGAGCGCGCACTCGCTCTTCCCCACCCCGCTGTCCCCCAGCAGGAGCACGCCCAGCCCGTAGATGTCGAGGAGAACGCCGTGGAGGACGACGCGGGGGGCGAGGCGGTCCTCCAGGAACACGGTGAGGCGGTCGATCACCTCCGAGGAGGTGAGGTCGGTGCGGAGCAGCGGGACCCGGTTCTCCTCCGTCTCCGCCACCAGCTCCGGGGGAGGCGTGAGCCCGGTGGTGAGCACGAAGCAGCTCACTCCCTGACGGCAGAGCTGGGAGACGATGCGGTGGCGCTCGGCGGGGCCGCGCTCGGAGAGGAAGGTGATCTCGGACTTGCCGAGGATCTGCACGCGGCCGGGGTGGATGTACTCGAGGAACCCGGCCAGGGCCAGGCCCGGCTTCTGGATGCGCGCGCGGTTGACGACGTTCTCGAGGCCGTCCCCGCCGGCGACGAGCGTCAGGCCCAGCGGCTCGGCCGCCTGATCGCTGAGCAGCTCTCGCACAGCCATGGTGGGAATGGCGGAGCGTTCGTGCGCGCTCACTTGGGCTCCAAGATCGCCCGGAGGATTTGGCCCGGCATTCTAGGAGCCCGCTTCCGAGGGTGTCAAGGAGACCGGAAGGGGCGCCCGCCTGCATTGACACCTTTTGGGCGTGCATGCCATAGTGCCGCGCCCCGCATTCCGCCGCAGGAGTACTGTTCATGTCGCGTAACGCCGTCGTCCATGTGATCGGAACGGGCACCATCGGTGAGCCGCTCATCGGCTTACTCACGGCGATGAAGGGACCCCTGGGGATCGAGGAGGTCACCTTCCACAAGCGCACGCCGCTCCTCACCGACCGCTCCAAGGTGACGAACCTGCTCAAGCGCGGGGCCAAGCTTGCCGTGGACGACACCGCGGTGAAGGGCTTCCAGGACCTGGGGATGGAGCCCGCCTTCGAGGCCCGGGAGGCGCTCGACCGCGCCGGCGTGGTCATCGACTGCACGCCCTCCGGGGTGGGCATGGAGAACAAGACCGAGTTCTACGAGAAGTACGCCGCCAACTCGCTGGGCTTCATCGCGCAGGGGAGCGAGTTCGGCTTCGGCAAGCCCTACGCCCGCGGGATCAACGACAAGGCCCTGGTGAAGGGGAAGGACCAGTTCCTGCAGGTGGTGTCCTGCAACACGCACAACCTCTCCATCCTCATCGAGACCCTGGCCCTCAAGGACGACGGCCCCGACAATCTGGTGGAGGGCCGCTTCGTTTGCATGCGGCGCGCGAACGACATCTCCCAGGACGGGAGCTACTGCCCCTCCCCCCAGGTGGGCCGCCACAAGGACAGCCGGTTCGGGACCCACCATGCCCGCGACGCCTGGCACCTCTTCAACACCATGGGCTACGACCTGAACCTCTTTTCCTCCGCCCTCAAGCTGAACACCCAGTACATGCACACGATCTACTTCGACATCCGGGTGAAGAAGCCGACCACCGTGGACCGCCTCCTGCACCACATCCAGCAGAACGACCGCATGAGCCTCACTTACAAGAACTCCGCGAACGCGGTGTTCTCGTTCGGGCGCGACTACGGGCACTACGGGCGCATCCTCAACGTGACCGTGGTGTCGGCCCCCACACTGGCCGTGCGCAACGAGAGGGAGATCGTCGGCTACTGCTTCACGCCCCAGGACGGCAACTCGCTGCTCTCGTCCGTGTCGGGCGCGACCTGGTTCCTGTACCCCGAGAACTACGAGGACAGGATCCAGTGCCTGAAGCCGTACTTCTATCCGGAGGTGTGACGGAGATCGGAGGGGGTCAGGTATTTCCTATTTCCTTTTCATTTCCTGCTGCAGGGAAGGATGAGAATGAAAAGGAAATAGGAAATACCTGACCCCTTCTCACTCCCGCTTCAATCTCCGGACTTCTTCCGTCAGCTTGGGCAGCACCTCGAACACGTCGCCCACGATGCCGTAGTCGGCGATCTTGAAGATCGGCGCCTCCCGGTCCTTGTTGATGGCGACGATCACCTTCGAGGTGGACATCCCGGCCAGGTGCTGGACGGCGCCGGAGATGCCGCAGGCCACGTAGAGAGCGGGCGACACCACCTTGCCGGTCTGCCCCACCTGGTGGGCATGGGGGATCCAGCCGTCGTCCACCACCGCCCGCGAGGCCCCCACGGCCCCCCCCAGGGCGGCGGCGAGATCGCGCACCAAAGAGAAGTGCTCCGGTCCCTTGAGCCCGCGGCCGCCGGAGACCACCACGGCGGCCTCGGCCACGTCCCGCTCCTGCTCCGCCGGCTTCTCCAGGCGCACCACGCGGATGCGGGCCGGGGGGAGGGCGGGCGCGAAGGGCTCCGCGCCGGCGCTCCTGCTGGCGTCGGGAGAGCCGGCGGGAAAGACGTTGGGACGCAGGGTCGCGACCACCGGCCGGCCGGCGGCACGGACGCGCGCGTAGGCCTTGCCGGAATAGACCGGCCGCCGCACGCGCACGCCGGTGTCCGAGATCTCGATCTCCACGACGTCGCTGAGGCAGGCCGCCTTCAGTCGCGCCGCCACCCGGGGCGCCAGGTCCTTTCCCATGGCGGTGCCGGCGAGGACGACCAGGGCGGCACCGGCGTGCCGCGCCCCTTCCGCCACGGCGGCCGCGTACGGCTCGGGGGCGTAGAGATCGAGGTCCTCCTGCTCCACCGCCAGCACGCGGTCCGCTCCGTAAGGCGCGACCACGCCGGCCACGGAGGCAGCCTCCCTCCCCAGGGCCAGCACCGTCACCTGCCCTGCTCCCGCCAGGCGCCGGGCGGCGCGCACCGCCTCCAGCACCGGGCGCTTCACCTCTCCGTCCCGGCGCTCCGCGAAGACCAGGATCTCGGCCATCAGAGGACCTTCGCTTCCTCGCGCAGCAGGCGCGCGAGCTCGCGGCTGGTGTCGGCGGGGTCGCCCTGCAGGATCTTCCCGGCCTGGCGCGGAGGCGGCAGCTCCAGGGACTCCCAGACAACCCGCTCTTCCAGCGCCACTCCCAGGTCGGCCAGGGAGAGCGTCTCGATCGGCTTCTTCTTCGCGGCCATGATCCCCTTGATGTTCGCGTAGCGCGGCGTGTTCAGTCCCTTGTCGCAGGTGACGACGGCGGGGAGCGCGCCCTCCAGCACCTCCACCAGTCCCTCCACCTCACGCCGTGCCGTGAGCCTGCCCTCCGCAACGGTGAGCGCGACCACCGCACCGGCATGCGGGAGGTCGAGCAGCTCGGCGAGCATGGGGCCGGTCTGCCCCTCGTCCGTGCCCACCCCGTACTTCCCGAGCAGGACGAGATCCGGGCTCTCCCGGCGCGCCACCGCCGCCAGGACCGAGGCCCGGCTCAGGCCGTCCGCACGCTCGGGAAGGTCCTTCACCAGGATCGCCCGGTCCGCCCCCTTGGCGAGGCCTTCCCGGAGCGCCGCTCCCGCCGCTTCCGGCCCGGCGCAGACGACCACGACCTCGCCCGCGCCCGCCGCCTCCTTGAGCTTCACTCCCTCTTCCAGGGCGTACTCGTCATAGGGGGAGGCGATCATCTTCACGCCCGCCGGATCGAGCGATGCCCCGTCCGCCGCCACCTTCACCTTGGCTTCCGTGTCGGGGACGTACTTCAGGCCCACCAGGATCTTCATCGGCCGTCCTCGGCGTCCCTGGCGAAGAGCAGGGAGGCGTTCGTACCCCCGAATCCGAAGGAGTTGTTCAGGGCCGCCCGCACGGGCATGGTGCGCGCCACGTTGGGGGCCGAGTCGAGGTCGCAGTCGGGGTCGGGGACCTCCTGGTTGATCGTGGGCGGGACGACCCCGTGATGGATGGCCAGCACCACCACCGCCGACTCCAGGCCTCCCGCCGCGCCCAGCAGATGACCGGTCATGGACTTCGTGGAGCCGAAGACCAGGCGGCGGGCCTGGTCGCCGAAGACCCGCTTCACCGCCCGGGTCTCGATCCGGTCTCCCAGCGGGGTGGAGGTGCCGTGGGCATTGATGTAGTCGACGTCCTCGGGCCCGGCTCCGGCGGTCTCCAGGGCCTGCCTCATGGCGCGGACGGCGCCGTCCCCGTCCTCGGCCGGGGCGGAAATGTGGAAGGCATCGCCGCTGATCCCGTACCCCGTGAGCTCCGCGTAGATGCGCGCCCCCCGCGCGCGTGCGTGCGCGCGCTCCTCGAGGAGCAGCACCCCCGCACCCTCCCCCATGACGAAGCCGTCGCGCTCGGCGTCGAAGGGACGGCTGGCCTTCTCGGGGGCATCGTTCCTGGTGGAGAGCGCCTTCATGGCGCAGAAGCCCCCCACGGCCAGGGGGCTGATCACGGCCTCCGTGCCGCCGGCCAGCATGGCGTCCGCCACTCCCTCCCGGATCAGCCGAGCGGACTCGCCGATGGCGTGGGTTCCGGTGGCGCAGGCGGTCACCACGGAGAGGTTCGGCCCCTTGGCCCCGAACAGGATCGAGACCTGCCCGGAGGCGAGGTTCACGATCATCCCCGGGATGAAGAAGGGCGAGATGCGGCGCGGCCCCTTCTCCATCAGATCCCTGTGCGTGCGCTCCAGCAGAGGGAGGCCTCCGATGCCGGAGCCCACGTACACGCCCACCCGCTCGGCGTTGCCGGCGTCGATGGTGAAGCGGGCGTCCTCCAGCGCCTCCTTCGAGGCCGCCACCGCGTAATGGATGAAGGTGTCCATCTTGCGGACGTCCTTCTTGTCCATGAAGCGCTCGGGGTCGAACCCGCGCACCTCTCCCGCGATGCGGCAGGAGTAGTCCGTGGCATCGAACTTGGTGATGGGACCGATCCCGCTACGGCCGGCCAGCAGCGCCTCCCAGGTGGAAGGCGCGTCCAGGCCCAAGGGCGAGATCAGACCCATCCCCGTGACGACCACGCGTCGCTGCATGTGCCTGGTTCCCGGACCTTTCCGCTAGGACTTGACGTGGGCCTCGATGTAATCGATGGCCTGCTGGACGTTGCCGATCTTCTCGGCGTCCTCGTCGCTGATCTCGAGGCCGAACTCCTCCTCGAGCGCCATCACGAGCTCCACCACGTCCAGGGAGTCCGCACCGAGATCGTCGACGAAGGAGGCCTCGGACTTGACCTCGTCCTCGTCCACCCCCAACTGCTCGACGATGATGTGCTTGACCTTTTCCTCGACCGACGATGCCATCGTCCCGACCTCCCGTGTTCCCCGGCCGCCGCAGGCGGCGGGTGCGGACTACATGTACATGCCGCCGTTCACGTCCAGGGTGATGCCCGTGATGTAGGCCGCACCCTCTCCCAACAGGAACTCCACCGCCGCCGCCACGTCCTCGGGAGTGCCCAGGCGATGCATGGGCACTTGCTCCAGCAAGGTGGCCCGCTGCGCTTCCGTCAGGACCCGGGTCATCTCCGTGTCGATGAATCCCGGCGCCACGCAGTTGACCGTCACGTTCCTTCCGGCCAGCTCCCGGGCCAGGCTGCGCGTGAATCCTTCGATGCCCGCCTTGGCGGCCGCGTAATTCACCTGCCCGGGGTTCCCGATGCGGCCGGAGACCGACGTGATGTTGACGATGCGGCCGTAGCGGGCTCGAACCATCGCCGGAACCAGGGCCCGGCACACCCGGTAGATCCCCGTGAGGTTCGTGCCGACCACGTCGTCCCACTCCTCCTTCTTCATGCGGAGGAGCAGGTTGTCCCTCGTGATCCCGGCGTTGTTCACGAGGAGCGGGATTGTACCATGTGCCTTCACGGCACCCGCGAGCACCTCCTGGACCTGGTCGTCCCGGGAGATGTCGAGCGCCACGGCCTCCGCGGAACCCCCGGCTTCCCGGATCCGACGGGCCGAGTCCTCCGCTCCCTCCCGCCCCCGTGCGGCCACCAGCACGTGGGCGCCCGCAGCGCCCAGGGAGGCCGCGATCGCCGCCCCGATGCCCCGGGACCCGCCCGTCACCAGCGCAGTCTTTCCCGCGAAAGCGCCGCTCATGCCGCCCCCACCTCCTCGCGCAGCGCGGCCGCGATCCCCTCGGGCTCCCCGGCGGGGAGCACCACGAGGTCCCTGCGGATCCGCCGCACGAGGCCGGTCAGCACCTTTCCCGGTCCCACCTCGAGGTAGCGGGAGAAGCCGTCGCCGGCCATGGCCAGCACCTCCTCCTCCCAGCGCACGGGGCTCGCCACCTGCCGCAGCAGCGCCTCCCGCGCCGCCGCTCCCGTGGTCACCGGTGCGGCGTCCGCGTTCGTGTAGACGGGGACGCAGGGGTCGGAGAACGGCGTGGCCTGGAGGAGCGGCGCCAGGCGGGCCGCGGCCGGCTCCATGAGCGCGCAGTGGAAGGGGGCGCTGACCGGCAGCGGCACCGCCCGCTTGGCGCCCGCCTCGCGCGCGCGCTCCACCACGCGCGCCACCGCCGATGCGTGCCCCGCGATCACCACCTGGTCCGGACCGTTGAGGTTCGCCGGCGAGACCACCTCGCCCTGGGCGTGCTCCCGGCAGAGGGTCTCCACGGTCGCCCGGGGCAGGCCGAGCACGGCCGCCATCCCCCCCACGCCTTCCGGCACGGCCTCCTGCATGAACCGGCCGCGCTGCCGTACCAGGACCACGGCATCGCGGAGGGTCAGGGCTCCCGCGGCCACGAGCGCGCTGTACTCGCCCAGGCTGTGCCCGGCCACCGCACCGGCGCGCAGGCCGCCCGCCTCGAGCACCCGCCAGGCGGCCACCGAGGCGGTGAGGATCGCCGGCTGCGTGTTCTCCGTCCGCGCCAGCTCCGTGTCCGTGCCCGAGAAGCACAGCTCCGACAGGGGGAAGCCCAGGGCGGCATCGGCGTCCGCGAAGGCGGCGCGCGCTTCCGGGAACCCGTCCACCAGCGCCTTCCCCATTCCGGGGTGCTGCGATCCCTGGCCCGGGAACAGCAGGGCCACGCTCACCAGCGCACCACGGAGGCGGCCCAGGTGAGCCCGGCGCCGAAGGCGGCCATCAGCACCAGGTCCCCGCCCTTCACCTTCCCGGCGCGGACCGCCTCGTCGAGGGCGATGGGGATGGAGGCGGCGGAGGTGTTGCCGAAACGGTCGATGTTGACGTGACAGCGCGCGGCGTCGATCCCCAGGCGCGCGCCCACGGCGTCGATGATGCGCTGGTTGGCCTGATGGGGGATGAACCAGTCCACGTCGGCGGGGGTGAGGCCCACCTGGTTCAGCACCTCCAGGGAGACCTCCTCCAGCGAGCGCACGGCGATCTTGAAGGTCTCGTTGCCCCGCATCTTGATGAAATGGAGGCCCTCCTTCAGGGTCTCCCCCGTCGGCGGGTGCAAGGTGCCGCCGCCCGGCATGTGGATGTAGGAGGCCATGCTGCCGTCGGTGTGGATGGCGGTGGCCAGCACCCCCCGGGGAAGCTCCCCCTCGCTCATCACCACGGCGCCGGCGCCGTCCGCGAAGATGACGCAGGTGGTCCGATCGCTCCAGTCGATGTACTTGCTGAGCAGCTCGGCTCCGATCACGAGCACGTGCCGGCATCGCCCGGAGAGCAGGAACTGCTTGGCCACGGACTGGGCGTAGATGAACCCCGAGCACCCGGCGGACATGTCGAAGGCGGCAGCCCGCGTGCACCCCAGCGCGTGCTGGAGGACGCAGGAGGTGGCGGGGATCGGCATGTCCGGGGTGACCGTGGCCAGGATGATGAGGTCCACGTCGGCCGGGTCCAGCCCGGCGGCGGAGAGCGCTTGCCGGGAGGCCTCCTCCGCGTACTTGGACACCCCTTCTCCCTCGGCCGCGATCCGGCGCTCGCGGATTCCCGTGCGGGTGGTGATCCACTCGTCGCTCGTCTCGACGATCTTCTCCAGGTCGTGGTTGGTGACCACCCGCTCCGGCACACTGCTCCCCGTGCCGGTGATCACCGCGCTGCGCGCCCTCATGCCTCTAGACCTCGGGCGGCGCGATCACCTCGCGGCCCTTGTAGTGGCCGCAGTGCGGGCAGATGCGGTGCGGCAGCTTGCGCTCGCGACAGTTCGGGCACTCGGACAGGCTGACTGCGGTCAGCGCATCGTGTGCGCGGCGCTTGTCGCGGCGTGCCTTCGAGTGGCGGCGCTTGGGATTGGGCATCGTCAGCTCCCGGATCGAGTCTTCTTGAACTGGAGCAGGGGGGCCAGGCGGGGATCGATCTCGTCGCCGCGGCAATCGCAGGCCACCCGGTTGCGGTTCTGGCCGCACTGGGGGCACAGACCCTTGCAGGTCTCCGTGCACAGCGCCTTCAGCGGCAGGGCGAGGTAGATCTGCTCGGTGGCCAGGGCACCGAGGTCCGCCCTCCCCTCCGGGCAGGCGAACAGCGCGGCATTGTCGTCGGTCACCTCGATCTCCCCCCCCGCCTCGGGCTCGGCCAGCTCGGGGACGAGGATCAGGTTCACGTCGGTGGAGAGGGAGAAGGGAACGGCGTCGAGGCAGCGCCCGCAGGTCAGGGTCAGCTCGGCGTCGAGGTGCGCCCGCAGGTCCACCCCCCGCCCGCCGGGCGTGGCGGTCCCGCGCAGGCGGACCCCCTCCGGGCGGAGGGTCTCGCCCCCCGGAGCGGTGAGGGGCGGAAGCTTCAGCACCTGGTCGAAGCGCTGGCCTTCCGCGGGGATCTTCTGAATATCGAGGAACATACGGCTTCTCGCGAAGCCGGCATCCTAGCACAGGCCTAGAGGGTCTCCAGCTCCTGCATGGCCACGGCGTGGGCGGGCACGATCTGCAGGGCCTGCTCGAACTGCTTGCGCGCCCGGAGCTTCAGGCCCCGGCGCTTGTAGAAGCGCCCCAGGCTCACCAGGTACTCCGCGTTCCAGCTGTCGAGCTGGGCGGCCTTGATGTAGTTCTGCTCGGCCAGGCGCTGCCAGCGGGCCTCCGGGTTCCGCACCTGGCAGTCGGCCAGCAGGAAGTAGTAGCGGGCGTCCTCGGGGTTGTAGGAGATGGCGAGCTTCCCGTACTGGATGGCGTTGAAGTAGTCCCCCTCCCGCACGAACTTCCTGGCCTTGCCGAAGTAGACGTCCGCCAATCGGGAGTTCTCCTCCATGGCCATCTGGCTCTTGGTCTTGTCCATCTCCACCCGCACCAGCAGGTCCTCGACCGTGGTGTTCTCGGGGAGCGTGGACATGTCCTCGACCCGGATGGCCTCGGGGCGGGCCTGGCTCAAGGTCAGGTAGGCCTCGACGAGGCGGCTCTCCAGGAGGGCCAGCTCGGAGCGGAGCTTCTCCCGTACCCGGGGGAGGAAGCGCTCACGGCTGAAGCGCTCCTTGGCCTCCTCGTAGGCGCGCTCGATCTCGTCCCTCTTCGCGCTCACCGTGACGCCCAGGATCTCGTGGGGGTTCTTCTTCCCGAGGCCCCGCGAGGCCTCGACCACCGCCTGCTCCTGCAGGCGCTCGAGCGCCAGCAGGTCGGCGTGGTCGCGGAGGATGGTCGTCACCTGGAAGGGCCCCTCCGCCACCGGCGGGTCGTAGCAGAGCACGCCCAGCACCAGCATCCCGTAGAGGAACCGGCAGGCCAGGTCCTCCTGGCCGGCGGGGAGGATGCTCAGGATCTGGTCGACGCGCGTGCTGCCGTCCACGCGGGAGAGCAGGAAGCCGTGGGTGGGCGACAGGGAGAGGCGCTCCAGGGGGACGGGGGTGGGGGCGCGGAGCTTCAGCCGATTGTCGAGCCCCCGCATCGCCTCCTTGATCGGGACGAAGTCGGTCATGTGGAAGATGCCGCGGAGCAGGATCTCGAAGGTGGAGACGACGTCGGCCTCGAAGATCTCCTGGAGGAGCCAGCCCTGGCTGAAGCGCGCGGTCCCCCCCTCCCAGACGAACACCGACTGCACCACCCGCTCCACGATGTAGCGGACGGTGTGGGAGAGCGCCTCCTTCCCGATGAGCCCCCGGTTGACCAGCGCCTGGGGGAGGTCCTTGGCCTCGCTGATGCTGCGGCGGGCCTCGGCGAGCGCCCCGGCGGACAGCTTCCCCTCGTGGATCAGCCGCCTGCCCAGGTCCTCGTCCTCGAGGTCGGACTCGGCGAAGAGGATCATCCCCCGGTCGAAATAGATGCGCTTCTCGACGTCCCCCCGAGAAAGGTGGAGGACCCCGGATCGCTCGGCCAGGAACAGGTCACGGAACAGCTCGGCCAGCGTCTGGCTGCTGAAGTGCGTCTGCATGCCGCGTCCCACTCCCCCGCCTACAATGGGTTCCGGGCAAATATAGTGGCGAGGGGAAGGAAAGGTAGTCGCGTGCGCCTGTGGACCGTCCGGCTGGCCGTCCTAGGGGTCCTGGTCCCCTTGCTGGGGGTGGCACCCGCCAAAACCGTCACAACTTCTAATTTCACCGAGACGCTCCGCCTGCTCCACGACGGGCGGTTCGATGCCGCCGAGCAGCGCGCCCGGTCGGGGGCCGGCTCCTCCGACCTGGAAGCTGCCTTCCTCGACGCCTTCGTGGACTACTGGCGGCTCCTCTACGACGACAAGAACCCCGCCCTCCAGGCGGACTTCGACACCCGTCTCCTGCGGACGATCTCCCTGGCCCGGACCCGCCTGGACGAGAATCCGAAGGACGGGGACGCCATCGTCCTGGGAGGCACGGCCCACGTCCTGCGCGCCCAGCTCCTGGGCCGGCAGAAGAAGGCGATGGCGGTGGCGGGCGAGGCCAAGCGCGGGAGGCGCATCCTCGTGGAGACCCAGGATCCCGACGCCCTGTTCGGCCTGGGGAGCTACAACTACTCCATCGATCAGCTCCAGGGGGCGGCGCGCACCCTGCGGGCAGTGATGGGCATCCCCGCGGGAAGCCGCACGGAAGGGCTGCGTCAGCTCGAGCGCGCCGCCCGGGAGGGCCGGCGCTTCCGCCTGGAGGCGCGCGTGCTCCTCATGGTCCTCTACGCCGGCAAGCGCGAGCACCAGCTCGACGAGGCATGGCGACAGGCGGAGCGGCTCGTGCGGGAGCACGGCGATGCCGTGGTCGCGCTCAATGCCGCCGCGCAGACCGCGCTCCTGTCGGGGCGCGCGGATCAGGCCGCGGCGTGGCTGGACCGCGGACTGAAGGAGGGGGCCTCCGCCGATGCCGCGGTGACCTCGACGATGCGCCTCCAGCGCGCGCGCTGCGAGCTGGCTCGGTTCCGGCCGGACCGGGCCCTGGAGTGGCTGGCTCCCCTCCTCGCGAACCCATCCCTG
>DASUFT010000104.1:0-3909 GCA_036274395.1 Candidatus Polarisedimenticolaceae bacterium | reverse complement strand
TCCCAGGCCGCGCTCGACCGTGGCGGTGAACGCGTTCTCCGAGGTTGCCGCAGCGGGGCCGAGCACGTGGGTGACCGCGAGCTGCACGCCTCCGTACAGCACGACCAGGATGGCGGAGCCCAGGAGCACGGTGCGCCCGATGTTGCGGCCCGGCTCCTTCACCTCCCCCGCGACGAGGGTCACGTCCGACCAGCCGTCGTAGGCCCAGAGCACCGCCACCAGCGCCGCCAGGGGAAGGGCGGCGAAGCCGGTGGCCGGGAACGGAGGGGAGGCCGACGCGGCGGGTGGGATGACGGAGCTTGCCGCCGCCACCGCGGCGACGATCACCGCCGCGATGGCCAGCACCTTGCCGCCCGTCAGCACGCGCTGGACCGAGGCCGACAGGCGCACGCCGGCCACGTTGAGGCAGCCCACGGTCGCGAGCGCCAGCGCCGCGTAGAGGCGCGGGGCGGCCGGTGCGCCCGGCATCGCCTGCGGCAGCACGTCGCCGAACACGCGGGCGATCGCCGCCATGGAGGCGGGATAGGTCGCCACGTACCCCGCCCAGCCGGCGACGAAGGCGGGGGCCTCTCCCAGGGCGGCCCGGTAATAGTTGAAGAAGCCGCCCGTCTCCGGGATGCGCACCGCGCACTCCGCGTAGACGAACGCGCCGCAGGTGGCGATGGCGCCCCCCAGGATCCAGGGGAGCAGGCCGGCGAGACCGGGGAATGCCGCCGCCACGTCGTCCGGGGCCACGAAGATGCCGGATCCGAGGATGATGCCGACGTGGATGGCGACCGCGTCCCACAGGGTGAGACGCCGCGCGAGCCCCTCCTGCGGGCGGCTCAAGAGAAGATGCTCAGTCCAGGTAGGTGTACTGCGTCAGGCGGCGGCGGAAGTCCTCGAGCAGCTCGTCCGCGTCCTCCTGGCTGATCTCGCCGCGCCCCACGCGCTCGCGCAGGCCGCTGGTGATGCTCGCCACCAGCTCCCCCTCCTCGTAGCCGAAGGTGGAGAGGGTCTCCCGCGCCGGCTCGCCCCCCCACACACTGTGGAGGACGGGCTTCCCCCGGGGATCGAGGAGGACCTCCGCCTCGTGCACGCGCCCGAAGAGGTTGTGCATGTCCCCCATCGTGTCCTGGTAGGCCCCCACCAGGACGAAGGCCAGGTAGTAGGGCTCGTTTCCCCGCAGCTCGTGGACCTCGAGCGCCTCCTTGATGTCCTTGAGGTCCACGAACTTCTCCACCTCGCCGTCGGAGTCGCAGGTGATGTCCACCAGCGTGGCCTTGCGGGTGGGGGGCTCGTTCAGCCGGTGGATGGGGATGACGGGGAAGAGCTGGTCCAGCGCCCAGTGGTCGGGGAGGGACTGGAAGACGGAGAAGTTGCAGAGGTACTTGTCCACCAGCTTCGATTCCAGCTCCACGAACTCGTCCGCCACGAACTTCGCCGTCTTCGAGAACCGCACCGCCTTGGACGCGATGTCCCAGAAGAGGGTCTCGCCCTTGGCCCGGTCCTCGAGGTCGAGCATCCCCAGATTGAAGAGCTGGGTCATGTGGTCCCGGTACTCGAGGGCGTCGTGGTAGAACTCCCGGTAGTTCTTCACCGAGATCTTGCGCGACACCTCCGCCAGGTCCTGCACCACCTGGGGCTCGCGCCCGTTCACCGCCGGCGGGTCGGGCTCGCTGGCCGAGATCACCCCGCGCACGTCGGTGATCAGCATGGCGTGGTAGGCCACGAGCATGCGCCCCGACTCGGAGACGATGGCCGGCGGGGGCACGTGCTCCTCCTCGCACACCTCCTTGATCCCGAACACTACGTCGTTGGCGTACTCCTGGACCGTGTAGTTGACCGAGGCGTCCGAGGAGGTCTTGGACCCGTCGTAGTCGATCCCCAGGCCGCCGCCCACGTTCAGGTAGCGGATCTCCGTCCCGTACTTCCGCACCTTGGCGTAGACGCGCGCCGCCTCGCGCACGGCGTTCTTGATCTTGCGGATCTCGGTGATCTGGCTGCCGATGTGGAAGTGGAGGAGGGCCAGGTGGCGGAGGAGCCCGGCGGCGCGGAGCTTCTCGATGGCCCGGATGAGCTGGAGGGTGGTGAGCCCGAACTTGGAGGCGAAGCCCCCCGACTTCTCCCACAGGCCGGAGCCCCGGGCCTGGAGGCGGATGCGGATCCCGATGAGGGGGAGGACCTCCTCCTCGCGGGCGCTCTCCAGGAGCTGGTCCACCTCGAAGGGCTTTTCCAGGACGACCACCACCTGCTTCCCCAGGCGCGTGGCCAGGGCGGCCGCCGAGAGGTAGTTCGGGTCCTTGAAGCCGTTGCAGACGAGGAGGCTCCCGGACGGCGTCTGCAGGGCGGTGGCGGCCAGCAGCTCGGGGCGGCTCCCCGCCTCCAGGCCCAGCCGGTGCTTCCAGCCCGCCTGGACCAGGCCCTCCACCACCGAGCGCTGCTGGTTCACCTTGATGGGGAAGACCGGGAGGTAGGGCTCCGGGTAGCTGAACTCGCGGATGGCGTTGTTGAAGGCGTTCGCCAGCTCGTGGACCTGCCCCTCCAGGAGCTGCGGGAACCGGAGCAGGAGCGGCGTCTTGTAGCCGCGCCGGGCGAGGTCCTCCACGACTTTCAGCACGTCGATGGCCCGGCTGGGGTCGCGCGACGGGGTGACCAGGAGGTGCCCGTCCTCGCCCACGGCGAGATAGCCGTTCCCCCAGCCGTCGAGGCCATAGATCTCGACGGCGTTCTCGACCGTGAAGCGGTCCGTCGCCGACACGTTCATTCCTGCTCCTCGAGGATGCGGGGATCATAGAGAGTGGGTATGTCGCTCGCAAGATAGGATGGGCACGTGAGGACCGCTTTTCTGAGTCCGCGATTGGATCCCCGGCTGGCGGCCGTCGCCGCCTTCGTCCCCCCGGGCGCGCGCGTCGCCGACGTGGGCGCCGATCACGGCCGGCTGGCGGAGGCGCTGCTGCGCGCGGACGTCGCCCGGAGCTGTGTCGCCACCGAGGCTGCCCTTCGGGGTCTCCGGCGCCTGCGCGACCGCCTGGGCGAGCACGGGCTGGGCGAGCGTCTCGTGCTCCGGTGCGGCGACGGCCTGGCCCCGCTCGAGCCTGCGGACCGGCTGGACGTCGTCGTGCTCGCCGGACTGGGGGGGGAGAGCATCGTCCGCATCCTCTCCTCCCCGCGCCGCGAGGCTCTGGGGATCCGGCGCTACGTCCTCCAGCCGGCCACCGACGCGCCGCGGGTCCGGCGATGGCTTTGCGCGCACGGCCTGGGTAGGATGGACGAGCGGCTGGTTGAGGTGCGTGGGCGCTTCCACCCCGTGATCGCCGCGGAGGATGGTGCGGCGCTCCCCCTCCCCCCGGACCTGCCTGACCTGGACGAGGACGACGTGCTCGAAGCCGGGGCCCCCTTGCTGGCCAGGCGCGATCCCGCGCTCGTCCCCTACTGGTCGGCGGCGCTCCGCCGCCAGCGCCTCATCCTGAAGGAGGCGACGCCGGGCCGGGGCCGGAGCGAGGCGCTCCGCGTCGCCGGGGTTGCGGAACGGGTGCTGGCATGGCTGGGCTGAAGCGGACCGTCCTCCTCGTCGCGGTGCTGGGCTTCGCCTGGCCGGCCGCTTCCCAGCCCGCCTCCCACCGCGTGCGCCCGAACGTGCTCGTGGTGACGATCGACACGCTCCGGGTGGACGCCCTGTCCGGCTACGGCGCATCCCGCCCCACGACCCCCCATCTCGACGCCCTCATGGCCGGCGGCGTGCGCTTCGACCAGGCCCGGACGGTGGAGCCCCTGACGACGCCCGCCCTGGCGTCCATGCTCACCTCCCTCTACCCGCACGAGCACGGGGCCACCCGGAACGGCCTGCGGATGCGCCCCGGGCTCGAATCCCTCCCCAAGGTGCTGGCGCGGCACGGGTGGGCGACGGCCGCCGTGGTGGGGAACTGG
>DASUFT010000103.1:0-4525 GCA_036274395.1 Candidatus Polarisedimenticolaceae bacterium | reverse complement strand
GCTGGCGCCGCTCGGCGATCCCATGCAGATCACCGTGCTCGGCTATCACCTCACGCTGCGCAAGACCGAGGCTGCGCGGGTGCAGGTGGCGTTTTGAGCGAGGCGCTCCGCCAGACGGCGGGGCGCGACCTGGCGCCCCGCAAGGTGGCGATCCTGGGGAACCCCAACACCGGGAAGACCACGCTCTTCAACGCGCTCACCGGGCTCTCCCAGAAGGTCGCGAACTACCCCGGGGTGACGGTCGAGCGCAAGGCGGGGCGGTTCCTGCTCGGCGGCCGCACGGTCGAGCTGGTGGATCTCCCGGGCACCTACAGCCTGGCCGCGCGCTCGCTCGACGAGGCGATCGCGGTGGACGTCCTCCTCGGGCGCCTCCCCGGCGAGACCCCGATCGATGCCGTGGTGGCGGTCGTCGATGCCGGCAACCTCGACCGCAACCTCTTCCTCGTCTCCCAGCTCCTGGAGCTGTCGCTGCCCGTCGTGGTGGCGCTGAACATGATGGACGGCGCCGCTCGGCGGGGGATCGAGGTGGACGTCGAGGCGCTGTCCACGCGCCTGGGCGTGCCCGTGGTGCCCCTGCGTGCCGATCGCGGCGAAGGGGTGGAGGCGCTCGAGGCTGCGATCGACCGGGTGCTCTTCACCGGAGAGCCGGCGCCGGCGCCCCCCATCGCCTATCCGGAGGGGCTTCGCAAGGCGCTCGACCAGCTCGGTCCCACCGCGCGCCGCACCAGCCGTCCCGAGCTGCTGCGCGCGCTGGTGGACGTGGGCGGCCCCGCGGAGAAGCGCCTGACCCAGTTCTCCGGCGCTTTCTGCGCGGCGCAGCTCGCGCAGGCGCGCCGGGAAGCGCTGGCCCACGGGCCCCTGGCCGGCCTGGAGTCGGCGGCCCGTTACGCCTGGGTGCGAGCGCAGCTCGCAGGAGCCGTGGTCAAGCCCGCGGTGCCCCGGCGCACCCTGACCGAGCGCATCGACGCCGTCCTCACCCACCGCGTGCTGGGCCTAGTCGTGCTCGTGCTGGCCCTGGGGAGCCTCTTCCAGGCCCTCTACCTGGGGGCGGCGCCGCTGGTGGAAGGGATCGACTGGATCTTCGGGCGCCTCTCGGACGGTGTGGCCACCGTGGTTCCCGAGGGACCGCTGCAGAGCCTGCTCCTGAACGGCGTCCTCGGTGGAGCGGGAAGCGTCGTCGCGTTCCTGCCCCAGATCCTCATCCTCTTCCTCTTCCTCTCCATCCTCGAGGATTGCGGGTACATGGCGCGGGTCGCCTTCCTGGTGGACCGGCTGCTCGCCTGGACGGGAGTGTCCGGACGGGCGGTGATTCCGCTCCTCTCCTCCTTCGCCTGCGCCGTCCCCGGCGTCATGGCCGCGCGCACCATCGAGAACCGTCGCGACCGCCTGGCCACCATCCTGGTCGCCCCGCTCATGAGCTGCTCGGCGCGCCTCCCCGTGTACTCGCTGCTCATCGGCGCCTTCGTCCCCGCCACTTCGCTGTGGGGCTGGCTGGGGATGCAGGGGCTGTTCCTGCTGGGCGCGCATCTCATCGGCCTGCTGGTGGCGCTGCTCGTCCTGGTGCTCACGCGGCGCACGGTGCTGCGGGGGGAGGCGGCGCCCTTCGTGCTCGAGCTGCCGGACTACCGCTGGCCGTCGTGGCTCTCCATCGCCGACCGTCTCCTCATCCGCGCTCGCGCCTTCCTGGTGCGGGCGGGGACGGTGATCGCCGCCGTGGGCATCGTCGTCTGGGCCCTCTCCTACTTCCCCCGCCCGGCGGCCATCCACGCGGGCTTCGAGGCGCAGCGGGCGGCGGCTCCCACGGCGGAGGCGCGCCAGGCGCTCGATCGCGCCGAGTCCGCCGCGTACCTCGAGCAGAGCTTCCTGGGCCGTGCCGGCCGTCTCATCGAGCCGGCGGTCCGGCCCCTGGGGTGGGACTGGCGGATCGGCGTCTCCGTGCTCGCCTCCTTCCCCGCCCGCGAGGTGGTGATCGCCACCACCGCGACCATCCTGGGGCTGGGGAGCGACGAGGATCCCGGCGCGATCGCCAGGGCCCGGCGTCCCGACGGCACGGCGCTCTTCACGCTCCCCATCGCCGTGTCCCTGATCGTCTTCTTCGCCCTGTGCTGCCAGTGCGCGGCCACCCTGGCGGTGATCCGGCGCGAAACCGGGTCCTGGCGCTGGCCGCTCCTCACCTTCGGCTACATGACCGTGCTCGCGTACGTCGCCGCCCTCGGCGCCTATCACCTCACCACCTGGATCACGGCATGACCGCGCAGCTCTTCCTCTCGCTGTTCCTCGTCCTCCTCTCCGCGGGCTGGCTGGCGGGGCGCGTCTTCCGTCGCGCGCGCGTCGCCGCCAGCCCCTGCTCCCGCTGCGCCCTCAAGTCGGTCGCGCACTGCCGGCCCTGCCGCCGATGAGCGCGCAGGAGCCGGTCCGTGGCATCGTTCTGCGGTGCGCCGACCGTTTCCCCGGGACGTCTGGATCCTCCTGGCCGTGCTCGTCCTGTTCGGCGCGCTGGCCGCGGCCCGCCTGAACCCCTTCTGCCTCTTCGAGCCCGACAGCCCCCAGTACCTGTTCGGCAGCCGCTCCCTCGCCGAGGGCCGCGGGTACCTGGAGCTCGACCACGTGGGGGAGCCTCCCCACACCTTCCGGCCTCCCGGCCTGCCGCTGCTCCTCGTGCCGCTCTCCTGGGTGCGCCCGTTCGACGTGATCGCGGCCAAGGGGGTGCTGCTCGCGTGTGCGCTCCTCTTCCTCGCCCTGGTGTGGTGGCTCGGCCGCAGGGTGGCCGGCCCCGGGGGCGCCGCCGCCGCTCTCGTGCTCGTCGCCGCCTCGCCCTACACGCTGCTCCATGCCACGGAGGTCGTGAGCGAGATCCCGTTCCTGGCCGGGAGCCTGGGTCTGATCCTGCTCGTGGCCCGCCCCCGCCGGGGCCCGCCGCCCTGGCGGGAGGTGGGAGCCGCCACGGCCCTGCTCGCGTTCCTGCCCTTGCTGCGCATGGTGGGGCTGGCCCTGGCCGGCGCGCTCGCGCTCTGGGCCGTGCTCCGGGTGGAGCGGCGCCGCTGGCTCGCCGCCGCGGCCGCGAGCTTCGCCACATTCCTGCTCTGGGCCTGGCGCTGCCACGCCGCGGGTGGACCGAGCTACCTCGGGGCCATCCAGAACAAGCTCGAGCACGGTGGCCTCGCCGCCGGGGAGCAGCTCCGCTTCTACCTGGGACGCTTCTCCCAGGTGCTGCTTCCCGGGCTGTCTCCGGGACAGCCCGTCTACGAGCGCCTCCTGCTGGACGGCGGGCCCACCCTGCACCTCGGTGCCGTGGAGATCCTGCTCGCGCTCCTCTGCGCCGGGCTCGCGCTCCACGGTGCCTGGCGCCGGAAGGAGGAAGGGGGCGCGCTCGTGCTCCTCTACGTCGCGCTCACCTTCGTGATCCTCGCCGTCTATCCACCCCGGCACGAGCGCCTGGTGTGGCCGCTCATCCCCCTGGTCTGGATCTTCCTCCCCGCGGGGCTGCCGCGGAGGAGATGGTTGGAGATCGCCGGCATCGGCATGGTGGCGGCGCTCGCGGCCTGGCAGCTCCTCGCGTCCGTGGAGATCTCCCGCACGAACCTGCTCTGGCGCGCCGAGGGGGAGCGCTTCTACGCCCGCGTGCCGCCGATGTACTTCGCGGACTTCGAGGGAGCGGGCCGGTGGATCGCTGCCCACGCCCCGCCCTCGGCCCGCGTGCTGACGCGGCACTCCGAGGTCGCCTTCGCCTCGGGCCGGTACCAGGAAGCCATCCGCTTCGAGGAGACCTCGCCCACGCAGTGGAGACGCACCCTGGCGCGGCTGCATGCCCGCTATCTGGTGGTCCCCACCACGCAGTTCGGCCGCCTGTTTCCCGAGGAGGCGCGGACGGGAAATCCCGTCTACACGCTGGTGCCGGTGCACGCGGCGGGCGACGTCGAGGTGCTCGAGGTGCGGCCCAACCGCACGGGGACGGTGGCCGTCCCGGCGGAGCCCGCCGCACTCGCGGCCTGCCGCGCCGCCGCCGGCCGCTTCCCGGAGCGCGCCGACCTGCGGGTGCGGCTGGCGGAGATGCTGGGGGACACCGGAGCCATCGAGGAGGCGTTGACGATTCTACGTTCCAGCCGAGAACCCAGCGCCCGCGAGGAGCTGGCGCGCGGGGAGCTGCTTCTCCGGGCCAAGAGATGGGAGGAGGCGGGGGCAGCCTTCACTGCGGCGAGCTCGCTGCCCGAGGCGGATCTCCTGGACCGTCGCATCCGCCGCGGTCTCGCTCGCGCGTCCGAAGGGGGAGGGGAGTCGTTGCAGGGCCTCGTCGAGCAGGCGCGCTTCAGCCTGGAGGTGCTCCGGCCCGGCGAAGCGCTGGAGGCGGCAGAGCGGGCGCGCGCCCTGGCACCCGACCATCCCTTGGTCCTGTTCCTTCACGGCGAGGTGCTGCAGCGCCTCGGCCGCTTCGACGAGGCGGAGCAGGCCTTCGCGGGGGCACAGCAGGGTGGCCATCCCGAGGCGGCGCGGAAGCTCCGCTTGCTGGCGCTATGGAACCAGCCGC
>DASUFT010000102.1:0-4356 GCA_036274395.1 Candidatus Polarisedimenticolaceae bacterium | reverse complement strand
ACCATGCCCGCCGCGGCCAAGGCCGCCAAGACCGCCAAGGTCTCCGCGACTCCCGATCCCATCGAGGCGGAGGCCGAGCCCTGCGAGAAGTGCGGCCGGCCCATGGTGCTGAAGCGGGGCCGGTTCGGACCGTTCCTCGCCTGCTCCGGCTACCCGGAGTGCAAGAGCACGCGCAAGATCGTGGTCAACAAGTCGGGGGTGGCGGAGGCCAAGCCCGACGTGCTGCTCGACGAGACCTGTCCCCGGTGCAGCTCGCGCCTGGCGGTGAAGCAGGGCCGCTTCGGCGAGTTCACCGCGTGCTCGAATTACCCCAAGTGCCGCTACATCAAGATGAAGGAGACGGGGGTCGCCTGCCCCGAGTGCGGCAAGGGCGCCATCGTGGAGCGGCGCAGCAAGCGGGGGAAGATCTTCTTCGGCTGCGACCGCTATCCGGACTGCTCCTTCGTGCTCTGGAACCGGCCCGTGGCCAAGGCCTGCCCCTCCTGCGCCCGCCCCTACCTCACGGAGAAGGTGACCAAGAGGCACGGCCGCCAGCTCCTGTGCGATAACGAGGGCTGTGGCTACGTCGAGAGCGCGGAGGAGGCGGCCTCCTAGCGCCGGATGGCCAGGGTCGAGGGACACGATGAGCGGCCCGCGCACCACGGCTCGTCTCGTCCAACCCTTCCCCTCGGGAGAGATCGGCATCGTCTGGGAGGACGGTCACGAGTCCATCTGGCCGGCGGCTGCCCTGCGCCGCGCCTGCGCGTGCGCCCGCTGCCAGGACGAGGTGACGGGGCGAAGGCTGCTCCGTCCCTCGGACGTGCCCGAGACCGTGCGGGCGCTGGAGATCGTCCCCGTGGGGCGCTACGGGATCGCCGTCCGCTGGTCCGACCTGCACGACACGGGGATCTACCCCTTCCAGCGCCTGCGCGCCCTGTGCCCCTGCGGGTGCGCGGGACAGGAGGTCGCCCCATGATTCCGCACGCGCACGCCCGGCACGTGGTGGTGGTCGCGATCCTGCTTGCCGGGAGCGCCCTGCTCTGGCTGCTTCTCCGTCCCCACCCGCACGAGTTCGCCCCCGGGCTGGTCCCGCGCGCCACCGAACCCTACGGGACCGTGGACCGCCGCGGCATCACGTTCCAGTGGCTGCTCCCCACCGACGAAGCTCCGGTGGCGGTCGAGGTCCTGGACGGGGAGCGCAAGGTGGTGTGGCGCTCCACCAGCTCCCGCACCGGCGCGCTCCAGCCCTCGCTGGCGGATGCGGCCAAGCTCCCGGGGGGAGATGCCTACTGGAGGCCCGTGGCCGTGCCCACGGGGGAGGCGGAGCGGCCGGGCGCCCTGGCCGCGTTCCGTTTACGGGAAGATTAGCGCCAGGGGGGGTGCTCGACCATGGCCACCTGGTGCTCGGCCAGCCAGCCTTCGATCACCTCGTGGACGCGGTCGGCCCGGTAGGCGAACCACCGGTCCCTCTGCTCGGCCCGACCACGCAGCGCCTCCCGGAAGCCCTCCAGCGGGTCGTCGCCGTCGAGGGCGTCCCGGAGACGCTGGGCCAGCCCGGCGTCCTGGGGCTCCACCTCGTCGGCGAAACCCTCCATCCAGGTCATCTCGTCCTCGTCCCCCGGCGGCTCCACGTACAGGCGGCTGCTCTCGTTCCGGGAGAGGACGGGCTCGTCCAGCGCGTTCTCCAGCCCGTTCTCGTCGTCCTCGAAGTCGCCTTCCTCACCTTCCCCCTCGAGGATGACCTGCCCGGTCACCAAGTCGAGGTAGTAGATGAGGTCCTCTTGCTTGGAGTCGAAGGCGGACTCCAGCTCGTCCCAGTCGATCTTGATGGGCTTACGCTTCATCGGCAGGAGGGGGGGAGTGCGGTCGGTGCCGGCGTCATGGCTCTTCAGCGTCTTGCGCGCCCCTCTGGCCTCGATGGGACCGTGGGGGCCAGAAGAATCTACTTCCGTGCCGGAAGGCAAATCAAGTGGCTTGAACGACGAGGCGGGGAAGGCCCGGATGGATGCGGGAAACCACCTCGTAGCTGATCGTGCCGCACCATGCCGCGACCTGCTCGGCCGGGATCCGCTCCTCCCCCTGGTGCCCCAGGAGCACGACCTCGTCCTCCACGCCGACCCCCGGAATGTCGGTGACCTCGACCATGCACATGTTCATGCAGACGCGGCCCCGCAGGGGAGCACGGCGCCCGCGCACCAGCACGTGCGCGAGCCCGGACAGGCCCCGGTCATAGCCCTCGAAGTATCCCACGGGGAGCACCGCGATGCGGCTGTCGCGGCCGGCCCTCCACGTGCAGCCGTAACCCACGTAGGCGCCCTCGGGCACGTCCTTCACCTGGGCGACCCGGGTCTTCCACGTGAGCACCGGCTGCAGGTCGAGTGCCGGCTTCCCCCGCTCGAGCAGGGAGACGTAGGTCTCCTTGGACGGCCAGAGCCCGTACATGGAGATGCCGATCCGGGCCAGCTCCAGGTGGGTGCGCGTGAACAGGAGCGCGGCCGCCGAGCAGGCGGCGTGGCGGACGGGCACCGGCCCCGCAGGTCCGGCCAGCGCCTCCTGAGCGCGCTCGAAGGCCGCGACCTGCGCTTCGGCCATGCTGTGGTCGGTGGTGTCCTCGATGTTCGCGAAATGGGTGGTCATCCCCTCCAGCACGAGGTGCGGGCTCCCGTGGATGCGCTCCGCGAAGGCGGGGAGGTCGCGTTCGAGCACTCCCTGCCGGTAGGTGCCCGTCTCGACCTTGACGTGGACGCGGACCTGCCGGCCCGCTTGCGCGGCCAGCGCTTCCAGGCGCTCCACCGTCTCCCCGTTGTAGACGACGGGTCTCAGGCCGTGCTGCACGACATCGTCGAGACGGCCGAGCTCCACGTAGCCCATGACGAGGATGGGCGTCTCGTGCCCGGCCTGCCGGAGCGCCACACCCTCGTCCACCTGGTTGACGCACAGCCAGTCCGCGCCTGAGGCCGTGGCCATGGCGGCGACCTCCAGCATGCCGTGGCCGTAGGCATTCGACTTGACCACCGCGCCGAGCTTCACCTTCTCCCCCAGGCGGCGGCGGAACTCCGCGACGTTGT
The DNA here is from genome assembly GCA_036274395.1 of Candidatus Polarisedimenticolaceae bacterium. Classification (GTDB taxonomy): domain Bacteria; phylum Acidobacteriota; class Polarisedimenticolia; order Polarisedimenticolales; family DASUFT01; genus DASUFT01. The sequence continues at coordinate 1,309 of DASUFT010000102.1, read as the reverse complement.
TGCGGATGGCGGGGGCGGAGATCTCGACCCAGTTGAGCATGGAAGCGGAACCTAGCTGAAGGAGGGGTCATGCGTCCAGGCGTGGGAGGCCGACGAGAGGCCCAGACGGTAGGATGGGACACAGAGGTGCCTTTCTCATGCGACCCTTCGTCCTCGGCCTGCTCCTGCTCGTCCCTTCCCTGCTCGCCGCCGCTCCCTCCGACACGGACCGCGAGAAGACCACCGCCTGGGCCAAGTCCCTGGACAAGGAGACCGTCCGCAACATCTCGCTGGCGCACGAGACCGACCCCTTGAGCCCGGAATCGCGGGACCGGTGGGCGCCGCTCCTCCTGGCGCATTTCGAGGGCGTTCCCTTCGTGGTCTGCCTGGACCAGGTCCCGGGCGTGTCCGACGAGGGAAACCTGGGGAAGGCGCTCCTGTGGCAGATCGTCTTCGGGAGCGGGGTGTTCCTGGAGGAGCACCCGGAGGCGGCGCAGGATCGCGAGGCCTACATGACCGCCGGACTGCAGAGCGCGGTGCGTGCCTACCGGAACGTGCTCACGAAGAACCCGCAAATGCGGATCCCGGTGTTCGACCAGCTCGACGAGCTCGACCGCCAGAACCGCCTGGTCGAGCACGTGCGCGCGCACGACTGCCAGAAGAAGAAATAGAAGTGGCGGTGGACCCTCGGGCCGCGTTCTTGCTTAGGGGCCGGAGCGGATTGGAGGGGAGACCATGAAGGTTCTTGCCGCAGCCCTGCTTGCTGTGCTTTCGCTTCCCGTGCTGGCCAGCGCTCCGCCCGAGCGCGAGCGGCCGAACACTGACGTCTCTGCAGACCCGATCGACAAGAGCGTAATTCGCCAGGCGGTGCGCGATCACGAGGCGGACCCGCTGTCGAAGGAGTCCCGCACCAAGCTCGCCCCCATGCTGCTCGCCCACTTCGAGGACATGCCCTACGTGGTGTGCCTGGACCAGGTGCCCGGCCTGGAGGACGAAGGCAGGCTGGGGAAGGCGCTTCTGTGGCAGATGGTGTTCGGGACGGGCGTCTTCATCGAGCAGAACCCGGCGCGTGCCAGCGACCGCGAGGCCTACATGCTGGCCGGCCTGCAGAGCGCCGTGCGGGCGTACCGGAACGTACGCACCAAGGACCCCAAGAAGTCGATCGCCCTCTTCGAGGAGCTGGACGACATGGAGCGCCGCGGCAAGCTGCGCGAGCACGTGCACGCCCACGCCTGCGTCAAGAAACCCTAGCCCTTCCCTCCTCTCCGTTTCAGGTCCACAACCTTCCATCGACCGGCGCCGAGGACACCCCCGGCACCGGTGTGCTCTG
>DASUFT010000101.1:0-13872 GCA_036274395.1 Candidatus Polarisedimenticolaceae bacterium | reverse complement strand
CCGAGCAACGGCCAGACCGTGGCGGGCGCCCTGGCCATGGTGATCCGGGTGGACAATCCCTCCGGGACCTACACCCACCTGAGGGTGGACGCCGTTCCGGCCACCGGGACCGCGCCCGCACCACCCTTCGATGCCGACATCACGGGCGTGGGGCCCTGGGCCGTGACCTGGACGCCCACCCGTCCCGGCCCCTGGACCCTGACCGCCACCCTGACCAACTCCACGGGGTGCACCGGGAGCACCAGCGTCTCCATCACGGTCAGCCCCACGGTGGCCTGCTGCCTGACGCCGCAGCCCATCGGCAGCCCCACCAACGTGACGTGCCGCACCACCAATCCGCCCAACACCCAGTGCACCGAGGTCACGTACTTCATGAAGAACAACAACTGCCTGACGGCGGTGGCCATCGACGCCATGACCGTGACCTGGAACAACATCGTCGGCAACGATCCGCTGCTGAACTCCGTCTGGTTCGACCGTGGGCTGGCGGGGCAGCAGCAGATCTGGAACGCCGCCGGAGCCTCCAGCCCGGCCAGCACCACCTTCACCGGCACCCGGCCCGTGATCCCCGTGGGTCGCGACACCTTCAACCCCATGAAGGTGACCTACATCTTCTCCAAGGTCATGTCCGACAAGCAGGGAACCACGTTCCGGCGCAACACCATGACCACCACCTGGAGCTTCGAGCTGCTGGACGTTGATGGGAATCCCACGGCGATCACCGGGTCCTGCGGCCCGGGGATCTTCGACAATCTCCTGCTCGAGCAGCACAACTGAGGAGAGGGGGAAGCACGATGCGCAGCGAACGCGGCTCGGCGATGGTCATCGCCGTCCTGGTGATCGTGATCCTCACCCTGCTGGGGGTCTCCTTCCTCCTCATGGCGGAGACGGAGAACCGGATCGCGGAGAACGAGCGCCTGGGACAGCAGGCGCTCTACTTCGGGGAGTCGGGCGTGCGGGTGATCAAGCGCTGGTTCGACTACCCGCTGTCCGGGACCAACCTGATCAACCCGCCCCTGAACGTCATCGACCGCACGCTCCGGCACATCGACAACGACGGCGACCCCTCCACCGCCCCCATCCCCGCCAACGGGGTGGCCAACGGGCCCCTGTGCTACTTCAAGCAGGGCTGGGACGTCGATGCCGACGGCACGGACGACGTCTTCGAGAAGCCCTACCGCGAGGGCCCCAAGTTCGCGCTCATGGGGACCGAGGACCACCCGGACATGCGCATCCACGAGGACACGTCCTCCGCGGCACGCACCTTCCTCGCCAACATGTCGAACGCCCTGCTCGCCAACTTCCCCAGCCAGAACTACCGGGCGCGCATCCGCTCCATCGACATCTACGAGCCGCCCTACGTCTACAACGGCGCCGCCTGGGTCCGCTACGGCATCGGCACCGTGAAGGTGATCGCCCGCGTCTACCGCACCCTGGGGAACGGGACCGAGCAGATCCTCTCCGAGCGCATGATCAAGGCGGTGCTGAACGAGACCCCCTACTTCGGCCCCATGGGGCCGCTCCACTCCTGCTCCCAGGTCCTGTGGAACGGCGACTTCGGGGTGCACTGGGGCCTCACGTCCTCGGTGGGGAGCGCCGATCTCACGAGCAACGCCAAGAAGATCCCGGCCAGCCTGGCGCGCGAGACCTCGCCCAACCCGCGCATCGACCACCTGTGGGGATGGAGCGACTACCTCGCCTCGGGCACCAACTTCCAGGACTACGTCACGGCCATGACGGGGCGGGACGTCGATGATCCCTGGGCGCGGTTCCTGGCGGGGACGATCGTCATGGACCCCGTCTCCAGCATCCCCATGCCCCCGGCCACGGCGGCCGAGCCCTTCAAGTACCCCTGGACGGTGGGGACGCCCCTGGGGGACAACGACTACGAGGCAGGCGTCCACACGGGAGGCACCACCGGCGCCCTCTCCCACGTGCAGCAGGGGCAGCCGGTCTCGTGCATCGAGCTTCCCTACGACGTGTGGAAGGCGGTCTCCACCTCGGGCGAGGGAGACGTGCACTACTACACGTGGTCCTCGGGGACCTCGTTCAAGGAGAACGGCTTCGGCACCGCCCAGACCTTCGAGAGCCTGACCGACGACAAGACCGGTCTGTTCTTCTTCGACACCAAGGACGGCGCCCAGCCGTACACGGCCAGCGGCAACCCCAACCCGTCCTCCGGCGACCCCTACCTCAACCTGACGCCAAAGATCACGATCAACGGCGGCACCTGGGGGGTGCGCGGGTTCGTCTACCTGAACGCCGCCAGCTTCCAGACCAAGGGCGTCACCGGGCGGGACGCGGACTTCCAGGCCCCCGGGGAGCCCTTCCTCGACCTCAACAACAACACGGTGCACGAGGGGACGGAGCCCTGGATCGACCTGACCTATCCCACCTCGCTGACCGGCGGCGGCGGGGTGACCCCCTTCACCGTGGCCGGGCTGAGCGGGACGTACGACACCCGCGGGCCGGTGATCACGGACGACGCCGTGATCTGGGGGATCCTCTACAACAACGGGAAGTACGATGCCACCGGCAACGCCCGGGTCTATGGCAGCATCCTCACCCGGAGCGGGATGGAGGAGAGCGCTCCCTCCGCGGGGACGCCGGAGATCTGGTGGGACGAGAGCATCAAGACCAACTGGCCGCCCGCGGGGTGGGAGCTGCCCCGGGTCGTGATCACGAAGTGGGAGACGGACCTGTGAGAACCCTCTGCCTGGCTCTGATCCTCTGCGCGGCGGTGAGGGGCAGTGCCCTTGGCGCCGAGGAGAAGAAGGACACCAAGAAGAACGCGCCCAAGCCGGTGGAGGCGGGACGCGTCTACACGCAGGCCGACCTGGAGCGTGTGATCCAGGAATCGAAGGACATACCCGTCACACCGCTTCCCCCGGCGCAGCCGCCGGCCCAGACCGCCCTTCCTGCCCCTCCCGCGAAGGAGGCCAAGCCGGCGAAAGCCGCCGAGAGCGCCTCGTTCAGCAACGAAGACCTGGAACGGATGTTCGGCAAGGTGGAGGAGAAGCCCGCCCCCGATCCCCAGGCCGGTCTCCCCGCGCTGCCGAACGCCATGGCCGAGGTCTCCGACTGGCAGGCGCAGCGCACGGTGGCCGAGCGGCGGCGCGACGAGGCGGGCGCCCGCGTGCAGCAGCTGGAAGGGCAGATCCGGGACCTGGAGCAGCGCCAGGCGGCGGTGCGCAATCCCCTCCTCCCCCGGCCGGAGCCCCCGGCCGGCCTCGAGGCGGGCTGGGAGAAGCTCGACGGGGCGGAGCGCGTGGCGGCCCTGGAGGCGCGCCTGGTGTCCCTCCGCGAGCAGCTGGCCACGGCGCGGCAGGAGGAAGCAAAGGCGGCCGCGGACCTCCGCAGTCGCTGACCGTCCCTGGCCCACGCCCCTCCGGAGAGACTACACTTCGCCGCCCATGGCCCCGGTACTGCTCGTGGAGGATCGCGACAGCCTGCGCGCGATGCTCCGCTCCACGCTGGAGGCGGAGGGCTTCGCCGTCGAGGAGGCCGCGGACGGCAAGCGCGCCGTCAAGCTCCTGACTGGGGGGCGCTACCTGGCGGTGATCACCGACCTGAAGCTCCCCGGTGCGGACGGCCACCAGGTGCTGGAGGCCGCCCGCGAGGCCGACCCCAACCTCCCCGTCATCGTCATGAGCGCCTACGGCACCATCGAGGACGCGGTGGGCGCCATGAAGCGCGGCGCCTGGGACTTCCTCGCCAAGCCGGTGGAGCCCGATCACCTCCTGCTCCTGCTGCGCCGCGCGGTGGAGCGCCGCCAGCTCCTGGAAGAGAACCTCCTCCTCAAGGAGGAGTTCGCGGAGCGCCTGGGCTTCCCTCGCATCCTGGGGGACGCACCGGCGCTCCACGAGGTGACGCGCCAGGTGCAGAAGGCGGCGCCCACGGACGCCACCGTGCTCCTGCTCGGCGAGTCCGGGACCGGCAAGGAGCTGTTCGCGCGCGCCATCCACCATTTGAGCCCGCGCCGCGCCGGCCCCTTCGTGGCGATCAACTGCGCCGCCATCCCCGACACCCTGCTGGAGAACGAGCTCTTCGGGCACGAGAAGGGCGCCTACACCGGGGCCTCGGCGGCGCGTGCCGGGCGCATCGAGCTCGCGGACCGGGGCACCTTGTTCCTGGACGAGGTGGGGGAGCTGGGGCCGGGGGTGCAGGCCAAGCTCCTGCGCGTCCTGCAGGAGCGATCCTTCGAGCGGGTGGGGGGGAACCGCACCATCTCGGTCAACCTGCGCATCGTGGCCGCCACCAATCGCGATCTGCGCAAGGCGGCGCGGGAGGGCGCGTTCCGCGAGGACCTCTACTTTCGCCTGGCCGTGGTCAGCGTGCGCGTGCCCGCCCTGCGGGAACGGCGGGAGGACATCCCCGTGCTGGCCGCCCACTTCCTCGAGCGCTTCCGCCGCGAGCTGGGGAAGGAGCAGCTCGCGCTGTCTCCCTCCTCCCTGGCCGCGCTCACGGAATACGCCTGGCCCGGGAACGTGCGCGAGCTGGAGAACGCCGTGGAGCGGGCGGCCATCCTGGCGGACGGTCCGCTCCTGGAGCCGCAGCACCTGAGCCTGTCCCCCCCGCACCCGGCGGAGGACGATCTCGACGCCTTCGCCCGGGCGGTGGGGCTCACGGGAGGGCTCGACGCCGCCTCGGAGCGGGCGCGGGAGATGGTCGAGCGCCTGATGATCAAGCGCGCGCTGGCCGAGTCGGGCGGCAACAAGGTGCGCGCGGCGCAGCGTCTGGACGTCAACTACAAGCGCCTTCTCGCCCGCGTGCGCGAGCTGGGGCTCGAGGAGGACTCTCTCGTATGAAGCCGCGCAAGACCGTGATCCTGGGGGCCGCCGGCCGCGACTTCCACAACTTCAACGTGGTGTTCCGGGACGACCCCGCGGTGGAGGTGGTGGCCTTCACCGCCACCCAGATCCCGGACATCGCGGGCCGCGTCTACCCGGCGAGCCTGGCGGGGGACCGCTATCCCGGGGGCATCCCCATCGTCCCCGAGGAGGACCTGGAAGGAACGCTGGGGCGAACGGGGGCGGACCAGGTGGTCTTCTCCTACTCCGACGTCTCCCACGAGCACGTCATGCACCTGGCGGCGCGTGCGGTGGCGGCGGGGGCGGACTTCCGCTTGCTCGGCGCCTCCGCCACCATGCTCCCCGCCGCCGTGCCCGTGGTGTCGGTCTGCGCGGTGCGCACCGGGAGCGGCAAGAGCCAGACCACGCGCAAGGTGTCGGAGATCCTGCGCGGACGCGGCCGCAAGGTGGTGGTGGTGCGCCACCCCATGCCCTACGGGGACCTGACGGCCCAGCGCGTGCAGCGCTTCGCCCAGTACGCCGACCTGGACCGCCACCACTGCACCATCGAGGAGCGGGAGGAGTACGAGCCGCACCTGGCGGCCGGCACCGTCGTCTACGCCGGCGTGGACTACGGCGCCATCCTGCGGGAGGCGGAGGGGGAGGCGGACGTCGTGCTCTGGGACGGCGGGAACAACGACCTGCCGTTCTTCCGCTCCGATCTCGAGATCGTGGTCGCCGATCCCCACCGGCCCGGGCACGAGCTGCGCTACTGGCCGGGGGAGGCCAACGTGCGGCGCGCGCACGTGCTGGTGATCAACAAGGTGTCCACGGCCGAGCCGGAGGCGGTGGCGGTGGTGCGGCGCAACCTGGCGACGCTCAATCCCAAGGCGGTGATCGTGGAGGCGGACTCGCCGGTGGCGCTCTCCGACCCCGAGGCCGTGCGCGGCAAGCGCGTCCTCGTGATCGAGGACGGACCCACCCTGACCCACGGCGAGATGGCCTACGGCGCGGGCGTGATCGCCGCCCGCCAGCACGGGGCGGCGGAGATCGTGGACCCGCGCCCGCATGCGGTGGGGACGCTGGCCGACACCTACCGCAAGTACCCGGGGACGGGCCCGGTCCTCCCCGCCATGGGATACGGCGACGCCCAGATCCGCGACCTCGAGGCCACGGTGCGCGCCACCCCCTGCGACGTGGTGGTGATCGGCACGCCCATCGACCTCAGGCGTCTCATCGCCTTCGACCGCCCGGCCATCCGGGCGACCTACGACCTGGCGGAGCGGGGAAAGCCCGACCTCGCCGACCTGCTCGAACCCCTGACGAAGGAGAGCACGTGCCCACCGAGACCCTGACCGGCCGCGACTTCGTCTCCATGCTGGACTACGGCACCGAGGACCTGCAGCGGATGCTCGAGGTGGCGGGGGAGGTGAAGGCCAACCCCGACCGCTACGCCCGCGCCCTGGCCGGGAAGACGCTGTTCATGTACTTCGAGAAGCCTTCCCTGCGCACGCGCGTCACCTTCGAGGCGGGGATGACCCAGCTCGGGGGGCACGCCATCTACTACACGGCGGCGGACGGCAGGATCGGCGTGCGGGAGAGCGTGGAGGACGTGGCCCGGAACCTGGAGCGGTGGGTGGATGGGGCCATGTGCCGCACCTTCAGCCACGAGCTCGTGCGCGACCTGGCACGCCTGTCCCGCATCCCCGTGATCAACGGGCTCACCGATCACCTCCACCCCTGCCAGGCGCTGGCGGACTACCTGACGCTGCTCGAGGTGAAGGGGGATCTCCCGGGGAGGCACCTCGCCTACGTGGGGGACGGCAACAACGTCGCCCATTCCCTCATGGAGGGTGGGGCCAGGCTGGGGGTCCACGTCACGGTCGTCCATCCGGAGGGGTTCGCCCCCGATCCCGGCCTGGTGGAGGCCTGCCGCGTGGCGGCGCGGGAGACCGGGGCGCGGATCACCGTCACCACCGACCGCGAGGCCGTGCGCGGGGCGGATGCCGTGTACACGGACGTGTGGGCCTCCATGGGGCAGGAGGCGGAGGCCGAGGCGCGCAAGCGCGCCTTCGCTCCCTACCAGGTGAACGCGGCGCTGATGGCCATGGCCGGCCCCGACGCCGTCTTCATGCACTGCCTCCCCGCGCACCGCGGGGACGAGGTGACGGACGAGGTGGCGGACGCGCCCCAGTCGGTGATCTTCCAGGAGGCGGAGAACCGCCTGCACGCGCAGAAGGCGGTGATGCTCCTGCTCATGGGGACAGGCACCTAGAAGCCTTGCAGTCTGTCCGGCTGCCCGCCGAATAACGCGACAACCGACAGGTGCCTGTCCCCCCTCAGTGCACCGCGTGGGGTTCGGCGAGGGCGAAGGGGGCGATCTCGGCGTCGAAGCTCTCCCCCTCCGCCGTGATCATCTGGTAGGTGCCCCGCATGGAGCCGAACGGAGTGGGGAGCGGGCAGCCCGAGGTGTACTCGAAGGACGCGCCCGGGGGCAGCACCGGCTGCTCTCCCACCACGCCGGGGCCGTGCACCTCCTCCTCGCGGCCGTGCGCGTCCGTGATGATCCAGTGCCGGCTCACCAGCTGCACGCGCGCGTCTCCCTCGTTGCTGATGCGGATGGTGTACGCGAACATCCACCGGCCTTCCGCAGGAGAGGAGCGCTCGGGGAGATAGCGGGCCTGGACCTCCACCAGGATGCCGCGGGTGCGCGCGACCGAGCTCGACATGGCGGTCACCTCCAGAGCTTGAGCACGGAGACCAGGTTCGAGAAGGAGTCCGTCCAAAGGTAGCGCGCCTCCCCGATGGAGGGGGGATGGAGCGGCCGTGCGTGGGGAGACCGGGGAAGGGTGCCCAGGCTCCCCGGGTCCGCCGCCAGCAGCACCCAGGTCGAGGAATCCTTCCCCTCCAGCCGCTGGCGCGCATCGTCCACCTGATCCTCGATCACGATCCCCTGCAGGCCGGCGTCGTGCGCCAGCGCCTCCACCACGGGGACCAGGTCGAGGTAGCGGTTGGTCACGTGGAGGGCGAGGATCCCGTCCTCGCGCAGCTTGGCGCGGTACACGGCCATGGCCTCGCGGGTCAGCAGGTGCACGGGGATCGCGTCCGAGCTGAAGGCGTCGAGCACGAGCAGGCCGTAGGCGCCGTCGGGGGTGCCGGCCAGGCCGAGCCGGCCGTCCCCCAGGCGCACCTGCACGCGTGCGCGGCTGTCGGACAGGAAGCGGAAGAGGCGGGGATCGGAGGCGGTGCGCAGGACCTCGGGGTCGATCTCGTACACCGTCATCGTCTGGCCGGGGCGGCCGTAGGCGGCGAGCGTGCCCGCCCCCAGCCCCACCAGGCCGACGTGGCGCATGCGGGGCTCGCCCCCGAAGCGCTCGAACACGCGGCCCACGGGGCCGCTCCGGTGGTAGTAGCTGGTGGGGATGGGACCGAGATCCTTTCCCACCGCCTGCTTCCCGTGGATGGTGGTGCCGTGGTAGAGCACGTGATAGCGGACCGCCACCGCCCGCCCGAGATCGGGATGGAGGAGCGGCTGTCCCAGGCGATCGACCACACGCGTCACGCCGAAGAAGGTCCGCTCCTCGTGGAGCACGCGGGTGTGCGCGCTTCCCTGGGTCCAGGCGACGGCGAGCAGCGCCGGCAGGGCCAGGGCGAAGCCGATCCTGCGGGGCGCGAAGGCCAGGCAGGCCAGTGCCGGCACCACCGCCTGGGCGAACCAGACCCACACCGCACCCTGGGAGAAGGTCCCGGCGAGCAGGCGGTCCGCAGCAAGCCGGGCCAGGACCACCACGGCCGGCGCCGCCAGGTCCAGGAACGCGGCGGGGAAGCGTGGCCGGCGCGCCAGCGCGGCACGCACGGCGCACGCTGCCGCGAGCATCAGCGGGTACTCGAGCAGGCTGTCGAAGAGCACCGGCGCCAGCAGGGCGTTGAACATCCCGCCCAGCACGCCACCCGCCGCCAGGATCAGGTAGAACTCCGTGAGATGGGCCGGCGAGGGACGATCCTCGGCCAGGCGTCCGTGGCACAGCAGGCCCGCCGCCGCCAGCGCGGCCAGATGGAAGATGGGGAACGCCAGGGCATAGGGGCGGCTGTAGATCGCGAAGCCGACCGCCGCCGGCACCGCCGCGCACGCCAGGACCGCGCCCGCGATGCGGGGCGATACGGCGCGCCGTCCCCGGGGCGAGAACGCGACGACGAAGGTGAGCAAGTACAGCGACAGCGGCACCACCCAGAGCAGCGGCACGGCGGCCACGTCGGTCGTGAGGTACTGCGTGACGCCCAGCACCAGGCTCGCGGGGATGAAGGCCAGCACGAGCCAGCGCAGGCGTCTCACCCAGGAGAGCGCCTCCCCCTCGGGGACCGGCAGAGGTTCCTGTGTGGCCACCTGGCCGCGGAGCCGCGGCCAGGCGCAGGCCGCCACCAGGCCGGCGTAGACGAGGTAGCCCGCCGACCACAGCAGCGTCTGCGCCCGCAGGCCGAGCACGCGCTCCAGCAGGAAGGGGTAGGCGAGCAGGCCGGCGAAGCTGCCGGCATTCCCGGCCGCGTACAGCGGGTAAGGGTCCCGCGAGCCGGGGTGGCGCGACTCCGCGAGCCACCGCTGCAGCAGCGGACCCGTCGTTGCCAGCACCAGGAACGGGAGCCCCACCGAGCGCGCCAGGGCCAGGAGCAGCCAGCCCATGGGCCACGCCCGTCCGGGCGGAGGGGTGGCGGGGAGCCCCGGGGGCAGGAGGAAGGCGGCGGCGGCGAGGAGCGTGAGGTGCACGGCCGCCTGGGCGCGCGCCGGCAGTGCCGTGGTCAGCAGGTGCGCGTAGAGATAGCCGAGCAGCAGGGAGGCCTGGAAGAAGACCAGGCACGTGTTCCACACCGCGGGGGCCCCACCCAGGAGCGGCAGCAGCATGCGTGCGCTCATCGGTTGCACGAGGAAGAGGAGACCCGCCCCCAGCAGCACCGCGGCCACGTAGGATCGCTTCACGTCAGCTCCGCACCGGCGAGAGATGGAACACGGACACGAGGTTCGAGAAGGAGTCGGTCCACAGGTAGCGCCGGGAAGGGACCGGCGAGGTGGGGAGCGGGCGCGTGAAGGGAAGGGAGGGGAGCGTTCCCAGGGCGGCGCGCCCGCGCGCCAGGAAGACCCAGGTGGAGGGCTCCTTCCCTTCCGCCCGTTCCCGCACGCTGCTCACGGGATCGCGCATCACCACCCCCGTGAGCCCGGCGTCCGCCGCCAGGGCGTCCGCCACCCGCACCAGGTCGAGATAGCGGTTGCTGAGGTGGAAGGCGAGGATCCCCTCCGGCCGGAGGGCGCGCAGGTAGACCTGGAGGGCTTCCCGCGTGAGCAGGTGCACCGGGATCGCGTCCGAGCTGAACGCGTCCAGGACCACGAGGCCGTAGGATCCTCGGGGGGCGCGCGCGACCTGGAGGCGGCCGTCCCCCAGGACCACGCGCACCTCGGCCGCGCTATCCCGCAGGAAGGTGAAGAGGGACGGATCGCGCGCCGTGCGCACCACCTCGGGGTCGATCTCGTAGACGGTGAGGCGCTGCCCGGGGCGGCCGTACGCGGCGAGGCTGCCCGCTCCCAGGCCGATCACCGCGATCGCGTCCATCCCCGGCCGCTCCCCCACCGCCGCGAACAGGCGGCCGATGGGCCCGGTGCGGTGGTAGTAGCTGGACGCCTCCGCGCGGAGCTCGGGCGCCTGCGCCTGGCGCCCGTGCACCGTGGAGCCGTGGTAGAGCACGTGGAAGCGCGCCACCACCAGACGGCCCAGGCGGGGATGCCACAGCGGAGGACCGTCCCGCGCCTCGACACGCGTGACGCCGAAGAACGTGCGCCGCGCGTGCAGGAGCCGCCCCTCGTGGGCGCCCTGCGCGTGCGCGAGCCACAGGAACGCGACGAAGGCCGCCGCGAAGGCGGCGGGCCTGGCGGCGAAGGCCAGGCAGACCGCCCCCGGGATCCCGATCTGCGCGATCCACACCCAGCCGAAGCTCCCGAACTTCCCCTGGAGCGCGGCGCCGGCGCAAAGCGCCGCCAGGACCACGGCGGCGGGTGCCAGCAGGGCGAGGGCGAGCCGGTGCTGTCCGCGCGCCAGGGCCGCGCGCACGAGCACCGCCGCTGCCAGCGCGATCGGGTACTCCGCCACCCACCGGAACAGCAGCGGTGCCGCCAGCGCGGCGAAGAGTCCCCCCAGCACGCCCCCGGTGGCGACGGCGAGATAGAAGGACGTCAGGCGCGAGGCGGGCGGCCGATCGTCGGCGAGGGCACCGTGGCAGAGCATGCCGGTGGCGAGCAGGGCGGCGAGGTGGAACCCGGGAAAGGCGGCGCTCCACAGGCTGCTGTAGGCGGCGAGCCCGGCGGCCGCCGGCACCGCGGCGAGCGCGAGCACGAAGCCCCAGCGGCGAGAGGAACCGGACCGCCGGCCCGAGAAGGCGAGGACGAACGTGAGGAGGTAGAGGGAGAGCGGCAGGACCCAGAGGAGAGGGATGGCCGCCACGTCCTGCGTCAGGTGCTGCGTGACGCCCAGCATGGCGCATGCCGGCACGGCCGCCAGCACGAGCCAGCGCCCCCGCCGCCTCCAGGAAAGAGGTGCGGCCCCTTCCACGGCGGACGCCGGCGCCGCGGGCATGCGCAGGAGGGGGAGGGCGCACGCCGCGAGGAGGAGCGCGTAGGCGCAAAACGCCGCCGCCCACGTGCGCCGCTGGGTGGCGAGATCGAGCAGCGGCTCCACCGCCAGAGGATAGGCGAGCAGGGCGCCGAAGCTGCCGGCGTTCCCCGCCGCGTAGAGGGGGTAGGGATCGCGCGCCGACGTGAGGGAGACCCAGCGCTGCAGCAGCGGACCCGTGCTGGCGAGGACGACCAGGGGGGCGCCCACCGAGCGGGTGAGGGCCAGGAGCAGCCACGCCGTCGGCCACTCCTGCCCGGCGGGGGGGACACCGGGGAGCGCAGGCGGCAGCGTCGCGGCCGCCGTCACCACCAGCGCCAGGTGCACGACCGCCTGCCGGGAGGGGGAGAGATACGTCGTGAGGAGATGCGCGTAGAGGTAACCGACCAGCAGCGCCGCCTGGAAGAACACCATGCACGTGTTCCACACGGCGGGCGCGCCACCCAGGGCCGGAAGCACCATCTTCGCCGCCATGGGCTGCACCAGGAAGAGGAGCGCCGCTCCCGCGAGGACGGCGGCGGCAGGGGCGCGGACGCTCATCCCGTGTGCGCCGTGTGCACGGCCACGATCCCGCCCGTGAGGAGCCTCCAGCCCACGTCATCGAATCCCGCCTCCCGCAGACGGCCCGCCAGGGAGGGTGCGTCCGGCCAGGCGGCGATCGTGCGGGCCAGGTAGCCGTAGGGCCCCGTCGCACCCGCGGCGGCGTCCCCCATGCGCGGGAGCAGGCCGCGCAGGTAGAGCCGGTACAGCGGCGACAGCAGGGGACCCGAGGGGCGGGAGAACTCCAGCACCACCAGGCGTCCTCCGGGCCGCAGGACGCGCCGCATCTCCCGGAAGCCGGCGTCGGGATCGGCGAGGTTGCGCACCCCGAATCCCACGGTGATCCCGTGCACGCTCGCGTCTCCGAGGGGGAGGGCGAGCCCGTCCGCCTCCAGGAGGAGGCAGCGCGCCCCCACGCCGGCGCGGGCGAACTTGGGGGCCGCCCGCCGCAGCATGGGGTGGGCGAAGTCGCAGCAGACCACGGTGGCGCCCGGGGCAGCGCGGGCCACGGCGAGCGCGAGGTCGCCGGTCCCCCCGCACAGGTCCAGGACCACGTCCCCGGCCTTGGCCGCCAGCGCGGAGGCGGCTTTTCGGCGCCAGCCCCGGTCCAGGTTCAGGCTCAGAAGGTGGTTGAGCAGGTCGTAGCGGGGCGCGATCCGGGAGAACATCTCCCGGACCTGGGAGCGCACGTGCCGGGGATCCCGCTCCTCGTGCGCCCTCATGCGGCGCGCGAGTCTAGGCCTCCCTTGACAGGCCCGTCAAGCCGATGATAGAACGCGGTTTTCGTCCACGGCCCGTGTGTGCTTCGAGAGGTGGCGACGCGAATGGGGACGTATGTTCCGAAGCAGGGGGAGATCCACCGGGACTGGTGGGTGGTGGATGCCGCCGGCCTGACGCTGGGGCGCCTGTCCACCGCCGTGGCGTTCCGCCTGATGGGGAAGCACAAGCCGTCCTACACGCCGTTCCTGGACACGGGCGACCACGTCGTCGTCGTCAACGCGGGCAAGGTGAAGCTCACCGGCCGCAAGCTCGACGACAAGATCTATCGCTGGCACAGCAACTACCCGGGCGGCCTGAAGGAGGTCCCCGCGGGCAAGCTGCTGGCGCGCCGCCCGGAGAAGGTCGTGGAGGAGGCCATCTGGGGGATGCTCCCCAAGGGCCCGCTGGGCCGCCAGATGGTCCGCAAGCTGAAGGTGTACCGGGGAAGCACGCACCCGCACGAGGCGCAGAAGCCGAAGGCGCTCGAGCTCGCGGGGGCGCGGCGCGCCGATCGCTAGAGAGGGGCACGTGGCCGAGAACCAGCTGCAGTATTACGGAACCGGTCGCCGCAAGACGTCCACCGCGCGGGTGTTCCTCCGCCCCGGCACCGGGGCCTTCCAGGTGAACGGGCGGAGCTTCGACCAGTACTTCCCCAACGAGACCCTGAAGATGCTCATCCGCCAGCCCCTGGCGGTGACCGAGACCACCGACAAGTTCGACCTGGTGGTGCGGGTGGACGGGGGAGGGGTGACCGGGCAGGCAGGGGCCCTGCGCCACGGCATCGCCCGCGCCCTGGTCAGCTTCTCCCCCGAGCTGCGGCCCCGCCTCAAGGAGAGCGGGTTCCTGACGCGGGATCCCCGCGAGGTGGAGCGCAAGAAGTACGGCCGGCCGGGTGCGCGCAAGCGCTTCCAGTTCTCGAAGCGGTAAGGAGGAGGTCGCTTGGCTTCGGTCAGCATGAAGGACCTGCTGGAGGCGGGGGTTCACTTCGGGCACCAGACGCGCCGCTGGAACCCCAAGATGAAGGACTACATCTTCGGGGCCAGGAACGGCATCTACATCATCGACCTCCAGAAGACGGTGGGGAAGCTGCGCGACGCCCTGGCCTTCGTCTCCGACCTCGCCGCCTCCGG
>DASUFT010000100.1:0-124289 GCA_036274395.1 Candidatus Polarisedimenticolaceae bacterium | reverse complement strand
CTGTTACGTCTCCTCCCCCGGCGACTCGTCCATCGGGATGAACGTGGCCGAGCTGTGGCTTCGGAGCCGGGGCCCCCGCATCGACGTCTCCCGGGACGTCAACGAGACCGCCTCCATCGTGTACGCGGCCAAGAAGCAGGGTGGCACCTCCGGCGTCCTCATCCTGGGGGGCGGCTCGCCCAAGAACTTCATGCTCCAGACCGAGCCCCAGATCCAGGAGGTGCTCGGCCTGGAGGAGAAGGGGCACGACTACTTCGTCCAGGTCACCGACGCCCGCCCCGACACGGGCGGCCTCTCCGGCGCCACCCCGGGGGAGGCGGTCTCCTGGGGCAAGGTGGATCCGGAGAAGCTCCCGGACTCCGTGGTCGTCTACGGCGACAGCACGATCGTGGCCCCGCTCCTCACCGCCTACGCCCTCACCCGGAAGGAGCCGCGTCCCCTCCGCCGCCTGTTCGACAAGCGCGACGCCATGCTGGAGCGGATGCGCGAGGACTTCGTCAGCCGGGAGTAATGGCAGTCCTCGGACTGCCACCGTTCCCGATACTCAACCCCGGAGCGGGAGGGAAGCCTTTCACCAGCAGTGTGCGCGGTGGAATGATGTACAGGGATGCGACTCCCGATCCAGGCGTCCGCTCTTGCCCTACATACGAATGGTGTGTATGTTGCCCACATGTCCTCCAGCCGGCTGAGGCGCATCAATATCACGGTCCCGGAGTCCACGTTGCAGCTCCTCGACAAGGTGGCTCCCAAGGGGGATCGCAGCAGGTTCATCACCGAAGCGGTGCACGCCTACGTGGCCAGCCGGAACCGCGTCCGCTTGAGGGCCGAGCTCAAGGCCGGCGCAATCGCACGGGCGGCCCGGGATCTCGCTCTCGTCACGGAGTGGTCCTCGATCGACCCGGACACATGGCCCGGCCGAAAGAAGTAGCTCCGCGCCGGGGGCAGGTCTGGTTGGTCAACTTCGATCCAACCGTCGGCCACGAGATCAAGAAAACCAGGCCTGCGCTCGTGATCCAGAACGACGTCGCGAACAAGCATAGTCCGATCACGATCGTCGCGGCGATCACGTCCGGCTTCGTTGGCAAGTCTTATCCCACAGAAGTGGGGCTACCGAAGGGAGAGGGCGGGCTGACCACCGACTCCGTGGCGCTTCTCAACCAGATTCGCTCCATCGACAAGCTGCGGCTCGTGAAGCGTCTCGGGACTGTGATGGCGACCAGCATGGAAAAGGTGGAGCAGGCGCTCGCGCTGAGCCTCGGCATCATCAAGCCCTGACGACGGCAGCGCCGAGACGAGTGGCGAAGCGACGAACGACTTCCTCGGGAATGGTCGCCGCCAGTCGGATCGGATCATTTGGCGCATCCCACCACTCCAGGACATTGATCCCGGCCTCGTACACGACCAGGTGCTCCATGAACTCGGGCTCGGCGGCCCCGGCGGACGCGGTCGCGAGCTGTGCCAGGTTTGGTTCCGTGGCCGGGATCTGGAAGACGCGTGGCCGGGGCCACCACGTACCGACCTCGCCAAGTCGATGCGTCTCAGGTGTCGAAAGCGTGCTCAGAAGCGACGCCACATCCTCGTCCACCGACGCGCCGATCACGCAAACCGTTGCCGCAGGTCCCACGAGCTCCTTCAATGACTGGAACACGCGTGAATAGTCTTGCGCCCGGATCTCCCATCCACCGTCTGGATCCAGCGGCTGCGTGGACGGCAGAGCCGGAGGCTCGGGTGTCGACTGCAGTACGCGCATCCTGGTGGTGCGATAACCGTCGAGCGCTCCCAGCGCCCACGAAGCGTGGAAGATCGCCATGGTGGCAGCGAAGCCGCGGTCCGTGAGTGCCCGAGCCAGGCCGAACACCGCTACGATGCCCAGGAAGAGAACGAGGAAGCCCGCGAGCTGTGCCACGACGTGGTGAACGCGCTCACTGGCCATCCCGCGGGCGATCAGGAGACGGATGATCGCGTACACGAGCAGGCTCCCCAGGGCGAGCGCGCCCACGGTGACGAGGCGTTGATCCTGTGACTGACGCAAGCTCGTGAGGTCCAAGACCACCGAGCCCAGGATGAAGGCCCAGAGGGCGCCCCTTCCGAGTGGGGTTTCCCGAACGACGGAGAGACTTCGCGGCACGCCTTCCAGCACGGGCGCAGTCTAGCCCGCCGGAGTACGCTCGCCGTATGCCGCTCCCCATCGTCCCCGTGTATCCCCCCATGGAAGCCCAGCTCGTGGACGCCCTCCCGGAAGGGGAGGGATGGCAGTACGAGCCCAAGTGGGACGGATTCCGCTGCCTGGCCTTCCGCGACGGGGCGGACGTGCAGCTCCAGTCCAAGGCCGGGCAGCCGCTGGCGCGCTACTTCCCCGAGCTGGTGGCGCTGCTCAAGGACGTCCCCGCGCCGCGCTACGTCCTGGACGGGGAGATCGTGATCCCCGTCGGCCGCGCCCTGTCCTTCGACGACCTCCTGCAGCGCATCCACCCTGCGGAGTCGCGGATCAAGAAATTGGCCGCGGAGACGCCCGCCACGTTCGTGGTGTTCGATCTCCTGGTGGACGACAAGGGGAAGGACCTCACGGGCCTGACGCTGCGGGAGCGGCGTCCCAAGCTGGAGGCGTTCGCGTCCAGGTACCTGGCACCGCAGGCGGCGCGGCTTCCGGTCTCGCCGGTCACGACGGACGTCGAGGTGGCGAAGCGCTGGCTCTCCGGGGTGGGGAAGGGCGGCAGCACCGACGGCGTCATCGCCAAGCGCCTGGAAGTTCCCTACCGCTCCGGCGAGCGCACGGGGATGCGGAAGGTGAAGAGGCTGCGCACGGCGGACTGTGTGGTGGGCGGCTTCCGCTACGGCACCAACAGCAAGCTCGTGGGCTCGCTCCTCCTCGGCCTCTACGAGGACGACGGCAAGCTCCACCACGTGGGCTTCACCTCCGGGATCAAGGATGCGGAGCGCAAGGCCCTGACCGAGAAGCTGAAGCCGTTCATGGGTGGGAGCGGCTTCACCGGCCGCGCGCCCGGCGGCCCCAGCCGCTGGAGCACGGAGCGCTCGACGGAGTGGGAGCCGCTCAAGCCCGAGCTGGTGGTGGAGGTCCAGTACGACCACTTCACCGGTGGCCGCTTCCGCCACGGGACGCGCCTGCTCCGCTGGAGGCCGGACAAGCTCCCCCGGCAGTGCGCGATGGACCAGGTCAAGAAGGGCGGCGCCGGGGCGCTGAAGCTGCTCCACGCGCTATCCTAGGCGGCCCCATGGAAGACAAAGCCCTCCTCCACCAGATCCAGCCCGCGCACCTCAAGCCCGGCGTGCGCCTCGAGGACCTCTCCGCCGGAGCGCAGGCGGAGACGGTGGCGGCCGCCGGAGTCCTCCGCGGCCGGGCGCTGATCTTCTGGGACCCCAAGCGGCCAGGGAAGAAGCTCGACGCCATCGACACCGACCAGATCACGCCCGCCGCCGACTGCGTGTCCGAGAGCCTGGACACCCTGGACGAGCGCTGGAAGGCGGGATCGTTCCGGCATCTCATGCCCGATTTCCGGGCCCGCGTGCACGGCGGAGAGACCTTCCTGGTGGCCGGGGACCGGTTCGCCATCGGCTCCTCGCGCGAGATGAGCCCGGCCGGGCTCAAGGGGGTTGCCGAGGAGGCGGGCCTCACCATGGTCGTGGTCGCCGGCAACAACATGGGCGACATCTTTCGGCGCAACGCGTTGAACCTCGGGCTCCACGTGGTGCAAGCGCCCGATGCGGTCGCGGACGCGCAGGACGGGGACACCTTCTCTTTCGACCCAGAGAGCCGCGAGCTGCGCAACGAGACGCAGGGGAAGACCTACACGCCGGTGCCGCTCACCGCCAAGGAGAACGAGATCCGCAAGACGGGCGGGATCTTCGCGGTGGGGCGGCGCGAGTTCAAGGAATCCGTGCGGCGCGTTCCCGAGATCGTCTGGCCCGACCGCGGCACGGCCCGCAAGCTCACCACCACCGAGCAGATCGTGTGGGCGCACCGGGTGGACAAGGACGCGGTGGTGGCGCCGGGCGCGACCCTGCGCGTGTACGCCGACCTCCTTCCCGCCTCCGATGGGACCGCCCCCTTCTCCATCCACACCTTCAACCAGATCACCGGGGGGAGCACGATCGACCCGCGCCAGGCGGCGATCGCCAACGACCACTTCGTCTTCACCGGGGTGGATGCGGACGAGAAGCAGACCAGCATCGGGCGGCAGTTCGCGAAGATGCACGGGATGGGACGGCCCTACTACGCCACCCCCGGGGACGGCATCTTCCACTTCTACTTCCCCGAGCAGGGGCTCGTGCTGCCGGGGCAGTTCATCCCCGGCGCCGACTCCCACAGCCGCGCCTACGGCGCCTACGGGGCGGTGGGCTTCGGGGTCGGCTCCACCACCCTCGGCTTCGGCTGGGCCACCGGGTACGTGTACTTCACGCTCGCCCAGGCGCGGCGCGTTACGCTCTCGGGGCGGCTGCAGCCCTGGGTCACCGGGAAGGACATCGTCCTCAAGCTCCTGGAGCGGTGGGGGAAGGCGCAAGCGCAGGGTATGTCCGTGGAGTTCGTGGATCGCGACCGCCAGCTCCCCATGGTGTACCGCAATACCATCGCCAACATGATGGCGGAGGCGGAGGCCCAGAACGGGATCTTCGCCGCCGACGAGATCACGTGGGACTGGTACCGCGCCAAGGGCCGGACGGATCTCCCGTACCCGGCACTGGCCCCGGGGGAGAGCGCGGCCTGGGCAATCGAGGAGACGCTCGACCTCTCGGAGATCCAGCCCATGATCGCCAAGCCCTTCTCGCCGGGGAACGCCTTCCCCGCCGACGAGGTGGCGCGGGAGCGGATCCCTTTCGACAAGGCCTTCATCGGCTCCTGCACCAACGGTTCCTACGACGACCTGCTGCAGGCGGCGCTGGTGATCAAGGCAGCCCGCGACCGGGGCCGCGACCGCGCCCAGCGCACGTTCGTCGTCTTCCCCGGTTCGGGGGGGGTGAAGCGACAGATCGAGGTAGCGGACGCCCGCCTGGGAGGGGAGTCCATCGCCCAGGTCCTGCGCTCGGTGGGGGCGGAGATCCGCGAGTCCTGGTGCGGCCCCTGCTTCGGCCAGGGCGCCGATGCGCTTCAGCCGGGGCAGCGGGCCATCACCACCTTCAACCGCAACTGGCAGAACCGCATGGGCGTGGGGGGGGAGGGTTTCCTCGCCAGCCCCTCGGTGGTGGCCGCCTCGGCGCTGCTCGGGTACATGGCGCCGCCCACCGAGCTGGCCCTGAGCTGGGATCCGGAAATCTACGGGATTTGACGCCAGTCTTCGCTCACCACGAAGGCCGATGAAGCAGGTGCTCGTCCGGGCGCGTGAGGGTGAGCAGGTGACGAAGCGACGCCTCTCTCTCTTCGCTCCCGAGCACCTCCTCAAGTGGATGCTGGTGTTCGTCTTCATCGCCCCCCTGGCGGAATGGCTGCACTGGGGAGCGCTGCCGGTCTTCCTGTGCGCCTGCCTCGCGGTCGTCCCCCTGGCTGGTCTCATGGGCGAGGCCACCGAGCAGCTCGCGGCACGGCTGGGCGCAGGGATCGGCGGACTGCTCAATGCCACCTTCGGCAACGCTGCCGAGCTCATCATCGCGCTCATCGCGTTGCGGCGAGGGCTGTACGACGTCGTCAAGGCGAGCCTCACCGGATCCATCATCGGCAACAGCCTGCTCGTGCTCGGTCTCGCCATCCTGCTCGGTGGGCTGAAGCGGGAGCGGCAGACGTTCGACCGCGCCGCTGCCTCCGTGGGCTCCACCCTGATGGCCCTGGCGGCCATCGGTCTGGTCGTGCCGGCGCTTTTCCACTTCGTGGGCGAGGCCGCCGTGCGGGGAGCCCGGGTCACGGCCCAGCGCGAGGTGGTGATCGAGCGAAGCCTCTCGCTCGAGATCTCGATTGTCCTCTTCGCGGTCTATATCCTGAGCCTGCTCTTCACCCTGCGCACCCACCGACACCTCTACGCGGGTCAGTCGCATGCCGCCGCCCACGACGCAGGCGCCCCCGTGGTTCCCGCCCGGCGCGCGGTCGTCACGCTGCTCGTGGCCACGGCGCTCGTGGCCTGGATGAGCGAGCTCCTGGTGGGTGCGGTGGAGGAGACCTCGCACGCGCTCGGCCTCACCGAGGTCTTCGTGGGCGTCATCGTGGTCGCCATCATCGGCAATGCCGCCGAGCACTCGACCGCGGTCTTGGTGGCGATGCGGGACAAGATGGACCTGGCCCTGAACGTCGCCATCGGGTCGTCGATCCAGATCGCGCTGTTCGTGGCGCCGGTTCTGGTGTTCGCCTCCTACTTCATGCCCGCCGGACCGATGGACCTGCGCTTCACGCCCTTCGAGGTGCTGGCGGTGGGCATCTGCGTGGTGGTCGCGAACCAGGTCGCCCAGGACGGCGAGTGCAACTGGCTCGAAGGTGCGCTGCTGCTCGCCGTCTACGTGGTGCTGGGAATCGCGTTCTACTTCCTGCCCTGAGCCTGGTCGCGATGAGGTCGCAGAGCCCATGGGATGTGCTGGTGCCGCCGCGAGGAGTGGACACGCTCCTGCGCCGGCGCGTGGAGCAGGCCATGGCCCCGCGCCTGCGGCGCGTGCGGCGGACGCTCTCCCTGGGACGACGCCCGCCTGCCCTCTCCGGTGGCCGCCTGCGCGGCTGGGTGCACGCGACCGAGGAGGCGCTCTCCTTGTGCGAGGCGCGGGGCTCGGACCTCGTCGCGCGCGTCGCCGATCTCGGGCTCCTCGCCGACCTCGCGCCCGGGGGCGGGATCCCGCGCGACTTCGCGGCACGCGCGGCCCGCGTCGCGCGCGCACAGCTCCGGCGCCACATCCAGGAGTGGAACGCCCCCGAACGCGTGAGGCAGGACGACGCCGACCTCGGCCTGCGCGCGGGAGACGCTCCCCTCCCCCTCGGCCTCTCGGTCGGCCGCGTCGTCACCACGCGCGGGACCCAGGTCCACATCGGCGACCGGGATGCGCGCTTCGAGCGGAACGTCGTGCGCGCACTCGATTTCCTGGGTGCGGTCTGGCCGGATGCGGCGCAGATGGTGGGGGGACGCACTTGGCGCGTGGTCCCGGTCATGGAGCGGGGCATCGTGTCGTACTCCAGCGCCGCGCGTCCCGGGATCACCTGGATCCAGCGCACGCTCGGACGCGGCAGAGGAGTGGCGGGTGCCATGCGCCTGGCCGAGCACCTGCTCCACGAGGGGACGCACCAGCGTGTGCACGACCTGGAGGTGCTGGCCCCCATCGCCCCTCCCGAGGAGGAGGGGCCTCGCTTCTACTCCCCGTGGAGGCAGGAATGGCGGCCGCTGCGCGGCCTTCTCCACGGTGCCTGCACGTTCACCGTGGCGGCGGGCTACTTCGCTCGTGCCCTCCGGGCCGCGGAGGCCTGCGTCGTGGACCTTCCTCCGGAGGAGCGCCGGTGGCTGACGCGGCGCTTCCTGGAGGAGATGGAGAATGTGCGCGTGGCCCTGCGGTATCTCGATCGCGCAGCGCTGCCCCGGGCGGGGAAGCGGCTCCTGGCCACCGTGCGCGAGGAGCACACGGGTCTGCGCGGCCTCGCCCGGATCCGCAAGGGAGCTCTCCCGCCGGCCGAGCGGGCGAAGGTCGAGCACCACGCGCGCGAGCTGCGCGCCCAGCCTCTGCGCTGGCCCTGACCGCGCCGCGTCGCCGCGGCAGTTCGCCTGTTCCCATGGCTGAGGTCTTGCAGCGGGCCGCCGACCCTCGGGAGGTCCGCAGTGACGTCACACCCTCCCCGCTCCCCCGGAAATCTCCGCCGTGACGACGTGAGGTAGCGCGCTCAGTAGACGCGCATCCGCTCCAGGGTCCTGGCGTCGATGCCGCTGATGCGCAGCGAGATCAGCTTGTCGAACGGCACCTTGTGGTACCCGGCCTCCTCCACCTCGCGGATGAAGGACGGGGTGACGCCGTGGATCCGTGCCGCGATGAGGTCGTCGGCCTCCACGTCGTCGTACCCGAGCTCCCGCAGCTCCCGGATGAACTCGCGGGTCACGCCGTGGATGCGGAACGAGAGCAGGTCGTCGGCGCTCAGGTCCCGGTAGCCGAGCTCCCGCATCTCCGCGATGAACTGGGGGGTGACGCCGTGGATCCTGTTGGCCTGGTAGTCGTCGAGGGAGAGGTCCCAGCCGGACTTCCGCATCTGCCGGATGTAGCTGGGCGTCACCCCGTGGATCTTCGTCGCCACCAGCTCGTCGTGGGAGACGTTGTGGAACCCGAGATCCCTCATCTCACGGATGTACTGGGGCGTGACGTCGAAGATGCGCATGGACTGGTAGTCCTCGAGGGTGAGACGGTAGCCCTCGGCGATCATGCTCTTGATGTAGGCGACGGTGACGTCGCACAGGGCGAGGCCGAAGAGCTGCTCCTCCTCGTCGCGGCTCTTGCCGCGCCCGGGCTTGCCGGTCTCGATCCCGAGCGCACGCACCGTCTCCAGGAAAGCCGGGCGGGGAGCGAAGGAGAACTGGCCCGCTCCCTTCCCCTCCCGGAAGCTTCCCTCGAAGGTCGTATCCCCCGCATCGCGGCGCAGCTCGAAGCGGACCGGCGTGGCGGTGGCGGCCTGCAGCGCGTCCGGCGAGAGGCCGGTGAACGCACGCAAGGACATCGTGGTTCCCATGTTGTGAGTGCGCCCACGGGTCATCTGCACGTAGATCCGGTCCGCGTCCATCTCGTCCCGGGAGGCGGTCCAGGCGCCGTCCAGCGCGTGCGCCGAGCTGGCGAAGCAGGTGAGGAGGGTCGCGGCGGCGAGATGCTTCATCGGACGTCCCTCTCTTTCTTGCGGTACTGCTCCATCTCCCCGATGAACGACTCGTCGATGCCCTGCGCGGCCAGGTTCTGCAGCTCGGACACGGTGAGATTCGCGTACCCGGCCTTGGCCAGGCGCCGGACGAAGTCGGGCGTGACGCCCACGGCACGCAAGCCGGCGGCGTCGGACGGGTCCTCGACCTCGACGCCGGCCTGCCGCATGGCGGCCAGCCACTCGGGCGTGACGCCCACGGCGCGCAATCCCGCCACCTCCTCGATGTTCCTGACCCCGAACCCCAGGCCCCGCATCTGGGCGATGTACTCGGGGGTGACCCCGACCGCCGCCAGGCTGGTGGCTTCATCCACCCGGGTGAGCTGCAGGCCGGCCTTGCGCATGCTCTCCACGAACTCCGGGCTGACCCCCAGCGCTCTCAGACTGCTGGCATGGTCGGGGGAATCCACGCGGAGGCCGATTCCCCTCATCTGGCGCACGTAGTCGGGGCTGACGCCGACCGCTCCCAGGCTCGAGGCCTGGCTGAGGGTCAAGGTGGGGAACAGCTCCCGCATCGCCTTGATGTAGGCCCCGTCGACCCCCGCCGCCTTCAGGCTGATCAGTTCGTCGATGCTGGGCCGGACGCCATTCCGTGCGGGAGCCTCGGGGTCGTCCGGGCGGTCGGTGGCCCCCTTCAGGCCGGCGAGGGCGGGGAGCGCCAGGGGAACGCTCACGGGGATCGCCACGTTCACGGAGGCGGGCACGGGCACCTCCGCCGCGGGTTGCGGCACCGCCGGTGCCTCCTCCTCGGTGGTCCCCGCCCGAGCGGGGGCGTGGAGGGAAGGTGAGAAAGCCAGGATGGCGAGGACGGTCAGGAGGAGGAAGGCGGCTGCCCAGGGCGCCCCCTCCCGCGCCTCGGTGCCCTGGCCGGCGAGGCGGCGGACGCGGCCCAGCAGCGATCCTCCTGCGGCAGCCGCAACCAGGCGGGGGGCGCTGCGCAGCTCCTCCAGGCGCGTCAGCGCGCGTGCGTACTGCACCGGGTTTCCGCAGACCGCAACGGCCAGGTCGTCGCAGCAGTGCTCGCGCTCGTCGCGCACGCGGCGGGAGATCCACCAGACGGCGGGGTGGAAGAAGAACAGCGTCTCCACCACGGACTGCAGCAGGTTCAGGAGGTAGTCGTGGCGGCGCACGTGAGCCAGCTCGTGCGCGAGCAGCATCTCGATCTCAGCGGGGCTCAGGCCGGTGAGGGCGCTCGCGGGGAGGAGGATCACCGGCCTGAGAGCACCGATCACGCCCGGCACGTCGACGGCGCTCGACTCGAGGAGGCGCACCGCTCGGCGCATGCCCAAAGCCTCGACCAGGCGCGCGGCCGCAGCCTCCCACTGGGGGCGTGGCGCAACACCTCGACGCGCCAGGCGGCGCACGCGAGACCAGCTCACCAGCAGGCGCGCCGCGAGCAGCCCCACACCGGCGAGCCACAGGGCGACCACCGCGGGCAGCGCACGCTGCAGGCGGGCCGACCAGACCTCGAGCCTGTCCGGGACCGAGGCGGCGGCCTCCACCACGACCTCGTTCGCCGTCACCAGGAGACCGGAGCCGGGCACCGGAACGGGGTCGTACGCGCGCAGTGCGGTGCCGACGAACGCCGCCAGGACCAGCGCCAGGGCGGCGCCGGAAGCGACGTAACGGGCCTGCGCGCTCCCTCGGGCCATCCGCGCCAGGACGATGGCGAGCACGACCGCGATGGCGGTCGCTTGCCAGACCAGGTGGAGCAGGGCGGCGCCCACCGCTTGCGTCACGGGATTCATGCCTTCTTCTCCATCTGATCGAGGAGACGCCGGATCGCCCTCATCTCTTCCGCCGAGGCCTTGGTGGAGGAGAGCGCGTGCATCACCAGCCTGGCCGGGGAGCCGCCGAAGGCGCGGTCCGCCAGGTCGCGCAGGAGCTGGTGCTGGGTCCGGTCCTGGCCGTACCGGGAGGTGTAGACATGGGCGCGGTTCGAGGCGTCCCGGTCCACGAGCCCCTTGTCCGTCATGATCTGCAAGAGCTTGAGGACGGTGGTGTAACCGCTGTCCTGGGTGTCGCTCAGGGCCTCGTGGACCTCGCGCACCGTGCTCGGCCCCCGTTGCCACAACACCCGGAGGATGGCCAGCTCGGCATCGGTGGGACGGGGTGCCTTCTTCTCCATGGCGGAAACGTATACGAAGGACTTCGTAGCGTCAACGAAAAACTTCGTACGTCTTCATGCATTGAATGTCGATAAAAGTCTTGACGACTGTCGATAATAGGCGTATCGATATTCAATATGAACACAAAGCCGAGCTCGTCCTCCGCCGCCCTGCCCTTCGCCCACACGGTGCTGCGCATCCTGATGGTCCTGAACTGGACCGGCGGCGCGCTCATCCTCGCTCTGCTGGTCGTCCTCCCCCACGAGCAGTGGATCCTGCGCTCGTTCCAGCTGTCCCCTTCGCCCGACGCGGACCGGCTCGTCCTCGGCCTGCGCGCGGTCGCCGTCCTCGGCCTCGCCGCCGTCCCGCTGAACCACCTGATCCTGAGATGGCTCCTCGCGATCGTGGAGACGGTGCGCGCCGGCGACCCCTTCGTCTCCACCAATGCGCAGCGCCTGCGGGCGATCGGGTGGACGCTCCTCGCGCTCCAGCTCTTGAGCCTCGTCATCGGGGCCATCGGCAAGGCCATCTCCACTCCCGCGCATCCGGTGCACCTCGACGCCGGCTTCTCCCTCAACGGCTGGCTCGCCGTGCTCCTCACGTTCCTGCTCGCGCAGGTGTTCGCACAGGGCGCGCTCATGCGCGACGACCTCGAGGGGACGGTCTGAGATGGCGATCGTGGTCAAGCTCGACGACCTGCTGCACGACCGGCGCATGACCTTGACCGAGCTCGCAGAGCGGGTGGGCATGACCCTGGCCAACCTCTCGATCCTCAAGACCGGCAAGGCGCGCGCCATGCGCTTCTCCACCCTGGACGCCATCTGCGAGGCACTCTCCTGTCAGCCCGGCGACCTTCTCCGGTTCGAGGCCGAGCACGCCAGAAAAAAGAGGAGCGCAAGCGGATGAGCCATCGTGGGACGCTGACGGTCGCCTCGTTACTCTCCATCGTCCTCTTCTCGCTGCACTGGGCGGACGAGGTCGCCCGCGGGATCGAGCCAGGGACCATCGCCGCCGTGGGGGGGCTGCTCATCCTGGCCGTCTGGCTGTACGCCACGCTGGTGCTCGCCGACCGCCGATGGGGGCTCCTCCTCCTCCTCCTGGGGTCGATCCTGGGGTCCGGTGTGCCCGTCCTCCACATGCAGGGGGCGGGACTGACGGGGGGCAGGATCGCCCACTCCGACGGGGTCCTCTTCTGGGTCTGGACGCTCCTGGCGCTCGGCCCCACTTCGATGGTCTCCGCCGTCCTCTCCGCGCGCGCTCTCTGGAGGCTGCGGCACGGCGGGTCGAGGTAGCGCCGCCCTTGTTATCCTCCCGTCCCGTGAGGCAGGCCAGACTGCGCCCCCTGCTGCTCCGCGCCTCATGATCACGCGCGATCAGCTCTACGTCGCCTTGCGGACCGGCGTGGCGAGCCTGCTGTCGGTGGCCACGCTCAACGCCATCGGGCACGACCGGGCGTTTTCCGCCATCGTGGCGGTGGCGCTGGTGACGGACGGCGTTCCGGAGAGAACACGCCAGCGCGGTGTTCAGCGTCTCCTCGGTGCCGTGGTGGGCACCATGGTGGGCACGTCCTACCAGTATCTCGGGGCGTCCAACATCTGGCTCATGGCGCTGGCGATCGTCACCGCCATCCTGCTCTGCTCGCTGGCCAGATGGCCTCACGGGATGCGCATCGCCGGGTACCTGGCGGGGATCCTGGTGCTCCACCATCCCGCGGCGGTGTGGTCCTATGCGCTGGACCAGTTCATCGAGATCGTGACCGGCGTCGGGTTCGCGGTGCTGTTGAGCCTCGTTCCCTACGTGCCGATCGGATCCTTGTCCAAGGAGTCCTGACGCTCAGGGCCTCCCCGGCTCGCTCGCCTGCATCGTGCCGCCATCGACGAGGGCGCGCGCGTGCTCCGTCTCCGGCCGCTGTCCGTCGCCGGCCCTGGCCAGCTCGAGGAGCTTGCGGTAGTAGTCGCGCGCGACGTCGACCTGGCCGGATTTCTCCGCGGCCCGGCCGGCACCCGCGATGGCGCGATACCGCTCGGGGTTGAGCACCAGCGATTGCTGGTAGGCGGCCAGGGCGTCCGCCGGCCGGCCGAGCTCGAGATAGAGGTCGCCCAGCATCTCGCGCACGGGGATGATCGAGCCGGGGCTGACCGGGTGCTTGCCCAGGGCGTCCTCCTCGTCCGCCGCGTAGCGGAGGAGCGCGATCGCCTCGTCGTTGCGCTTCTCCGCCCAGGCGATCCATCCCACGATGGCGAGCTGCTGCAGCTCGAGCTGCCGCTTGAAATACGCGAACCGCGGGTCGGTGCTGGCGTCGCGCAGCTCCTGGATCCGTGCCGCGGCCTGGCGGGCTCCCGCCACGTCCCCCGTGCGCACGCGACCGAGCGCGTGCGCGAGCTCCACGTGCGCCGCGTCGAAGGGGAACTTGGCCACGAAGCGCTGGTTCGGTGCGGGCAGCGTGGCCGCTTCCTTCCAGGCCTGGCGCTCGAGCGCGATGCGGGCGGGGATGGCGCCGGCCGCGTAGGCCACGGCGAAGTCCACCTCGGGATAGGTCTTGCCGATCTGCGCCAGGCGGTCGGCCACGTCGCGGGCTTTCTTGTCCTGGGTGGTCTGGAGATAGCCGTACGCCAGGTAGTCCAGCGCGTGCAGCTCGTTGTAGTTCGCGGCGTCGGGATGGTACCGCTGCGCGTACGCCCGAGCGGCCTGCGCCGAGGCGGCGTTGGCGTCGATCGATTTCTGCCACATGCCCAGACGCGTGTAGATGTGCGAGGGCATGTGCAGCGCGTGGGGCACCCAGGGCGCGATCGTCGCGTAGTAGTCGGCCGCGGCCAGACCCTTCTGCGCCAGGGTGGGGTAGTCGTAGGCATGGATCAGGTAGTGCACGAGGCCCGGGTGGTTCGGGTGGGTCTTCCAGAGCGGCTCCAGGATCTCCGCCGCCTGGAGCTGCGTGGGGATCTCTTCCTTGGTCGGACTCGACTGGATCAGCGACAGGGCGTAGAAGGCGGCGGCCTCGACGTCCTCCGGGTACTTGGCGTGGAGGCGCTCCATGGCCCGGGAGAAGGCGGCCCGCCGGGTGCCGGCATCGGTGGGACCATGGCAGCTCTGCCCGACCGCTCCCCCGGGAGCGTCCTTGGCGGCACGGTAGTAGGTGGCGAGGGCAGCGATCCAGTCGTGCTCGCGCTCGGTCACGTCGCTCGCGCCGGCGGCGGCCTCCGCCTTCTGCACCGCCTCCAGGCCCGACGCGAACTCCTGGTCGGTGGGGGAGGCCCAGAGGGGGTGGTACCACGTCATGGCCACGCCCCATTGGGCCATGGCGCAGCGCGCATCCCGCTCGGCCACCGACGTGAAGACGCGCCGTGCCTCCTCGTAGAAGAAGGAATGCAGGAGCGCCATCCCGCGCAGGAAATCCGGCTGCACCTCCTCGCTGCACGAGGTGGGGAACTCGACCGCGCCCACCTTGCTCAGGTCTCCCAGGGCGGGGGAATCCGCCCCCCGCACGGATCCCGGGATGATCAGGGCGAGCGACAGCAGCAAGACGGGCATTCTCATGACCTTGGATCCTCCTCGCAGGGCTTCCCGAGACTACGCCGGCAGGAGCCACAGGTAAAGCTCATGCTGGGCGCGGCGAACGGTGCGCTGGCGCGGCCGCTCAAAGCCGAGGACCCGCTCTCCCGCTGGATCCCCCTCCTGCAGCAAGGAGGATCTCCGCGTCCTGGGCACCGAAAGCGCCGACGTCCAGCTCGGGAACTGGCCGCTGATCGCGACCGGCCCCGATCGCCTGTTCTCACCCTCGGACTACGGGGAAGGGTCCGTCGAGGCGCTGGCCTGGACCACGCCGGGAGGGGAGTTCCGTTTCCCACGCGTCCGCAGCCTCGGTCGCTGACCGGCCATGGCGACAGGAGAGGCGCGCACGGCTGCTCCCACCAATCCGGTCCGATTGGCGGGTCTCCGGTCGCTGGACTACCACGATCACGATCCTATCGAGTAGTCCACATCTGCCGGGGCTTCCATGAGCCGAAGGGGGGTGCCATGACCAAACGGATCGCGGTGGTGCTCGTGTGCGCGCTGATTGCCGCGTGGCCGCTGGCCGAGGCGGAGCCACAGAGGACCGCGTGGACGCTGGCTGGCTACAACAACCTGGGGATGCACTGCATGGATTCCGACTACGCGGTGTTCTCCGTGCTGCCGCCCTACAACACGATCCACGCCCAGCTGACCGACCCCAGCGGAAGGCTGGTCCGGGATCCGGGGGCCCTCGGGATCGCCGTCACCTATCAGGCGGTGGCCGATCCTGCGGGATCGATCAACACCACGTCCGCCGCAAAGACCAACTTCTGGGCCCATCTCCCCGGCCTGTTCGGAGTGAGCCTGCCCGTGGATCAGGGGCTCTCGGGGAATCCCATGCCGGGAGTTGGGAACGCACCTCACCCGATGACCTGGGATGCTGCCCAGAACTGGTGGATCGCCCTGGGGATCCCGATCACGCCCTACGACGACGCGGCGCGGAAGAACCCCTACCCGATGTTCCATCTCGTCGCCCGGGATTCCAGTGGGAACGTTCTCGCCACGACAGATGTGGTCCTTCCGGTGTCCGACGAGATGGATTGCAGCGTCTGCCATGCCTCGGGAGCCGGACCGGAGGCGAGACCGTCGGTGGGTTGGGCCTGGAACGCAAACGCGGAGAGGGACTATCGCCTCAACGTCCTCCTGAAGCACGACGAGCGGTTCCAGATGCAGGCGACCTACCAGGGTGCCGCGGCCGCCACGGGTTACAGCCGTTCCGGGCTGTACCAGACCGTGACCTCGCAGGGGAAGGCGATTCTCTGCGCCGCCTGTCACGCCTCCGAGGCGCTCGGCACCAGCGGGCAGCCGGGGTGCCCGCCGCTCACGAGCTCGGTCCACGCCATGCACGCCTCCGTCACCGACCCCACCAATGGGCAGACCCTCGACGCGTCCACGAACCGGACCGCCTGTTATCGATGTCACCCGGGCGCAGCCACGCGGTGCCTGCGTGGAGCGATGGGGAGGGCGGTGTCCCCCGACGGCTCGATGGCGATGCAGTGCCAGAGCTGTCACGGCTCGATGAGCCGGGTCGGCGTCCCCACCCGTACGGGCTGGCTCGAGGAGCCCGCGTGCCAGAGCTGCCACACCGGCCCGGCCACCCACAACAACGGACAGATCCGCTACACGAACGTCTTCGATCCCGTCACGGACCAGCCGCGCGCTGCCGTGGATGGGACGTTCGCCACCAACCCGGACGTGCCCCTGCCGGGGCACGACCTCTATCGTTTCTCATTCGGGCACGGCGCCGTGGCCTGCCAGTCGTGTCACGGGTCGACCCACGCCGAGTTCCCCACGTCCCAAGTGAACGACAACGTGCAGAGCGCGAACATCCAGGGCCATCCCGGCATGCTTGTGGAGTGCGACACGTGCCACGTGACCCAGCCGGTGACCGCGACCGGCGGGCCGCACGGGATGCACCCAGTCGGCCAGAGCTGGGTGATCGACCACCACGACGTGGCCAGCGACGGCCAGCAGAGTCCGTGCCGGATGTGTCACGGCACCGACTACCGGGGCACCGTGCTCTCCCGGGCCCAGGCCGATCGCGTCCTCAGCACGGGCTACGGGACCAAGAGCTTCTTCCGCGGAGGACAGATCTCCTGCTACGCATGCCACAATGGACCCACCAGCGACGATTCGAATCCCAATCGTGCTCCGCTGTCCACGAGCGCTGCGGCGTCCACCACGGCGAATGTCGCCGTCGCGACCAACCTCGTGGCGACCGATGCCGACCTCGACCCGCTGATCTACCGGATCGTCTCCCAGGCCGGTCATGGCACCGTCGCGCTCTCCGGGCACCTCGCCACGTACCTCCCGGACGAGGACTACGTCGGCCCGGACGCGTACACCTTCGCGGCATGGGACGGCATGACCGACTCCAACCTGGCCACGGTGACCGTCGTCGTCGCCTCCAACCCATGTGCCCTGACATGCAGCGCCTCGGCCCCACCCGCAGGCAGCGTGAACGCCGCCATTCCCTTTCAGGCGTCGTCGAACGCCCCCGGCTGCGGAGGTGCCGTCGCCTACGACTGGAACTTCGGCGACGGGCAGCCTCACGCGGCGTCCGCCGCTCCCACCCACACGTACTTCACGAGCGACACCTTCGCCTGGGCGATGACCGCCAGCGCCGGCGCATCGACCTGCGAGGCCGCCGGCACCATCCGCGTCGTCCCACCGTTGCCGGCTCCGGTTCCTTCGTATCTGACGCGCCTTTCCGCGACCACGAGCGATCACGGGGCGAGCCTCACGATCGGCTGGGATGCGGCGAACTGTCCCTCGACGAGCTACCAGATCCTGTACGGGTACGGGAGTCAGCTGCCAGCCTGGACCGTCGCAGGCGCCCGCTGTGCCGTGGGGACGAGCGGCTCGTACCTGTGGAGCGGCGTTCCGGACCCGAGCCCGGACAGCTCCCGCCTGCTCTGGTTCCTCGTGGTCGGCACCGACGGAGCGCTCACCGAGGGCTCGTGGGGCCGCACGTCTTCAGGGATCGAACGGGGAGGGGCGAATGCCTCTGGACGGTGCGGAGTGACCTCGAAGAACATCACGCAGGCTTGCGGAGCGCGCTGAGACGGTACATCGCGTGGACCTGGGTCAGGGGTTGCGCAGGTCCTCGCGCCCCAGGCCGCGCTCGCGCGCCTCGGTGCTGTCGGCCACCTCGCCGGAGAGCCCCAGCCACAGCGGGGCCGTGATCAGGAGCACGAAGGCGACGGCGAAGATGAGGCCGATGACGAAGACCGTCCAGCTCCGGAACAGTGCGGCGGCGGCGATGAGGGCGAGCAGCGAGAAGCCGATGCCGTAGTGCGCCAGCGTCCGGCCCACGTTGCGGGACACGGGCTCGGGCACCAGGGCATCCACGTCCTCGCGACGTTCAGGAGGCGTTTCCATGTGGGACCTCGGGGGATAGAGGCGTTGGCTGGAGTGTAGCGCTCTCAGCCCGCCGGCTCCACCGTCACCTCGTCCCCGAGCTTGACCACGCCGCCCACCAGCACGCGGCAGTAGCTTCCTGCGCGCCGCCGGGGCTGGAGCGCGGCTTCGAGACCGGGACAGGCCTCGTCCATGCGCTCGCAAGGCCGCGTCTCTCCGCCGATCTCGAGCAAGACGCTGCCGATGCGGATGCGGCCGGAGACGAGATCCAGCGGCTGCAAGCCGTCCAGGAGCAGGTTGGCGCGGCGCGCGATCCAGGGCACGGCGCGGCCCACGGCGTCGCAGGCCTCCTCCCATCCGGCGCGGGTGAGCACGGTGACGCGGCGCTTCTCGTGCCGGCCGCGGTAGTCGCCCGCGAGACCCGCCTCCACCGAGATGGAGATCTCCGGAAGCGACTCCATCTCCGCGTGCGGCGCGGCGTGGCGTGCGATGCCGGTCAGGCGTGCTCTCAGCGGACCTCCCAGACGTCGCCGCTGTAGAGGAGCTTCTTCAGGTCGCCCTTCCCCTTCTTGGCGATCACCTGCTCGATCTGCGCGTGGACCGCGGTCTCGAAGCAGGGAGCGTCCACGGAGCGGAAGACGCCGATGGGCATGGGGAAGTGCGGCGGCTCGAGCTGGCTCAGCATGGTCGCGTAGGCGACGGGGCCGGCCACGTCGTGCACCAGGAGGTCGGCCTCGGTGATCCCGTTCCCGAGCTGCACCACCTCCGGCCGGTAGGGGCCGGCCATGCGGATGCCCCGGTCCTTGTTCTTCCCGAAGATCAGGGGCTCGCCGTGCTTGAGCTCCACCACGTTGTCGTCGCGCACCGCCTTGTCCTCGAAGGGCTCCCAGGCGCCGTCGTTGAAGATGTTGCAGTTCTGCAGGATCTCCACGAAGGCCGCACCCTCGTGCTCGGCGGCGTGCTTGAGCGTGGCCTTCAGGTGCGGTGCGTTGACGTCCACGCTCCGGGCCACGAACGTGGCGTTGGCGCCGAGGGCGAGGGAGACGGGGTTGAACGGCCGGTCCACGCTCCCGAACGGCGTGGACTTGGTGCGCTTCCCGATCTCCGAGGTGGGGGAGACCTGCCCCTTGGTGAGGCCGTAGATCCGGTTGTTGAACATGAGGATCTTCAGGTCCACGTTGCGGCGCAGGGTGTGGATGATGTGGTTGCCGCCGATGGAGAGGGCGTCTCCGTCCCCGGTGGCGATCCACACCGACAGCTCCGGATTGGCGGTCTTGATCCCGGTGGCCACCGCCGGGGCACGGCCGTGGATGCTGTGGAAGCCGAAGGTGTTCATGTAGTACGGGAAGCGGCTGGAGCAGCCGATCCCGGAGACGACCACGAACTTCTCCCGGGGAACGCCCAGCTCGGGGAACACCGACTGCACGGCGGCGAGGATGGCGTAGTCCCCGCAGCCGGGACACCAGCGCACCTCCTGGTCGGTGACGAAGTCCTTCCGGGTGAGTGTGGGGGTGCTCATGCAAGCTCCTCGATCTTCTTCAGGATCTCCGCCTCGCGGTAGGGCATCCCCTCCACCTTCGTCATCGAGACCACCGGGACCAGGAACCGTCCCTGCAGGACGAAGGCCAGCTGGCCAAGGTTGATCTCGGGCACCAGCACGTGGTCGTACCGGCGCAGCACGCCCTCCAGGTTCTCGGGGAACGGGCTCAAGTGCCGGAGGTGCAGGTGGCTGACGCGCTTCCCCGCCGCGCGCGCGCGGCGGACGGCGCCCGCGATGGCGCCGTAGGTCGAGCCCCAGCCCACCACCAGCAGGCCGCCCTCCCCGTCCCCCTCGGGCACGGCGGGGGGGATGTCGCGGGCCACCCGCGCCACCTTCTCCGCGCGCAGGCGCACCATCTTCTCGTGGTTCAGCGCGTCGTAGGACACGTTCCCCGTGCCGTCGGCCTTCTCCAGGCCGCCCACCCGGTGCTCGAGCCCGGGTGTGCCCGGGACTGCCCACGGCCGCGCCAGGGTCTCCGCATCGCGGAGATAGGGAAGGAAGCCCTCCGCCTCGCGCCGGAAGTTCGGCTGGGAGCGCGGCAGGTCCTCGATGCGCGGCAGCTTCCAGGGCTCCGAGCCGTTGGCGATGAACCCGTCGGACAGCAGGATCACCGGCGTCATGTGGCGCACGGCCAGGCGGCAAGCCTCGAACGCGGTCTCGAAGCAGTCCGCCGGCGACTTGGACGCGAGCACGATCAGGGGGGCCTCGCTGGGCCGCCCGAACAGCGCTTGCAGCAGGTCGGCCTGTTCCGTTTTTGTGGGGAGTCCGGTGGACGGGCCGCCCCGCTGGTTGTTCACGATCACCAGCGGCAGCTCCACCATCACCGCCAGGCCCATGAACTCGCTCTTCAAGGCCATGCCCGGGCCGCTGGTGGTGGTCACGGCCAGCGCGCCTGCGAACGCCGCGCCCACCGCGGCCCCGATGGCGGCGATCTCGTCCTCCGCCTGGAACGTGGTCACGCCGAAGTTCTTGAACTGGGAGAGCTCGTGCAGGATGTCGGAGGCGGGCGTGATCGGATAGCTCCCCAGGAAGAGCGGCAGCCCCTGGCACTCCGCCGCCGTCACCAGCCCCAGCGCCAGCGCCTGGTTCCCCGCCACGTTGCGGTACGTCCCGGGGGAGAGCTTGGCCGCCGGCACCTCATAGGTGACTTGGAACACCTCGGCCGCCTCGCAGTACGCGTAGCCGGCCTTCAGCGCCAGCTCGTTGGCCTGCGCCAGCACGGGCTTGGCCGCGAACTTCTTGTGGATCCACTCCAGCGAGACGGAGAGGGGACGGTTGTACAGGTAGTACATCATCCCCAGCGCGAAGAAGTTCTTGCAGCGGTCGGCGTCCTTGTGGGTGAGACCGGTCTCGCGGAGCGCCGCCCGGGTGAGGTTCGTCAGCTCCACCTTGAACAGCCGGTAGCCGTCCAGGGAGCCGTCCTCCAGGGGGTTCGTGGTCGCCCCCGCCTTCTTGAGGTCCATCTCCCGGAAGCTGTCGGTGTTGACGATGAGGATGCCGCCTGGCTTGAGGTCCGAGAGGTTCACCTTCAGCGCCGCCGGGTTCATCGCCACCAGCACGTCCGGCTGGTCGCCGGGGGTGTAGATGTCCTCCGAGGAGAAATGCAGCTGGAACCCCGAGACACCGGGCAAGGTCCCAGCGGGGGCTCGGATTTCCGCAGGGTAGTCCGGGAACGTCGCCAGGTCGTTCCCCACCGCGGCCGCCGTGGCCGTGAACTGCGTGCCGGTGAGCTGCATCCCGTCGCCGGAGTCCCCGGCGAACCGGATGACCACGCGGTCGAGGGTCTTTACCTCGTGCTTGTGCTGGGCGGGCGGGGCTTGCGCTTCCAAAGAGTACCTCCCGGACGGAGCTTCGAAGCGCCCGCCATTGTGGACCAAAGGGAGGGGGGCTTCCAGCCCGGGGGCTAGTTGATCTCGGACATTCTCCGGCGCAGCCAGGCCAGGCGGCCGCGCACGGTGTCGGCGTCCGGGGCGGAGGGCGCCAGGGCCAGGTAGGCCTCGAGATCGGCCACCGCCGCCACGGGACGGCCCAGGTAGGCCTGGAGGAAGCCGCGGTCGCGCAGCTCGCGCGGGTCGTCGGGCGCGACCAGGAGCAACCTCTCCACGGCGGACAGCGCGCGGGTGTAGTCCTCGCGGGCCAGGTAGATCCGCTTCAGGTTCAGCAGGAGGCGGCAGAGCGTGGTGCGGGCGGACGCGCCCTCCAGCAGCTCGGGCCGGTACAGGGAGGGGCGTCCGGTGGCGCGGATCACCAGCTCGCGGCAATCCTCGGGCGTGATCACGTGGCCGCCGTGGAAGGCGTCCACCAGCAGGGCGCGCCCGCCGTAGGTGAGCCGGCTGACGTAGTGGCCGGGGAGGCCGATTCCCCGCGCCTCGAACCCCGCCGTGCGCGCGACCTCCATGAGGAGGATGGAGAGCGTGAGCGGGATCCCCACGTGCCGGTCGAGCACCTCGTTGAGGTAGCAGTTGCGCGGGTCCTCGTACTCCTCCTGGTTGCCGCGGAACCCCAGCTCCTCGAAGAGGTAGACGCGCAGGCCGTCCAGGCGGGCGAACGGGTTCGTGAGCCCCTCCACGCGCGCGGCTCCGGCGACGGCGATCTCGCGGATGCGCTGCCGCTCGCGGTCGAGGTCCAGCTCCGGGTATTCCTCCAGTGCCACCAGGAGCGCCGCGTCCACGAGATCGAAGGTCTCGTGCGCGGCCAGCAGCTCCGTGAGACGCCTGCGCGCCTCGCTGCGGTGCTCCCGAGCCGAACCAGGTGTGGCCACCGTCCCTCCGACGCCCTCGGCGAGAGCTTTATGGTACGGTCGCCCCTCCGCCCCTGCCAGGAAAGAACGCGACGTCAGGGCTGCGGACCCACCGCCAGGATGCGCTCCACCAGGCCGGGGGTGGCGGGGAGCTGCTTCACCTGCGCGAGACGCGGCACCAGGAGCATCCAGGAAGGGTTCATGCGGAACGCGCGCGCGAAGACGGGGAGGGATTCTTCCAGCTTCTCCACCCCGGCCAGCGTCACCGCGTGCCAGAACACGAATTCGTCATTGTCCGGCACCATGCTCTCCGCTGCCGCGTACTCGCGCAGCGCATCCTCGAGCTTGCCGGCGGCCACCGCCTCGTCGCCGCGGTTCATCCGCTCGTAGGCGCGGTGGAGGGTGAGCAGGCGCCGCATCTCGACCAGCGGCCGGGGCGCATCCTCGATGCGCAGGTCCACGACACGATCGGTCCAAGGTCTCTCGGACGGCTTCCCCCGCACCACCAGCAGCGCCGCGGACTGCTTTCCCCGGATGTCGCCGCCCACCGTTTCCGCGGCCTCCAGCGCGGCGAGCAGCCGCTCGGCCAGCGGCCCGCGCGCCGCCTCGAACGCCTTCCCCATGGCCTCCGGCACCTCGCGCGAGAGCATGAGGTTGGCCTGGGCCGTGTACCCCGGCCCCATCCGATGGCCCGCCGCGGGAATGCAGCCGGGCCCGGTGTGCACGGCGACGCGACCCTGCGCGTCCACCATGCCGACCTGCCGCACCTCCGGGTGAGGGTCGGCCGCCAGGAGCCCTGCCAGTGCCTGGGCGGGAGCTTCGCCCTTCTTCAGGCGTGCGAGCCCCAGGGGCCCGTAGGACGGCTCCACGAAGGACTGGGTGGCGACCGCGCCCACGCCCGCCTCCGCCCAGGGCACGACCGCGCCCACGGAGAACCAGTGGCTCTGCACCGCCACGCCCAGCTCGCCCGTGGCTGCGTCCCGGGCCACGATCGAGTAGGTCGCCACCGGTCGCGCAGGGAGGGTGAGGGCCAGGGCGAGCACGAGCGCGTCCATCTCTAGTCCTCCGGAAGCCCGCCGCCATCCCCGCCGCCGCGGCGGCGCCGGCGGCCCCGTCCCCGTCCACCGCCTCCGGCGGGGCGCTGCTCTCCGCTCCGTCCGACCGCGGCGGGCATGAGCTGGTCGGCCCGGACGTGCTTGGGCACGAACACGCCTTCGTCCTCGGCGGGCATCTGCTCCCGGGGAGGACGGGGCGGCGGCATCGCCTCGTGGGAGCCATTCGTGGGCGGCGGCGGCGCGGCCGCCTCGCCGGGCGCGCCCCGGCCGCGACGGCGGCGACGGCGGCGACGGCGGCGTCGTGGCTCGCCGGGAGCCGGCTCGCCCTCCGCGGCGAGCGCCGGATCCGCGTCCGCGTCGGCCTCCTCGCCTCCTTCGTCCTCCCACTCCCCATTCCCGCCGGCCGCGGCCACCGCGGCTGGAGCGGCAGGCGCGGCGGGAGCCTCCTCCTCACCCTCCCCCTCGCTCTCGTCCGCCTCGCGCGAGACCTCTTGCGGAGCACCTTCCTGCCCTGCGGCTCCTTCCTGCCCTGCGGCTCCGCGGCCGCGCCCGCGACGGCGGCGGCGCCGACGCTTGCGGCCTCCTTCGGCGGGACCGTCCGCGTCCGCGGCGGCGGCAGCGGCGGCCGGTGCTTCGGCCTCGGCCGGCTCGCCCCCCTCCTCCTGCAGCGCGCGCTTGAGCTCGGCGGCATCGGGGGGGAGCGGCGGCAGCGAGCGGTCGGGCGAGGCCAGGGCCGGCGGCGCCTCCACGCGCTCGCGGGGGAAGGTCTCGAACTCGGCCTCGTGCCTCCGCAGCGAGCCCTTCCCCTCCACCACCACCTTGATGTTGTGGCGGCGCTCCAGGGCGGAGAGCTCCTCCCGCTTGTTGTTCAGGATCCAGGCTGCGACCTCGTTGGGCACGCCCATGCGCATGCGCCCGAAGTCGCCGCGGGTGCAGCGCGCCTGCAGCTTGCGGAGGGCGGAGAGGGCCGCCGACTCCACGTTCTTCACCAGGCCGTAGCCCTCGCAGGCGGGACAGGTCGCGTAGGAGGCGCCCATCTTCTCGCCCTTGATGCGCTGGCGGGCGATCTCCAGCAGGCCGAGCTTGCTGATGCGGGTGACGTCGTAGCGGGCCTTGTCGCCCTTCATGGCGTCCCGCATGGCCTTCTCCACCTTCTTCTGGTTCCCCGTCTTCATCATGTCGATGAAGTCGATGACCAGGAGGCCCCCCAGGTCGCGCAGGCGCATCTGGCGGCCGATCTCGGCGGCCGCCTCCAGGTTGGTCTGCACCGCCGCATCCTCAGCCTCGCCGGAGCGCGCGGAGCCCCGGGTGTTGACGTCGATGGCGGTGAGGGCCTCGGTGCCGTCGATGACGATCTCCCCCCCGGAGGGAAGGGGGACGCGCCGCTTGTAGATGCTCTCGATCTGCTCTTCGAGGTTGAACTTGTTGAAGAGGGGGCGGTCCCCGGAGTAGAGCTTGAGCACCTTGGCCTTGGTGGGGACCACGTCCTCGAAGAACTCGGAGGCGCGCTCGAACACCTCGGGGCTGTCGATCCAGACCTCGTCGATGTCGGGGGTGAAGTGGTCGCGGATGGTGCGGATGACGAGGTCCCGCTCCCGGTACACGAGCCCCGGGAACTCGGCGGCGCGGGAGGCGCGCTGCACCGACTCCCAGAGGCGGAGCAGGTAGCGGAGGTCACGCTGCAGCTCGGTCTTGGTCTGGCCCATGCCGGCGGTGCGCACGATGAGGCCGAAGCCCTCCGGCGGCTTCAGCTCCTCCACGATCTTCTTCAGCTTGTCCCGCTGCCCCGAGTCCTCGATCTTGCGAGAGACACCGGAGGAGTCCACCCCCGGCATGAGCACGAGGTAGCGGCCGGGCAACGAGAAATAGGTGGACACGGTGGGCGGCTTGCCCGCGAAGGGCTCGCGCACCACCTGCACCATGAGCCGCTGCCCCGAGTGCAGGTGCTGTCCGATGCGGCCGCGGGAGCGCGCCTCGCCCCGGGAGGGGAGCAGCTTGAAGTTCACCTCGTCCAGGGGGAGGAAGCCCTTGAGGTCGCCGCCCAGGCGCACGAACGCCGCCTCCAGGGAGGGGATGACGTTCTCCACGACGGCGTTGTAGATGTTTCCCTTGAGGCTGGCGCGATTGGTGGTCTCGATCTCGTAGTCCGCCAGGACCCCGTTCTCGAGGATGGCGACGCGGGATTCCTCCGCGTGCGTCACGTTGACGAGCATCGTCTTCGACATGAGAGCGTCGGTTCTCCGGTTCCCTCGCGCCCGGATCCGCAAGCGCGGCCCCGGGCGGGGCGCTCACGCCGCCCGCCGGGGCCCCAGATCGATATTGGTGGGGCCGCACCGGCTTCGGTGAGCGGCGGGCGGGAAGCGATCCCGCCGGATGAAGCGCCGGGACTATACCACGCGCTTT
This sequence comes from Candidatus Polarisedimenticolaceae bacterium, assembly GCA_036274395.1. GTDB lineage: Bacteria > Acidobacteriota > Polarisedimenticolia > Polarisedimenticolales > DASUFT01 > DASUFT01. The sequence continues at coordinate 98,725 of DASUFT010000100.1, read as the reverse complement.
CGCGGCCGCCACCGCCGCGCCCTTCCTGTACCATGCCCGCCGATGGAAGCGCCCGAGCGCGTCGCCGCACCGGCCGCCACGCTCGCCACTCCGCTGCGCGTGCTCCTCCAGGCCTGGACCTGGCCGACGCTCGTGGGCGTGACCGCGCTCGCCTTTCCCGCCGCCTGCCTGGCCTCGCTGCTGCTGGGCCCGGAGCGCGCCTTCGGACACGGGCTCCACCTCTGGGCGCGCGCCGTGCTCCTGCTCGGGGCCTGCACCGTCGAGCTGCACGGGGACGTGCGGGGGGCGCGGGGCGCCGTGGTGGCGGCGAACCATCAGGGCTTCGGCGACGTCGTCGTGCTGGCGGCGGTGCTGCCGCCGCCCCTGCGGTTCACGGCCCGATCCGGATTGTTCCGCGTGCCGCTGCTGGGCACGGTCCTGCGCGCGGGAGGGCACCTGCGCGTGGTGCGTGGGGGTGCGGGGGCCCGCGCCCTGGTGGACGCGGCGGCGCGGGAGGCGCGCGCAGGACGTACCGTGGTTTTCTTTCCCGAGGGGACGCGGGCGCCGGACGGCCGGGTGGAGCCGCTGCACGGAGGAGCTTTCGTGGCGGCCGCCCGCGCGGGCCGGCCCGTGGTCCCGCTGGTCCTGGCGGGGAGCCGCTCCCTCTGGGAGCCGGGGACGCTGCGCCTCCTTCCCTCGCGCATCGCCGTGGCCCTCCTCCCCCCCCGCCTGGCGCGGGGGCGTGCCGCGCGGGAGGCGCTCCGCGACGAGATGGCCCGCACGCTGCGGCATCTAGGGTCCTGACGTGCGCATCACCGCGAACCAGCTCACCCTGGGGAGGCTCCTCCTCCTCCCGCTGCCGGTCTACCTCATCCATGTGGGGATGCTGCGGGGAGGGGGGTTCCCCTGGCTGGTGGCCGCTCTCCTCACCTTCCTGGTGCTCGGCCTGACCGACGCCTGGGACGGCATGCTGGCTCGCCGCTACGGCTCCACGCCCCTGGGCTCGCTGCTGGACACCGTGGCGGACAAGATCTTCCTGGTCGGGACCTACGGCGTGCTGGCCCAGCACGGGATCATCCCCCTGGCACCGGTGGCGGCGCTGTTCGTGCGCGAGCTGGCGGTGACGCGCCTGCGCGGGATCGCGCTGGAGGAGAGGTTCTCCCTCCCCACCAGCCGCCTGGCCAAGCTGAAGACCACCGCCCAGATGGCGGGGGGCGGCTACTTGCTGCTGGTGTGGATCCTCCCCCGCGACCGCACCATCCTGCCCCTCCTCTTCGCGCTCGCCGGTGGCGCGGCCATGGTGCCGCTGCTGGCCTACCTCCGCGGGAGAACGCCGGGCTGGCGCGCGTGGTGGGGCGTGGGGCTCATCAGCCTCGTGGCGGTCTGGCGCGCGCTGTTCTCGGCGGCATCGACCACGATCATGCTCCTCACCGTGGCCCTCGTCTTCACCGTGGTGTCCGGCGTCGAGTACGCGTGGCAGATGCGGCGCGTGCTGGCGGCACGGTTCCGGCGCGCGCCGGTCGAGGTCGTGCGCCTGGCCGCGCTCTCCCTGGTGATCCCGCTGCTGTGGCTACCCGCCCTGAACGACGGCACCGCCGGCCACCCCTACGTCGTGCTGGGCCTGCTGGCCGCCGAGCTCGCCATCGGAGGGCTCGACAACTCCCTGGCGCAGACGGGACGGATCCGTGGGCCGGGATGGGACCTGACCCGCACCGGGATCCAGGCCGCCTGCGGTCTGCTCCTGTCGGTGCCCACCGCCTGGCTGGCCCTGGCGGTCACGCTGGCCGACCTGACCCAGCGGTCCGTCCGCCACGCCGGGGTCTTCCGGGGCGTGGGACGCTTCGCCCCGGCGACTTGATTTCCCCCGGACCGGCGCCGAGATTCCCCCCGTTCTCGTGTGCGCCACGGGGGAAGGGTGACTGCCGTCGTGTGGGAATGGAGTCGTGTGCTCCGGTGTCTGGCCCTCCTCCCGGGCATGGCCGCGCTGCTGGCCTGCCCGAGCGCCCAGGCCGACCGGCAGGTGGCGTCCGAGCCGATGCCCCAGCGCGGCGGCACCCTGCGCCTCCGCCTGGAGGTGCCCCAGGACCTCGACCCCCTCGGCGCGGACAGCGTTTACGAGTCCCTTCCCATCCGCCAGGTCTTCGAGGGGCTGGTGGCCACCGACGCCGGGCTCAACATCGTGCCCGCGCTTGCCGCCACCTGGACCATCAGCCGGGACGGGCGGACTTACGTGTTCCACCTGCGCGAGGGCGTGCGCTTCCATGACAGCGCACCGCTCGCCGCGGACGACGTGGTGTTCACCTTCGAGCGCGCCCTGCGCTCCGACGACCCCGGGAACCTCGCCCGACCCTACCTGAGCGTGCTGGAGGGTGCGGACGCATTTGCCGCCGGGCAGCCGCGTCTGGCCGGGGTGCTCGCGGTGGACGCGGGGACCGTGCAGATCACGCTCGTGCGCCCCTACTCCTGCTTTCTCGAGGTGCTGGCCATGGACGGGCTGCGGGTGGTGCCGCGGCACGCCTTCGCCTCGCTCACCCAGCAGGAGTTCGGCCGCGCTCCCGTGGGCACCGGGCCGTTCCGTTTCCGGACCTGGGACGACGCCCACCTGGTGCTGGGGCGGAATGCCGACTACTGGGGAGAGCCGGCCTGGCTGGACCAAGTGGAGGTGCTCTTCGAGGAAGGGGGGGATCGCCTCGACACCGACCGCCTGCTCGCGGGCGAGGTGGACGTGGCCGAGGTGCGCGACCGCGACCTCGAGCGTCTGCGCGAGCCGCAGACCCGCGTGCTCCGCTTCCAGGAGCTGTCGGTGGCGTTCCTGGGGCTCCTCACCCACACCCCGCCCCTCGACGACGTGCGCATCCGCCAGGCCATCGCCCATGCCATCGACCGCGATGCGCTGGTGACCGACGCCCCCCTCCTCCGCCGGAAGGCGGTGGGCATCCTGCCCCCCGGGCTCCCCGGTTACTCGCCCGACCCCAAGGCCCTCGCCTACGACCCGGCGCGCGCCCGCGCCCTGCTGGCCCTGGCGGGGAAGCCGGGCGGCCGCGGCCTGCCTCCCATCGACCTGTACACGTCGGGCTCCAGCGCCGCCGCCACCCGGGTGATCGACATGATCCGTCAGGACCTGGCCGAGGTGGGGATCGACCTGGAGGTGCACATCGTTCCCTGGGGAGAGATGTCCACCCGCCTCCAGGAGAAGACGGCGCCTGCCTTCATGCTGGGCTGGGTGGCGGATCTCGCGGACCCCGACGCGTTCCTGCGGGCGCTGTTCCAGTCGGACGTGATCTCGAACCTCTTCGCCTTCGAGGACGCGCAGGCCGACAGGCTGCTCGATGCCGGTGCGCGGGAGATGCACCCGGTGCGGCGCGTGCACCTGTACCGCGAGGCGGAACGCCGCATCCTCCAGCTCGCGCCCCTGGTGCCCCTGTACCACTCGTCCGGCCTGCTGGCGACCAGCCGCCGGGTGCACGACTTCGATCCCGGTCCCATGGGGCTGTCCGCCATCGACCTCCGCCGCGTGTGGCTGGAGGCCCACCGGTGAGCCGCGTCGCCTTCGGCCGCACGTCCCTGGACCGGAGCTTCACGGTGGCCACGGCGCTGCTGGTGGCGGCACTGATGGGCACCACCATGCTCCTGGTGCACAGCCGCTATGTCTCCGGCCTCAAGCAGGGCCTGGAGGCGCGGGCCCGCTCCATGGCGCGCGACGTGGGCGCGCTCGCCACGCCCTCCCTGCTCGCCTACAACTACCCGGCGCTGCAGGCCGCCGCCGAGGCGGCCGCCAAGGACCACGACGTCTTCTACGTCATCATCCACGACAAGGAAGGCCAGGTGGCGGGCGCGGCCGGCGACGTCAAGACGGCCATGGCCGACGACCGCGCCTCCGCCGGCCGGCCCGACCTCCGTCAGCGCCGGGACGAGGCACGCCGGATCCTCGAGGTGTCGGTCCCCGTGGAGGTCGAGGGCGTGGCCGAGCCCTGGGGCACCGTCCGCGTCGCCCTCACCACCGCGGCCATCGCCGAGGAGATCCGCCGTCTCGACCTCGGCCTCCTCAGCCTGGGCTTCGCCCTGGCGGCGCTGGCGGTGGCCCTGGGCCGTTTCGTGGCCCGCCGCATCACGGCACCGCTGCTCCGCCTGGTGGAGGGAACGGAGGCGCTGTCCGCCGGGGACATGGAGCACCGGATCCCGGTGACCGGGCCCCGCGAGCTCGCGGACCTGGCGCGCGCCTTCAACGCCATGATGGATCGCGTCCACGAGAAGGCGCGCGAGTCCTGGGCCTTCCAGGAGCAGCTGGAGCGCCTGAACGCCACGCTCGAACAGCAGGTCCGGGAACGCACCCGGGCACTGGAGGAGTCGGAGGCGCAGTACAAGACCCTGGTGGAGCACTCGCCCGACATCATCCTGATCGTGCAGGACGGGCGGGTCTGCTTCGTGAACCGGCCCTTCGTGGACACCTTCGGCGTGCGCGAGGGGGAGGCGCTCTCCTCCGACTTCCACCTCCGTCGCATCTTCGAGTCCTCCTCCGCCTCCATGGCGGAGGGCCGCATCGCCGCCTGGGAGCGCGGGGAGCCGGCCGCTCCCGTGGAGGTGCTGGGGCGCGATGCCTCGGGGAACGTGCGGCACCTGGAGATGCGGGGGAGCCGCATCGAGTACCGGGGGAGGCACGCCGCCGAGTGCCTGCTCATCGACACCACGGAGGCCAAGCGCCTCCGCGAGCAGCTCAGCAATTCCGAGAAGCTGCGGGCGCTGGGGGAGCTGGCGGGCGGGGTGGCCCACGACTTCAACAACCTGCTGGGGGCGATCCTGGGCCGCGTGCAGATCCTGCGGCGGAGGCCCCACGGTGCCGACGAGGACCGCGAGCTGGCCGTCATCGAGAAGGCCGCGCTGGACGGACGGGAGACGGTGCGCCGCATCCAGGAGTTCTCGCGCACCCGGCGGGACCGGCGCTTCACCGCCGTGGACCTGGGCGAGATCCTGCGCGACGTGGTCGAGATCACGCGCCCGCGCTGGAAGTCCGAGTTCGAGGGGCGGGACGTCACCATCGAGGTGGAGGCGGACACCCCGCCCGTCCCCCCCGTGCTGGGGAACCCCGCGGAGCTGCGCGAGGTCTTCACCAACCTGGTGCTGAACGCGGTGGACGCCATGCCCTCCGGGGGGCGGCTGCGCCTGGCCTGCCGGCAGGAGGGGACGCGGGTGGTGGCCACGGTCACCGATACCGGCACCGGCATGACGGAGGAGGTGCAGCGCCAGATCTTCGATCCCTTCTTCACCACCAAGGGATCGCGGGGGATGGGCCTGGGCATGAGCGTGGTCTACGGCATCCTCACCCGGCACGGGGTGGAGATCGACGTGGCCACGGCCGTGAACCGCGGCACCACCTTCACCCTGTGCTTCGAGGTCACCGACCAGGCGCTGCAGCCCGCGGGGGGGGACGGAGCGGCCCTGCCCCAGCTGGTGCGTCCCGGCCGCATCCTGGTCATCGACGACGAGGCGGAGATCGTGGAGATCGTGAAGGACGTGCTCTCGGCCGAGGGCCACGAGGTGGCGACCGCCCTGAACGGGAGCGCGGGCCTGGCCACCGCACGCGGCGCCACCTTCGACGTCGTCTTCACCGACCTGGGCATGCCGGACATGACGGGCTGGGAGGTCGCCGAGCGCGTGCGCCAGCTCTCCCCGGAGTCGGCCGTGGTGCTGGTGACCGGCTGGGGAGCCACCCTGGACCAGGAGGAGGTGCGGCGGCACGGCGTGGAAGCGGTCCTGAACAAGCCCTTCGAGATCGACGAGCTGGTGCGCATCGCGGCCTCCCTGCTGACGCAGGCCCGGACCAATCAGACGAGCTAGAATCGCGGGCCTTCGAACCCCGGAGGCTTCCGCTTGCACGCTCCCCCTGTCGTCCGCATCGCCAACGGTCAAGGCTTCTGGGGCGACTCCGTCGACGCGCCCGTGCGTCTGGTGGAGGAGGGGCCGCTCGACTTCCTGACCCTCGACTACCTGGCCGAGGTGACGATGTCGATCCTGCAGAAGCTGCGGCGCCGCGACCCCCGCCAGGGCTACGCCACGGACTTCGTGGACCTCGTCCGCCGCATCCTGCCCCAGCTCCGGAAGAAGAACGTCCGCGTCCTGGCCAACGCCGGCGGCGTCAACCCCGGGGGATGCCGGAAGGCGCTGCTGGAGGTGGCCAGGGAGGCGGGGGCCAAGGGCCTCAAGATCGGCACCGTCACCGGGGACGACATCTACGACCGCCTGGACGCCCTCCTGGAAGCCGGCGCGCCCTTGAAGAACATGGACGACGGCCGGCCCCTGTCGGAGATTCGCGACCGCGTGCTCTCGGCCAACGTGTACATCTCGTCCTTCCCGGCGGCGGAGGCGTTCCGCCAGGGGGCGCAGATCGTGGTGACCGGGCGCTCCACGGACCCCGGCCTGGTGGTCTCCCCGCTCCTCGCCACCTACGGATGGCCCCAGGACGCCTGGGATCTCCTGGCCGCGGGCACGGTGGCGGGCCACATCATCGAGTGCGGCGCCCAGTGCACGGGCGGCAACTTCTCCCGGTGGTGGGAGGTGGACGGCTGGGACCACCTCGGCTACCCCATCGTGGAGGTCGCCCCCGACGGCACCTTCACGGTCACCAAGCACGAGGGGACCGGGGGCCTCGTCACCGTGGACACGGTGGCCGAGCAGCTCCTCTACGAGATGGGGGACCCCACGCGCTACGTCACGCCCGATTGCGTGGCCGACTTCACCTCCATCCGGCTCCGGCAGGACGGGAAGGACCGCGTCGCCGTCCACGGGATCAAGGGTGGCCCCGCCACCGACAGCTACAAGGTGTCCATCTCCTACCTGGAGGGGTACAAGGCGGTGGGCGAGCTGACGGTCTCCGGGCCGGACGCGGTGGCCAAGGCCGGCGTCTGCGCGCAGGCGCTCTGGGGCCGCCTGAAGCGCGCCGGCCTCGACTTCCGGGAGACGCTCACGGAGCTGGTGGGGCTGGACGCCACGCACGGCGCCATCCCTCCTCCCACGCACGTGAACGAGGTCGTGCTGCGCGTGGGCGTGAAGGACGCCGATCGGAACAAGGTGGACCGCTTCGGCAAGGAGCTGGCGCCGCTCGTCACCTCGGGCCCGCCCGGCGTCACCGGCTTCGCCGGCGGCCGGCCCAAGGCCACGGAGGTGCTCGGCTACTGGCCGGCGCTCCTCCCCAAGCACCTGGTGAGCCCGGTGGTCGAGGTGGAGGAGGTCTGACTTGAGGAAGGTGCCGCTCTACGCCATGGCGCACGCGCGCTCGGGGGACAAGGGGGACGCCAGCAACGTCGGCGTCCTCGCCTACGACGACCGCGCCTACGCCATCCTGCGTGCCCAGCTCACGGCGGAGGCGGTGAAGGCCCACTTCGGCGACCTGGTGGCGGGCGAGGTGGAGCGCTACGAGATGCCGAACCTGCGGGCGCTCAACTTCATCCTCCACGACTCCCTGGGAGGGGGCGGCTCCGCCAGTCTGAAGACGGACGCCCAGGGGAAGACGCACGGCATGGCCATGCTGCGTCTCCAGATCGCGGTCCCCGACGACTACGTGCCGCCCAAGGGCATGGTGGCGCCGGACGGGGAGCTGCCGTGCGCGTCGTGAGGATCGAGACCGCGGCGGAAGGGGTCCGGGCGCTGGTGCTGGACCGGCCTCCCGTGAACGCGCTGGGACGTGAGCTGGTGCACGACCTGCTCACCGCCTGCGAGATGCTGCAGGGGGACAGGGACGCCCGATGCGTCCTCGTGCGCTCCGCGGGCAAGCACTTCTGCGCCGGCGCCGACCTCAAGGAGAGGCAGGGCATGACGCTCGACGAGGTGCGCGCGTTCGTCCCCAGGCTGGCCGCAGTGTGCAATGGGCTGGCGGCCCTGCCCATGCCCACGATCGCGGCCGTGAACGGCACCGCCGCGGGCGGCGGCTGCGAGGTGGCTCTGGGCTGCGACCTGAGGATCCTCGCCGAGGACGCCACCATCGGCCTGCGGGAGACGGCGCTCGCCATCCTTCCGGGCGCCGGGGGCACCCAGCGCCTGCCGCGTCTGGTGGGTCCCGCCATCGCCAAGCGCTGGATCTTCACGGGCAAGATGCACACGGCGGCAGAGGCGCTCGCCGACGGCGTGGCCCAGCAGGTCGTCCCCGCCGCCGTGCTGGAGGGCGCCGCCCTGGACCTGGCGCGCACCATCGCCGCCAACGGGCCCGTGGCTGTGCGCCTGGCCAAGCGGGCCATCGACGGTGGCGCCGACCTGTCCCTCGATCGCGCCCTCGCGCTGGAATGGGACTGCTACCAGGGCGTGCTCGGCACCGAGGACCGCGTGGAGGCGCTCGCCGCCTTCGCGGAGAAGCGGCCGCCGAAGTTCTCGGGGCGCTGATCGGAAACCCGTCACGGCCGGGAGTGCTTGGTCCACCCTTCCCCGCAGCGTATCTTGGGCCGATGGCCGAGCCCCGACCGGACGAAGGCATGACCGCCGAGGATCTCTTCGCCCTTCCCGAGGACGCCTGGCGGTACGAGCTCCAGGCGGGGTTCCTCCTCAGGGAACCCCATCCCGTGCTGCGGCACGGCCGCATGCTCGTCCGTCTCGGTGCGCTCCTGGAGGCGAGGGCCGCGGCCTGTGGAGCGTTGGTGGTGGGAGACTTCGACGTCATCCTGGCCCGCCGCCCCGATACCGTGCGCGCGCCGGATCTGGCGGTGTTCAGCCCCGAGCAGCGACGGAGCCTCGATCCCGATCGGCCTCACGAAGGGGCACCGGCGCTCGTCATCGAGATCCTCTCCCCCTCGAACCGTCCCGGGGACATGCACGCCAAGATCGCGGATTACCTGGCCGCGGGCGCGTCGCTCGTCTGGGTGGTGGATCCCTGGACCGACACGGTGCGGATCTACAGGACGTTGCTCGCCCCTCGCGTGCTCCGGGGAGAGGACCGGCTCGACGGCGGCGAGGTTCTCCCCGACGTCGATCTCTGCGTGAGGGATCTCTTCGGAGACGACCTGCCGCCGCCCCGGGAGCGCTGAGGGTGGCGATGCCCGAGCCGCGCGAGGAAGGCACCACGACCGCGGAGGAGTGCTTCGCCCTGCAGGAGCAGGGCTACCGGGTCGAGCTGCAGGCCGGCTTCCTCGTGGAGGAGCCTCGTCCCGTTGCCAGGCATCAGGTCACGCTCCAGCGCCTGATCGGAATCGTGGGGCCGATCGCCCATCGCAACGGCGGCCGGGCTGTCCAGGAGCTGGATCTCATCCTGGCGCGGCGCCCGGACACCGTGCGCGCTCCCGATCTCGCCGTGTTCACCAGGGAGCAATGGGAGCGGCTGGATCCCGATCGACCCTATGAAGGTGTGGCGGAGCTGGTCATCGAGGTGCTGACTCCATCGAACCGGCGAGGGGACATGCACGCGAAGATCGCCGACTACCTGGCCGCTGGAGTCTCCACCGTCTGGGTGGTCGACCCGTGGAGCTCCACGGTGCGTCTCTACGAGACGCTCCTCTCGCCCGTGGTCCTGCGCGGCGAGGATCGGCTGGAGGGGGGAGCGGCGCTGCCGGGCCTCGACCTTTGCGTGTGCGAGCTCTTCGACCCCACTCTTCCGCCGCCGAGGTGATCGTCGAGTAGAGTCGCTCCGGCATGAAGCACCCGGAGAAGCACCGGACCAAGTCCATCGGCTGGCTCCGGGCAGCCGTCCTGGGAGCCAACGACGGGCTCATCTCCACCAGCAGCCTCCTGGTGGGGATCGCCGCCGCCCAGGCATCCCGAGGGCCCATCGTCCTCGCCGGCTGTGCCGGCCTGGCCGCAGGCGCCCTGTCCATGGCCGCCGGCGAGTACGTCTCCGTGAGCTCGCAGGCCGACACCGAGGAGGCCGACCTCGCCATCGAGCGCCGGGAACACCACGACGCCCCGGAGTTCGAGCGGGCGGAGCTGGCCGCCATCTACGTCGGGCGGGGCCTCGCACCCGATCTGGCGGCCCAGGTCGCCACCCAGCTCATGGCGCACGACGCGCTGGGCGCCCACGCCCGGGACGAGCTGGGTCTGTCGCACATCACGCGCGCACGGCCGCTGCAGGCGGCGCTGGCATCCGCGGCCGCCTTCTCGGTGGGTGCGCTCCCGCCCCTGGCTTTGGCATGGCTGGCGCCCCTCCCCTCGCTCGGCCTGGCCCTGGGAGGGAGCACCCTGATCGTGCTCGCCGTGCTGGGCGCGGTGGCCGCCCGCCTGGGTGGCGCGTCGCCGCTCCGGGGTGCCATCCGCGTGACGTTCTGGGGAGCGGTGGCGATGGCCGCCACCGCGCTCGTCGGCCGGCTGTTCGGCACGGCGGCCGTGTGAGCATGGTCGCCCGCGTGTGGCACGGCGTCGTCCCCGTGGAGAAGGCCGACGCCTACGGGCGCTACCTCGCGGAGGGGGAGCGCGGCGTCCGCGACTACCTGGCCACTCCGGGAAACCGTGGCGCGTACCTCCTGCGCCGGCAGGAGGCGGATCGTGTCCACTTCGTGTTGATTTCCCTCTGGCAATCACGCCAGGCGATCTCGGCCTACGCCGGGCCGGACATCGACCAGGCGCGGTACTTTCCCTACGATCTGGAGTGCCTGATCGAGCCCGAGGCGAGCGTGACCCACTACGAGGTCATGGTCGCCCCCACCGGCGGTGCCGGCTAGAAGCCGGGCCTTGCCGCACGTGGCCACCGGCTCTAGCGTGGGGACACACCCACCAAGGAGGGCGGATCCACCATGTCCAGCGTCAGCGTGCGTTACATGATCGACGACGTCCCCACCGCCATGCGCTTTTACACGACGCACCTCGGCTTCGCCGTGGAGCACGACGCCTCACCGGCCTTCGCGTCCGTGGTGCGCGACGGCGTGCGCCTGCTGCTCAGCGGTGACGGCAGCTCCGGGAAGAAACCCCTGCCGGACGGCCGCCTCCAGGTGCCGGGTGGCTGGAACCGCGTGCACCTGGAGGTGAGCGACCTGCGGGCGGAGGTGGAGCGCCTGCGCGCCGCCGGCGTTCCCTTTCGCACCGAGGACATCGTGACCGGGCCGGGCGGAGCGCAGGTGATCCTCGACGACCCGTCGGGCAATCCCGTGGAGCTGTTCCAGTCGAGGCGTGGTTGATCCGAAGCCGGGCCGCATCAGCGTGTGCGCCTGCGCTGCTGTGAGGCGAGCTCCCGGCGGAACTTCTGCTCGGCCCCGTCGATGAAGGCGAGGTAGCCCGCCCGGTCGAGGAACGGTGCCGCCGGATCTCGGGCGCCGGCGCGCTCGCGCAGCTTGCGGTGCATGTCGAAGAAGCTCGCGTGCGCCCCCAGGAAGAGGTCGCCGGGAAGGGCGCGCAGCGTCCGGAAGCTGCGCTCGAAGTCGGAACGGATGCCTGGATACGTCTCCGGGTCCACGAACGACATCCCCGGCAGCAGGGAGAGGCTGCAGATGCTCACGGCCTGCAGCTCGCGTTCGCCGTCGCGGACGGGGAACGACCACGACGTGCAGCCCCGCGTGTGGCCAGCGGTGACGTGCGCGGTGAGCTCGATCGGTCCCAGCCGGATCGTGGCCCCGTCCTGGAAGAGGTGGTCGATCCGCGGGGCGGGGTAGCGGGAGAGCGCGGCGATGGGGTCGTCGGCACCGCCGGAGGCGATCGCCTGGGCGTCGCCCTCGCTGATCCAGAGCTGTGCTCCGGACGCGTCCTGCAGCTCCTTCAGCCCGCCCGCGTGATCGAAGTGGGCGTGCGAGCTGAGGAGGAGCTCGACGTCCCTGATCCCGAATCCGAGCTGGCCGATGCTCTTCTCGATCATCGGCGCGCTCTCGGGGTAGCCGCCGTCGATCAGGACATGTCCCGCCGGTCCGGTGAGCAGGAACGCCGTGACGTCGCCGCTCCCCACGTAGTAGAGGTTGCCGGCTACACGGAAGGGCTCCATGGGGATGTGCCGGTTCGGGGAGGCCGCGCGCCACTGGGTGACGGCCAGGACGAGGAGAACGACCGCCACCGCCAGCACGAGGACCCAAAAACGGCGCTTCGATCCCATGTGCATGGATCACCAAGGGCCGACTGTACCGCAGGAACGGAGGCAATCTTCCGATCGGAAACCACGCCGCACTTCGGCTCTGGAGGGCGTGAGTCCCCGCCCATGGCTAGAATGACGGCTCCCATGCTGCGCTACGGTTCCATCGCCATCGATCCGCCCCTGGTCCTGGCCCCCATGGCGGGGATCACGGACCGGCAGTTCCGCCTCGTGCTGCGGCGGATCGGTGGGGTGGGCCTGGTCACGATGGAGTTCGTGTCCTCGGAGGCGATCGTGCGGGGGAACCCGCGCACGCGCCGGATGATGCTGTACGCCGAGGAGGAGCGGCCGCTTTCCATCCAGATCTACGGGAGCCGTCCCCAGGCCATGGCGGAGGCGGCGCGCGTGGTGGAGGAGGCGGGGGCCGACGTCTGCGACATCAACATGGGCTGCCCCGCCAACAAGGTCCTGAAGGGCTGCGCCGGCTGCTCGTTGATGGGCGACCTCGACCTGGCGCGGGACATCGTGCGTGCGGTGCGCCGCGCGCTCACCATCCCCCTCACCGTCAAGTTCCGCCTGGGCCTCAAGGACGACCGCAAGAACTTCCTGGAGCTGGCGCGCATCTGCGAGGGTGAGGGCGTACACGGTGTGGCCCTGCACGCCCGCACCGCCAAGCAGATGTTCTCGGGCCAGGCCGACTGGTCGCAGATCGCGCGCCTCAAGGAGACGGTGGCGATCCCGGTGGTGGGGAACGGCGACGTCGTGGTGGCCGAGGACGCGGTGCGTATGCTGGGGGAGACGGGCTGCGACGGAGTGATGATCGGCCGCGCCTCCATGAAGAACCCCTGGATCTACCGGCAGGTCGCCGATCTCCTGGCCGGCCGTATGCCCTATCTGCCGACGGTGGCCGACCGCCGCGACGTCATCCTCGCCCATTTCGGGATGCTCCTCGAGCAGGAAGAGGACAAGCACGCCCTGCACAAGCTGCGCACCTTCACCGGCTGGTACACGCACGGCCTGCCGGACGGCAAGCACCTGCGCCAGCGGATCGCGGAGCTCCAGAGCGTCGAGAGCTTCATGGAGGCCGTGCACGCCTTCTTCGAGCGGGAGACCGCCGAGGCGGCGTAGGTGTCGAACGGGCGGAAGCCACGGATACCTTGGCACCCGGAGACACCGCCGGAGCAACTCTCCCCTACGCGAGCGTTCGACCGATGGAAGGAGTCGGCCCTGCGGCCGCTCATCTGGATCTGGAACAACACGCCGTTACCTCTGCGCCCCGCGGTGGCGGTCCTCTACTTCGCTCTGATGTCGGTCCTGCTCGCCTATCTCCGGTTGGGGATTCACTGGCTCTTCGGGGAGGCGGCAAGGATCAAGTGGGGCTATCTCCTGAGTTTCTGGGTCTGTGCACTGGTCGCGGCGCTCTGCTTCGGGTACGTGAGGCGGTACCGACTCTCCCCGGCGTACCGGCCTTGGGTGCTCGGCCTCAGCGCAAGCGCGGGATTCTGGTTCAGCCTCCTGCTTCTGATCGCAGCCACGGGGTCCCGCACGGTCACATGGCAGGATCCTGGACTTGCGGCCCTAGCATCGTTGATCTTCGGATTCCTGTTCGGGTTGATTCTCTTCCTGCTGCCCGCGGCATCTCGCTGACGGGCAGGCCTGATTCGCGTAGACTCCCCTCACCATCCAAGGAGGAACGTTATGCGACGCGTCCTGCTCGTTCTGCTCGCGATCTGCGTTCTCGCCGCTCCCGCCCTGGCCAAGGACGAGGACGACATCCGCGCCATCATCGACAAGTACGCCGCGGCCTGGGGCTCGCTGAACCCGGACAACGCGGCGCCGCTCTACGCGAAGGACGCGGACCTCGTCTTCTACGACATCCTTCCCCTCAAGTTCACGGGGTGGAACGCCTACGCTGCCGGGACAAAGCCGCACTTCGCCCAGTTCGAGAGCCTGAAGATCACGCCCAAGGGCGATCTCAAGGTCACCCGGCGCGGCGACGTGGCCTGGACCACCAGCACGTTCGACCTGGCGGTGAAGCCCAAGGATGCCGAGGAAACGATGGCCATGGAGGTCCGCCAGACCCTGATCCTGGAGAGACAGGGCAAGGACTGGAAGATCGTGCACGAGCACTTCTCGACGCCGCTCGAGATGCACGAGCCCGAGCACGAGCACTGAGGCAGGACGCTTGGGCTACCGCCTCCTCGCCGACGCGGTGGCCCTCCTCCACCTCACCTTCATCCTCTTCATCCCCCTGGGCGGTCTCGCCGTCGTGCGCTGGCCGCGTCTGGCGTGGCTGCATCTCGGCTGCGCGCTCTGGGGCGCCGTCATCGTCTTCACCGACGTGGTCTGCCCGCTGACCCCCCTGGAGAAGGCACTGCGCCTGCGCGCCGGGGAGCCCGCCTACGAAGGGGGGTTCATCCGCCACTACCTGGTGGGCCCTCTCTTCAGGGACGGGCTGCCGCCCGCGCTGGGATGGACGCTCCTCGCGGCGGCGCTGGTGGGGAATGGATGGCTCTATCGGCGTGCGGTGCGTCACCGGCGGGAGCTCCGAAGCTCGCCTTGATCAGGCGCGGGTCGGTGGCCGGGCACAGGGTGGCCACGAACAGCTCGCCGTACTCCTTGTCGCTCATGTCGTTCGCCGTCATCTTCAGGGCACGCAGCAGGGGAGGGATGGTGTTGGAGTGCCCCACCACCAGCACCGTCTTCCCTCCTTCCGCCTTGACGGCCCTGGCCAGGGCGGCGACATGGGCATCCGTCCCGCCCTCGAGGGAGATCTCCCGGGGCTCCACCCTCGCGTGGGCCGCGGTGGGGGCGGCCGTCTCCCGGGTGCGCCTGGTGGGCGAGACCAGGATCACCTGGACGTGGGCATGGGCCAGCGCGTCCGCCAGCGCCTTGGCGCGGGCACGGCCGGCCTCGGTGAGACCGGGATCGTCGCCGGAGTCCTTCTCGGCGTGGCGGACGGCGACCAGGACGGTGCAGGCGTCCTTGACGGCGGCCCCACCGCCGGCCCCGTCGGGGGTGAACAGGGCGGCCCGGGCGGCGGGGGCGAAGAGCAGGAAAGTGAGAAGGGGGAGAGCGATTGGGATCCGGGGAGAACGCATGCGACACTCTAGCTCACTCCCCTCCTTGACACCCCCGAGAGCCCCAGGCTAGCGTCCGCCACCCGCACCCGGAGGCCCCATGAACCTGCCCGCGATCCAGTCCGCCCTGCGCGCCAAGGGAGTGGACGGCTGGCTGTTCGTCGACGTCTTCCACCGGGATCCCATGGCGTACCGGATCCTCGGCCTCGACCCCAAGGGCCTGACCACCCGGCGCTGGTTCTACTGGGTGCCCGCGAGCGGCGAGCCGGTCAAGCTCGCCCACAAGGTCGAGCCCGCCAAGCTCGACACCCTGCCCGGCCGGCAGGAGCACTATCTGGCCTGGCGGGAGCTGCACGAGAAGCTGCAGAGCGTGCTGGGGCGCGGCAGCAAGATCGCCATGCAGTACTCCCCCATGAACCAGATCCCCCTGGTCTCGGTGGTGGACGCGGGCACGGTGGAGCTGGTGCGCTCCTTCGGGCACGAGGTGGTCACCTCCGCCGACCTCGTCCAGACCTTCGAGGCGGTGACCGACGAGGCCGGTCTGCAGAGCCACGTCTGGGCGGGCGAGCGCGTGCAGCGCATCAAGGACGAGGTCTTTGCCAAGCTCGACCGCGCGCTGCAGTTCGGGGACCGCCTCACCGAGTACGAGGTGATGCGGTTCATCCTCGACCGCTTCGAGGAAGAGGGGCTCACCTCGGACGAGGAGATCCCCATCGTGGGGTTCAACGACCACCCCGCCGACCCCCACTTCGAGCCCACCAAGGAGAACGCCTACGCCCTCCACACGGGGGACACGATCCTGCTCGACCTCTGGGCGCGACGGAAGGAGCCGGTGGGCTACTACTACGACATCACCTGGTGCGCCTTCGCGGGCAAGCAGCCGCCCCCGCTCTACGTGGAGATCTTCCGCGTGGTGTGCGAGGCCCGGGACGCCGCGGTGGACTTCATCCAGCGCCAGCTGGGCGACGGGCGGGCCCTGCACGGGTGGGAGATCGACGAGGTCTGCCGGCGGGTGGTGGTGCAGGCCGGCTACGGCGAGCACTTCGTCCACCGCACGGGCCACAGCATCGGCACCCACGTCCACGGGAATGGGGTCAACATCGACAACCTGGAGACCCGGGACGACCGGCTCGTCGTGCCCGGCGTCTGCTTCTCCATCGAACCCGGGATCTATCTCAAGAAGCAGATGGCGGTGCGCACCGAGGTGGACGTCTTCGTCACGCCCGCGGGGAAGCCGGAGATCGCGGGGGCGATCCAGCAGGACCTCCTCCTGCTCGGTTGAGGGAGAGGCACCAGGCGACGGCCTCCGCCACCTTGGTTCCCGCCTCCGGCGCGCGGCCGGGGAGGAGATGGGTGGCACCGGGGACCACGTCCACCCGTGCCGGGGGATGGGCGCCCTGGAGAGCGACCCGGACCTCCTCGGGCGGGCCGAACTCGTCGTACTCCGGCTGCACCACGGCACACGGGCGCCTCAGCTCCGCAAGCATGTCGAACCTGTACTTGCGCACGGGGAGACCGACGGCGACCACGGCCGCGACGTCGGGGTGGGCCACCGCGTAACGGATCGAGCACCAGGAGCCGAACGAGTAGCCGACCAGCACGCAGCGGCGCTCCGGCAGCAGAGCCTGGAGCCACTGCACCGCGGCGCCGACGTCCTCCACCTCGCCTCGGCCCTCGTCGTGCGTCCCCTCGCTGCCGCCCACCCCTCGGAAATTGAAGCGCAGGGTGGCGAGGCCGGCGCGGTTGAGCGTCCGGTCGGCGTGGAAGATCACCGGGTTCCCCAGCGTGCCCCCGTGCACGGGATGCGGGTGGGCGAGCACGGCACAGGCGGGCCCCTCCCCCGGGCGCAAGGCCGCCTCCAGGCGGCCGGCGGGACCGGGGATGAAGAGGCGTTGCACCGCGCTCATGCCGGCGCACGATAGCGCGTGTTGCGCCGAGGGAACCGCCAGCGTGGACGGAGCGGCCCGGCGCGTTCATGTTTCGTCGCATGAATCGACGCGAGATCTCGCGCAGGCTCGCCGGCTGGATGTGGCTGTCCGCCTGGATCGCCCTGCTCTACACGGTGGCCGCTCCCTGGCGCGATCTGGGGGGCGTCGAGGACGAGCGGCTGCGGTGGCTCGAGGCCGCCGTGCTGCTCACCGGCCTCTGCCTCGGCTTCACGCTCGGCTGCCTGGCACGGAGGACCGTGCGCTCGACGCGCGCACAGGCCTACGCGCGGCTCGTGCGCTGGGCCCTGATCCCACCCGCGGCGCTGACGGCGCTCGCCATCGCCGCGCTCACCGCGCTCGGCGCCCGGGGGCCTGCGGCGGTGGTGGTCACGGCACTCCTCGCCTACTGGGCGGGGCTCGACCTCGCCTTCGGTGCCGTTCCGTTGATGGAGGGCGCTCCCCGGCCGGCGCCGCCCCGGGAGGACGCCTGGATTCCGCCGTGGGAAGTCCTGTAGCCTCGCGCGGATGGTGCGCGCTCTGCGGCTGGCCACCCTCGCCGTCCTCGCGGGCGTGCTGGCGCTTTCCGTCGTCCCCTCGCTCACCTCCCAGGTGGACGACATGGACGTCCTCATCTATGCGGCAGCGGCGGCGCGCGCCAACGCCGAGCACGCGCTCCCCTACGTCGCCGCCTGGGTGGAGAAGGGACCGCTGGCCATGGCCTGGTACCAGGCGCTGGACGCCGTGTTCGGGCGCTACCCCATGGGCGCCATCGCCCTCTCCGTGCTCCTGTTCCACGCGCTGGCGACCGCCGGCGTGTACGGGTGCGGCCGTCTCCTCGGCGGACCGCGGGCGGCGCTCTGGGCGGCCGCGCTCTACGCCGTCGCGGTGGGCTCGGTCGGCGGCACGCTGAACACGGAGGTGCCCGCCGCCGCGATGGCGGCGCTCGCCTGGTGGGCCTGGCTGCGGCCGGGAGGGCTGCGCAGGGCCGCGCTCGCGGGTCTCCTGGCGTCGGCGGCGGCGCTGTCGCGGCAGAACGCGGGAGCGCTCTGGCCGCTGATGCTGCTGGGGGAGCTGCTGCGCTGGCGCGACGGCAGTTTGACCCTCCGCAGGGCGGGGTACCGCGCGCTCGCGGTGACGGCAGGCTTCCTGTCGCCGGTGCTGGCGGTGGTCCTGGTCTACGCGGCGGCGGGCGCGCTCGACCTCCTGGCCTTCTGCGTCTACGGCTACAACGCGCACATCTATGTGGCCGCGACGCGGGTCACGGCGGCGCGCCTGGCCGCCATCCCGGTGGATCTCTGGCGGAACTTCTTCGCGCTCTCGCCCACCATGTCGTCGCTCGGCCTGGCCGCCCTGGCCGCCGGCCTGGCGCGGCCGCGCAGCCTGTCGCCGGAGAAGGTGGCCACCGCCCTCGCCGCCGTCGGGCTCACCGCCTCCCTCGTTCTCGGGCTCCGCTGGTTCGGGCACTACTTCCTCCTGGCCATGCCGTTCTGGAGCCTGCTGGGCGGGCTGACCGCGGGGGCGCTGACCGCGCGGGGGAAGCGTCCCGCCGTGGCGCTCGCGGCGGCGGCCGTGATCGTCGCCGGCTCGAGCTGGGAGGTCGCCTCCCGCGAGCCCCGTCGCGGCCTGGGCCGCGCCCTGCGCCTCCTGCGTGGGCCGGCGGTGGTTGCCGATCCCACCACCTGGCCGGGAGCCAACCGGACCTACGCGGCCCTCGGCCGGTTCCTCCGTGCGCGGGCCGGCCCGGGGGACCGCGCCTTCGTCTGGGGGATGCGGCCGCACGCCTACGTCCTGTCCGGCCTGGTGCCCTCCACCCGGTTCGTCATCGGCACGTTCCTCACCGGCCTCGTGCCGTGGGAGCGCGTGGGCTCGGCCGAGGACACCCGGCGATGGATCGTCCCCGGCAGCCGCGCCCTGCTGATGGCCGACCTCGAGGGGGATCCGCCCCGCTTCGTGGTGGACGCCTCGGACGACCCCCTCTTCGCGGAGGGCGCGTACGCGCTCTCCACCTTTCCCGAGCTCGACGCCTTCGTGCGCGCGCGCTACCGGGCGGTGTGGCAGGACGGGACCGTCCACCGGGTCGTGGTGTGGGAGCGGACGGACCGCGACGTCACCAGCGCGTGTCGAGCAGCATCTCGAACAGGAAAGCCTGGGCGAGGTTGAGGAGGGCGATCGCGGTCACCCCGCGCTGCCAGCTCGCCCGTGTCGGCCAGGCGCGCTGCAGGCGGGCGACCGCGAGCAGGGGGACCAGAGGCAGCAGGAAGAGCAGGATGCGGCCGGTCTCGCCGATCTTGTAGACGCCGAGCAGGAGGAAGGCCAGGACGGCCATCGCCGCCGCGCGCGAGAGCGCCACCCCCAGGAGCCGTGGCGCCACCGGCGCATCCTCCGGCTCCGGAGGGCGCGCGAAGGCGCGACGCCGCAGCCCACCGAGCCACAACGCGGCCCCGGCCGGTCCCGCCAGGACGAGGACGTCGAGCGCGCCCTTCACGCGGGTCAGCAGCCAGTAGGAAGGGGAGAGCGTGGCGGGGAAGATCTCCTCGTCGAGCCGGTGCGCGAGATCGAGGCAGGCGAGCCAGTCGAAGCCCGCCGGGCGCAGCAGCAGGAGCAGGGCCAGGCACGTCCCCCCGGTCGTTCCCAGCAGCACGGCCAGGCGCGGGCGCTCGGCGGGCTGGCGGCGGGAGACGAGGGCGGCGGTCAGGAGGAACGTGACCGCCAACACCGCGGACGAGAACGTGAACAAGCTCCCCAGCGCAAGGGCGAGCCCGGTGACGCACCCCCACAGCGCCGCCGCGCCCAGCGCCCCGGGCCGGGCGCGCACCCCCCAGGCAAAGGCTGCCGCCGAGGAGACGAGGGGAAGCGCGAAGATCATGTCCATGCAGGTGGCGCCGTAGAGCGCCACGGCGGGGGTGGTGGCCCAGAGCAGGGTGGCCGCCTCCGCGCCCGGCCGGTCGAGACAGGCGCGGGCCAGCGCGTAGACGGGGAGCAGCCCGGCGGCGGAGAGGAGCACGATGGCCAGGCAGATCCGGGCCAGGTCGTTCTCCAGGAGGCGATCGAGCAGCCACAGCACCGAGACCGCTCCCGGCGGATGCGTCTGTCCGTGGAGCGAGAGCGTGGGCTGACGTTCCTCGTAGGTGCGCCAGATCTCGGAGAGAGAATCGAAACGCGCCACGTCCGCGTAGTAGTCGGCGTCCCGCCGGAACGGCTCGGTCAATCCGGCAACACCGCCGTTCGTGAGCCCGAGCGCGATCCACAGCACCGGCGCCAGCGCCAGTCTCCACCTTCCTTCGCGCAGCAGCAGGGGAACGGCCGCCGCCAGCGCCAGCACGCCCCACCCCGGTGCCGCGGCAGGCCGCCAGAGCGCCCAAAGGGGATAGAGCCAGTCCGGGCCGACGAAGCCCTCGGGGGGAAGGAAGAGCGGCAGCAGCTTCAGGGCGAAGACGGCGGCGGCGAGCGCCGCGGCGGACCGCAGGACGAAGCCCGCCGGCCGCGTGCTCCGCCGGAGCCTCCACGCCGCCGCGCCGCACACCAGCGCGCCGAGGAGGCAGCCGAGGAGCTGGACGGGGTGCTGCACGCGCCCGTGGGCCTACTTCACGTAGCCGAGGCTGCGCAGCCGGGCCTCCGCTTCGGGGGAGAGAGCGGGGATGGGCTGGCGCGCGCGCGCAGGGGTTGCCTGGATGGCCGTCAACCGGTCGCGTAGCTCACGAAAGGGAGGCTCCACTCCTGGCAGGACGTCTTCCGAGAACCAGTTGCTTCCCTCGTTCCCATCCCTGAGCTTCGTGACGTACTGGTACCCGCCCGTCCCCAGCACCCACTTCGCCTCGGCGGTGCGGATGCCCGAGAGCGCCTGCGCCCACGGCGCGGGATCCAGGGCCAGCCGGTCGCGGATGCGCTCGAGGATCGGGGAGGGGAGGTCGAAGGTGAACGTGACGGCGTCGCGGCCGGGTGGGCCGTCCAGCGGCGCGGGCTGGCCCGCCGCCCATGCCTCGATCGAGGGCGCGAGGTCGGCGAGGGAGACCAGACGGTCGTCCACCACGCCCCCCCCTCGCCCGTCGGGGAGATGCACGAGGAGCGGGACCCGGACCAGCGTGTCCCACAGGCCGAGCTGGTGATCCAGAGGAGGGTGCTCCCCCAGGTTTTCACCGTGGTCGGCGGCGATCACCAGGATGGTGCGCTCCAGGCGCCCGGACTGCCGGAGTCTTTCCACGATGCGCCCGAGGAGATCGTCGACGTAGGAGACTTCCGCCGCGTACAGCGCGCGCAGCCCGGCCAGGTGCATCGCGCTCCAGCGGAAGCCGGGCCGCAGGTCCATCAGCGGCTCCTGCTCCAGTTGCCGCAGCCCCCGCGCGCTCTCCCCCGTCCCGGCCAGGCCCCGCGCGAGCACCCGGTCCGGCGGCGCGTAGGGGAGGTGCGCCTCCATCAGGTTGAGGAACACGAAGGCGGGGCGCCGGCTGCGGGACAGCGTGCGCACGGCCTCGGAGGCGAGCACCAGGCCGTCCTTGTCCTCCCACAGGAGCGAGGCGTCCACCTCCTCGGCCACCGCCGGCACGAGCGCGAACAGCCAGGGGATCCAGGGGCGCCGTTCCACGTCGCCGGTCACGAACCGGTCGAATCCACGGTCGAAGCGGAACTCGGGCGAGATCCAGGGGTTCGCGGAGTAGCCGGCGGTGCGCCACCCGGCGCCTCGCAGCCGCGCGGCCAGCGAGGGGAGATCTGCGGGAAGGTAGGGATCTCTCCAGCCCACCCCGTGGCGCTCGGCCTCCATGCCCGTGAACAGGGAGGCATGGGCCGGCACCGTCCAGCAGGAGGTGGAGAACGCGTTCGAGAAGCGGCGCGCGCTCCCCGCCAGCGCCGTGAGGTGCGGCGCGCCGAACGAGGCCTTGGACGCGAACTCCTCCGCAATGAGGCGGGCCGGTCCCTGCGCGAGCGCGACCGAGGAGGGCAGGAAGAACGCGGGCGGCAGCCGATCGACGAGAGCGTCGGCCCGCACCGTGTCCAGCACCACCAGGAGGACGTCGGGCGGTCCCGCCGCGGCCGCGGCATGCATGGGTGCGAACGGGGTGCGTCCCAGCGCGGCCGCCGCGGCCGCCGCCGCCGCGATCCACAGGGACAGCGACAGCGCGGCGCGCGTGCTTCCATCCGCGCGGGCCAGGCGTTCCCGCCAGGGAAGGGTCCGGTCCGCGGGAGGCGCCACCGCGTCCGGCCGGCCCCGGCTGGCGAGCAGGGCCAGCACGCCCGCCGCGCCTGCAATCACCGCGGCCCAGGGAGCCATCGTGCGCAGGGCGGTGACCGGGAATCCGAGGCGGTGGAGGACCACGTAGGGGACGGCGGTGACGGCGGCGAGGAGAGCGGGCTCGAGGAGGAGGGCACGCCCACGATCCACGGGGCGGGGGAGCACGAAGCGCAGGAGCCCCGCTCCCAGAGCGCACAGCCAGAGGACGAACACGGCCGTTCCCGGCCCCATCCCTCCGGCCACGTACCTCGGCGGCGCTCCGTTCGCCAGGGCCATCGCACCGGAGAGGACCACCGTGGTCCCCCAGGCGATGGAGAGCCAGGCGCGAGGGCTGGGCAGGGACACCTGGGCGGCGACGCCTGCGACGAGGGCGGCCCCGGCGAGGACGGCCAGCGCGGCGAGACCGGCGGGGCGCGGCAGGTACGACCGCTCCACCCCGCTCCAGAAGACGACGGCGAGCGCCTCGACGAGCGTCACCAGGGCCGCCGGATAGAGGATCGCCAGGAAGCGCTGCAGCCGCGACACGGGCGACAGTCTAGACTTCCGCCGGTGAACCCGTGGGTCGTGCTCAAGTTCGGCGGCACCTCGGTGGCCACGGCGGCCACCTGGGCCCAGATCGCGCGCCGGACGGGGGAGCTGCTCCCCGCGCACCGCGTCTGGATCGTGGCCTCGGCCCTCTCCGGCGTCAGCGACCGCCTGGACCAGGCGCTGGAGGACGCCCGCGCGGGGCGGGAGGGCGAGGCCCTCGCCTGGATCCGCGCGCGGCACGAGGCGCTCTCCGACGCGCTGGGCCTCGGCGAGGAGACGCGGACTCCCTGGCGCGCCCTCCTGGCCGAGTGCGACCGCGTGCTGGAGGGGGTGCGGCTCACCGGGGAGGCCACGCCGCGCCTGAAGGCGCGCCTGATGGCGGTGGGGGAGCTCTGCTCCACGCGCCTGGGCATCGGCGCGCTCGCCGCGCATGGAATCTCGGCGCGCTGGGTGGACGCCCGCACGCTGCTGAGCGCGCGCACGCACGCCCGCGAAGCCGACAGCCGGCGCTACCTGGAGGCGGACGTGGAGCCGTGTCCCGCCCCCGAGCGGGGGGAGGCGGCGGCGGGGGGAGAGCACGTCGTGCTCACCCAGGGCTTCATCGCCGCCACGCGCCGCGGGGACACGTGCCTGCTGGGACGGGGAGGCAGCGACACCTCGGGCGCGCTGTTCGCCGTCCTCCTCGAGGCGGCCTTCCTCGAGATCTGGACGGACGTGCACGGCCTCTTCAGCACCGACCCGCGCACCACCCCCACCGCCCGTCTCCTCCGCCGCACCGGCTACCGCGAGGCGCAGGAGCTGGCGGCGATGGGGGCCAAGGTGCTCCACCCCCGCTGTCTGGGCCCGGTCGCCCGCCGAGGGATCCCGCTGGCCATCCGGAACACGTTCGACCCCGACGCTCCGGGGACGACGATCGCCGCCCCCGCGGTGGGCGAGGACGAGGCCCCGGCGGTGATGGCGGTGACGCGGCGCACGGGGGTGACCCTGCTCACGCTCTCCACGCTGGAGATGTGGGGGAGCGCGGGCTTCCTCGCGCGCGCCTTCGCGCCGTTCGAGGAGCTGGCCATCTCGGTGGACCTGGTGGCCACCTCGCAGGCCGCCGTGTCGGTGACGCTGGACCGCATCCCCGGGGGCGTGGAGGGGGAGCCCTTCGCGGCGCTGCTGGAGCGCCTGCGGGCGCTGGGGACGTTGGAGGTGGTGCACCCCTGCGCCGTGGTCTCCATCGTCGGCCGGCGAATCCGCACCGTGCTGCACGAGCTCGGCCCCGCCTTCGCTGCCTTCCAGGAGCACGCGGTCCACCTGGTGAGCGAGTCGTCCGAGGACCTGAACCTCTCCTTCGTGGTGGACGAGGAGGACGCAGCCCCGCTCGTGCAGCAGCTGCACGCGCGCCTCGTTCCCGCCCAGGGGGCGGATGCACGCTTCGGCCCCACCTGGGAACTGCTGCAGGCGCACGTCCCCGAGGCCGCAGCACCGTCGCGGGACGCCTGGTGGCGCCAGCGCCGCCAGGAGCTCCTCGCGCTCATGGAGGACGGACGGCCGCGCTACGTCTACGACCTCGCCACCGTGGTGGATCGTGCATCGGAGCTGCGGGAGCGGCTCCCCTCCATCGGCCAGTTCTTCTACGCGCTCAAGGCCAATCGCTTCCCCGCCGTGCTGGAGGTGCTGGCGGCGCAAGGCTTCGGCCTGGAGTGCGTCTCCGCCGAGGAGGTGGCGCTCGCCCGCGCGGTCGCACCGGCGCAGGTTCCGCTGCTGTTCACGCCGAACTTCTGCCCGGTGGACGAGTACGGCGCGGCGCTGCGGCACGGGGCGGAGGTCACCCTCGACGGGCCCGATCCCATGGAGGCGGCGCCCGAGCTGTTTCGCGGCCTCGCCGTGGTCGTCCGCCTCGATCCCGGCTGGGGGATGGGGCACGGGGAGAAGGTCCGCACGGCAGGACCTCAGCAGAAGTTCGGTCATCCCCTGGACGCCTGCGAGACGCTCGCGGAGACGGCGGCCCGCCTGGGCGTCCGGGTGACCGGCCTCCACGCGCACCTGGGGAGCGGGATCTTCGACCCCTCCGCCTGGGCCGCGGCGGCGCGCGCGCTCGGCGGCGTGCGCGCCCTCTTTCCGGGGTTGCGCACGCTGAACGTGGGGGGAGGCCTGGGCGTGGTGGAGCGGCCCGGGCAGCGGCCGCTCGACCTGCGAGCGGTGGAGGCCGGGCTCGCCGCCGTGCGCACCGAGCTTCCCGGGCTGACGCTGCGCCTGGAGCCCGGCAGGTACCTGGTCAGCGAGGCCGGGGTCCTGCTGGCGCCCGTGACCCAGGTCCGCGTCAAAGGGGGGATCCGCTTCGTGGGGCTCGCCACCGGGATGAACAGCCTGATCCGCCCCGCGCTCTACGGCGCCTGGCACGGGATCCACTCCCTGACCCGTCTGGAGCAGGCTCCCGAAGGGTATGCCCACGTGGTGGGCCCCATCTGCGAGAGCTCCGACGTGCTGGGGAGGGACCGGCTCCTTCCCACCTGCCTCCCCGGGGACGTGCTGCTGATCGAGAACGCCGGCGCGTACGGCGCCGTGATGGGGTCGAGCTACAACGCGCGTCCGCCGGCGGCGGAGGTGGCGTTCGCGCGCAGCACCTTGCGGGTCGCGCCGGAGACGGGGGTCGCGTCCAGCGCCTCCCGTGCCATCCACCGGAGCGCCGGTCCCGGGTCGACGTCCCGCTGACCCCAGGTACAGCGCACCACGGCCAGGCGCAGGCGCCGGTCCAGGATCGTGTGGACGGCCGGACGTCCCACGGTGCCGGGGACCACGTCGATGCCGTGGCGCGCGCGCAGGGCGGCGCGCAGCGCTTCGCCCGCGAGTGCCTCACCTCCACCCGTCTCCACGGCGGGGAGGTCCCACTTCCCCCGGAGCGGTCCACCGCTCCCCTTCCGCTCCAGCAGCACGGCGCCGTCACGCTCGATCAGCGCCACCTCCACCGACACCGTGCGCGAGGGCTTGCGCGGCCGCGGGCGAGGGAAGTCCTCGGGAGCCCCGGTGGCGCGGGCGCGGCATGGCCTCGAGACGGGACACTCCGCGCAGCGGGGGGCCTGCGGCGTGCAGACCGTGGCTCCCAGCTCCATCAGCGCCTGGTTCCAGTCGCCGGGGTCCGGTCCCGCGACCAGGCTGCGGGCGAGGTCCCAGAAGCGCGCATCGCCCCCTTCCCCGGCGTCGGCGGTCCAGCGGGCGAGGACGCGCCGCACGTTGCCGTCGAGCACCGGCTCCTCGAGGCCGAAGGCGATGCTGGCGATGGCGCCCGCGGTGTAGGGGCCGATCCCGGGGAGGGCGCGCAGCGCGTCGCGCTGGCGTGGCAGGGCGCCGGCGTGCCGCATCACCACCGCGCGCGCGCCCTCGCGCAGGTGCCGCACGCGGCGGTAGTAGCCGAGGCCGCTCCAGGCGGCGAGCACCGCGTCCTCGTCGGCCTCCGCCAGCGCGGCCGGCGTGGGGAAGCGCGCCAGGAATGGCTCGAAGTAGGGGAGGACGGCGGCGACCTGCGTCTGCTGGAGCATCACCTCGGAGACCCAGATGGCGTACGGGTCGCGGGTGCGCCGCCAGGGGAGGTCGCGGCGGTGCGCGCGGTACCAGGCGAGGAGATCGGCGCGCCGGCTCAAGCGAGGCCGTCGTGCGCGAGGAGTGCCGCGCCGCAGGCGGTGCGGTCGGGCCGGGGGTCGATCGCGATCTCGACGTCGAGGCGGGCGGCGATCGCGGCCACGAGATGGGGGAATGCGCAGCCGCCGGTGGCGGTGAACCGAGCGGGCAGGCGTCCAGCACGTCGGAGCAGGACGGCGATCTGGTGGAAGCGCTCGGCGATGCCCTCCAGGGTGCCCCGGACGAGCTCGTTCGCCGTGAAGCTCCCGGGCTCGACCTCGAAGCGCGGGGTTGGATCCCAGTCCGGCGTGCCCAGCCCCTCGGGTGCGGCGAGCACCCGGGGGGCGCGCGCGGCCGGTCCCGCCCGCGAGGTGAGCAGGTCGAAGGGCAGGGCCTCCAGGCCTCCCAGGCGCGCCGCCTCCTGTAGCGAGGCGGCGATCCCGTGCACCGTCCCCTCGATCGCGTAGCGTGGGCCGCGCGCATCCTCCCAGAGGAGCGTGGTCAGGAGGCCGGGCACGTCCACGCGCTCCGGCCCCGTGCCCGCGACGAGGAAGCCTCCGGTCCCCAGCACGAGCACGCCGCCGGTGCCCTCGGGGCCGGCGACCGCGCGCACGGCGGCCCCCGTGTCGCCACAGAGGGCGAGGAGGCGCACATGGGAGCGACCCACCCGCAGGCGGCCGCGGCCGGCCACCGAGGGCGCGATCTCCGGCAGCAGCCCGTCCGGGATCCCCGCGGCCGCCAGCAGGTCCGGGTCGAAGCGGTGCCGGGCCAGATCCCACAGCAGCGTGCGCTGGGCGAGGGAGGGATCCCCCGGCGGAGCACCGTCCTCGATGAGACGATGCGCCAGGAAGTCTCCGACGGTCCCGGCTTGCAGGCGTCCCGCCAGCGCCTCGGCGGCCACCTCCGGATCGGACGCCAGCAGCGCCCGCAGGCGCACGCCGGCGTAGGGAAACCGGGCCGGCAGGCCGGTGAGGCGGAGGACCTCCTCCTCCCGCGCGCGCCAGGGAGCGAGCGCTTCCCGCTCCTCCTCCCCACCGGCGCGCCACGACCGCACGGGCCGGCGGGCCCGGCCGTCCTCGCGGCCCCAGACCACGAGCGAGGAGCGCTGGGTGGCGATCCCGGCCGCCGCGACCTCGGCGTGCTCGAGGAGGGGACCGGCGGCGCGCACCACGGAGGCGGCCAGGGCCTCGGCGTCCTGCACGCGGCCTCCATCCCGCACCGGGCGCGAGGGCACGTTCACGGCGCGCGTTCCCGCAATCCGGCCCTGAGCGTCCGCCAGCACGGCGCGCGTGCCGCCGCTCCCCTGGTCGATCCCCAGGCACAAGGTCCCGGGAGGCTCCGGCGGCCGCAGGCGCTCGAGCGCGCGCCGCAGCCCGCCCGGGTCGTCGCTGAACACGCCGTCCACGCCCGCGAGGAGCAGGGGCCGCAGCTCGCGGAGATGGTTGACGGTGTAGGCGAGCACCTCGAGGCCGGCCTCGTGCGCCCGGCCCACGAACGAGGTGGAGCAGAGGCGGCGGTTCACGTGCAGCTCCACCGCGGGGAGGCGCGCCGCCCAGGGGAGGGGGTCCTCCCTGGCGCGCAAGCCGACGGTGAGGGCGCGGCGCAAGGTGGGTGCGCGCTCCAGCAGCGGCCACTGCGCGCTCGACAGCACGATCCCTCCCGTACCCCCGGTGCGCACCAGGGCGGCGAGGACGCCCGCGAGCACGCATGCATCGCTCTCCTCGGTGGCGTGCTTGATCTCGAGCACCATGGGGACCCGTCCGCGGACGATGGCCAGGGCCCCGTCGAGGTCGAGCGGGGGCTCGCCGGCGAAGCGGCGCGCGAACCAGCTCCCGGCGTCGAGGGCCGCCACCTCGCTCCAGGGGTGCGCGTGCAGGGGGCCGCGCCCGCTGGTGGTCCGGTCGAGCGTGGTGTCGTGGAGGAGCACGATCCGGCCGTCGGCGCAGGCGCCGAGGTCCACCTCGATGGCGTCCGCGCCCGCGGCCAGGCCCGCGCGCAGGGAGGCGGCGGTGTTCTCGGGGGCGTGCTTCGCCGCCCCGCGGTGGCCGAGGATGCGGAAGGGGCGGGTCAACGCATGTGCGGGAGCCGCAGCCGCTCCACGGGACGGCCGCCCACGAGGTGCTCCCGCACGATCTCGTCCACGTCGCCGAGCGTCACGTGCCCGTACCACACCGCGTCCGGGTAGACCACGACGGTGACGCCGTGCGCGCACTGGTCCAGGCAGCCGGCGTTGTTCACGCGCACCCGCTTCCCCAGGCCGGCCGCCTTGGCGGCGAGCTTCAAGGCGGTGCGCACCTCGGCCCCGCCCTTGTCGGCGCAGCACCCGCGGGGGTCGTCCTCGGGGCGCCGGTTCTCGCAGACGAACACGTGGTGCGCGTAGGGCGGCATGCCGGGAGTATAGCTGGTAGGATTCCCGCTTCTTTTTCGGGAGACACGCAACATGCCCACGCTGACCGTCGAGAAGGTGAAGGAGAGGACCGCGCGCGCCAAGAAGAAGGTCGCCGGCAAGGAGGGGGCCGCGCTCCGCAAGGCCAGCAAGACGGTGCGCCGCCTGCAGCGGAAGCGCCGCCGGCTGGAGACCGAGGCCAAGCGCCGGGCCGGCAAGGCCGAGGCGAAGCCGGAAGCCTGATCCCGTGGATGCCTGGCGCCGCGTGGGCGGAGGCCGCGTCCACCGCTGCCGGATCTTCGACCTCGACCTCGTGCGCCTGGAGCCGCCGCAGGGCGGCCCCGCGCGCGAGTTCTACGTGGTGGACGCGCCCGACTGGATCAACGTCGTCCCCGTCACGGTGGAGGGCGACGTCGTGCTCATCCGCCAGTACCGCTTCGGGGTGGACGAGATCACGCTGGAGGTGCCGGGGGGCGTGTGCGATCCCGGCGAGCCCCCGGAGGAGACGGCGCGCCGCGAGCTGCTGGAGGAGACGGGCTACGCCGCCGGCGAGCTGGTGCCTCTGGGATGGGTCCACCCCAACCCCGCCGTCCAGAACAACCGCTGCCACTGCTACCTGGCGCGCGGGTGCGTGCGCGTGGGGGAGCCCACCCCGGATCCGGACGAGGCGTTCGAGGTGGTGACCCACCCGGTCCCGGAGGTGCGCCGCTTCCTCCGGGAGGGCATCATGCGGCATGCTCTGGTGCTCACGAGCTTCCAGCTCATCGACCTGAGAGGTCTGCTGTGAGCCGACGACTCTCCTGCGGGCTGCTGCTCCTGGTCCTGACCGGGTGCGCCACCTATGAGAAGCCCGCGCCCGAGCGGGAGCGGGTCTATCTGACCGACGCCTCCAAGTACACCTGGACGGGCCGCACGGTGGACGAGGTGATCCAGGTCTTCGGGCGCCCCAGCGACCGGGCGCCGGACGGGACCGGGGCCACCGTGCTGACCTACGACGAGATCCAGGCCATCGGGGACACGCCCACGAAGTCGGGCGTCACCGCCACCAGCGATCCCGACGACCGCGGCTACGATGGGACCCCTTCCGTGCAGGCGCCGGCCGACCGCACGGTGAAGAGCAAGACCCAGGCGCAGTTCTGGATCGACGGCGAGGGGAAGGTGACCCGCTTCTGGTTCTCGCCCGAGTTGTACCGGAAGGGGATCCCGTCGCCGCCCAGCTCCTGAGCGCCTAACGCTCCTCGCCGTGCCGCATGAAGACGCGGCCCAGGACGAAGTCCATGAGCCAGGGCGCCAATGTGTCCAACAGCGCCATCGCCTTCCCTTCCAGGGAAAGGATGCGTTCCCGCCGCGTCGAGCCGGCCATGGAGACGAGCGCTTCCGCCACGCTCTCCGCGCTGTGGCGTTTCAGGCGCTTCTTGTTCTGGGCCGGCCCGGCGGTGCGGAGGTTGGCCTGGAACTCGGTGGTGGTGGACGAGGGACAGACGATCCCCACCGTGACCCCGCTGCCGTGGAGCTCGGGACGCAGGCAGTCCGCCATGCCGTGGAGGGCGAACTTGCTGGCGGAGTAGGCGGTGTAGTGGGGGATGCCGCGCTTCCCCACCACGGAGGAGACGAGCAGGATCCGTCCCGACCCGCGGGCGATCATGCCGGGAAGGAACGGGCGCACCGTGCGCAGCACGCCCAGGGTGTTCACCTCGAGCAGCTCGCGCATGGCGGCGTCGCTGGTGTCCTGGAAGCGGGCGTCCAGGCCGATGCCGGCGTTGGCGATCACCACGTGGGGAACGCCGCGCTCGGCCAGCACGCGCGCCGCCATCGCCTCCATGGAAGCCCCGTCCGCCACGTCGGCGGCCACCGGGACGATCCGGCGGTCGGAGGCGGCGAGCTCGGCCAGCTTCTGCCAGGAGCGCGCGACCACCACCACGGTCGCCCCCTGGGCCGCGAAGGCGCGCGCGGAGGCGTGGCCGATCCCCTGCGAGGCCCCCGTGATCAGGACGAGCTTGCCGTCGAAGCGTCCGGGCACGCGCGGATCCTAGACGAGCAGGGCGGCGACCGCGAAGACGACCGCCGCGGTGTAGGCCAGGTAGTCGGCGATCGGGCTTGCGTCCAGGCCGGGGCGGCGCCACCAGAGGATCCCGGAGAGCGCCACCGGTGCGAGCCCCAGGAGGAGCACGCGCGCGGGAACGCTCCCGGAGCCGACACGCCACAGGTTCAGCGCGCAGGCGAGGGGCAGGACCACGCCCGACCAGGCGAAGCCGGCATTCCGTCCCAGGGCGACGGCGAAGGTGCGATCGCCGCGGCGCCGGTCCTCGTCGATCTGGCCGAGCTGGGTCAGGGGGTAGAAGCCGGCGATGAAGAGCGCCGACGAGAGCATGCCCAGGTTCGGCCCTCCGCCCGCGGCCAGGCTCCCCGCCAGGGAGGCGAGGGCGCCGGAGCCGAGCGCGACCGTCGCCGTCGCGCGCCAGGGCCGGCTCTTGGTCCGGATCCCGGGCGTGGAGTAGGCGAAGAAGACGAGCGCACCGAGAACGTAGACGCCCACGTCCAGCCAGGTGGCGGAGAGAGCGAGGAGCACTCCACCCGTGAGCTGCAGGGCGAGGGACAGCCACAGCATGGAGGGGCGCACCCTGGGCGGACGCCGCAGCCCTCCCACCGGGCCCTCGTCCCGGTCGAAGTAGGAGTTGTAGGCGGTGGCGCCGCCGCTCAGCGGAACCGTCCAGGCCAGCCAGACCCAGAGGAAGCGCAGGGTCAGGGCGCCGCCGCTCCAGACGACGCCCCAGAGGACGACGACGGACAGCGCGAGCTGGAAGGGAAGGCGCAGGTGGACGAGAAAGTCCCACAGCGCCGCACCGGCGTGGGCCCCCGAGGGCGGGGGGAGCGGCCAGGTTCGCTCCCGTGCCTCCACGAGGGGGGAGGCTACCTTAAAATTCACGGCGCATGGACCTGCGTGCGTTCCCAGGCGGCGATCTCGTCGCCCGCGGCCTCGAGGACCTGCGCGCCGGCCGGCGGACGGTGGAGGCGCTGCTGGTCGAGATCGGCGCGCCGCGCCTGCGCGCCTGCGGGATCGAGGTGCCCGACGGCGCCGGTTCTCCGGAGCGGGCGCTGTACGCCCTCCTGGAAGAGGAGGAGCCGGAGGGCGCACACGGGCGCTACAACGCGCTGGTGCGGCGCCTCGTCAGCTTCGAGCGGGCCCTGGAATGCGCGAGCCGGTAGACGCGCTGCGCCTGCGCCGCTTCATGCGGCGCCTGGGCGAGTCGGGCGGGGCCGCCCGCGTCTACCTCACGGGGGGCGCCACCGCCGTCCTGCGGGGCTGGCGGGCGAGCACGATCGACATCGACCTCCTGCTCGTCCCCGACGACGACCTCCTGCTGCGGGCCATCCAGGAGCTGAAGGAGGAGCTGCACGTCAACGTCGAGATCGCCGGTCCCTCGCACTTCCTGCCCGAGCTGCCGGGATGGGAGGGGCGGTCGCGCCACCTGGGCACCGAGGGAAAGGTCCACTTCCACGAGTACGACCTCTACTCCCAGGTGCTGGCGAAGATCGAGCGCGCGCACGTCCAGGACCTGGAGGATGTGCGTCACGCTCTGGCCGATGGGGAGATCGAGCTGGCGGAGCTGTGGCGCCTCTTCGACGCCATCGTGCCCCAGCTCCATCGCTTCCCCGCGGTGGACCGCGCGAGCTTCGAGCGACGGCTGGAGGGGGCGTTGGGGGACAGGCACCT
The DNA here is from genome assembly GCA_036274395.1 of Candidatus Polarisedimenticolaceae bacterium. Lineage (GTDB taxonomy): Bacteria > Acidobacteriota > Polarisedimenticolia > Polarisedimenticolales > DASUFT01 > DASUFT01. The sequence goes on along the minus strand of DASUFT010000100.1, from coordinate 66,317 downwards.
TTAAGAATGGATGACGTTCTTAAAGGTGCCTGTCCCCTGCTTCCACCCGCACGCGGAGGACGCCCACCTTCTCGATCCGCGCTTCCAGGATGTCTCCGGGCACCACGGGTCCCACGCCGGAGGGGGTGCCCGTGAAAATCAGGTCCCCGCGAACCAGGGTGAAGCGGCGCGAGACCTCCGCCACCAGCGCAGGCACGCCGTGCAGCATGGCAGAGGTGGTCGCGCCCTGGCGGCGGATGCCGTTGACGTCGAGCGCGATCTCGAGGCCGGAGCCGTCGCCCACCTCGTCCAGGGGCACGATCTCGGAGACCGGCGCCGAGGTGTCAAAGCCCTTGGCGAGCGTCCAGGGCTCCCCCTTCTTCTTCGCCTCGGCCTGGAGCTCGCGGAGCGTCATGTCGAGCCCCACCGCGTAGCCGAGGACGTGCTCCAGCGCTCGCTCCTCCGGGATGGTGCGCCCGCCCTTGCCGATGGCGACCACGAGCTCGACCTCGTGGTGCACGGCACCCATGCCGTCGGGGACGCGCACCGCTCCTCCGTGGGGCACGATCGCCGTCGGCGGCTTCAGGAACATCACCGGCGGCTCGGCGGGCGCGTAGCCCATCTCCTTGACGTGCTCGGCGTAGTTGCGCCCCACGGCCACGATCTTCCCCACGCGCAGGCGCTCGCCGGTGCCGCGCACGTACACGTAGGCCTCGCCCGAGGGCTCCTCCGGCTTGTGCGTCCAGAGATGCCAGGACCCCTGCGCGGCCGCCACCAGGCGCCCGCTCTCGTCCTTCACCTCACCCTCCGCGAAGGCCACCCGGCCCCCCCGCCGGATCACCCGCGCCTCCGCCTCCAGCCGGCCGCGGCGCGCGCCCTCCAGGAACTGCACGGAGAGGGAGATGGTGGCGCACCACCATTCCTTGGGGATGGACGAGATCACGGCCGCCCCCAGCGCGGTGTCGAGCAGCGACGCCAGCACGCCTCCGTGCACGACGCCCCGGTTGTTGAGGTGATGGGCCTGCAGCGCCAGGGTGACCAAGGCCTCCCCGCGCTCCACCCGCTGGAGCTCGGTCCCCAGATAGATGTTGAAGGCGGGGACGTTGGCGGGGGCGGGAGTGCGGGGAGCGTCCATGACGGCGGAGGATACTCCCGCCACGCTGTAGAATGCCGGGCTTTCCCGGGAGACCGCATGCCGCAGCCCGCCCCCGAGGTCGTGGATCGCATCCAGGAGCTGATGGACCTCTATCCGAGCCTGGCGGACCGCTTCATCCGGCACCTCCTGACCAAGCTGCACAACAAGGGCTTCGCCTCCATCGATTCCATCTACGACGAGGCGCGGCATCTGATGGGCGAGCAGCCCATCTACCGCGAGGCGGAGGACGACCCCAACAGCCCCTCGGCGGTGCGCTGGGAGGGGAACGAGCGGCAGGCGGTGCGGGAGGTGACGCTGCGCCAGGCGGCGGCGCACCTCTCCCTGGCGGAGATCGAGGAAGGGCTGAACCTGCTGCGGCGGCGCGAGGCGGCCGAGCAGCTGGAGAACCTCGCCACCCTGCCCGACGTGCCCGTGCGCATGCTCTCCGAGCACGTGAAGCGCTTCTGCCAGCTCCCCATGGGAGGGGAGCAGATGGCACCCAACGAGATCCTGGCCACCCGGGTGGCGCTCATCCGCAACTTCATCAGCGACCAGCTCGAGTTCATCGGGGTGGCCAAGAACTTCCTGCGCATCCGCGACCTGGACTGGATCCTGGACCGCATCATCGGCCTGGAGCGCGGGCAGGGGAGGATCGGCGGCAAGGCCTCGGGCATGCTCCTCGGCACCAGAATTCTTCAGGGTGCGAGGATGGAGCATCGCGACTCCCGGGCCGCGGCCGTGCACCTTCCCGAGTCGTGGTTCGTCCGGAGCGACGTGATCGCCCAGTTCCTGCGCCTGAACGGTCTCGAGGAGTACCAGAGCCAGAAGTACAAGGATGCCGAGTCCATCCGCAGCGAGTTCCCCATCATCCGCCAGCTCTTCCGGAACGCGGAGTTTCCCGGAGAGATCGTGCAGCAGCTCGACAAGCTGCTGGAGCAGATCGGGGAGGTGCCGCTCATCGTGCGCTCCTCGAGCCTCCTCGAGGACCGCTTCGGCACCGCGTTCTCCGGCATGTACGCCAGCGTGTTCCTGGGGAACCAGGGACCGCGGCGGGACCGGCTGGAAGCGCTCCTGGGCGCCATCGCCGAGGTGTACGCCAGCACCCTGGGGCCCGACCCCATCCTCTACCGCCGCCGCCACAACCTCATCGACTACAACGAGGACATGGCCATCCTCATCCAGAAGGTGGTGGGGAGGCCCCACGGCCGCTTCTTCCTGCCGGACGCCGCGGGCGTCGCCTACTCGCGCAACGAGTACCGCTGGTCCCCCCGCATCAAGCCCGAGGACGGCATCGCCCGGGTGGTCCTGGGCCTGGGGACCCGCGCCGTGGACCGCACCGGCAACGACTACCCGCGCATGATGGCGCTGGGAGCCCCGCTCCTGAAGCCGGCGGGGAGCATGCTCGAGGTGTACCGGCGCTCGCAGCGCAGCGTGGACGTGGTGGACCTCGAGGACAACAAGTTCCGCACCGTGGCCTTCCGCGACCTCTTCCAGGCCGGAACGGACGTCCCCGGGCTGAACGTGGCGGCCTCGCTCTGGACGGGGGACGCGCTGGTGGAGCCCGCGGGGACCGTGGAGGGCGAGGATCCGGGCCAGCTCTGCCTCACCTTCGACCGGCTCGCTTCCCGGACCACGTTCGCCGGCGACCTGCGGGATCGCCTGCGCCGGATCGAGGACGCGTACAACACCACGGTCAACCTGGAGTTCGCCTACCTGGACGGGAAGTTCTACCTGCTGCAATGCCGGCCCCTGGTGCAGGCCATCTCTCCCACCGGGTGCCACGTGCCGCAGGACATCCCGCACGAGCGCAAGCTCTTCGCCAGCCGCGGCCTGGTGCGCTCGGGGGAGCTGAGGGGGATCGACTACCTGGTGATGGTGGACCCCTGGGCCTACGACCGCATCGACAGCCTGGACACGCGTCTCTCCCTGGGACGCGCCGTGGGACGCATCAACGACGCCCTGGAGACCAAGACCTTCGTGCTGCTCGGCCCGGGCCGCTGGGGAAGCAACGACAGCCGCCTGGGAGTGAAGGTGACCTACGCCGACATCTCCCACGCCGGGGCGCTGGTGGAGATCGCGGTGCGCAAGGGGAGCTTCGTCCCCGAGGTGTCCTACGGCACCCACTTCTTCCAGGAGCTGGTGGAGGAGGGGATCTACTACCTGGCGCTCTACCCCGACGAGCCGGAGGCCGCGTTCAACTTCGCGTTCTTCAAGGACGCGCCCAACGCCCTGGCCGAGGTGTCCCTCAAGGATGCCGAGTTCGCCGACCTGATCAAGGTCATCGACGTCGCCCGCGCCCTGCCCGGCAAGAAGGTGAACCTGGTGATGGAGGGAGACGCCTCCCAGGCGCTCTGCTGGATCGGATAGCTGGGTTTGGCCGCTCCGAAGAATAGCGAGGTCTGTGCGCGCGTTTGGAGCTAAGTGTTACCCGCTGAGGTAACACTTGTGCCGAATCCACGAGCACACACCCAGGTGACTCTCACCCACCTTCAGCGATAGACCGCCAGGTTGTTGTTGGCGGGATCCACCGTGACCTTGCTGGGAGCCGCGGCGAGCTCGAAACGGAACGGCTGCGAGGGTTGCTCCTGCACGAAGACACGAACGTCCCGCTGGCCTCCCGGCATGTCCAGCACGAGCGGGATGATCATCTTGATGAAGCGATCCGGAGCTTGCTCCACGCGCCCGGCCAGCACGAACTTCCCTCCTTCGTTGGTGACGTTCTGCACCACTTTCACCTCGGGCACGCCGCTCTTGTGGATCCACTCGTCCCAGAACCAGCTCATGTCTGCGCGCAGGGTTGCCTTGCAGGCGTTCTTCAGGTCCTCGGTTCCCACCGGCTGCTTGGCGTCGTCCAGGAACTTCTTCATGGTGGCGTAGAACGCCTGTTCTCCCACCGAAGTGCGGAACATGTGGAGGACCAGGGGGCCGCGGTAGTAGAGAAGGCACTGGCGGTCCCGGTATCCCTCCACGCCTCCCAGCATGTTTGCCGCGAAGAGCGGGCCCACGCTGGCGCACTCCTTGGAATAGCCTTTCCACTCCGCCAGCAGACCCTTCCACCCCTTCATCTTCCGCTCGTCCACCTCCATGGCACCCATGGCCAGTCCCGACATGTACTCGGCCATCGACTCGGCGATCCAGTTCTCTTCCGGGGCGTTCGGCATTGCCTTGTGCCCGAACCACTGATGCGCGATCTCGTGCGCGAGGACGGAGGGCACGCCACGGCTCAGGTACTCGAGCTGCCAGGCCAGCTGGGGCCGGAAGGACTCCGTGGTCATGAGGACCATGCCCGAGGGAGCAATCCCGAATCCGTAGGAGGGGACCTCCACGATGTCCAGCTCGGCGTGGGGGTAGGGTCCGAGGTGGTCCTGGTAGAAGCGCAGGATGTTGCTGGCCAGCTTGGGGAGATCCTCGGTCACGTGCTTGCGGGCCATGGCGTAGGGGTGAATGCGGTAGGTGATGCCATCGATGGTCTGCTCGTGGGTCTTGTAGTTGCCGCCGAAGACGGCGATGTCGCGGCAGGGAACGGAGGACTTCGTCTCCAGCTCGAAGGCGTCCTCGGTCTCACGGAAGGCCACGGTGTCGCCGGAGGCGGCCGGCCGCCAGGGCTTCTTCGTGCGCACCTTCAAGGTGAAGGTGAAGGGGCTCGTGTCCCAGCGCAGGGGTGACGGGAACCAGCTCTCGGTGAACAGCTCGAAATAGTTGTTGTCGCGGCTCCCCCCCATTCCCGTGAAGATCTCTCCCTCGGTCTCGAAGTGGAGCTGGAAGGACTGGCCGCGCTTGGCCGGTGCCGGGAGCTGGATCAAGATCTCGCCGTACCGGTGGGAGAAGGGCACCGGATTCCCCGATGCGTCCGTGACACGGGTGACCCGGAGCTGGTTCTTGGTGGAGGCCCAGTCGTAGGACTCCTCTGCCCGGTTGTTGACCAGATTGAGGGGAAAGACCTGGAGCCCATCGCGGTCGGATTCCAGGGTGAGGTCGGACACGATCGTGCCCGTCTTGTTGTCCGAGGTGGCGATGTCGAAGCGGGCGTCGCGCAGGTTAACGATGTTGGGCTGGGCACCCTGCTCCTGGATGGACTGCCGGCTCAGGATCTGCAGGATCCGGATGTCGATGCCCTGGATCTTCCGGAAAGAGTAGAGCGACTCGGAGAAGCCGCGGATCCTGTCGTACTTCCAGCCCACCGTCTCCTTCTTCCCCTCGATCTCGGCGAACACGTACTGCCCATGGCCTCCGTTGAGCCGCACCTCGGCGGCCAGGTGGTCGTACTCGACGTAGGTCTGTCCGAGACGCTTCCAGATCCGCTGGAAGCTGTCTGCGGCGCTGCGGCTCGGGGGTTGCCCGGAAGCGTGATCGAGGCCTTCCAGGAGCGACGCCGCGCTGAACACCAGGGCGTGCTCGAAGTCGTCCCACACCGTGTTCTGGTTCGGCACCAGGAGCTTCGCGTTCCGCGAGAGGTTGACCGGGAAGATCTGCCGGTCCTCGGGCTCCTCGGACGTGTAACCGTAGAGCCCTTGCCCCTCGAAGAGGAATCCCAGAACGTCGCCGCCCTTCGCCACCAGCGGGTACACCGTCCCGCTCTTCAACGTCATCTGCAGGTGACCCAATCCCACCTTCAGGTCGGAGACGGGCATCCCCGCGCTCCCCAGGACGAGCGCCCGATAGTCTGCGAGCGCCTGGCTCAGATTGGGTTGGGGGGCGGGGTCGGCTGCCCCGGCCATGCTACCGGCGACCAGGAGGACCATCGACGCAACGATGAAGCGCACGGCGTCTCCTTTGTGAAAAGGGCGCCGCGACTCTAGGGGACTTCCCTCGCTCGCGTCAATCCTGAAAGGGGACGGAGAGGCTCAGCGATAGGCGAACACCATGGCGTAGATGATCCAGACCACGATGCTGAAGCCCACGGTGAGCGCGCACCAGCCGAAGATGCGGATGGCGCGCACCACGATGGCGGGCTGGGGGGGCACCAGGTACTGGTCCAGCGTCCCCGCCTTCACCAGGGCCGCGTACTCGGCGGGCTTGTCGCGCTTGAACTCCTCCAGGGGCATGCGGCCGGTGAACACCACGATGTCCATGGGGAACTTCTCGGGCCGGAGGTGCGTGTTGTAGAAGTGCACGGTGAAGATGAACCCCACCGCCAGCAGGGCCTCGTCGCTGTGGATGATGGTGGCCACGTTCAGGAACCAGCCGGGCAGGAAGAGCGTGAAGAACTCCGAGAACCAGAGCATGAGGCCGGTGAGGCCGATGACGGCGATCCCCCAGAACACGGCGAAGTAGTCGAACTTCTCCCAGTAGGTCCAGCGCCCATACTGGGGGCGCGGGCCCTTCCCCAGGAACCACTTGAGATTGCCCAGGAAGTCCTGCAAGTCCTTCCTGTTGAACATCATGGAATCGGGGCCGAAGAGCAGCTTCAGGATGGACAGCTTCTCCCGCCGCTTCAGGCGCACCAGGTCCACGAGGTGGGCGGTGAAGAGGCCGAACATGAGGACCGCCGCCACCCGGTGCACATAGCCCGCCGACTGGAAGCCTCCGAAGAGGCGGGAGACCACCACCGCCCATCCCGTGTAGGAGAACTTCAGCGTCAGGCCGGTCAAGGCCAGGGAGAGGAAGCTCACGATCATCACCACGTGCAGCACGCGGTGCAGGCGCGTGAAGCGCTGGAACTCCAGCCCCGTGTCGGCGGCCGCCTCCAACGCCGGAGCGGGCACCGGCGCCGGGGCGGGCTCTGGAACGGGGATCGCCGCTTCCGTGGTCGTGCTCATGCTTTCTCTCGCCGGTGCTCGCGGCGCATCTGCAGCGCGCGCGGCAGCCAGAGCAGGGTATGGATCCCCCCCACCACGAAGGTCCCCACCAGCAGGCTCGTCATCCCCCAGAACGTCCAGTAGAGGAAGGGATACTTCTTGGGGTCGTGGTGGGTGGCGTGGGTGAGGTAGCCGGCGAAGCGGCGGTTGGCGCCGGCGTGGCACTTGCGGCAGGTCTCCACCACGTTGTGCCGGCTCAGCGAGGACCGGGGGTCGCTCACGGGGAGGATGTTGTGGGCGCCGTGGCAGTCGTAGCACTTGGCGGTCTTGGTGTAGCCGAGCTTGGCCACCTTGCCGTGGTAGGTCTCGAAGTAGGTGTCGGCGACATCGGTATGGCACTTCCCGCAGGTGGTCATCACCCCCAGGCGGAAGCCGGAGGCGTCGGTGCGCTGGATGGTGTGGGCGGTGTGGCAGTCGCTGCAGATGGGGAGGGGCTTGCCGGACTTGCTCACCGAGGCGGAGTGGATGCTCTTGCCGAACTCCTCCTCGATGCCGTGGTGGCAGCGGCCGCAGGTGTCCGGCAGGTTCCTGGGGTTGACCGTGGAAGCGGCGTCGGACTTGGGCAGCACCCGGTGCGCGCTGTGGCAGCTGGTGCAGGTGGCGGTGACGGTGAGCCCGCTCTGCAGCAGGCCCTTGCCGTGGATGCTCTCCGTGTAGCGCTCGATGATCTGGTGCTGCGTGCCGGTGTAGCGCACGGCCGCCTTCTCCCCCTCCCGGTGACAGCGGGCGCACAGGTCGGGGACGTTGGCGGGGAAGGTGGCCGAGGTGGGGTCCAGCCTGCCCTTGACCTGGTGGGTGCCGTGGCACTCCGCGCAGGTGGGTGCGTTGGGATCGCTCCCTGCCTGGAGCTTGCCGTGCATGCTGCTCGCGTACTCGCGCCCCACTTCGGCGTGGCAGGCGGTGCAGTCCACCTTGGCCACCACCGTCTCGCAGGGACGGACCAGGGAAGGGCTGACGCCCGTGTGGCACTGGCTGCAGGCCACCTTGGCGTGACGGGAGCCAGCCAGCGCCTCGCGGTGCACGGCCAGGGGCTTCCCGTCCCTGGACGACCGCAGGTCGGCGCGGGCATGGCAGCGCATGCAGTCCGCGTCGGCCATGCCCTGCGTGTAGAACACCTTCCGGACCTTGTGCGGCTGGTGGCAGTCCACGCAGGCGGGGAGGACGTGTGCCTCGCGCTCCCAGAGCGCGCCCTGGATCACCTTCCGGTGCACCGTCTCGATCATGGCGTGGCACCTGGTGCAGGTCTTGGCGATGTTGGCGCGGGCGATGGAGGAGGCGGGGTCGGTGTGGGGGAGGATGGAATGGGGCGTGTGGCAGGAGGCGCAGTTGGGCGCCACCACCAGGCCCTTCCGCAGCAGGCCCTCGCCGTGGATGCTCTCCGAGTAGTTCTCCAGGATGTTGCTCTGGTGGATCGTGCGCTGCTGCGTGACCGCGGTCCCCTCCTGGTGGCAGCGCCCGCAGAGGTAGGGGACGTTCAGGGGCGCCACGGTGGAGCGGGGGTCCTTGGGGGGGAGGATCTCGTGCGTGCCGTGGCATGTCTTGCAGCGGGGCGCCAGGGCATCGCCGCGCGCCGCCGCCTTCCCGTGAAGCGACTTCGCCTCCACCGCCCCCTGGTCGGTGTGGCAGGACGCGCAGTCCACGGGGGCGAGGTCCTCGGGGTGGGGGAGCTCCGCCCCCGCCAGGTCGGCGTGACAGCCGACGCAGGGGACCTCGGCATGGACGGACTTCCCGAAGGCCTTCTCGCTCACGTGGACGGAGATCGTCTTCCCGTCCCGCGTCCCGGTGAGCGAGGATTCGGAATGGCACGTGAAACAGTCCGCATTCTCCTGGGCCAGGGCGGGAAGGGACGCGCCGCCCAGGAGGAGGAACGCCGCCAGCAGCTCGCTTCGTCCACGCACGCTGGCTCGGAAACGCAAGCGGTGCGCCAGCGCGAGGACGAAATGGACCGAGTTGGAAGCGCTCTTCTGCGGCAATTCCTGCACGGCGCGCACGCGCCGCGCAGGCCTTGCGCAGACCAAAAAGGTCTAGAGCGTCACGCCCAGCCGCGCAGCCGCACCGCCTCCGCCACGCGATGTACCGCCACCAGGTACGCGCCCAGCCGCTGGTGCACCTTGTACTTCACGGACATGTCGTGGGCGGCATGGAAGGCGGAGGTCATCTTCTGGTCGAGGCGGCGGTTCACCTCGTCCAGCTCCCAGTAATACTGGTAGGCGTTCTGCACCATCTCGAAGTAGGAGACCGTCACCCCTCCGGCGTTGCACAGGATGTCCGGGATCACGTACACGCCGTGCTCGAAGAAGTGGCGGTCGGCCTCGGGCGTGGTGGGGCCGTTGGCCATCTCCGCCACCATCTTGGCCTTGATGCGGTCCACGTTCCGGGCGGTGATCACGTTCTCCAGCGCCGCCGGGAAGAGCACGTCCACGTCGAGCTCGAGCAGATCCTCGTTGCTCACCGCCTCCGCGCCCGCGAAGCCGGCCACGGTGCCGGTGCGGGAGAGGTGCTCACGCACGGCGGCCGGACTCATCCCGTCGGGATTGTGGATCCCGCCCCCCACGTCGGAGACCGCCACCACCTTCATGCCCAGCATGTCCTGGGCGAGCTGGTGGATGGGAGAGCCGACGTTCCCGTACCCCTGGATGGCGGCCCGGCGACCCTTGAGGTCGAGTCCCAGGCGCTTGGCCGCCTCGCGCACGCAGAAGATCCCGCCCAGGGCGGTGGCGTCCTTCCTGCCCAGGCTGCCCCCGAGCTGCAGGGGCTTGCCGGTGATCGTCCCGAAGCTCTGCTCGCCCTTGAGGACGGCGTACTCGTCCATCATCCAGGCCATGATCTGGGGGTTGGTGTAGACGTCCGGGGCGGGCACGTCCTTGAACAGGCCGAACTCGCGCCCCAGCACGCGCACGTAGGCGCGGGAGAGGCGCTCCAGCTCACCGGGGGACATCTCGGTGGGGTTGCAGATGATCCCGCCCTTCCCCCCGCCCAGCGGGATGTCCACCACCGAGGTCTTCCAGGTCATCCATGCGCCCAGCGCCCGCACGGTGTCGATCGTCTCGTCGGGGTGGAAGCGGATGCCGCCCTTGCAGGGGCCGCGGGCGTCGTTGTACTGGACGCGGAAGCCGTGGAAGATCCGGGTCGTCCCGTCGTCCATCTTCACGGGGAGCGTGACGTGGAACTCGCGCATGGGCCAGCGCAGCAGCTCGTGGACGGCGGGGTCCAGCTTCAGGATCCGCGCCGCCTCGTCCAGCTGCTGCTGCGCGATGGCGAAGGGGTTCAGGGTCTCGGTGGCGACGGGGCGCGTGGCTTGGCTCATACGGGTGCTCCCTCGTGGGCGTGGCACCTTACCATGCCGCTTCCGGCGCTCCAGTGCTACCTTCTCGGGGAATGTTTCGGGTGAGAATTCCGGTCCTCTTCGCGCTCGCGCTGGCCTTCACCGCCTGCTCCCCGCAGGGGAGTGGTCCCCCGCTGCCGGAGGCGGCCGACTTCGCGCTCCCGGACGTCAATCCCGCCAGCGCCAGCTATGGCAAGAACGTGCGCCTGAGCGGGCTGTGGAAGGAGCGGGGCGTGGTGGTCAACTTCATGGCCTCCTGGTGCATGCCCTGCCGGATGGAGCTGCCCGCCCTCCAGGCCATCCACGCCTCGGGGGACGCGCGGATCGTCTGCGTCGCCGACGGCGAGGGCGGGAGGACCGAGGACCTGATGGCGCTGGTGCGTTCCTCCGGTCTCACCCTCCCCGTGCTCTACGCCGCCCCCGACCGGGCCTCCGAGCTGGCGAAAGACTACGTCCACGAGTCGATCCCCTCCACCTATCTCATCGGTCCCGACGGCAGGGTCCGGCAGCTCATCCAGGGGGCGCAGCCCGAGGAGGAGTTCCGCCGGGCGATCGCGGAGTCTCTCAGCGAGAAGGCCGCGCGCCGGCGCTGACATCGGCGAGGTACTGCCGCCGCCCCGTCTCCGCCGAGCGCCGGGCCGCCTCCGCCATCCGCACCGCCTGCAGTCCGTCCTCGGCGGTGCACGGCACCGGGCTGCCGTCGAGCACGGCATCGACGAAGGCGGAGAGCGTGGCCGCCACCGTGGGCACGGCCGGGATGGGGCCGAGGCTCTCCTGCTCCCGTCCCCGCACGCGGAACAGTCCCCGGTGCACGTGGTCGCCCCAGAGCTGGCCCTGCTCTCCCACGATCTCGATGCGCCCGCTCCTCCCCGCGGTGGTGCGGGCGTTGTCGAGGGTGGCGAGGATGGGTCCGGGGACCAGGCGCACCAGCGCCATCACCTCGTCCTCGGTGCGTACGGTGACGACCGCCTCCACCTGGGCATCGACGGACTGGGCCTCGGCGCCGGTGAGGAACCGCATGAGGTCGAATCCGTGCACGGCGGTGTTGAGCAGGGCGCCGCCCGGGCCTGGCCGGTCGATCCACGCCCGGTCCGTGGGCTCGAAGCGCTGGTTCAGGGCCAGCACACGCAGGGGCCCCAGCTCCCGCGCGAGATCCTTGAGCCGCCGCACCAGGGGATCGAAGCGCAGCGTGTGGCCGACCATGAGGAGGACGCCCGTCTCCCGGACCAGAGCGGCGACCTCCGCCGCCGAGGCGGCGTCCGCCGCAAGCGGCTTCTCCACCAGGACCGGCTTCCCCCGCGCCAGGCAGGCGCGCGCCAGTCCGGGGTGCAGGTCGGGCGGGAGCACCGCCACCACGGCGTCCACCGCGGGATGGTCCACCAGCTCCCCCGGGTCTCCCACGTAGGCGATCCCGCGCGCGGCCGCCCAGGTCCGCCCCGCCGTCGCGTCCCGGCGCGTCACCGCCGTCAGCACGGCCCGGGGCACGTCCCCGCGCAGGAGGTGCTCGGCGTAGCGCATCCCATGGATGCCCAGTCCGGCCAGCCCGATCCGCAGCGGCATGGCGGGCATTATGCCGTCCAGGTCAGGGGGAGGTCCTCCCGCCGCACCGTCGCCTGCGCGAGGTCGAGCTCGGCCACGACGGGCAGGTGATCCGAGGCGCGGGCGGCGGCGGGGGAGCGGTGCACCCACGAGCGGCGCAGGGCCCGGGCCGGGGACACGAAGATCTTGTCCAGGGAGAGCAGGGGGAGCCGCGCGGGGAACGTGGCGTGCAGGGTCCCCGGCCCGAGCACGCGCCGGAGCGGCCGCAACGAGGGGCTGAAGGGGAGCCATTCGTTCATGTCGCCCGCCACGACGAGCAGATGCTCGCCTCGCGGAGCCGCCTGCTTCACCAGGCGAGCGATCTGCTCCCGTCGCTCCCGAGGACGCAGCCCCAGGTGGGTGACGATCATGCGCACGCCGGCGCCGTCCACGAGGAGGCGCGCGTCGATGGCCGCCCGTGGCTCGCACCCCGCGACGCACAGGTCGAGGTGCACGACCTCGCCCACGGGATAGCGGCTGAGCAGCAGGTTTCCATACGCCATGCCGCGCCGCCGCAGGGTGGGTCCGGTGACGGCATGGAAGCCGGTGGCGGTGGCCAGATGCGCCAGGTGATCGAGGAGGTCCTCCTCGCTGGGATCGGGGTCGGAGTCCACCTCCTGGAGAGCGAGGACGTCCCCCTCCATCTCCCGGAGCACCGCCGCCACCCGGTCCAGGTCCTGGCGGCGATCGCGGCCGTAGCCGCGGTGGATGTTGTAGGTGGCGACGCGGAAGGAGCGGCCCACGCTACGCCCGGAAGATGAGCCGGCGGATCCAGCCCGACAGCGCGATCATCAGTCCGGCGGCGCCGCCCGCCAGCAGGAGCCCGCCGGCGGTGGGCCGCTCCATCAAGCTCCAGAGCCCGTGGCCGAACACGGTGAGGAGCAGGATGCCGGGCGTCATGCCCAGGAGCGTCCCCGCCACGTACTGGCGCGGCCGGATGTGCACGGCTCCGGCGATGAGGTTCACGATCATGAACGGAGCGACGGGAACGAGGCGCACGGCCACGACGGCGAACGTCCCCAGGCGCCCCAGGCGTGCGCTCACGTCGTTGAGGCGCGTGCCCGCCAGGCGCCGCACACCTTCCCGCCCCAGCATGCGGCCCACGCCGTACCCGGCGACCGCGCTCGCCAGCGAGCCGAGGACGCCGTAGACGAAGCCCTGCCAGGGCCCGAAGACGACGCCTCCCGCGACGATGAGCAGCAGCACCGGCACCATGAGGAACCCGCCCAGCACGTAGGCCAGCAGCACGGCCAGCGGCGCCCAGGCACGGTCCCGCAGGGGCATCGCCGCCGCCTGCAGCCTCGCGGGGTCGATCCAGTGGGACAGCGGCGTGAACTGCCAGGCCGCGGCGAGCCCGGCGAGGAGGACCAGCACCAGGGCGAGGCGGAGCAGGGGACCGCGCGCCTTGCTCCGCGCCGCGTCCGGCTGCGCGAACTGTTCCACCAGGCGATCCAGTGGGACCGGACGCTCCGGGTCGAGGAAGGGGGTCTCGGCCGCGAGCAGGGGACCCTCGGGGGGAAGCGGCACCGGCTCCAGCGTCCGCCCGCTCTTCCCCCGCAGCGGTTCGACCGCCGCCAGGAGGGAGCCGTGCGCCGCCACGCGCGCGGCGATCTCCTCCGCTGGCACGCCGAGGTGCTCCCCCAGCAGCCGGTTCCGCAGCCCGGCCACCGCCGCGGCCACGTCCTCGCGCCCGCCGGCCTGCAGGACGAGGTTCACCTCGGAATCGAACCCCATGGAGCGGTTGCTGAGGTTCGCCGAGCCCACGGTGAGAAAGGTGCCGTCCGCCTCCACCACCTTGCTGTGGATGTTCACGCCGTGCGTCAGCCCCGGTGCGGCGGGATACCAGCAGCGGAACCGGCCGTGACGGTCCCTCGCGCGCAGGCGCCGCAGCAGCCGTGCCCGCAGGCTTCCCATGGTCGCCTCCTCCAGCCATCCGGAGCCGACGGCGGGGACGATGGCGACCACCTCGGGCCCGTCGGGCCGCTCCAGGGCCGCGCCCAGCGCCTCTCCCACGGCATTCGAGGTGAAGTACTGCGTCTCCAGGAACAGGTGGCCTCGCGCGCGGGCGACGGCCTCCAGCAGGACGGCCTCGACCTCGCGCATCTCCGGCGCGCCCTGGTAGGCGGGCTCGGTGCGGGCCAGGGAGACGGGCACGTCGTGGAGGGCGGCGGTGGCGCTGGGGGGCCAGGGATCGCCGTGCCCGGGCGGTGGGTCGAGGCGCTTTCCCTCCGCCTCGCGCCAGCGGGTGCGGATCATCTCCCCCAGCGCGGCGGCGACCTCGCCCTCCACCACCGCCTGCACGTCGTGGAAGGTGCCGTAGGGGGTGCCGTCCCCGTGCACCCGCCGGGGGTCCCCGGCCAGGTGCTCGGGTGTGTCCCAGCGGGAGCCCGCGAGGTCGAACCCGCCCAGGAAGGCGACGCGGTCGTCCACCACCACGATCTTCTGGTGCCGGCAGGCACCGAGGGGATGGGCGCCGTCGAGATGGAAGTGCACGCGCCGGTGGGTGCGCCATCCCAGCTGGAGGAGGGGAAGGGTCTCCCGCTCCAGCGCGTACAGCATGGCGAAGTCCCAGGTCAGGATGTGCACGTGGAGGCCCCGGGTGCGCCGCGCCACCGCGTCCAGGAAGGCGGCCAGGGTGTCGGGGAGCCCGGGAGGTGCCGCTTCCTTGCGGAGCGGGATCTTGCTGTGGATGTCCCAGCCCGTGATGAGGACCGAGTGGCGCGCGCGCTCCACCGCCTCTGCGAACGCGGGATAGTAGGCCGATCCGTCCACCAGGAAACCGAGCCGGGAGGCGTGGACGGTGGGCAGCGGCGCCAAGGTCTATTTCGCCTTGGCGCGCAGCATCACGTCCACCCGGCGGTTGCGGCGCCGGCCCTCGCTGGTGGCGTTGTCCGCCACCGGCTGGCTCTCCCCGAACCCCATGCTGGCGATGCGGTCCCGGTCCACCCCGCGGGAGATCAGCTCCTGCTGCACGGAGCCGGCGCGGCGCTCGGACAGGCCCTGGTTGTGCTGCTCGGTGCCGGTGGAGTCGGTGTGCCCCTGCACGACCACCGCCGTCTTGTCGTACTCGTTCATCACCGAGGCCGCCTGGCCCAGCGCACTCCGGGCATCGGCCGAGAGCGATGCCGAGTCAATGCTGAAGAGAACGTCCGAGTCGAAATGGACGAGCAGCGTGCTCTCGTCCAGGCGCTCCACGTGCGTGCCGGGGATCTTGGCGAGCTTCGCCTCCTGGTGGTCCATGTAGGCGCCCACCCCCCCTCCGATGGCCGCTCCGATGGCGGCCCCGGCCAGGATCTCGTCCGCCTCCCGCTTGCCGGTGACGATGGCGCCCACGGCGCCCGCGGCGGCGCCGATGCCCGCGCCCTTGGCGGTCTTGTCCCGCTTGGTCACGCTCTCGGTGGTGGCGCAGGAGAACAGGAACGTCAGCACGAGCAGGCCGGCGGTCAGCACACGCGTACGCTTCATCGGTCTTCCCCCTTCCCTGGGTTGGCGAACGGAATCTTGCGAATAGACTACAGCGGGTGAACGGCCACCTGCCAGAACGCCACCAGCACCAGCAGAACGCAGAGGAGCGCGGCCACGCTCCAGGCCCGGTCGGCGCCGCGGTGGTGCCGCCCCTCGGGCGGGACCACCAGGCCGAAGAGCGCCCCCGCCGCCAGGCCGCCCATGTGGGCGCGCCAGTCCACGATGGGGAAGGCGAAGCTGACGATGAGCAGGAGGACGGCGTTCTGGAGCATGACCTGCTTGAAGGTGCTCCCCCCGTGGTGCCGGTAGGCGAACACCAGCAGGAGCCCGATGAGCCCGGAGAGGGAGGCGGAGGCGCCCACCGTGAAGGTGCCGAAGATCTGGCTGGCGAAGAAGCCGGCGACGCCCGACAGGACGTAGACCACCACGAAGCGGTCCCTCCCGTAGGTGTGCTCGGTGAGCGGCCCCAGCTGCAGGAGGGCGTAGGTGTTCATGGCGATGTGCAGCAGCCCCCCGTGCAGGAAGATGGGGGTGATCAGGCGCCACCACTGCCCGTAGGAGAAGGTGAGCTCCCCGTAGCCGGCGCCGAAGCGAAGGAGGGTGGGCGCGTCCAGCCCCATCAAGCGCCCGAATCCCCCGGGACCCTGGCCCTCCACCGGGGGCGGCACCATCAGCATGAGCAGGAACAGGAGGCCGTTGACCAGCACCAGCAGGGAGGTGGCCCCGGAGATCCCCGGCAGCAGGTTCGACAGCACGCGCCCCAGGCCGGGGGCGGAGACGCCGCGCAGGCTCTCACCGCATTCCGTGCAGCGGCGCGCCGAGCGCGGCACCAGGGCCCGGCAGTGCGGGCACATCTTGTGGGGTGCCTTGGCCGAGCGCCACATCTGCTCGGCCCGCGCCCCCTGCTCGCCGAGGAGACGCTGCCGCTGGTTCCATCGCCAGCGCAGGCGCGTGCCGTTCATCCCCAGCGCGTCCAGGAGCTTGGCCAAGGCCTCCACGGCCCGGTCGGCGAAGCTCATCCTCTGGCCTTCAGCGTCCCGCGAAGACGGGGGCGCGCTTGCCGATGCTGGACAGTCCCACCCTGGCGTCCTCGGTGGAGAAGATCTCCACCAGGTGCCGCAGCTCCTCGGCCAGACCGTCCTCCAGGGGCTTCGATCCCGAGAGGTCGATGAGCTGCTCGGCCAGGCGCAGCGCGATGGGGGCCTTCTGCTTGACCCGGGCCGAGGCCTTGGCCACCGGCTCGTCCTGGGCGGAGGCCCCCGCCAGCAGCTCGTCCACAGGGTGCCCGGCGAAGAAGGCCTCCAGGGCGGCGTGCCTGGCGGAGAGCGCCGGCCGCGCTCCCTTGCCGGCGCGCATCGCCTCCACCACCGCCGCGTCCAGGTCCTCGAAGGGGACCACGGCGTCCACCAGGCCGATGTCCTTGGCCTCCTCGGCGGAGAGCATCTGCCCGGTGTAGATCAGCCACTTGGCCAGGCCCGGACCGACGCGGCGGGGGGCGCGCTGGGTCCCGCCCAGGCCGGGGTAGATCCCGATGCCGGTCTCCGGAAAGGCGAGCGCCGCCTTGGGCGTGGCCACGATGCGGTCGCAGGCCAGGGCAAGCTCGAGCCCACCCCCGAGCGCCAGGCCGTGCATCCGCGCCACCACGGGCTTGGCGCACTGGTCGATCATGCGCAGCAGGTCGTGGCCGGCGCGGGTGAAGGAGACGATGCGGTCCATGTCTCCCTTCTCGATGTTGTCCACGAAGAAGCGGATGTCGGCGCCGGCGATGAAGGCCTTGCCGGTGCCTGCGATCACGATGCCCCGCACCTCCGGGTCGTCGTCGGCGGCGCGAAAGGCCTGGGTGAGCTGCGAGACCACGGTCTCGTTCAGCGCATTCATGGCGTCCGGGCGGTCCACGGTGAGGGTGGCGATGCCGCTCTCCACCTTGGTGCGCACCAGGCGGAAGGCGAAGCTCCGCTTCTCCTTGGCGTGGTCGCGCAGGATGGCGGGGACGACCATGCCCCAGGACTGCGCGAGCACCGCCGCCAGGTTCCTCGCCCGCTCCACCCCCATGCGGTTCATGGCCTCGAAGGGACCGCGAGGCCAGCGCAGGCCCACGCGGGCCCCGATGTCCACGTCCTCCACCGAGCCCACCTCCTGGTCCACCAGGGCTGCGGCCACCATGATGACCACCCCCCACATGCGATCGGCCACGGCGGCGGACTGCGACGCATCGGGCGTGCCCTGCAGGGACCAGGGCGTGCCCGCATCCACCTGGTGCCGGAGGCGCGGCGCGGGGGCGTAGAAGGGGCCGAAGGCCTCGCCCAGGGTGGCGGCGGCGTGCAGCGCGATGGGGATGCCGGTCACGTTCATCAGCTCGAACGGTCCCATGCCCACGCCGAAGGCGGCCTTGCACGCGGCCTCGATGGTGGGAATGTCCGCGGCACCGGACTCGAGCAGGCGCACGGCCTCGTTGAGCCAGGGCACGAAGAAGCGGTTCACCACGAAGCCGGGCTGGTCGGCGGAGTGGATGGGCGTCTTCCCCAGCCGCTCCTGGAGGAGCCAGGCCCGCTTGGTCGCGGCAGGGTCGGTGAGGGCGGTGGGCACGACCTCCACCAGCCGGTTCTTGGCCGGGTGATAGAAGTAGTGGAGCCCCAGCACCCGCTCGGGGTTCCTCGACACCGACGCCAGATCGGCCACCGCGAAGGACGAGGTGTTCGAGGCGAGCAGGGTCTCCGGGCGGCAGACCGAGGACAGCCGCGCGAAGACCTCCTGCTTGACCCGGAGGTCCTCGAAGACCGCCTCCACCACGCACTCCGCCTCGCGCAGGCGCTCCCAGTTCGTGGTGCCGGTCACCCGGGCCTGGATGGCCTCGGCGTCCGCCGGCTTGAAGATCCTCCGCTCCACCCCCTCCGCCAGCGTCTTGCGGATGGAGGCGATGCCGCGGGCGACCTTCTCGTCGTCGAGGTCCACGAGGACGACGGTGAAGCCCTCGCTGGCCATCTTCTGCGCGATCCCGCTCCCCATGTTGCCGGCGCCGACCACGCCCAGGACCGAAGCCATCGCGTGCACCCTCCGGAGAACGGCCAGTCTAGCAGGCGAGCAGGACCACCAGGCTCGCGAGCAGCAGCGCCGCCGCGAACCAGGCGGCGGGCACGGGCTTGCCGGAGAGGCCGCCCAGGAGGGCGCAGGCACCGGCGCCGAGCGTGCACGCCGCCGAGGCCATGCCCCACGCCCCGCGCAGAGCCAGCAAGAGGGCGAGGAGGACGCAGGCAACGGCCGTCCCCAGGCCGGCGCGCCGTCCCTGCAGGCGCTCTCCCCGGAGCTGGCGCCGCCCGGCCAGGAGCAGGCCGGAGATCCCGCCTCCCGCCAGCGCGAAGACCATTCCTGTCAGGAAGTCGCGCACTGGGGCCAGAATAGCGCGGGCATGGAGGGCGCCGTGGACGTGGAGCGCGTGGCGGTGATCGGGACGGGGACGATGGGGCGGGGGATCGCGCACGTGGCGGCGGCGGCGGGGATGACCGTGCGCCTGCACGATGTGGGCCCCGACCTCGTGGAGAAGGCGCTGCTCGAGGTGAGGGAGGCGCTGGACCAGGGCGTGGCCAGGGGGAAGGTGGAGCCGGCGGTGCGGGAGGGAGCGCTGGCGCGCCTGCACCCGGCGGCGCGCCTGGAGGACGCCGTGGGGGATGCCGACCTCGTGGTGGAGGCGATCCCCGAGAGCCTGGAGCTGAAGCGCGCGCTCTTCGCCAGGCTGGACGCCGCCGCGCCCGCCGCGGCCGTGCTCGCCACGAACACGTCGAGCCTGCCCGTCGCCTCCATCGCCGCCGCCACCCGGCGTGCGGCCCGGGTGGTGGGCATGCACTTCTTCAATCCCGTGCACCTGATGCCGCTGCTGGAGGTGGTGCGTGCGGAGGGCACGGCGAGCGAGGTCGTGGACGTTGCCGTGCACACGGGCAGGCGCATGGGGAAGGAGCCGATCGTCGTCCGCGACTCTCCCGGCTTCGCCAGCAGCCGCCTGGGCGTCGTCCTGGGGCTGGAGGCGATCCGCATGGTGGAGGAGCAGGTCGCCTCCCCCGAGGACATCGACAAGGCGATGACGCTCGGCTACCGCCACCCCATGGGGCCGCTGCGCCTCACCGACCTCGTGGGCCTGGACGTGCGGCTGGCCATCGCCGAGCACCTGCACCGGGAGCTGAAGTCGGAGGCATTCCGCCCGCCGGCCCTGATGCGGCGCATGGTGGAGGAGGGGAAGCTGGGGAAGAAGGCGGGGCAGGGCTTCTACCGCTGGGACGAGTCGGGCGCGTGAGCGGCGGCTTCTCCGTCACCGACCTGCACATCCACCTGCAGCCCTGGGAGATGCTGCGCCCGGACGTGCGCACGAAGATGGAAGAGGGCCGTCCCGACCTTCCCCGCATCAAGGAATGCATGGAGTCCCCGAGGGCGCTGCTCCAGCTCCTGGACGAGGCGGGGATCGAGCGGGTGGCGGTGATCAACTACGTGGCCCCCGAGGTCATGGGCTTCACACCCGAGGTGAACGCCTGGGTGGCGAGATACTGCCGGGAAGCGCCGGACCGCCTGATCGCGTTCGGCTCCGTGCACCCGGACCTGGTGAACGACCCGGCCGCGGAGACCGAGCGCCTGCTGGACTCCGGCATCCGCGGGCTGAAGGTGCACCCGCCCCACCAGAGATTTCCCGCCAACGCCTACCGCGCCGGCGGTCCCGGAGCGAAGATCGACGCCGTCTACGGCGTGGCCGAGCGACGGGGCGTACCGGTGATGGTCCACACCGGGACCTCGGTCTTTCCCGGCGCCCGCAACGTCTTCGCCGACCCCATGCCCTGCGACGACGTGGCCGTGGACTTCCCGCACATGAAGCTGATCCTGGCCCACGCCGGCCGCCCGCTGCACTACGCGACCGCGTTCTTCCTGGCGCGCCGGCACGAGAACGTGCTCCTGGACCTGAGCGGCATCCCGCCGAAGGCGCTCCTCCGGGACCTGCCGCGCCTGGCCGAGATCGCCGGCAAGTGCCTGTGGGGGACCGACTGGCCGGGCCCCGGCGTTCCCGACCTGCGCAGAAACGTGGAGGACTTCCTGAGCTTGAACTTGTCCGAGCCGGTCAACCGGGCGATCCTGCACGGGAACGCCGAGAGGCTCTTCCCATGAACCTTCCCGCCGCCTTCGACGCCCTGGCCGACAAGCTCGCGGGCTGGATCCGCGAGAGCATCGTCAACCTCCCCAACATCCTGATCGCCCTGCTGGTGGTCGCGCTGTTCTGGTTCCTGGGGCGGCTGGTGCGGCGCGTCATGGAGCGCCTGCTCGCCCGGGTCTCCCACAACCTGACCGTCACGCGCCTCCTGGCCAGCGCCAGCTTTCTCGTGATGCTGGCGGCCGGGCTCTTCATCGCCCTGGGGGTCTTGAAGCTCGACAAGACGGTGATGTCCCTGCTGGCCGGTGCCGGTGTGGCCGCCCTGGTGCTCGGCTTCGCCTTCCAGGACATCGCCGCCAACATGATGGCCGGGATCCTGCTCTCCGTGCGGCACCCGTTCCGCCCCGGCCACCTCTGCGAGATCCTCGACCACGAGGGGGTGATCGAGGAGGTGGACCTCCGCTTCACCGTGATGCGCACGCTCCAGGGACAGATCGTCTTCCTCCCCAACAAGGAGGTGCTGAATCACCCCATCAAGAACTTCACCCTCACCGGGAAGCGGCGCGTGGACCTGGAGATCGGGGTCTCCTACGGCGACGACCTGGAGCGGGCCAGGCGCCTGGCCGCCGAGGCCTGCGCGGACGTCTCTCGCCGCGACAAGGGCCGGGAGGTGGAGGTCTTCTACACGGCCGTGGCGGACAGCGCGATCATGATGGTGGTACGGATCTGGGTTGAGTACGAGAAGCAGCGGGACTTCCTGGAGGCCCGCAGCCAGGCCATCCAGCGCATCAAGGCCGCCTTCGACGCCCACGGCGTCACCATCCCCTTCCCCATCCGCACCCTGGACTTCGGCATCAAGGGGGGGGCGCCTCTGTCGGAGATGCTGGGACGAAGACCTGGGTGAGGAGTACGCGCTTCACCGCTCGCGATACGCGGCGGCCATCTTCCGCACCTGCTTCAGGACGATCCTGTCTCGCAGGCGGTCCGGCAACGCCGCGATGACCTTGACGGCGCGCGCGTCCTTGCCCACGAGATAGCGTGTTTTCGGGCGGGGACCGACCAGGGCCTTCGCCACCGCCAGGGCCACCTCGTGCGGGTCCGTGCCGTGCTTGGCGCCCTGTCCGGCCCGGACGCGGGCGGCGCGCATCATCCAGCCATAGCGCGCCACCGTCTCCGGGGCCATGCGTCCCTGGCGCTCGTCGGCGGCCCTGGCGGAGGTCGTCCAGATGGGTGTGGCGATCTGGCCGGGCTCGACGAGGTTGACCTCGATGCCCCACTCCTTCAGCTCCAGGCGCAGCGCATCGGCCAGGGCTTCGACCGCGTGCTTGCTGGCGCTGTAGGCGCCCACGATCGGCGCGGCCAGCAGGCCGGAGATGCTGCTCATGAAGGTGATGCGGCCCCTGCCCTGGCGGAGGAGGGGCATGAACGCCTGCGTGACCGCGAGCTGGCCCACCACGTTGATCTCCAGCTGCAGCCGCAGGTCCTCCAGGGGCAAGTGCTCCAGGGGCGCGGCCACCGCGATCCCGGCGTTGTTGAGCAGGCCCTGGATGCCGGCGGAGCCCACTTCCTTCGCCACGAACTCTGCCGCCTGGCGCAAAGCGCTTGCATCCCGCACATCGAAGAGGATCGGTGTGATGTTGGGGTGCTTCTGAGCCAGCGTCTCGGCGTCGGGCTCCTTCCGGACCGCGGCGAAGACGCGGTAGCCGAGATTCGCCAGGTGCCGCGCGCAGGCCTCACCGATCCCGGTGGAGGCGCCCGTCACCACGAGCGCGCCGTGCCGCGGTGGACTGACAGCTCTCGTCATGGCAAGGCATCCTCCGCTGCGGCCAGCAACCGCAGCTCGGCTGCAACTGGCGCGGCTCGATCGGGAGCTCCGCGGCGAGCCCATGGAGCCCGTGCGCGCGGGCGATCCCATCGAGGAAGTCCAGGTTCATCCCGGAAAGGAGCGCGGACTGGTCCTGGCGGCGGCGCTGGGCAGGGGCATGCAGGATCCCGGCGCAGCCGGAGAGAAACGCGAGGACAGCACATGCCGCGATCGCCCGCATCGCTCGCCCCCGGTCGGTTCACGTGCAGCCGCCGCTCCACCAGCGGATCTCGTGGCCGCCCAATTCTAATCCTCGAACCCTCAGTGGAGCCCGTCATTCACCGATGAGCTCCGCCGCTGACGCGCGGAGTCTTCGACCGGCAACAGGATGTCCGTCAGGAGCTGGTCGGGTACGGTGGTCTCGGGATTGGTGAGGTAGATCTCGATGGCGGGCGCCGGGCGCGGAATCAAGCCGGCGGACGGCATGAAGTGGCCACCGAGCCATCCGTAGGTCTCGACCAGGCCTTCGAAGGCGCCATAGTGCGTCGTCGTGGCATACAGGTCGCCGCCGATCTCCCGCAATCCGATATCTCCCTCCGGCGCGATGTCCCCGGTGACCATCACGCAGCAGTCGAAGCGCAGCTTGTCCGCCGGGGTCAGCTGCGGGTTGTCATGGGGCACGCCGATCCACATCAGATCCGTGCCCTGCTGACGCTCCCCCACCCACTCACCGAGCCGGTTGAATACGGGGGTGACCGCCTCATACGGACCCACGTGCCGGATGAAGGCGACGCGCAACCGGCGCAAGCGCTCGACCCGTCCCTGACGGGGGGCAGCGGTCGGCTTGAAGAGCTCCGCCGCGCGTGGCAGGTACTCGGCGACGGCGTTGCTCGTGATCGCGGAAGAACTCGCGGAGGGAGGCTTCCTCGCCTCTCGATAGTGGGAGGGAAGTGTACCGAACCCTGCGCGAAATGCCCGCGTGAACGACTCGTGCGTCTTGTAGCCGGCGTCGAAGGCGATCTGGATGATCGGCCGGGCGCTGAAGGCCAGTTCGTGTGCGGCGCGTTCGAGCCGCAGCCGCCGAACATACTCCTTGACCGGCTCGCCCACGAGCGCGCGGAAGATGCGATGGCAATGGTAGGGCGAGAACCGTGCCTGCCGGGCCAGCGTTTGCAGGGAAAGATCGGCGCTGAGGTCCGATTCGATCTTCACCAGGAGACCGAGAATACGCTCCTGGTGGCTCATCCTCGTGTCGGGCTTCACCGGGGCAGCCTCACAAATCTTCGCAAGAAAAGTCAAGCGAACCGCGGGAGAAAGTTCTAGCCTCACGCCGTGAACATCGACATTCCGGTCTCCAGGGCGTCATGACTTTCGGACGCATGGCCGCGCTGCTGGGTGTTGCGGTCCTCGTGCTGGTCGCAAATGTGGCGGTCAGCTTCCTCTACATGCTCGTGTATGGCCACTTGATCGACCCCGGGCACGACGAGCAGTACTACCGCGATCACGTCCGAGTCGCTGCGCCATATTGCAGCATCGTCGCCGGCATTCCCTTGATGTTCCTGGCGGGCTGGTGGGTCGCCGGTTGGGGGGAGGGCGCGTTCGCCCTCAGGGCCGTGCTAGCCGTCTGGCTGGCCTATGCCCTCATCGACATCTCGATCCTGCTGGCGGCGGGCCTGACGAAGAGGATCGCGGTCTTGTTCGCGATCTCGTTCCTCACGAAGCTGGCGGCCGTCTATGTGGGCGCGCTGAGCCGCATCCACCGTGCCTAACAGCCTATGCCTGGGCTTGATCTGCCTGGCCGTGAGCTCACCGCCACAGGTCGGAGGAACAGCCCGAGCGGCGACGGTGCGCGCGATCGTGGAACGATTCCGAGCGGAGAGCGAGTTTCCCGGGGCGGTCGCCGCTGTGTGGCTTGCCGACGACTCCTCCATCGTCGTCGCGGTGGGGGAAGCCGATCGCGCGTCACACGCCCGGATGGAAGAGCGTGCGCTCCTCCACGCCGGCAGCATCGGCAAGACGTTCTTCGCCGCGCTGATCCTTCAGCTGGTGGGCGAGGGCCGCATCGGCCTCGACGAGAAGGTGAGTCGCCACCTTGGCTCTGAGCCATGGTACGCCGCCATTCCGAACGGGGAGCGGCTCACCGTGCGGATGCTCCTGAACCACTCCAGTGGTCTCGCAGGATGGGGACCGGAATTCATGACATCGCTCGTCCACGACCCCGGCCGGAGGCGCCAGCCGGTCGAGGCCGTGAGATCCATCGCGGGACGGGAGGCTCTCTTCGCTCCCGGAACCAGATTCGGCTACTCCGATGTCAATTATCAGCTCTTGCAGTTGATCGCCGAGCGAGTCACTGGCCGGTCCGCCTATGCGGAGATTCTCCGCCGATTGCTACGGCCGCTCCATTTGACTCAGGTCGTGCCCGCCACGAGGAAGAAGATTTCCGGCCTCGTGCAGGGGTATGCGGGCGAGGACAGCTTCCTGGGTCTTGATGCCGTCATGAAGAACGGCAAGCTCATCCTCGATCCGTCGTTCGAAGGCGGCGGCGGTGGGTTCGTCACGAACGCTCGGGACCTGGCGCGCTGGATGCCGCTCTTCATGCAAGGGAAGGCGTTTCCACCGTCCCTGCTCGGCGAGGTACGGCGCGGGATTCCCGCTGGGCAGCTCGACGTGGGCGAGGATGCCCGATCGGGACTGGGCGTCGAGATCGTGCAGACGCCGCTGGGTGCCGCCTACGGTCACGGGGGCTTCTTCCCCGGATACCTTTCCCTCGTGCTCTGGTATCCGGACGCCGGTATTGCCGTGGCGATCCAGGTGAATTCGTCGGCTGGCCACGCCCTCTCCCGTCCCCTTCGGGAAGTCGTGCAGGAGATTGCGCAAGCACTTGCGCCCGGAACCTAGACTCCACCGCTCACCGCAGGAACGGCGCGAGCAGCTTCACCAGCGCCACCACCACGATCACCCCGGCGACGTCCAGGAGCAGACCGTACTTGATCATCTGCCGCAGCGGGATGTAGCCGGAGCCGTACACGATGGCGTTGCACGGGGTGGAGACGGGCAGCATGAACCCCAGGCTGGCGGCCATGGTGGCGCCGAGCGCGGGCTCCAGCGGGTCCACGCCCTGCGCCTGGGCGATGGCGATCACCACCGGCACCACCATGTTGGCGGAGGCGGTGTTGGAGGTGGTCTCCGAGAGGATCACCGCGAACAGCACCGAGAAGAAGAGGAGGCCCAAGCCCCCGTGCACCGGCAGGTACCCGGTCAGGCCCCGGCCCATGGCTTCCGCCAGGCCGGTCTGGAAGGAGAGCACGCCCAGGGTGAAGCCGCCGCCGTAGAGGAGGACGACGCCCCAGTCGATCTTCATCGCCTCCGTCCAGGTGATGGCGCGCTCTCCTCCTTCTCCGGGGAGGAGGAAGAGCAGGCCGGCTCCGAGAACGGCCGCCACCGCCTCGGGCACGCTGGCGTTGATCGCCTCGTAGGCCGCGCTCTCCGCGCCGGCGACCAGCGCCACCACCCCCGGGACCACCCACAGGAGCACCGTGATCCCGAAGGCGAGCAGCGTGGAGCGCTGCCCGCGCGTCCAGGGCCCCAGGCGCGCCTGCTCGCCCCGGAGCAGGGCGGCGCTCCCCGCCAGGCGGCGCACGCCCGCGCCGGTGGCGGCATGCATGTAGACCACGAGCCAGACGAAGAGCACGAGGACCACGGGGACGCCGATCAGCATCCAGCGGAAGAAGGGGAACTCCACGCCGATCAGGCGCCGGATGAAGCCGAGACCGATCAGGTTGGGCGGGGTGCCCACGGGGGTGGCCAGGCCGCCGATGGAGGCGGCGAACGAGGTCATGAGCATGAGCCCGGTGGCGTAGCGCCGGTTCAGGCCGGCGCCTCCCTCCTGCTCCTGGAGAAAGGCCAGGATGGCCATGCCGATCGCGAACATCATGGCCGTGGTGGCGGTGTTGGAGATCCAGGCCGAGAGCGCCGCGGTGACCGCCCCGAACGCGAAGAGGATGCGGCCGGGGCGGCCGTCCACCCAGCGGAGCGACAGCACGGCGAAGGCCAGGCGCCGGTCCAGGCGGTGCAGGAAGATCGCCCGCGCCAGGATGAACGATCCGATGAACAGGAACACCAGCGGGTCGGCGTAGGGGGCGAACACCTCCTTGACCGGCGCCACGCGCAGGACGACGCAGGCGGCCGATCCCAGGAGCGCGGTCATGGGCAGGGGCAGGGCCTCCGTGATCCAGAGCACCACCACGGCCACCATCACCGCCGCCAGGCGGTGCGCTCCCGGTTCCAGGCCTGGAAAAGGGAGGAGAAGGATGGTCGCGAAGAGGAGCGGTGCCAGCAGGGCTCCGGCCAGGTGCCTCACCCGGACGGCCGAGCTCACGCAGCGAGACCGTGGAGGATCGTCGCGATGCGCGCGGCCTGGGAGGCGTGCGGACAATGGCCGGCCTGGATCTCCAGGCTCTCGATCCCCAGCACCCGGTGCGCCGTGCGCCGGATCCAGTCTGCGGTCAGCGTGCGGTCCTCGGTCGCCACGATGCAGGTCGTGGCGGTGCGCGGCAGGGCGGTGAAGGGCGCTGGCTCCGTGACCAGGTGCCGCGTATCGAAGAGCTCCACCGTTCCCAGCGCCCAGGCGAGCGTCTCCCCATCACAGTCGTGGAAGAGGAACTCCCGGGCCAGGACCTCCTGCCCGCTCTCCAGGAACCATCGCGGCCCGGCCTCGATCCAGGAAGGATGGAACATGCCCGGATCCTCCACGAACTGCGTGCGCACGCTCTTGCCGGGCTCGGGGATCACCGCGGCGAGAAAGACGAGGTGCGCGAGGGGCGCCCTCTCCGCGATCAGGGGCAGGAAGACGCCGCTGAAGGAGTGCGCCACAGCAACCGTGCCGGGGCCGGGCACCTGCGCCGCCACGTACGCCGCGTAGTCGGCAAGGGTCCAATCCAACGCGTGCTTCGGCAGCTCCGGCGCCAGCGCCCGGTGCCCTCTCTCCTCCAGGAGGCGCCCTACCCGCTCCCAGCAGCGGGCGCTCTGGCCCGAGCCGTGGAGCAGGAGGAACGCCGCCATCCTCAGGCGGTCGGTGCGGCCACCGGGCGGACGGCGCTCAGGTCGGCCAGGTACTGGTGCACGAGGTGGACGGCGGTGGCGGCCTCGCCCACCGCGGAGGCCATCCGCTTCACCGAGCCCCAGCGCACGTCTCCGGCCACGAACACGCCGGGGATGCTCGTCTCCAGCAGCATGGGGGGGCGCTCCAGGGGCCAGCCGCTGTTTGCCGGCACATCGGTGCCGGCGAGGATGAACCCGTCCTTGCTGCGGGCCACGCTCCCCTCCAGCCACTCCGTCTTCGGCTCGCCGCCGATGAGGATGAACAGGGCGGTGGCCTCCAGCCTGTCTACCTCGCCGGTGTTCCGGTCCCGTACCGTCAGCCACTCCAGGCGGCCGTCGCCGCCCCCGTCCACCACCTCGGTGTGCAGGCGCACGCGCACGTTGGCGCACTGCTGCACCTCCTGCACCAGGTACTGGGACATCGTCTTGGAGATGGTCTCCCCGCGCACGAGCACGGTCACGCTGGCGGCGAACTTCGAGAAGTAAGCCGCGGCCTGCCCGGCGGAGTTCCCGGCCCCGATGATGCAGACGTGGCGCCCGCGCATGGCCTTGGCCTCGCTCATGGCGGCGCCGTAGAACACGCCCGTGCCCAGCAGCGCCTCCAGGCTGGGCACCCCCAGGCGCCGCCAGACCACGCCGGTGCACAGGAGCACGGCCCGCGCCTTCACCTCCCGGCCGTCGGCCACGCAGACGTGGTGCACGCGATTCTCGGTGCGCAGGCAGGTCGCCTCCTGGGCGAACGTGAGGTTGGCCCCGAAGAGCCACGCCTGCTCGCAGGCCCGGTAGGCGAACTGGTTTCCCCCGATCCCCCACACGAAGCCGGGGAAGTTCCGGATGCGGGAGCTGCTGCCGGCCTGCCCGCCCGAGATGCGGCGCTCGAGCACCACGGTCTCCAGCCCCTCGGAGGCGCCATAGACCGCGGCGGCGAGCCCGGCCGGGCCCGCGCCCACGATGGCCAGATCGTAGAGACCATCCCCGAGCTGTGTCCCGCCCCCCAGCGCCTCGATCATCTCCGTGTCCGAGGGCGCCACCAGCACCTTGCCGTCGTGGCGGATGGCCACCGGGAGGTGGGAGGCGTCCACGCCGGCCTCTTCCAGGAGCCGCTTGCCCTCGCCGGAGTCGGGCGTGTGGCAGGCGTAGGGCATGCCGAAGCCGGTGAGCATGTCCCGGATGTCGTGCGCGCGCACGCTCCGCTCCTCGTCCACCACGTCGAAGATGCGGAAGTCGGATTCCTGGGTGGCCTGCCAGGAGGCGAGGAACTCGCTGACCGGCGGATAGAGCCCCTGCTCCGGGAACCACGGCTTCACCAGGTGGAAGTCGATCTGCCCCAGGGTCATGGCGGGCACGATGGGGTTGGCGGACGTGTAGTCGCGCTCCACCAGCAGGATCCGCTTGGCGTTGGGGTAGATGGCGTGGGCCTCCACCAGGAACTCGACCCCCGTCATCTCCGGCATGCGGTGGTCCGCGATCATCAGGGCCACCGGCTCCCCGCGGGTGGCCAGGACCCGGAGGCGGGCCAGGCCGGCCTGGGGCGTGTGCTCCGAGACCATGCGGCACTCGTTGCCGAAGCGGCGCTGGAGGTCGCTCTCCAGCACCTCCAGCAGGAAGATGTCCGTCGCCATCAGGAACAGGATCGGCTTGCTCACGGTCTGCCTCGCTGCTCGTGCGGGGACGCTACCACAGTCCCACGGTAAGATCGCCCAATGTCCAACGATGAGCCAACACGGGTCGTCCACGAGGACGACCTCCAGTGGTACGAGACCGACCGGGGGAGCTTCGGCAACCGGAGGCGCCTGCTGGGGCTGGCCACGGGGGCCACCAAGCTCGGCTGCAGCCTCTACGAGCTTCCGCCGGGGCGGCGTTCTTTCCCCTATCACTGGCACGCCGCCAACGAGGAGGCGATCTACGTCCTGGAGGGGGAGGGGATGCTCCGGCTGGCCGGGCGCGAGACCCCGCTCCGCAAGGGCTGCTACGCCACCCTTCCCCCGGGGGAGGAGGGAGCCCACCAGGTGCTGAACACCGGGACGTCGCCCCTCCGGTATCTCTGCCTCTCCACCATGCTGGAGCCGGAGGTGGCGTTCTACCCGGACTCGGAGAAGCTCTCGGTGTTCGTGGGCGGGGCGCCGGGGACGCTGGACGCGGCGATGACCACCGTCCCCTCCCACGCCGAGTGTGATTTCTGGGAAGGAGAGGAGTGAGGCGATGAGCGAGACGATGGAGCAGAGCAAGCATGTCGTGCACGCGGATGACGTCCCGGCACGCGACATCGGACGGGGGAGCTTCGGCGCCAGGCCCAAGTGGCTGGCCTGGGCCGCCGGCAACCGCGCCCTCGGCTGCACGCTGTACGAGCTCCCGGCAGGCAAGAAGTCCTTCCCTTACCACTGGCACACCGCCAACGAGGAGGGGCTCTACCTGCTGGAGGGGGAGTGCACCCTGCGCCTGGCCGGGAAGGAGATCCCGCTGCGCGCCGGGCACTACGTGGCGTTTCCCACCGGCGAGGAGGGAGCGCACCAGCTCATCAACAGCTCGGGCACGGTGTGCCGCTACCTCTGCTTTTCCACGATGCAGGACCCCGAGGTTGTGATCTACCCCGACTCCGGCAAGATCGGCGTGTCCAACCGTGGCAAGGAGAACGTCGACCGCACCAAGTTCAGGCTGCGCAAGATCCTGGCCGGGCAGCCGGAGCTGGACTATTTCCAGGGGGAGGAGTAGGGGGACAGGCACTAATAAGAATTAGCGGTAGGAGCAAGGTCCACGAACCCATGCGCTTCTTCTCAAGGACGATCACCCTCGGCGCGGCGATGCTGTGCACGGGCTGCTGGCAGCACGAACCCAACGTGGATCCAAACCCGGTTTTTCTGGTCCGATCGACACACTCTGCAGCATTCCGAGAAAAGAGACGTTGGTTCAAGATGGCATCAATAGCCACACGCACAAACCTCAGCCAGGTGGTGAGAAAGAGTGGTTCTTTGTCGAGCGCAATGGCGTGACCTTCGGCTTTTGGCTGTATCCGACTGAAGAGCTCGCGAAGAGTGGTTTCACCTTTGGGCAAGAGCTCGAGCCGCCAACGTTCAGGGAGAAAAAGGGAGAGCACGCCGCCTACAGGCTAAGCTACCTGCGACATCAGGCCAGCCACGTCCCGATCCCCCTTCTCAACCGAGGGGACGTGGACCACGGAGTTACGTTTCGCACCTACAACCTGGTCACAACCGTGTGGTTCTTAGGTCCGGTGCCGGACAACAAGAAGCTCAACTGGGCGGTCCAGGAGCTCGGACGGATCTTGACTCCCATTGCGCGCCAGGAACCCACAGCAAGTGTGTGCACGGAGCCAACTTCAGAGAGTGCGGTACCGTAGCCTCCTGCAGAACCCCAAGAACTTTAAGGTGCCTGTCCCCTCAGGCCGCCGCCTCCGAGCCGTGGGCAAGCTGCTTGGCCAGCTCGCCCACCACGGCCTTGGCGTCGCCGAAGAGCATGAACGTCTTGTCCTGGAAGTAGAGCTCGTTGTCGATGCCGGCGAAGCCCGGGTTCTTGCTGCGCTTGATGGCGAACACCTGGCGCGCCTTGTCGGCGTTGATGATGGGCATGCCGTAGATGGGCGTGGACTTGTCGTGCCGGGCGGCGGGGTTGACCACGTCGTTGGCGCCCACCACCAGGCAGACGTCGCACTGCGGCATCTCGGAGTTGATCTCGTCCATCTCCACCAGGTCGGAATAGGGGATGTCCGCCTCCGCCAGGAGCACGTTCATGTGCCCGGGCATGCGGCCGGCGACGGGGTGGATGGCGAACTTCACGGTGATGCCGCGGCGCACCAGGTGCTCGTAGAGCTCCTTCACCTTGTGCTGGGCCTGGGCCACCGCCATGCCATAGCCGGGGACGATCACCACCAGGTTGGCCTGCTCCAGGATCTGCGCCGCACCCTCGATCGTCTCCGCCTTGTACTCCTTGGCTTCGCCCCCTTCCTTCGCCGCCTGCACCTGGCCGAAGGCGCCGAAGAGCACGTTGGTGAAGGACCGGTTCATGGCCTTGCACATGATGATGGACAGGATGAGGCCGCTGCTGCCGTCGAGTGCCCCCGCCGTGAT
Source organism: Candidatus Polarisedimenticolaceae bacterium (assembly GCA_036274395.1). Taxonomy (GTDB): domain Bacteria; phylum Acidobacteriota; class Polarisedimenticolia; order Polarisedimenticolales; family DASUFT01; genus DASUFT01. The sequence continues at coordinate 34,926 of DASUFT010000100.1, read as the reverse complement.
CAGGAGCTTGTTGTCGAGGACGAAGCCCATGGCCACCGCGGAGAGGCCGGCGTACGAGTTCAGGATGGAGATCACGGTGGGCATGTCCGCGCCGCCGATGGGGATGATCAGGAGGACGCCGAAGACCAGGGCCAGGCCGATGATGGCCGGAAAAGCGATGGGCGCCCAGGGGCCGGTGGGGCTCACCACGATCAGCACGCCCAGGATCACGGCCAGCACCAGCAGGCCGATGTTGGTCAGGTTCTGCAGGGGGTAGGTCACCGGCCGCTGGGGGATCCACTTGATCTCCTGCAGCTTGCCGGCCGCCATGAGGCTCCCGGTCAGGGTGACGAAACCCAGGATCACCTCCGCCACCAGGGCCGTGGTCCGGAACGGGGTGAGCTGCGCACCTCCCTCGCCCAGCCACAGGTAGAACTTCGCCGTCCCCACCAGGCCCGCCGCCAGGCCGCCGAAGGCATGGGAGAGCGCGGTCCGCTGGGGCACGGCGGTGAGCTTCACGCGGGAGAGGGGGACGCCCAGGGCCACGCCGGCGGCGATCGCCGCCACGATCCACAGGTGGTTCACGATCCCGGGCATGAACCAGGTGGCGAGCACCGCCAGCGCCATGGCCGCCACCCCCGCGCCCACGCCGCGGCGCGCGGTCTTGGGGTCGTTCATCCAGTGCAGGGAGAAGACGAACAGGGCGGTGGCGACCACGTAGGCGAGCTGCACGGCGGCGCTCACTTGCCACCCTCCTTCCGCGTCTGCTTGAACATCTTGAGCATGCGGTCCGTGATCAGGAACCCGCTCACGATGTTCGTGGTGGACGCGAAGATGGCGATGGCGCCCAGCAACCGGATGTGTGGGGGGTAGTCCGGCCCCGCCACCAGGATCGCCCCCACCACGGCGATGGCGGAGATGGCGTTGGTCAGCGACATCAGGGGGGTGTGCAACAGGCGGGAGACGCGGAGGATCACGCCCAGCCCGATGAAGGTGGCCAGCACGAGGACGAAGACGTGGGACCAGGGGTCGGACGTCACGGTGTGGGGCATGCCGGACCCTCCGCAAAAGGGCCCCACTCTACTCCCACCGGCACCGAAAACGCCGCCGGAGACGGGGGGGAAACCGGCCTCCGGCGGGTGCCTTTCAGTCGATCTGGACCCGGTGGCCCCGCGGCCGCTCCTCGGGGGCGGGGAGCGAGATCTCGAGCACCCCGTCCTTGTAGGCGGCCCGGGCGTCCTCGGCCCGCACCCCCTCCGGGAGCGGGATCACCCGGTAGAAGCTGCCGTAGTGGCGCTCGCTGCGCATGACGCCCTCGCGGTCGTTCTCGTTCTGCCAGGTGCGCTCCCCCTGGAGCACGAGCTGGTCCTGCTGGATGTCCACCCGCACGTCCTCCTTGCGCATGCCCGGCAGGTCGCAGCGGACCACCAGCTCGTCGCCGCGGCGGAAAACCTCCACCTGCGGCGTCCAGGCCGCGCGCCCCAGCTCACGGAAGCCGCTGGGGGACATCTCGCCCATGGAGGGGGACATCCAGCCGCGCCCGAAGCCGAAGTCCTCGAAGAGCCGGTCCATCTCCTCGCTGAACCTACGCATGAAGGAGAAGGGGCTGGAGAGCGCCTGGCGGGCGAGGCTCCCCGTGTCCTGCCCCAGACTGCCCATGGCCTGCGTCATCTCCGTGCGCCTGTGGCCCTGCGGCCCCTGCTCTCCCTCCTCGCGCGGCCGGTCGCCCCGGTTCTCCATGGTCCGTGTGCTCATGCCGGTGCGGGTGCCCCGGCTCGAGCGTGGTGGGTTGTTCCTGTCGTTGCGGTACTTCGCCATGCGGAAGCCTCCTGGGGTGTGGCTTCCGCGCCCCGCCCGTCCACGAGGGAACGCGACCACGAGGGCGTGGGGACGACGGGACGCGGGAGACGGATTTGCCCGAGATGATACCGCGCGGATCAGCCGAGGGGAACAGCGGGGGCGGAGATGCCCAGCATTTCCCGCAGGCGCGGGTGGACCACCTCGCCGCCGTGCACCACCAGCGTCTCGCGCACGATCTCGTCCCCGAGGTCGAGGGGCTTGTCCGAGCTTCCCCCCGAGCCCCCCCCGAACACGTGAGCCACGAAGGTGGCGACGTTCTTGGCATACATCTGGCTGGCGTGGAAAGGGACGCTGGCCGGCAGGTTGACCGGTCCCATCACCTGCACGTGCCCGACCTGCACGGTCTTTCCTGCCTCGGTGGGCTCGCAGTTCCCGCCGCGCTCGGCGGCCAGGTCCACCACCACCGAGCCCGGGGCCATGCCGGCGATCATCTCCCGGGTGACCAGAACGGGAGCCTTCTTCCCGGGGACGGCGGCCGTCGTGATCACCACGTCGCTGCCCGCCACCACCTTGGCCATGAGCTCGCGCTGCTTCCGGTAGAAGGCTTCGTCCTGGGCCTTGGCGTAACCGCCCCGGTCCTCCGCCCCCGCGGACTCCAGGGGCAGCTCGACGAACTTGGCCCCCAGGCTCTCCACCTGCTCCTTCACCGCAGGCCGTACGTCGTAGGCGGAGACCACCGCTCCCAGGCGCTTGGCGGTGGCGATGGCCTGCAGCCCGGCCACCCCCGCGCCCACCACCAGCACGCGGGCCGGCGTCACCGTCCCCGCGGCCGTCATCATCATGGGGAACATGCGGGGGAGCGCCCCCGCCGCCAGCAGCACCGCCTTGTAGCCGGAGACCGAGGCCATGGAGGAGAGCACGTCCATGCTCTGGGCGCGGGTGATGCGCGGGAGCAGCTCCAGGGCGAAGCCGGTCACGCCCGTGGGCGCCGCCTCCTGCACCTCCCGCGGGGAGGAGAGCGGGTCGAGCATGCTCACCAGCGCCTGCCCGCGCCGGAGGCGGGACAGGTCCCCCCATCCGCGGACCCGCAACAGCACCGCAGCTTCCGAGAAGACCTCGGCGGCCGAGCCGGCGAGGCGCGCGCCCTGCTCCGCATAGGCGCCATCGAGGTAGCCGGCCGCCTCGCCGGCCCCGGGCTCCACGCGCACCTCGAACCCCGCCTTGATCAGCGGCTTCAGGACGGAGGGGACGAGCGCGACGCGCGTCTCGCCGGGGAACGTCTCCTTGAGCACGCCGAGGATCACGGGGGCCTCCTCCCTTGTGGGGCGACGCGACAGGATATTCCAGCTCCCCGTGCAGGGAGAGGGCTTCCCCTGGAGGGTTTCGCTCCACCTTGCATGTGTCCCGCCACGCAGAGCTTGTGAGGTCCGGTCCGGCCTGTACAATGACCGGCAACCAATCCAGGGAGGATGCGATGGCGACTGCGGGTGGAGCTCTCGAGTTCGACCAGGCCAAGCTGGATGCGTTCATGCAACAGGCGGTCGGGGACATGGGCGCCGCGTTCCATGCCACGTTGGTCGTCGTGGGCGACAAGCTGGGGCTGTACAGGGCCATGGCGGGAGCGGGATGGATGACCCCGGCCGCACTCGCGGCCGCGACCGGCACCGCCGAGCGCTACGTTCGCGAATGGCTCAACGCCAATGCGGCCGGCGGCTATGTGATCTACGACGCCGCCACGGCGCGCTATCAGCTGCCCGCCGAGCAGGCCTTCGCGCTGACCACCCTCGATCTGCCGGGCGCCTTTCACATCATCTCCTCTTGCTTCAAGGACGAGCCCAAGATCACCCAGGCCTTCCGCACCGGCGAGGGCGTGGGCTGGCACGAGCACGACGCCAACCTCTTCTTCGGCACCGAGCGCTTCTTCCGGCCGAACTACCAGAACAACCTGCTCGGCGCGTGGCTCCCCGCGCTGGAGGGCGTCCGCGAGAAGCTGCTGGCGGGCGCGGTGGTCGCGGATGTCGGCTGCGGACACGGCGCCTCCACGCTGCTCATGGCGCGCGCCTTCCCCAAGTCCCGCTTCTACGGCTTCGACTATCACAGCGGCTCCATCGAGTACGCGCGGCACCTGGCCGGTCGCGACGGCCTGCTCGACCAGGTGAGCTTCGAGGTCGCGAGCTCCAAGAGCTATCCCGCGAACGGCGGGTACGACCTGGTGGCCTTCTTCGATTGCCTGCACGACATGGGCGACCCGGTGGGCGCGGCCAGGCACGTGCTCTCCAGTCTCAAGCCCGGCGGCACCTGGATGATCGTGGAGCCCTTCGCCGGCGACCGCCCCGAGCAGAACCACAACCCCGTGGGCCGCATCTTCTACTCCGCCTCCACCATGATCTGCACCCCGGCGTCCCTGGCGCAGGAGGTGGGCGCGGCCCTGGGCGCGCAGGCGGGAGAGGACCGCATCCGCAAGGTGGTGACGGACGGCGGCTTCAAGCACTTCCGCCGCGCCGCGGAGACCCCGTTCAACCTCGTCTTCGAGGCTCGCGCCTGAGGGATGGGTCGGTGAGCAGCGGAACGACGACGGTCGTCCTGGGAGGGGGGTTCGGCGGCATCGCCACCGCCAGGCGCCTGAGGGAGCGGCTCCCTCCGGAGCACGAGGTCCGGCTCATCGCCAAGAGCCGGTCCTTCCAGGTGGGGGCGACGAAGACCTGGGTCATGCTCGGCCGCACCGAGCCGGACCGCGTCACGAGGCCGCTCGATGCGCTCCGCGCCCTGGGGATCGACGTTCTCCACGCGGAGGTGGAGCGGATCGAGCCCGAGACCCGAACGGTCGCCACGGCCGCAGGGACGTTCCGGGCCGACTACCTCGTCCTCGCCACGGGGGCGGACCTGGACCTGGGGGCGGTCCCCGGCCTCGCGGGCTCCGCGGAGACGTTCTACACGCGCGAGGGTTCCGTCCGGCTGCGCGACATCCTGCGCCGGTTCGACCGGGGCAAGCTCGTGATCCTGGTCCCCAGGGTTCCCTTCCAGTGTCCGCCCGGGCCGTACGAGGCGGCGATGCTGCTTCAAGCGGAATTCCGGCGGCGCGGCATGCAACATCGGACGTCGATCGAGGTCCACACCGTCGAGCACGCGCCCATGACGACGGCGGGTCCGGCCATGGGGGCGTTCATCCTCGAACGCCTCGCAGAGCGGGGGATCGGCTTCCACCCGCGCCGTGCCGTGAGAGAGGTGGACGGCTCCCGGAAGCGGATCCGCATGGACGGCGGGGAGGAGGTCGCCTACGACCTGCTGATCGCCGTCCCGCCGCACTCTGCCGCCCGGGTGGCGCGCGAGAGCGGGCTCACGCACCAGGCGGGGTGGATTCCGGTGGATGCCCGGACGCTCGAGCTGGCCGGCAGCCCCGCTCCTGGCCGCATCTTCGCGATCGGCGACGTGACCAGCGTCCCTCTACCGGGCCGGTTCGCGGCCGACGCGCCGCTGGTCCTGCCCAAGGCCGGTGTCTTCGCGGAGAGAGAAGGGGAGGTGGTGGCGGCCAGGATCGCCGCCCACGCGCTGGGACGGGAGCCGGGGGAGACCTTCGATGGCAAGGGCTACTGCTACATCGAGATCGACGAGAAGCGTGCCGTGCGGGGGGAGGGGTCCTTCTTCGAGCTGCCGCATCCGGCCATGATCGCCCGGGAGCCGGACACCACCCAATCGCAGGAGAAGAAGACCTGGGCCGAGACGTGGCTCACGTCCCATCTGCCGCTCCCTTCCTGAGGATCAGGCCCGCGGCTCCGCCTTGGCCAGCGGCTGGGCTAGGCCGTGTGGTCGGTGGGCGTTCGTCTCGACTCGAAGCCGCGAACGACGACGTAGGCGATGAGAGCGAACAGGAAGACGATCAGGAGCATCCAGGCCACACTCTGCAGGGCGCCGATGAGGGTCTTGTAGACCTCGACGATCCAGCGATCCGTGGTCAGGGTGAGGAGGTTGCCCTCCTTGTCGGGCGTGACGTATCGCTCGATGTCCCAGATGCGCACGCCGCCGGAGATGCCGACGACGTAGATCGCGTACTGGATGTACCGGTGCCAGACGGGAGCGAGGTCGGCGGTGACCAGTCGGCCCAGGAGCTTGTTGACTGGCCTGGAGAAGAGAAGCGCGGTTGCGGCCGAGGTCAGCGCGGCGATGGCGAGGGTGACGGCGAGAAGTACGAGGAACATTTGACGTCTCCTCTGGTATCCGCGTACGTGGAGGGCTGGGGGCGCCTCGACACCAGGACAGTACTCCTCTCTTCGTCCTGCTCCAGGTCTCGGTCAGAGCAGATCCGGATCGATCAGGTCCCGTACCCTCCGAACCCCTACAATCGCCGCCGGAGGTGAGGTCATGCCGGAACTTCCGTTGACGGGTGGATGTCTGTGCGGGAGCGTGCGCTGGGAGATCACCGCCCCCCTCGTGCTCGCGGGATACTGTCATTGCACGCGCTGCCAGCGGCGCACCGGCTCGGCGGCCTCGGCCTCGGCGCGCATCGCCCCCGGCTCCCTGCGGGTGATCTCCGGTCAGGACCTCATCCAGGCGTACCGGCCGCCTCAGGGGTTCGCGAAGGTGTTCTGCTCCAGCTGCGGTGGCGCGCTCTGGAGCCAGAGCCCGCAGGACCCGGGGATCGTCAGCGTTCGCCTGGGCACCTTCGATCGCGATCCGGGGATCCGCCCTTCGTACCGCCAATACGTCGCCTACGCCGCGCCCTGGGAGCCGATCCCCGACGACGGACTGCCCCGCTTCCCGGAGGCGCGGAAGGTCTGAGGCGCGCCCAACGACGCGCACCAGGTGGCCCCGGAGGGGGACGGGCGTATAAGGAACGCGATGGCGCGCACCGACACCAGCCGCCGCACCGTGCTCCTGGCGGAGGACGACGCCAAGACGGCGGCCTCGCTGCGCCTGTACCTGGAGCACGCCGGCCATCGGGTGGTGGTGGCGGAGGACGGGGAGGCGGCGCTCCAGGCGGCGGCGCGGGAGCGTCCGGACGTGGTGGTGCTGGACTGGATGCTGCCGCGCCGGGATGGGCTCGAGGTCTGCAGGACGCTGCGCTCCTCCTCTCCGGTGCCGATCCTCATGCTGACGGCGCGGGGGCTGGAGGAGGACAAGCTGCGGGCGCTCTACCAGGGCGCCGACGACTACGTGGTGAAGCCGTTCTCCCCCCGCGAGGTGGTGGCGCGCGTGCACGCGGCGCTGCGTCGGGCGGGCGGGGAGCGCACGCTCCAGGCGGGGCGGCTGGTGCTCGATCCCGAGGCCAGGACCGCCACCGTGGAGGGGATGCCACTCGCGCTCACCGGCGCCGAGCTGCGCGTGCTGGAGGCGCTGATGCGCGCCGCCGGCCGCGTGCTGGCGCGCGGCACGCTCGTCGAGCGCGCTCTCTCCACGGACGAAGCCTCCGAGCGCACGGTGGACGTGCACGTGGCGCGCCTCAGGCGCAAGCTGGGGGACGCGGCGGGTGTGAAGATCGTCACCGTGTACGGCGCCGGCTACCGGCTGGACGTGGCGCCGTGATCGGCCTGCGGGGCCGGATCTTCCTCGTCGTTTCCGGGGTGGCGCTCCTCGCCGTGGTGGCGGTGGCGGTGCGCGGGCGGGACGTGGCGGTGGTGGCGTTCGAGCGCGAGGTGCGGGGCCCGGGCGTGCCGGAGTCCGGCCCCAGGCTCGCCGCGTTCGAGGTGCCGCTGGCGCAGGCGTACGCGCGCGACGGCGACTGGAGGAACGCGCAGGCGCTGCTGGAGACGCTCGCCGCGGGCGGGGTCGACCGCTACCTCCTCGCCGACTGGTGGGGAAAGGTGGTGGCCTCGTTCCCCCCCAGCTCCGCCGAGGCGAAGATCCGTCCGCGCGGGGACGGCGGCGTGGAGGTGGAGTCCTGGGAAGGCGGGCAGACGCGCGTCGCGGTCCTGGTCGGCGCACCCTCGCTCGTCCTCCGGGCTCCAGACGGGACGATGGCGGGACGCCTGGTGCGCCTGCCGCCGCGGGAGGGGACCCCACCGGTCTCGCAGCGCTTCGCGCGCCAGCTCGACCGCGGCCTGCTCGTCGTCGCCGCCCTGGTCCTGGTGCTGGCCTGGGCGGCCGCCTGGTGGCTGGCGCGCCGGCTCACCGGCCCCCTGGCCGAGCTGACGGACGCCGCCCGCGCCATCGAGCGGGGCGAGCTGGAGCGGCGGGTGGGAGCGCTGGGCGGCGGCGAGATCGGGGCCCTGGGCCGGGCGTTCGACGCCATGGCGGAGGCGCGAGGGAAGGCGGAGGCGGCGCGGCGCCGTCTCGTCGCGGACGTCGCCCACGAGCTGCGGACGCCGCTCACGCACCTGCGCTGTCGGATCGAGGCGGCAGAGGACGGGCTGCTCCCCGCCGATCCGGGGATGCTGCGGATCCTCCACGAGGAGGTGGCCCACCTCTCCCGCCTGGTGCAGGACCTGCAAGACCTCGCCATGGCCGATGCGGGCGCGCTCCGCCTCGAGCTGCAGGAGCTGGACGCGGCGGAGGAGACGCGGCGTGCGGTGGACGCCGCACGCGCGGTGGCGCAGGCCCGCGGGATCGTGCTGGAGGCGAGCGCCTCGAGCCCGGCCCCACGGGTGCGCGCGGATGCGGTCCGCCTCCGGCAGGTGCTCGGGAACCTGCTCGACAACGCGCTCACCGCCACGCCGGCAGGGGGCCGCGTGTGGCTGCGGGTGGGGGCGGCGAACGGGTCCGTGAGCTTCGAGGTCGCCGACACCGGGCCCGGGGTTCCGGCCGACAAGCGCGACGCCGTCTTCGAGCCTTTCCTGCGCCTGGATGGGGCGCGGGCCCGGGGAACGGGCGGAGCAGGCCTCGGGCTCGCCATCGTGCGGCGCTGGGTGGAGGCCCACGGCGGCCGCGTCGCTCTGGACGAGGCGCCCGGCGGCGGCGCGCGGGTGCGGGTCAGCCTGCCTGCGGCCTAGCAGCCCGCAGGGCGTCGCGCAGGTAGAGCCCGACGGCGCCGTAGAGCAGGGCGCCCAGGACCAGCCACACGAGCACGACGGCCAGCGGCTCCCGCGCCACCGAGAGCTCGTGCCAGAAGCCGAGGGCGAGCGAGATTCCCGACCAGAGCACGTATCCCCGCAAGGCGCGCATGTCGCGCCTCCAGAGGCCGATCCCGATGGCCACGGCTCCCAGGCCGACCAGCACCACCACGGCGCGCTCGAAGCCCGGATCGCCTCCCGCGCGCAGCAGGTGGATCCCGAAGGCGACGAAGACGCAGGCGAACAGCAACAGCCCGAGGGGAAGCGATCGCATGAGCCTCCTCCAGGCACATCCTAGCTCCGCTTCCTTCACAATCCCTTCACGATCGCCGCGTACAAGAGGGGCGTGACGCTCTCCTGGAGGACGACGATGCGGATCCTGCTGACCTCGTTGCTGAGCTCCTTCCTCCTGGGCGCCGCGGCGCCCCCGCCCCTCACCGATGCCGAGCTGGGCAAGCGTCTGGCGCCGGCGGTGCCCCCGGAAGGGCTCACCGACACCGTGGTGGGGGAGGAGGGGAAGAAGGCGGACGCCTGGCTCGCCGAGTGGGCCCAGGCCGGCTTCTCCGGCGTGGTGCTGGCGGCGCGCGACGGCAAGCTCGTGCTCGCCAAGGGCTACGGCATGGCCGACCGGGAGGGGGGGACGCCTTTCCGCGTGGACAGCGTCTTCTCCATCGGCTCGGTCACCAAGCAGTTCACGGCGGCCGCCATCCTCAGGCTCGAGCAGGACGGGAAGCTCTCGGCGCAGGACCCGATCACGAAGTTCTACCCCGACGCCCCCGCGGACAAGCGCGCCATCACGCTGCACCAGCTCCTCACCCACACGGCCGGCCTCGACTCGGATTTCGCGGGGGACTACGATCCCGTGGACCGTGACGCCTACGTGGGCCGGATCTTCGCGAGCAAGCTTCGCAGCGCGCCGGGGACCACGCACCACTACGCGAACGCCGGCTACAGCCTGCTGGCGGCGGTGGTGGAGAAGGCCTCCGGCATGCCCTACGAGACCTACCTGCGGGAGAAGCTCTTCCTCCCCGCCGGAATGAAGGAGACGGGATACAGGCAGCCGGCCTGGCCCGCGCCCCGCGTCGCCGTCGGCTACCGGGGGAAGGACCGCTGGGGCACCATCCTGGAGAAGACGTGGCTCCCGGACGGGCCGGGCTGGGCCCTGCGGGGGAACGGCGGCATCCACACCACGCTCGCCGACATGGTGCGCTGGGAGCGCGTCCTGGAGGGGGACGGCAATCTCCTCTCCGCCGCCTCACGCAGGAAGATGTTCACGGCCTGGGTGCCCGAGCAGCCGGGAGGGGAGTCCTTCTACGGCTATGGCTGGGCCACCTTCGCCAGTCCGCGAGGCGGGCGCCTGATCGCGCACGACGGCGGGAACGGGATCTTCTCCTTCGATTTCCGGCGCTACGTGGACGACGGCCTCCTGGTCCTCACCTTCTCGAACGCCTCCGACTCCAAGGCGTTCCGCCTGACCGAGGACGTGGCCAGGCTGGCGCTGGGGCTCACTCCCCGGCCCACGCGCGAGGAGGTCGCGGGCAAGGCGGACCCCATCGACTGGGCGGCCCCGGGAATGGCGCGGGTGAAGGGCTTCGTCGAGGCCTACAACTCCGGGGACGTCCCCACCATGCGCGCGTTCCGCGAGGCCAACTGGCAGCGCACGCTGGAAACGCCGCCCGAGGACGAGCGGGACCGGCGTTACCAGGCCATGCGCGGGGACACGGGCAAGGTCACCCCCGTGGGCCAGCTCGCCTACAGCGCCACCGAGGTCACGCTGCTGGTCAAGACCGAGCGGGGCGAGCTGGCGCGCGCCAGCTTCGGCTTCTCCGGCGAGGAGAAGAAGCTCGCGTATCTCAGGTTGGAGTAGGGGACAGGCACCTGTAAGAATCGCCGCGATTCTTACAGGTGCCTGTCCCCTCTAAAACACCGTGTAGATGAACGGAGCGAGGGCGCTGTTGGCGGTGAACACGATGAGCAGGCCGAGCAGCAGCAGGATCACGATCATGGGGAGGAGCCAGAACTTCTTCCGCTCCTTCAGGAACCACCACAGCTCGGTCAGCATGGACATGCGCGCCATCGACGTCTCCTAGTAGGCCCGATGATAGCGCTCGAGGTCGGGCGCCGTTTCCGGTTTGTCGATCCAGTAGCTCTTGCGCCCGTCCTTCCAGGCCAGGTCCAAGGGCGCCTTGCCGATCAGGCGGAGGAAGAACGCGTAGGGCGTCAGGATCAGGAAGAAGAAGACGGTGAGGATCACCCGGGTGGAGACCCAGGAGAGGACCTCCGCGAACTTCATCCACCGGGCGAAGAACGCCAGCCAGACCTCGGGTGCGGCATAGGCCAGCAGGGGGCAGAGCGCGCCCACGCCGAAGGCGATTCCGGCGCGCGTGGTGTGGCCGCGCCACAAGGAGAACGAGGCCAGGGCGCTGCCGATCACGAGCAGCATCCAGGCGAAGCGGCGCGCCTGCTTCGCCGTGTCCTTCTGCCTAGTCAAGGACGAACTCCTTCTGCCACTCGGTGTCCGGCGCGGGCAGGTCCTGGTCCTTGCGGGCGATCACGAAGGACCCCAGCACCAGGTAGTCCATGTTGGTGCGGGTGAAGCAGCGCCAGGCGTCCTCGGGCGTGCAGACGATGGGCTCGCCCCGCACGTTGAACGAGGTGTTGACGATGACCGGGCACCCCGTCCTCTCCGAGAAGCGCTCGATGAGGCGGTGGTAGCGGCCGTTGTCCTCGGCGGCCACGGTCTGGATCCGGGCCGAGTAGTCCACGTGGGTGATGGCCGGGATCTCGGAGCGGATCACCTTGAGCTTGTCGAGGCCGACGTGCCCGTTCTCCTCCACCGGCAGGCGGTGCCTCGCGTGCACCGGAGCCACCAGCAGCATGTAGGGGCTGTCGTGGTCCATCTCGAAGTAGTCGGCCACGCGGCTGCGGAGCACCGAGGGGGCGAAGGGCCGGAACGACTCCCGGAACTTGATCTTCAGATTCATGGTGGTCTGCATGGCACGGCTGCGGGGGTCGCCCAGGATGGAGCGGCCGCCCAGGGCCCGGGGGCCGAACTCCATCCGTCCCTGGAACCAGCCCACCACGTTCTCCTCGGCCATGAGCTGCGCCACCCGGTCCACCAGGACCTCCGGGTCCCCGTAGCGCGTGGCCTTGATCCCCCGCTCCGCCACGAAGGCGGCGATGGCGTCGTCGTCGAAGGCGGGCCCGAGCAGGGAGGCCTGCTGCAGGTCGCGGCGTCCGTCCACCTGGCGGGGGCCGTTCAGGAGCTGGTGATGCGTGAAGAGCGCGGCCCCGAGCGCACCGCCGGCATCGCCGGCCGCCGGCTGCACCCACACCGAACGGAAGGGCCCCTCGCGCAGGATCTTGCCGTTCCCCACGCAGTTCAGGGCCACGCCCCCCGCCAGCACCAGGTCCTGCATCCCCGTCTCCCGGTGGGCGAAGCGAGCCATGCCCAGCATGGCCTTCTCCGTCACCACCTGGATGGACGCGGCGAGGTCCATCTCCCGCTGGGTGATGGGCGACTCGGGCGCACGCGCCGGACCTCCGAACAGGCGCTCGAAGCGCTTGTTCGTCATGCGCAGCCCCACGCAGTAGTCGAAGTACTTCTGGTTCAGGCCGAAGGAGCCGTCCTCCTTGAGGTCGATCAGCTCCCGCTCGATGACGTCCGCGTACCTGGGCTCGCCGTAGGGGGCGAGGCCCATGAGCTTGTACTCCCCGCTGTTGACCTTGAACCCCGTGAAGTAGGTGAAGGCGGAGTACAGCAGGCCCAGGGAGTGCGGGAAGTGGATCTCCTTGAGGAGGCGGATGCGATTACCCTTCCCCACGCCCAGGCTGGCGGTGGCCCACTCGCCGACGCCGTCGATCGTGAGGATCGCCGCCTCCGGGAAGGGGGAGGGGAAGAACGCGCTGGCGGCATGGGCCTCGTGGTGCTCGGTGAAGACGACCGGTCCCTCCCAGCCCAGGGACTCCGCGATGTCCTCCCGCATCCACAGCTTCTTCTTGAGCCACACCGGCATGGCCTTGATGAACGAGGAGATGCCCAGGGGCGCGTACCGGACGTAGGTCTCCAGGAGCCGCTCGAACTTGAGGAGCGGCTTGTCGTAGAAGGCGATGTGGTCGAGGGCGGAGACGTCCTCGAGGCCCGCCTCCGCCAGGCAGTAGGCGACCGCACGGTGCGGGAACCCCGCGTCGTGCTTCTTGCGCGTGAACCGCTCTTCCTGAGCGGCCGCCACGATCCTCCCGTCCTCGACCAGGCAGGCGGCGCTGTCGTGGTAGTAGGCGGAGATTCCGAGGATTCTCACGGGTGCCATCGAGAGGAAATATCTTCTGCCAGGACAGCGACTTGTCAATGCCAGAACGCGTCGCTAGCCTGGCGCCCGTGAAAACCGCCGAGGAGGCCCTGCTCGCGGCCCTCCGCCGGGGGGACCCCCGGGCCTACGAGACCCTGGTCCGGACCTCCGCCCCCCAGCTCCTGGCCGTCTGCCGGCGCATCCTCCGGGACGAGGAGGATGCAAGGGACGCGGTGCAGGAGGCGTTCGTCAACGCCTGGAAAGGTCTGCCGCGCTTCGCGGAGGGAAGCCGCCTCTCCACCTGGCTGCATCGCATCGCGGTGAACGCCGCCTTGATGAAGCTGCGCTCGCGGCGGCGCCATCCCGAGGAGCCGATCGAGGACCTGCTCCCCACCTTCGTCGAGGACGGGCACCAGGCCCGGCCCTCCGAGCCCTGGGTGGAGCCGGCGGAGCTCGCCCTGGACCGGGAGCAGCTCCAGGCCCTGGTGCGGCAGGCGATCGACCGGCTCCCCGAAACCTACCGGCTGGTCCTGCTTCTAAGAGAGATGGAGGGTCTGGACACGGCCGCGGCCGCGGAGGTGCTCGGGGTGACCGAGAACGCGGTGAAGCTGCGGCTCCACCGGGCCCGGCAGGCGCTCCGGACGCTGCTCGATCCCGTCATGCGCCGAGGCGGTCCATGACCTGCCGCGAGTTCATCGGCCTGCTCGATTCCTACCTGGCGCGGGAGGTGCCGGAAGACCAGCTCCGGCAGTGTGAGCAGCACCTGGCGGGCTGCGCCTCCTGCACGGCCTACCTGCACTCCTACCAGGTGACGGTCGCCCTGGGACGGAGCGCTTGCCAGGACCTGGACGGGCCGGTGCCGGCCGACGTCCCCGAGGAACTGGTGCAGGCGCTGCTGGCCCTGCGTCCAAAGGCCTAGGGGCTGCGTCTATACTCCGCCCAACTGTCGGCGTCCAGGGGAGGAGATCCGGCATGCGTCAGGGAACGCTCCTGTTCTGCGTCTGCCTGGCGGCGGTGGGCTTGACCCGCGCCGAGGACACGACCGAGATGAAGGAGCACGTCGAGGTCACGGCGACCAAGGTCCCCGAGGATCCCGCCGAGGTGCCGCAGTCGATCACCGTGGTCTCCGGGCAGGACCTGCGCGACCGGGGCGCCACCGACCTGCGCTCCGCGCTCTTCCTCGTCTCCGGCGTGGACATCGCGCCGGGGAGCGACGCCGGACCCGCCGGCTCCGTCCCCGCGCTCTGGGGCCTCAAGGAGTTCGACGCCTTCCTGCTCGTGCTGGACGGCGTTCCCTACGGGGGCGCCTTCAACCCCGCCATCCCCACCCTCCCCCTGAGCGAGGTCGAGCGGATCGAGGTCGTGCGCGGGCCCGCCCCCGTGACGTACGGCGCCACCTCTTTCGTGGGCGTCATCCAGGTGGTGCGCACGAGCCCGGACGCGACGCGTCCCGAGGTCGCCGCCTGGGCCGGGACCCACGGCTCCGGCGGCGTGCAAGTGGTGCAGCCACTCCCGCCGGTTGGAAAACTCAAGTCCAGCTTTTCCGCCGACCTCGCCACCCAGGGCTTCGAGGACGACCGCACCCAGTACGACAGGGCGCATGTCGCCTGGCGCGGGGTCGGCGACTTCTGGGGCGGCAAGGTCACCCTGGGCGTGGACGGCACCTGGCTCGGACAGGACCCGGCCAGCCCCCATCCGCGGCAGGGAACGTCGCTGTCGGCCGCCGTGCCGCTCGATGCCAACCACAACCCGGGCGGCGCGTACGTGAACGACCGCCGCATCCACCTGAGCGGCGGCTTCGACGCGACCGCGATGGGAGGGACCTGGTCCACGCTGCTGTCCGTGTCGGACAGCGCCGGCAGCACGCTCCGCGGCTTCCTGGGCGAGATCGCGGCCGTGGCCGACAACGGGCACGGCCTCAGGCAGGACATCGATCTGACGGACGTCTACCTGGACACGCACCTGGCGTGGAAGCCCGAGGGCGCCTTCCGTTTCCTGGCCGGCCTGGACTACCTGCACGGCAAAGGAACCATGGCTGGCGGAGACTTCGACTACACGATCGCGCTCGACGGCAGCAACCCGCCGGAGGGGGAGGCGATCCCCAGCGCAGGGGTCGTGGAGATCGAGGACATGCGGGACTTCGCCGGCCTCTACGGCAGCGTGGAGTGGACGCCCTTCGAGCGCCTGCGGGTGGACGTGGGCGCGCGCCTGAACCACACCAAGGAGGAGCGGGAGGCGGAAGCCGTCGGGGAGATCGAGGAGGGCGAGGAAGGCGAGAGCAAGGAATCCGTCACCCGCGGCAGCGGCTCGCTGGGCGCCATCTTCACCGTGTGGAGCCACGGCACGGACGCCCTGCGGATCTTCGCGGACTACCGGAACACGTTCAAGCCGGCCGCCATCGACTTCGGCGTCGAGGCGGAGGGAGGCATCCTGGATCCCGAGACCGGCGAGAGCTACGAGGCCGGCGTGAAGACCGCATTTCTGGACGGGCGCCTCACCGCCGAGGTCACCGGCTTTCAGATGGATCTGGACAACATGGTGGTGTCGCAGGTGGGGGACGGCGGCACACCGGTGCTGGCCAATGCCGGCGAGGTGCGCCTGCGGGGGGCCGAGCTGACCACCGCCTACGCGTTCACCCCCGCGCTCCGCGCCAACCTGAGCTACGCGAACCACGACGCGCGCTTCCGGGACCACGTCACCGAGTTCGATGGGGTACCCACGCAGCTTGAGGGGAAGAAGCTGGAGATGAGCCCCCGCGACCTGGCGGCGCTGGGCGTGGTCTGGGCGCCTCCCAAGGGCTTGCGCGCCTCCGCGCAGGCCTCCTACGTGGGGGAACGCTACCTGAACAAGCGGAACACCGCGCTGGCCGACGCCTTCGTGACCTGGTCCGCGGGGGTGGGCTACCGGTTCCAGAGCATGGAGCTGCGCGTGGACGGGACGAACCTGAACGAGGCGCGCGACCCGGTGGCGGAGAGCGAGCTGGGCGACGCCCAGTACTACCGGATGCCGTCGCGGACCGTGGCGCTGACGGCGCGCTGGACGCGGTAGCTCAGCTCTTTCCGAAGACGGGGACGATGCCGCCGCGGGCGGCGCGGTTGGCGGGGGAGGCGAGGAAGACCGTCACCTCGGCGATTTCCTCGAGCTTGGGCCAGCGGGAGAAGTCCGCCTTGGGCATCGCCGCCCGGTTGTCCGGCGTGTCCATGGTGGAGGGAGCCACGGCGTTGACCCAGATCCCCTCCGGCGCCAGCTCCTCCGCGAGCGCGACCGTCAGTGCGGCCACGGCGGCCTTGCTCATGGTGTACGGGACCGTGCCGGCGCCGCGGCGCGCGTCGAGCGCCTGCTGTGCGGCGACGTTGACGATGCGCCCGCTGGTTCCCGCGCGCCGGATGGCGGCCACGGCGGCCCGGCAGCAGAGGAACGCGGAGCGGGCGTTGATCTCCCACATCGCCTGGAGGTCGGCGGGCTTGAGGTCGCCGATCTTCCCCATGGCGAAGCCACCGGCGCAGTGGATGGAGGCCCAGAGGTCGGAGATGCCGGCGTAGAACGCGTCCACCGCCTTGGCCTCGGTGAGGTCGACGCCGGGCACGACCTGCACGCCCAGGGCCTCCAGCTTCTCCGTGCCGCGGCCGCGCACCGGCGCGTGCACGCGCGCGCCCTCGTGCACCAGGCGCTCGGCCACCGCGAACCCCATGGCGCCCGAGGCTCCGGTGACCACCACCGCGCGTCCGTCGAATCCCGGCATCGAATCATTTTATGGCAGTCTCCTGGCGCGGCGGCTACCGTGCGCCGGGGGGATCGAATCCATGCAGCGTGCCGTCCTGGTCCTCGCCGTCGTGCTCACGCTCGCCGGCTGCAACCGAGAACGCCGGACCGGCGATCTGGTGGCCGCAGGGCACGTGGAGGCCACGGAGGTGCGCCTCTCTCCCCTGCTGGGAGGCAAGCTCGTCTCCTTCCCGGTCATGGAGGGGGATACGATCGCCGCCGGCCAGGAGATCGCCCGCATCGATCCCACGGACATCGAGCTGGCGCTCGCCCAGGCGCGGGCCGAGCGCGCGGGGGCGGCGGCGCAGCTGGCGCTGCGCCGCGCTGGGGCGCGCCGGGAGGAGATCGCGGAGGCCGAGGCCCAGGTCGAGGCGGCGCGCGCGGCGCTCGATGCGGCGGACAAGGAGCTGCGGCGCCTGCAGGACCTGCTCGCGCAGGGCGTGGTGTCCGCCCAGATGCGGGACGAGGCGCTGGGGAGGCGCGACGTGGCGGCGGGGCAGCTCCAGGCCGCGAGCCAGCGCCTGGCCGCCCTGCGGGCGGGGTTCCGCCGGGAGGAGGTGGAGGCCTCGCGCGCCCAGGTGGCCGCGGCCGACGCCCGCATCGCCCAGCTCGAGAAGAGCGCGCGCGACACCGTGGTGGTGTCCCGGGTGTCGGGCGTGCTGACCGAGAAGGTGTCCCAGGAAGGGGAGACTGTGTCGCCGGGGGAGACGCTGGCCGTGGTGGCGGACCTGGGGAACGCATGGCTGAACGTCTACGTGGGCGAGCCCGACCTGGGAAAGCTGCGCCTGGGGCAGACGGTCACGGTGGTGACCGACGACGGCGCGCAGCGTCCGGGGAAGATCACGTTCATCGCCTCGGAGGCGGAGTTCACGCCCAAGAACGTGCAGACGCGCGACGAGCGGGTGAAGCTCGTGTACCGGGTCAAGGTCGGCCTCCAGAACCAGGACGGGTTCTACAAGCCGGGGATGCCGGCGGAGGCCCGGCTGCGTGCCTGACGCGCTGGTCTCCGTGGAGGGCCTGGTCCGGCGCTACGGCGAGGTCCCCGCGGTGGACGGCGTCTCCTTCGAGGTCCAGTCCGGCGAGACCTTCGGACTGATCGGCCCCGACGGCGCCGGCAAGACCACCACCCTGCGCGCGGTGCTCGGGCTCCTGCAGGCGCACGGCGGCAGCGTGCGCACCTGCGGCCTCGATCCCTCCCACGATCGCCGCCGCCTCTCCCGCCGGGTGGGCTACCTCTCCCAGCGCTTCTCGCTCTACGGCGACCTCAGCATCGACGAGAACGTCTCCTTCTTCGCCTCCGTGCACGGGGTGCGCGGTTTCCGGTCCCGGCGGGACGCACTGCTGGAGGAGCTGCGCCTGGCTCCCTTCCGGAAGCGCCTGGCCGCGCGCCTGTCCGGAGGGATGAAGCAGAAGCTGGCGCTCGCCTGCACGCTCATCCACACCCCGGAGCTCCTCGTGCTCGACGAGCCCACCACCGGCGTGGACCCCGTCTCCCGCCGCGACTTCTGGCGCATCCTGGCCCGCCTGCAGCAGCAGGGGCTGACCCTGCTACTGACCACGCCCTACCTCGACGAGGCCGAGCGCTGCGGACGCGTCGCCCTCATGGACCAGGGCAAGATCCTGGAGCTGGATGCCCCGGAGGCACTGCGGCGGCGGGAGGCGGGCTCGGTGCTGGAGGTGCTGGCCCGCCCCCGGCGGACGGCCCAGGAGGTGCTCGCCGCCACCGCCGAGGTGACCGACCTCGAGACCTTCGGCGAGCGCCTGCACGCCACGCTCGCCCGCACGCCACGGGAGGACGCTTCCGCGGCCGCGGAGCGGCTCCGGGTGGCGCTGCAGGAGGCCGGCGTGCAGGTGGAGGTGGTCCGCCCCGTCCTCCCCTCGCTGGAGGACATCTTCATCGCCCGTATCCGGGAGCGCGCGTGAGCGCCATCGAGGTGGCCGCGCTCACCAAGCGCTTCGGCGCCTTCGTGGCCGTGGACCACCTCTCCTTCGACGTGGCCGAGGGAAGCGTGTTCGGCCTGCTGGGGAGCAACGGGGCGGGGAAGTCCACCGCCATCCGCATCCTCTGCGGCCTGCTCTCGGCGACCTCCGGGTCCGTGCGGGTCCTGGGGGTGGACGTGCTGGCCGAGCCGGAGCGCGTGAAGCGGATGCTCGGCTACATGACGCAGCGCTTCTCCCTCTACGAGGACCTCTCGGTGCGGCAGAACCTGCGCTTCTTCGGGGGCGTCTACGGCCTGCGCGCCCGGGCGCTCCAGGAGCGCGAGGCCTGGGCGGTGGAGATGGCGGGCCTGCAGGGGCGCGAGGATACGATGACCGGCGACCTCTCGGGCGGGTGGAAGCAGCGCCTGGCCCTGGCCTGCTCGGTCCTGCACCGGCCGCGGGTGCTGCTCCTGGACGAGCCCACGGGGGGCGTCGACCCCCTCTCCCGGCGGCGCTTCTGGGCCCTGATCGACGCCATGGCGGGCGAGGGCGTGACCGTGCTCGTCACCACGCACTACCTGGACGAGGCCGAGCACTGCGACCGCATCGCCCTCATGCATGGGGGGCGGCTGGTGGCGCTGGGTTCGGTGCCGGAGCTGAAGCAGGTGTTCCACGGCAGGGCGGTGCTGGAGGTGGCCTGCCCGGACTACCTGAAGGCGCTGCGCGCGTTCGAGGGCGCGAGCTTCGTCCACGAGGCGAGCGTGTTCGGGTCACGGCTGCACCTGGTGGTGGACGACGTGCCGGGCGTGCGCGCGCAGGCGCTGGCGCTGCTGGAGCGCGCCGGCAACGTCCCCGCCGCCGTCGAGCGCATCGTGCCATCGCTGGAGGACGTGTTCATCCATTCCGTCGAGGTCGCGGACGCCGCCGCCGGGGAGAAGACGGGGTGAGGCGGATCTGGGCGGTGGCGCTGAAGGAGTTCCGGCAGGCGGCGCGCGACCCCCTGAGCCTGGCCATGCTGCTGGGCGTTCCCGCCATGATGCTGCTCCTCTACGGCTACGCCCTGAACTTCGACGTCAAGCACATCGCGCTGGCCGTGCAGGACGAGGACCGGACGGCGGCCAGCCGCGCGCTGGCCGACGGCTTCTTCACCTCCGGGTACTTCGACCTGGCCGCCGACATCCCGGCGGGCACGGACCTGGCGCGCCTGACCGAGCTGCGGGAGGCGGCCGCCATCCTGGTGGTCCCCCGCGGCTACGGCCGTGCGCTGGCGGATGGGCAGACCGGGGAGGTGCAGCTCGTGCTCGACGGCACCGACGCCCTCACCGCCACCACCCTGCTCGGCTACGCGCAGGCGATCGTGGCCGAGCTGGATGGGCGACGCATGCGCCAGACGCTCTTGCGCCTGGGAGGGCGGGAGGCGGCGGCCATCGAGGCCCGCCCCCGCGTCTGGTACAACCCGGAGCTGCAGTCCACCCAGTTCCTGGTGCCCGGGCTCATCGGCTTCATCCTCATGCTCACCGCCGTGATCTCCACCGCCCTGTCCGTGGTGCGCGAGAAGGAGCGGGGGACGATGGAGCAGCTCCGGGTCACCGAGCTGCGCACCCCTCAGCTCATCGTGGGGAAGGTCCTTCCTTACCTCGCCATCTCGCTGGCGGCCACGGCGGTGATCCTCCTCACCGCGCGCGTGCTCTTCGGGGTGGAGGTGCGCGGCTCCTACCTGGCGCTCTTCGCGGCCACGCTCCTCTACCTGGTGGGCGCGCTCAGCTTCGGCCTGCTGGTGTCGAGCTTCTCGGACAGCCAGGCCATGGCCTTCCAGGTGGGGGCGGTCTCCTCCATGCTCCCCGCCATCTTTCTCTCCGGGTTCATCTTCCCCATCCGGGGGATGCCCCACCTGCTGCAGGTCCTCACCTACGCCGTCCCCGCCCGGCACTACCTGATCGTGCTCCGCGGCGTGGTGCTCAAGGGGACGGACCTCTCCCCCTACGGCCGGCCCATGCTCTACCTGGCGCTGTACGCCGCCGTCGTGCTCGCCATCGCCAGCCTGCGCCTGGCGCGGCGGGAGAGCTGAGCGTGTACGTGCTCTGGCGGATCCTGGTGAAGGAGGTGCTGCAGCTCCGGCACGACCGCCGGATGATCCCGGTGATGATCGTGGGCCCCCTCGTGCAGCTCCTCGCCCTGGGATTCGCCGCCAACACCGACGTGCAGCACCTGCCCATGCTGCTCCTGGATCTCGACCGGACCGAGGACAGCCGGCGGCTGGTGGACGCCTTCCTGGGCTCCGGCTACTTCGATCTCGCGGGCGTCGCGGCCACGCAGAGCGCCATCGAGCCCTGGCTGATCGAGGGCGAGGCGGAGATCGCCGTGGTGATCGAGCGGGGGTACGGGGCCGACCTGGCGGGGGAGCGCACGGCACGGGTGCAGATCATCGCCGACGGGACCAACAGCAACTCCGCCGTGGTGGGCCTGGGGTACGCGGGGCGGATCGTGGCGGCGGAGGGGGGGAAGCTGGTGGAGAAGCGCCTGGAGCGGCTGCCGGAGGCGAAGCGTCCGGGCAGGACCGACCTCAGGCCGCGGGTCTGGTACAACCCGGACCTCAAGAGCCGCTGGTTCTACGTTCCCGCCATCACGGCGCTGACGCTCATGCTGCTGACGCTGATCCTTCCTTCCATGGCAGTGGTGCGGGAGCGGGAGATCGGGACCCTGGAGCAGATCAGCGTGACGCCCATCCGGCCCTGGCAGCTCATCCTGGGGAAGCTCCTTCCCTTCGGCTTCATCGGCGTCCTCAACGTGTGCCTGGTCACCGCCGCCGCCCGCATCGTCTTCGGCGTCCCCTTCCGGGGCTCGTTCCTGCTCCTGCTGCTCCTCACCCTTCCTTTCCTGGTGGCCATGCTGGGCCTCGGGCTCTTTGCCTCCACGCTGGTGTCCACGCAGCAGCAGGCGATGATGACCTCGATCTTCCTCCTGATGGTGCCGATGATCTACCTCTCGGGGCTGATCTTTCCCATCGAGAACATGCCCCACGGCATCCAGCTGGCGACCTACGCCATCCCCCTCCGCTACTACAACCACGTCATCCGGGGGCTGTTCCTGAAGGCGTCGGGACTGGACGTGCTCTGGCGGGAGGGCCTGATCCTCACCGGCTTCGCCATCTTGAACCTCACCGTGGCGAGCCTGCGCTTCCGGAAGAGCCTGGACTGAGAAGGAGCACCGCTCCCTCGTCGGCGACCCCGGAGACCTGGAGCGGGGAACGCGCTCCCAGGCCGCGGAGCGCCTCCACGGTCAGGGTGACGATCGGTGCGGAGCCGGCGAGCGGTGCCGTGCCGTAGCTTGCGATCCGGCAGAGCCCGTCGCGATCGCCGTGCGCAAGGCCTCGGCTGGAGGCGATCCCCACGATCCTCAGGCTGGCGGGGTCGTAGCGCACGAGCAGGTCGAGCCCGAGGATCCCCTCCCCCTGGTCGAGGACGATGGTGAGGTCGCGCCGCTTGCCTGCGTGCAGGGGACCGGTCCAGCCGGTGAGGGCGAGGGTGGCGGACGCGGACCGCGGCCACGGCCGGGAGAGGGCTCCCACCCCCACCGTGGACGCGAGCGCGAGGTCGTGCTCCATCGCCGACCGCTCGTCCGCCGAGGAGACGGCGGCGATCCGCGCCGGCGAGGGGGCCCAGTTCCCGGTCACGTCGCCGTAGAGGACGGCGGCAAAATCGGGGGTCTCGCCCCCCTCCAGTGGCGCATAGGCGTGGAACGGGGGCAGGAAGGCCCAGTCCGAGCCGGCCGCATCGGCGATGGGGAAACGACCGAGCAGCTCGGCGGCGAACCGTCCCACCAGGGAGGCGTCGAGCGCGCTCACCGTGCCGTCTCCGGTGACGTCGGCGGCGACCGTCTGGCCGGGAGTCAACGTGAGGAGCTGGGCGGCGGCTCGCCCGATGACGGAGGCATCGAAGGAGGAGACCGCGCCCCCCGAGCCCCCTTCCCGGGGCAAGGGCAGGACGGTGAGGTCGCCGGACAGGCCGGCGAAGGTGAAGCCGCCGGAGCCGTCCGTGGTGGCGTCCGCCGTTCCATCGCCCGTGCGATCGATGCCCACGCCGGACACCGGCTTGGCGCTGGGCTCGGACCCACCGCCTGCGGAGTCGCGGTAGTACCTCAGGGTCCCTTGAACGGCGCAGGCCCCTCCCAGGAAGGCGCAGAAGCCTGTCCCGCCATCGCAGGCGGACACGGTGCAGGCGTTCCCGTCGTCGCAATCGCAGTCGGCGAAGCAGCAGCCGGACAGGGCCTGCCCGCCACACTGCCGATCGGCGCACACGTCGGGGGAGGTGCAGGGGTCCCCGTCGTCACAGGGGGCCGCGTTGGGGACGTTCTGGCAGTGGCCGGCCACGCAGGTGTCGTCGGTGCAGGGGTTGCCGTCGGCGCATGCGGCGTCGCCGGCGCAGGCCAGGAGCACGGGATTGCGCAGGGCGCTCAGGTCCTGCACCCCGGAGCCGCCGCTCCACAGGTTGGGTGCGCCGAAGGAGCTCGTGCTGCCGTCGTTGTAGGTGGAGAAGGCCGTGGTGGCGGGACCCGGGCTCTCCTCCAGCTTGAGGACCTCGTCGTTGCCCACGCCGCTTTGGGGGTGGATGCCCTCCCCGGCGGGGCCGAAGACGACGTTGCCGGCGGGATCGAGGAGGGTGATCTGCGTGTCCTGGTGGGAGACGGAGAAGGAGCCCGTGAGGTAGAGGCCGTCGAGGCCGAGGTGGATCCACCAGTCGCCGGACAGGGGGGCATAGCTCACGTCGCTGGCCAGGCTCGCCGCCACGGTCACGATGGTGCCGCTGCGGAGGTCGGCCAGGAGGGGAGCCTGGGTGAAGGTCAGGGTGGTGACGACCCCGTTGTCGCGGACGCGCACCTGGAACCCACGGAGGTCGAGGTGGTCCTCCACCACCACCAGCTCGAACCAGTCGCCGCCGTTTCCGGTGACGCGGCCGAAGAAGACGTCGGTCCCGGTGCCCGACAGCAGGCGGGTGGGGGCGACGCCGTTGTACTCGTTGAGCACGATCCGGGTGGGCAGGTCGCGGTTCTCCGCCGCCGGGGTGGCATGGACGAACGGGGCCAGGGTGGGACCGCCGTCGGGCGTCCGCCCGTAGGAGACGTTGCTTCCCAGCGCGGGATAGGGGAACGAGTCCAGGGCCAGACCGGAGGGAGCGTAGAGCCACAGGGTGCCGCCAGCCGGATCGAGGCGGAAATTGGCGTGCAGAGGCCCTTCCAGCGGCTCGTTGTCCGCCCAGACCAGGAGCCAGCGGCCGCCGCACAGGGTGGTGCCCGCGGGGACCTGCCACTTGTCCGGCATCTGGGGATCGTCGGTCAGGAACGCGCCGGCGAGGTCGGCGGTGGCCGGGAAGGGGTTGTACAGCTCGATCCAGGGATCGAAGTCGCCTTGCTCGTCGGCGAGCTGCGTCACGTTCGCCGCCAGGACCTCGTTCACGTAGGCCGGCGGCACCGGCGCGAAGGTGCCCTCGTTGAGGGCGCTCCAGGCGGAGCCGTCGAAGGAGCGGGCCCTGATCTGCCGCACCTGGTCGATGGAGAGCGGCCCTCCGTAGGGCAGCGCCCCGGGTGCCACGGCACCTCCGGGGAGTCGAGGGTCGGAGCCGTCCAGCGTGTAGTAGACGGTCCCCGAAGCGGCCGTCACCGTGAGGGCGAAGCCCGTGGGGACCTCGCCGGGGGCGTGGTTGAAGAGGGGCGGCGCGGGGAACTGCCCGTCGATCCAGAGCAGCCGCTCCGCCAGCCACTGCTTCATCCAGTCGATCTCCGAGGCGTAGGTGGTGCCGATGAACCAGTTCGGCCACACGTAGGTGCCCAGGATCGGCCAGCGCGCGTAGTTCCGTGCCTGTGCCTCGTCGAGCAGGGCGGCAGCGCCGTCGATGTCCCCCAGGAGGGCCTCGGTGCGGAGGGGCCCGCGCCGGAAAGCGAACCAGCGGTCGGCATAGCGGAGCCGGAACTCGGGGTCCTCGAAGAGGCGCGGCCACCAGGGATACTCGGTGCCGGAGAGCTGCGGGTAGTACCAGCCTGCGGGGAGCCACCCCTCGAGATAGTTCGCGTTCCCCAGGGTCAGGTTGTAGTCCCAGATGGGACCCATCGTGAGCTTCCCCCCCCGGTCCTTGAACATGAACGTGCTCAGCCGGTACCCGTCGATGTTCTTCGTCATCTCCACCAGGATGTGGTGGTCGATGAAGGAGTCGGTGTCGAGATAGTCGGCCGCGAAATCGGGGCCGGCCAGGGCCGCTTCCATCTCGTTCATCCAGCCGCTGAGCCAGGCCGCCTGGGCGGCGGTGATCTCCTCTTCCTTGGGCTCGACGTACGCGAGGCGGAGGCCGGAGCCGAGGGCGAAGCCCAGGTCTCCGGGATCGAGACGGTCCTTCTTGAGGATGTAGCCGCCGGTCACGGCGGGGGGAATGGCGTCCTCGGGCTGCAGGTCCACGAGGTTCACGCGGTTCACGTCCTGCTTGATCTTCTCCTCCAGGACGTAGACCCCGGCGTAGTCGGCGGCGCTCACCGGCCCGGCGGCGGTGCGCAGGAACACCTCCACGAAGCGGGTGCGCACGGCATAGCGGCCGATGTCGTTGCTCCACTTGTAGGCGAGCGCGTCGCGCATCAGCGTCTTGTCCGTGTAGGGGGCGTAGAGGATCCAGTCGGACTGCAGCGGCATCCCCAGCAGCGACACGCTGAGGTCGTCGCGCGTGTCGTCCCAGGTCTCGAGGAAGAACTGCTTCTTGGGAAAGCTGGTCGAGCTGGACCCGCGGATGCGCAGGCCGGCCAGGCCCGCGAAGCCCGGAGGATCCACGATGCCGGCGCGGGCCCCGGTGGTGGGGATCACCGTGGTCAGGGTCTCGGTCAGGAACTCCTGGGTGAGGCCGCCGCCGAAGGTGTCCACCACGACCAGCGGCAGGTTCGAGCTGAAGGAGAGGACGTCGGGGGCGAGCTTGGCGTAGAGCCGCGTGATCACCTGTCCCGGTGCCAGGCCGGGCTCGAAGACCCGGGCGCGGATGCGGGTGGAATCGGAGATGGAAAGCGGCTCGCTGTAGACCGTTCCCTGCGTCTCCGTGGGATCGCTGCCGTCGAGCGTGAAGCGGATCAGAGCCGCGGGAGCGGCGGCAGAGAGCTGCAGGGAGAAGGGAGAGGAGAAGGTGCCGCTGGCGTGGGAGAAGGACGGTTTCCCGGAGACACCCGGGTAGGTGAAGCCGTTGTACCGCCCCGGTGTGGCGGGAACCAGGAAGGCGGGGGCCACGGTGGAGGTCGGGCCCACTCCCGTCAGCTCCGGGAGCACCAGGAACGCCCCCTCCGTCGCGGCGTCGTTCAGGCCCTGGAACGCCAGCACGTTGGCGCCGGTCTGGAGGAGCCCCGCCTGGGCCGTGAGGTCGATCTCCTCGGGGACCGGCGCGTCCCCGACCGGCCGGTCCGTGCCGGCGGCCGAGTTCCACTCCAGAGTCGCCGGAGCGTTCCGCCGCGCCACCTCCACCCCGTTCAGGAAGGCGACGAAGCCGTCCTCGTACGAAGCGCGCAGCGTCAGGAGGTCGACGGCCCCGGGGTCGGCCACGTCGAAGGGGACCCGACCCCAGAGGGAGGCGTTCAGGCCCAGCATGGGAGTGCGCACGTCCGTGCCGATGAGGGAAGCCAGCGAGGTCACGGGGAGCCCGCCCTCGGCCGTGTTCCCCACCAGGCGGAACGCGCCGGAGAACGAGGAGAGCGACCCCGGGGCGGCGAACAGCTCGAGCCCGGATCCGCCTCCCCGCTCGAAGAAGACCAGGCGGAGGGCGTACTGCCCCGGCTCGGGAATGTTGAACACGGCAAGGGTGTCGGAAGCCCCGCGCTGATTCGGAAAGGACGTCGTGAACACGTAGGGCTGCCGGGAGATCTCCATCCCGAACCCATCGTCGCTGTTGACGCCGAAGGTCCAGGGACCGGCGGCGGGAAGGGTGATCGTCCCCGTGACGAGCACGACGAAGTCGTTCACGTCGGTGCCGATCAGCATCCCCGGGAAGGAGGCGTCGCTCCCGAAATGGCCCGCCCCCCCCGTGTTCAGGTAGTTGATGACCGGTGGCTGCGCCGTCTGGATGGAGAGCTGCAGCGCGGGGTCGGCGATCACGGCCTCCGCCGTCCCCAGGTCGGGGACGGCGATGCTCGCCCGGTAGCAGGTCACGTCGAAGAACCCGGCGCCGCTGGCGTCGAAGCCCAGCCCGGTCGCCCCGGTGGACCAGCCGGCGTCGTCGAAGGCGGGCCCCGTCCAGCTCGTGCCCAGTCCGGCATCGGCGGCGCTGGGGACGCGGTAGCGGGCGGTGGCACCGCGGGGCACGGGGGTGATCGAGCTCTGGGGAAGGCCGTAGGCGACGTCCGGGTACTGTGGGGGGAAGGCGGGGGAGAAGGCGTGCGCCACGGTGGTGCCGTCGGGTTTGACCAGCGCCAGGTACTCACCTTCTGCCGCGAGCTTGAAGCTCGTGTGCAGCTCGGCGCCGGCCACCGCCCGGTTCTTCCCCGAGGCGAAGACGACCAGCGAGCCGCCGCGGGTGAGGGTGACCGCGGGGAAGCGCCACTTGGTGAGGTTCGCCGCGTCGTCGGTCAGGTACCACCCGTCGAGGCTCACGCTGGGAAGGCAGGGATCGTAGATCTCGACCCAGTCCGCGTAGTCCCCGTCCCCGTCGGTCAGGGTGGTGATGTTCGACGCCATGAACTCGGTGATCAGGAGCTCGGCGCTCGCGTCGCAGCCGAGGGCGGGCGGCACGCAGGCCAGGCCGATCGCCGCCAGAAGCGCGGCGGGCGCGCTCCTGCCTCCTACCCTTCTCCCTCGTGCCATGGACGTCCCCCCGCGTGCTCCAGACAGGCGGCGAGATTCCGTCCATATCCGTCAAATGTCAACGGGCCATCGTGGACCGTGACGCTCTATCCGGCGCGGCGCCTGGCCCGGAAGCAGAGGCGGCGCTCGGGAAGGCGCATCAGGCCGAAGCTCGAGGAGACGCGGCAGGTGAGCCCGGCCTGGCGCAGCGCCTGCTCCAGCACCTTCCGCTCGAAGACGCGCAGGACGTGCGTCTCCTGCGAGCGCCGCCACTCCTCGTTCACCCGGCGGAAGATGGTGATCCTCCGCGTGAGGCGGGCGCGCGTCTCATCCTCGTCGACGTCGGAGAGCACCGCCCAGTCCTCGCCCTGCCGCCAGTTCCGGTAGCACAGAGGCGCGCCGCGGTCGGCGACGAGGGCGTCGAAGACCAGCACGCCCCCCGGGCGCAGGGCGCGGGCGATGCGGCGGAAGAGGCGGACGAGGCCGGCCTCGGTGGTGGCCCGCGCCGGCACGTAGCAGAGGATCTCGCCGATCGCGGTCACCGCATCGCAGGGCGGGAACTCGGCCTCCTCGGCGGGGGCACGGATCAGGTGCGCGCCCGGTGCCGCGGCCCTGGCCAGCTCGAGCATGGCCGGGGAAGGGTCGATCCCCACGGTGGCATAGCCGGCGCCGCTCAGGGCGCGGAGCAGGATCCCGCTCCCGCAGCCGAGGTCCACCACCGTGCCCTCGTCCACCCCCGCCTCGCGCAGGATGCCGAGGATGCCGGGGGCGGCCTCCCGTGCGTAGAGGCCGAACCCCGCGTCGTGGGCGTAGGCGAGGTCCTCCGCGTAGATCAGAAGTTGACCCCCGCACCGGCGAGGATCCCGTCGTGCTTGATGGTGGCCGTCCCCAGGGGCACGTCGAACTCGTCCTTGTGCATGCGGTAGCCGCCGTAGAGCTGGAGGAACGGGAAGGGCTTGACCTGCAGGCCGAACTCGTACTCGAACGCTTTTCCGTTGGTGAACGTGACGGGCCCGGCCTCGAGGTCCGAGAGGTCCGGCATGTAGGCGCCGCGGCCGTAGAACCAGAGGATGCTGGTGAGGCCCACCCGGCCCTCGGCCATGATCCGGGGACCGGAGCTGTTGTCGTCGATCCCCGTCCCCTTGAGATCCACCTTCTCGTAGCCGGCGCCCACCGCCAGGAAGTTGTTCTCCGTGAGGTCGAGCAGCCTCCACTGCACGTCCAGGCTCGTGTAGTCGAAGTCGAGATCGCTCAGCGAGTCCTCGGGCCTCAGCCGGAACAGCTCCGCCGTGACCCCGAGCCGCTTGAACCACAGCTCCGCACGCCCGCCGACGTCTCCCGAGGCCTCGGTCTGGTCCAGGACCTCGGAGTCGGCGTTCCAGAAGTAGGCGGTGACCGCCAGGTCCACGGGCCCGAGGGCGAAGGCGGGCCCCGACCCGAGGATCGCCACCGTGGCCAGCGCGAGGAGCCGGAGGGTTCGCTTCATCTCGCTCTCCTTTCGGCGCGCAGTCTGCCATGGGTGCGGGGCGCATGCCGCGGAAATCGGACCGAAGCGGTTCCCTTGCCGCGGAGGGCGGCGCATGCTTCTCGGCACGGGAGCGCCGCATGCCACCAGGTTTTACGGCCGCCGCCTTCGCCCTCGTCGCCGTGCTCTCCGACCGGCCGGTCGAGGAGCATGGGAGCATCCGCCTCACCGGGTGCGCGGCCGCCACACGCGACGCGGCGCTCCGCGTCCTGTCCTGGCCCGACCTCCCCCGCGGCTCCGGCGACAGCCCCATCGGCGATCTCGTGGAAGGGGCGGTCTGCCGCGTGGACTACGCGGCTCCCTGGGACCCCGAGGCCAGCGCCCGTCTCCGCGAGGCGCTGACGGAGAAGGCGGCGGCGCACGGGCGGATGCTGCGGGGCTGCATGACGCCGGAGGCGTGCACCGGGGCCGCCGATGCGCGCTGCAAGGACCTCGAGGGCACGGCCCGGGCCGAGCCTGCCGGTCCGGGCACCTGCGTCGCCACCTGCAAGGCCCGGCTGCTCCGGCCCTTCGTGGAGACCTGCTTCGAGCTGGTGGAGGTGCGGCCGGTGCCGTCGCGCCGACGGGGCACCGGCTAGATGCCATAATCCCGGTTCATGGGCGAACCCCTGCGACCGGTGGCCGTTCCCGACCGCCCTCGGGCCGGATCCGACCTCTCCCCCCGGGCGCTCCTCGACCTGCACCGCGCGCTCCTCCTGCCGCGGCTGATCGAGGAGAAGATGCTGGTGCTGCTCCGTCAGGGGAAGCTCTCCAAGTGGTTCTCGGGGATCGGGCAGGAGGCGATCGCCGTGGGGGTCACGGCGGCGCTCAGGGAGGACGACTGGATCCTCCCCATGCACCGGAACCTCGGCGTGTTCACGGGCCGCGGCGTGGACCTGGCGCGGCTCTTCCGGCAGCTGCTGGGACGCGAGGGCGGCTTCACCAAGGGGCGCGACCGCACGTTCCACTTCGGCCTCCTCGAGCACCGGATCGTGGGCATGATCAGCCACCTGGCGGCGATGCTCCCCGTGGCGAACGGCCTGGCGCTGGCGGCGACGCTGCGCGGCGAGAAGCGGGTGGCGGCCACCTTCACGGGAGACGGATCCACCAGCGAGGGGGACTTCCACGAGGCGGTGAACCTGGCGGCGGTGTGGAAGCTGCCGGTCCTCTTCGTGGTCGAGAACAACCAGTACGGGCTCTCCACCCCGGTGGCGGAGCAGTACGCGTGCGCGCACCTGTCGGACCGGGCCGTGGGGTACGGCATCGCCGGCGAGACGGTGGACGGGAACGACGTCCTGGCCGTGCTCGACGCCGTCTCCCGCGCCGCGGAGCGGGCACGGGCGGGCCAGGGGCCGGCCCTGCTCGAGTTCCTCACCTTCCGCATGCGCGGGCACGAGGAGGCCTCGGGAACGGCGTACGTGCCCAAGCAGTTGTTCGAGGAGTGGAAGGTCAAGGACCCCATCGCACGCTTCGAGGCCGTGCTCCGGGAGCGCGGCGTCCTGGACGAGGGGAGCGCGGCGGCGATGCGCACGGACATCAAGGCGCGCGTCGACGCGCTGGCGGACGACGCCCTGGACGTGGGCGACCCCCACTCCACCCCGGAAGCGGAGCTGCAGGACGTCTACGCGCCCAGCCTGGTGCGGGAGCGGGCACCGGCGGGCGAGGAGACCGAGATCCGCTACATCGATGCCATCCGCGACGGCCTGGCCGAGGCGCTGCGGGAGGATTCCCGGGTCGTCCTCCTGGGGCAGGACATCGCCGAGTACGGGGGCGTGTTCAAGGCCACGCAGGGCCTGGTGGAGGAGTTCGGCAGGGCGCGCGTGCGCAACACGCCCATCATCGAGTCCGGGGCGCTGGGAGCCGCGCTCGGCCTGGCCCTCGACGGCTTCGTCCCCATGGTGGAGATGCAGTTCGGGGACTTCGTGACCTGTGGGTTCAACCAGATCGTCAACAACCTGGCGAAGACGCACTACCGGTGGGGCGCGCGGGTGCCGGTGGTGGTGCGGCTCCCCATCGGCGGCGGGACGGGGGCCGGCCCGTTCCACTCCCAGAACGTGGAGGCCTGGTTCACGCACGTCGCCGGCCTCAAGGTGGTCGCTCCCGCAACGCCGCGCGACGCCAAGGGCCTGCTGCTCGCGGCTCTCCAGGACGGCAACCCCGTCCTCTATCTCGAGCACAAGCAGCTCTACCGGTCCGCGAAAGGGAAGGTGCCGGCGGGGAGCTACACGGTGCCGCTGGGGAAGGCCGCCGTCGTCCGCGAGGGGGGCGACGCGACCGTGGTGACCTACGGCGTGGGCGTGGTGTGGGCGGTGGAGGCGGCGGCGCGCCTGGCCGAGGAGGGCTTCTCGCTCGAGGTGGTGGACCTGCGCACGCTCCTGCCCTGGGACCGGGAGACCGTGCTCGCCTCCGTGCGCAAGACGGCCAAGGTCCTGGTGCTCCACGAGGCGCCGCTCACCGGCGGCTTCGGCGGCGAGATCGCGGCCACGCTGGCCAAGGAGTGCTTCCACGACCTCGATGCCCCGGTCGAGCGTCTGGGGGCCTTGGACACGCCGGTCCCGTTCGGCAAGGCGCTGGAGGAGATCTTCTCGCCCAGGGCCCGGCTGCTGCCGGCGCTCCAGGCGCTCCTGGCCTTCTGAGGGCCCGCCGTCTACACTGCCTCACCGCTTTGCGAAAAAGGAGACATCGCATGCGCCGTCGTACTCTGGGACTGCTCGCGATCGCCGCCGTGCTCGCCTTGACCGGTCTGGCCTTGGCCGGCGACAACGCCGCCCCCGTCACCGTGGAAGGCAAGCTCCTCTGCGCGAAGTGCACGCTGGCCGAGGAAGGGCAGGAGAAGTGCCAGTCCGTGGTCGTGGCCGGGGACACCAAGTACTACCTGATCAAGAACGCCGTCGCCGAGAAGGACGGCCACGTCTGCAAGGGCGAGAAGGCGGTCAAGGTCACCGGTGTCGTGTCCGAGAAGGACGGGCGCAAGTGGATCGAGGCCACGGAGATCGCCGAGGTCAAGTCGTAGGGGAACCCGTCCCCGCGCTGCGCCTGCAGCGCGTCCGCAAGGCGTACGCGGCCGGCGACGGCGGCCCGGCCCTCGAGGTCCTCCGCGACGTGAGCCTCGAGGTGCCCCCCGGGCGCAAGGTCGCCGTCCGCGGGCGCAGCGGCAGCGGCAAGTCCACGCTCCTCCACCTGGCGGCGGGGATCGACGTCCCCAGCGCCGGGCGGGTGGAGGTGGCGGGACAGGATCTCTCCTCCCTCACCGAGCGCGCCCGCACGCGCCTGCGGCGCGACCGCATCGGACTCGTGTTCCAGTTCTTCCACCTGGTGCCCCACCTCTCCGTCCTGGATAACGTGCTGCTGCCCGCCTGGATCGCGGGGGAGCCCTCGGGCGCCGCCGAGGCACGGGCACGCGCGCTGCTGGAGCGGGTGGAGCTCGCGGGCCGCGCCCGGGACACGGTGGAGAAGCTCTCGGGAGGCGAGCAGCAGCGGGTCGCCCTCTGCCGCGCCCTGCTGCGGCGGCCCGCCCTCCTCCTGGCCGACGAGCCCACCGGGAACCTCGACGACGCCACCAGCCGGCGCGTCCTCGACCTCCTGCTCGAGCTGTGTGCCGTGGAGGGAAGCGCGCTCGTCTACGTGACGCACAGCCGGGAGATCGCCGCCGAGGCCGACGAGGTGCACACGCTCCGGGGCGGCGTCCTCGAGCCGGCGTGATCCGCTACGTCCTGCACGCCCTGCGGGCGCACTGGCGGGCGGGGCGCATGCTCTTCGTCCTCACCGTGGTCGGCGTGGCGCTGGGCGTCGCCTCCGTCCTGTCCATCCAGATCCTGAACGGCAGCGCGCTCGCCGCCTTCCGGGGAGGCCTGCAGGCCGTGGGCGGCGACGCCGATCTCTCCGTGATGCCGCGGGGACCGGACCTGCCCGACGCCGCGGTGCCCGAGGTGCTGGCCGTCCCGGGGGTGCGGGCGGCCTGGCCGGTGCTGCAGATCCCGGTGACGATCGCGGGGGAGGAGCTCTCCTTCCTGGACGTGGTGGGCGTGGACCTCTTCGCACCGCGGGACCTGCCCTTCGCAGGAGGTGCTGCGCCCGACCTCCGGCCCGCGCTGGAACGCGAGGGATGGGCCGCCGTTCCCGTCCCCCTCGCCCGACGGCGGGGGTGGAAGGTGGGGGACACGATCCGCCTGGCCAGCGGCAGCCGCGCCGTCCCCGTGCGCATCGGCGCCCTCGTGGACTTCTCGCGCCTCTCGCCCACGGCGGGCGGGAAGTTCGTGGTGATGGACGTGGCCCAGGCGCAGGCCCTCTTCGGGCGGCCCGGCCTGCTCCACCACGTCGACGTGCAGGTGCAGCCCGGGTGGAAGACCGCGGCGGTGGCCGCCGGCATCGAGAAGAGGCTGCACGGACGGGTGCAGGCGCTCCGCCCCGAGCAGCGGGAGCGGCAGGCGTCGAGCCTCCTCGCCGCGTTCCGGCTGAACCTCACCGCGCTCTCCCTCATCAGCCTGGTGGTGGGGGCGTTCCTCGTCTATGTCAGCACGCAGGCGGCGCTGCTGCGGCGCCGGGGCGAGTTCGGACTGCTCCGCTCGCTCGGTGCCACGCCCACCCAGGTGCTCGCGGCCCTGCTGGTGGAGGTGGCGCTGCTCGGGATCCTGGGGGTGGCGGCCGGACTGCCGCTCGGGTACGCGGTGGCGCGGGCGAACGTGGCCGGCGTGTCCGCGACGGTGGCCAATCTCTATCTTCTCCAGGAGATCGAGTCGCTGACGGTGCCGGCCTGGATGTGGGCTCTGGCGGCGGCCACCGGGATCGGCAGCGCGCTGGCGGGGGCACTCCTGCCCGCGCTCGACATGGCGCGGCGCGATCCCCGGCGACTCCTGGCGGCATTCTCGCTGCAGGAGCGGGCGAGCCGGTCGGCGCGCGCGCTGCTCCTTTGCGGGCTCGCCCTGTTCGCGCTGGCGGGAGCGGGAGTGCTCGCGTTCGCGCAGGGCGTGCCCGTGAACGGTTTCGTGCTCGGCCTGGCCGTGCTGGCGGGCACGCCGCTCGTCACACCCTGGGCGCTCCGCCGGGGCACAGCGGCGCTGCGCGTGCGGCGCCTGGGCGTGCTCTACGGTCTCCGCGGGGTGGGCGCCCGGCTGCAGACGACCGCCTTCGCCGCCGCCGCGCTCGCGGTGGCCGCCTGCATGCTCGTGGGGATCACGTTGATGGTGGGGAGCTTCCGCCGCACCATCGCCGTGTGGGTGAACACAACCGTGCGCGCCGACGTCTACGTCACCACCGAGTCCTGGCGGCGCGCCCGCGACCAGGCGGTGCTGGAGCCGGAGGTGATCGCGGCGCTCCGGCGTGTCCCCGGGGTGGCGCGCCTCGATCGCCTGCGCCAGATCACCACCACCTCCGCGGGCGGGCCCGTGAACCTGGGCGGGATCGACATGCGCCTCCCCGGCGGGGAGCGGCGCTTCGCCTTCGTGGAAGGGGTGCCGGGGGACGCGCTGCGGCGCGCCCGCGACGAGGGGGCCGTCCTGGTGGGCGAGCCCATGGCGCGCCGGCTCCGGCTCCACGTGGATGGCCGGCTCACGGTGGAGGGCCCCGCCGGTCCAGTGGAGTTCCCGGTCGCCGGCATCGTGCACGACTACAGCGCCGACGCGGGCTCCGTGCTCATGGACCTGGCCACGATGGAGCGCGCCTTCGGCCCGGGGGCCGTCCAGAACGTCGCCCTCTACCTCGTTCCCGGGGCGGACGCGGAGGCGGTGGTGGACGCGATCAAGGCGGGTCTTCCCGGCGTGCCACTGGTGGTACGCAGCAACCGGGCCCTGCGGGAAGAGGTCTTCCGCGTCTTCGATCAGACCTTCGCCGTCACCCGCCTGCTCCAGGCCATGGGTCTGCTCATCGCGGTGTGCGGGGTGACCCTCACCCTGCTCA